>JBEKFX010000005.1:0-121437 GCA_050013115.1 Polyangiaceae bacterium
GGGATCCGGGCTTGCCGTCCCTTCGCTCAACTGGACGGGAGGTGCGGGCGGGGCCGGCGGGGGCGTCGGCGCCGGGGGGGCCGAGGAGACGGCGGGGGGCGCCGAGGACGCGACCGGGGGCGGGGGCGGGGGTGGCGGTGGAGGTGGAAGATTTTCGCTGCCGCCACCGCAAGCGATGGCCAGGGCGAGGGGGGCGAGCGGAAGGCCGATGATGAACGTTCGAATTCTCATGGGGGCGCGAGCATCGTCCGAGCGCAGCCGAAGCGCAAGACCATCGCGTTCACCTTGACGCAGGGGAAAGGGCCGCCCCAGGATGACCCGCCGCCACCATGCCGTTTCGAGACCGCTATCTCTTCGTTTGCACGAATCGACGCCCCGACGGTCACCCGAAGGGCTCTTGCGCCGAGAAAGGGGCCGAAGAGGTCGTCTCGAATTTGAAAGAGGCGCTGGCGCGCCGCGGTGTCGCGAAGGAGGGGGTCAGGGCATGCAGCTCGAGCTGCCTCGACCTTTGCGAAGTGGGCATCACGGTCGTCCAAGAGCCGGAGCACGTCGTCTACGGGCATGTCACCGCCGCAGACGTCGAAGCCATGGCCGAGGCCGCTGCGCAGGGCGGCGTCGTCGAGCGCCTGGTCATTCACCGCCAGACCGGTGCGGCCCGCGGGGGCGGGCGCTGAGGCCTCGCCGTCGAACATGATCGTGGCGCCTTCTTTTCGCGAATGGTTGACGGGTAGCTACTGGCGACTCGATGCGCCCACCGAGGAGCGGGCCATGAACGTTGACCTCGAAGGGCGTGCTGCGGATCTGCTGTCGGCGTTGCGCGATCGAACGTGGTCGCTTTCCGGAACGATCGACGCGGAGCGCCTCGCCTCGGCTCGTCCGGTCGCGGGCTTCTTGTATAACCGCCTGCTCGACGAACGACGCATTCCGTATCGATTCGCCTTCTCGGGCGACGACGGCAGGCGATACGAGCTCAGCGGGCAAAAGGAGTGGAACGCGATGGCGCCCTTCGAGTCCGTGACGCTGCTCGCCGCAAGCATCTACGACGATGCGGGCGAGGAGGTCGCTCGCGCCACGCTGCGCTTCGACTTGCGGGCCGATTGGTTGCGTTGGCTTCGCGCGTGCGGGCTGTTCGGATGAAGGCGCTCGTCGCGTCGACGACTTTGTTGCTCATCGTCGACGTGCAAGAGCGGCTTGCGGCGGCGATGCCACCGGCGACGTTGGATCGCCTGATCCATAACGTGGGGGTCGTCCTCGAAGCAGCACGGATCCTCGGCGTGTCCGTGCTGGCGACCGAGCAGTACCCGAAGGGCCTGGGCGCGACCATGGCGTCGGTCGCGTCAAGGCTCCTTCCGCTCGGCGTCGCCCCGATCGAGAAAATGACGTTCGACGCTTGCGGAGAGCCGAGCGTGGCGAGCGCAATCGGTTCCAGGGCTCCGAGCGCGATCGTCATGGCCGGCGTTGAGGCCCACGTGTGCGTGTTTCAAACCGCGCGCACGCTCGTGGAGCGGGGCTACGCCGTTCACGTTCTCGTCGATGCCGTCGCCTCTCGCGACGAAGCCAACCGCGCCGCCGGCATTGCGTTGTGCGAGCGAGCGGGCGCCGTCTCGACGGTGACCGAGGCGGTCGTCTTCGACTGGCTCGAGCGAGGTGGAACCGACGCATTTCGGGCGATCTCGAAGCTGGTTCGATGAGGCCGTCGTTGCCCCCCTGACCCGAAACGGGCGGCCGAGGTCGCTTCGCGCAACTTCGTTTCGACGATTGGGGTTCGGCGGGCGTTCGATGCCAAGCACGCGGTGACGGAACAGGGTTCGGCCTCGACCGGGTTTTGACGATCTGTCGAGCGTCTGCCATCTTGTCCGCCCGTGGTCGTCAAGCCCAGCTTTCCGCTCCCCTCCACCCTGACGCCGCCGGCTGCCGCGCTCGGAGGATCATCGGTTGATCGGGGCGTCCCCGCGTCGCCGGCCGCGGCCGATCCATCCCCCGACGCCATCACGGTCTTGGTCGTGGACGACGAACGATCGAACGTCGAGTCGCTCGAAAAAATCTTTCTTCGTGAGGGCATCCGGGTCCTGTCGGCGGCTGATGCCAAGCGTGCGCTCGAGCTCGTCCGGTCCCATCGCGTTCACGTCGTCTTGACCGATCTCATGATGCCGGGAACTTCTGGCCTGGAGCTTCTTCACGCGATTAAGCAAATCGCTCCCGACGTCGAGGTCGTGCTGATGACGGCCTACGGATCCGTCGAAGTCGCCGTGAACGCGATGCGCGACGGCGCGTACGACTTTGTCGAGAAACCGCTGAAGAGGGCGTCCATCGTCAAGAGCGTTCGCAAGGCGGCCGAAAAGCAGAAGCTCGTCGCCGAGAACCGATCGTTGAAGGACGAGATCAAGCGCCTCGCGCACCGCGAGCTCATCGGCAGCTCGACCTCGCTCCGCCGCGTGGTCGACGTCGCGACCCAGGCGGCTCCGAGCCAAGCCACCGTCCTGGTCCTCGGAGAAAGTGGAACCGGAAAGGAGCTTCTGGCCCGATACATTCACGAGCGGTCCTCTCGATCGCGCGGTCCATTCGTCGCGGTGAACTGTGCGGCGATACCGGAGACCATCCTCGAGAGCGAGCTCTTCGGACACGAAAAGGGCGCGTTCACGGGCGCAACCTCGAAAAAAGATGGTCGCTTTGCGCGCGCGGCCGGCGGGACGCTCTTTCTCGACGAGATCGGCGAGCTCTCGCCCAGCGTTCAAGTCAAGCTGCTGCGCGTTCTGCAGGAGGGCGAGTATGAGCCGCTCGGCGGGCACACGACCAAGGCCGATGTGCGGATCGTGGCCGCAACGAACCGCGATCTGCTCGCGGAGGTCACGGCGAGTCGTTTCCGGGAAGACCTCTACTACCGACTGAACGTCATCGCGATCACGGCGCCCCCGCTTCGTGCGCGCCGAGACGACATCCCGTTGCTCGTCGACCACTTTCTCGGGCACTATTGCGCGAAAAATGGTCGCCCGCGTCTCCAGCCGACCCGTGAAGCCCTCGAGCGAATGGGTGAGTACGCGTGGCCGGGCAATGTTCGAGAGCTGGAGAATGCAATTGAGCGCGCCGTCGTTCTCTCTCGTAGCGACGTACTGACCGAGGCCGACCTACCGGATCCAATTGCGAGCGCGGCGTCGAGCGCCCCAACCCAATTGACATTCGAGGTCGGGACGACGCTCGACGAAATCGAACTTCGGGTTATTCGCGAAACCTTGCGGCACGCCAGGGGCGACAAGTCGGTGGCGGCGCAGCTGCTCGGCATCTCGACACGCACCATCTATCGCAAGCTCGACGGCGTGCAGGAGTAGCGACCGCCGGTCTCCGCTCTATTGACAGTTTGTCCCTGCGGTGGGGAAGCCGCGGAGCCGGCTCGCCAAGCTGGCGAACGATCCCGAGGGGAGGGGCGGAAACAAGCTCTAAGCTCGCGTGTTTGCTCTGTGGCACGTGCCTCGCAGAAGGTTTCGCGGGGCATCCCGCCCCGGCCCGTGATCGTCCATGGCTTTCGACAAGCTTCTCAAACGGCACTTTTGGGCGGTCATTCTGACCTTGACCGGCACGGCCGCCTTTCTGAATTCCGAAGGGATCATGCAGGTCGTCGGCGCGAGCCTCGGGGCCGATGAGAGCCAGCTCGCCGCCCCCCCGATCGTCGCGCGCTTCGCCCCCGCCCCCGCATCGACCAACGGTCACGCCACCAGTGCCGACCCGATTTTGCACCGCAATCCCTTCGACTCGGTGACCGGACCGCTCGACAAGGAGCCGGTCGCGCCGGAAGACGCCGGGGAGGATCTTCCCCCTCCGCCCATCGACTACAGCGACCCGTACAACGTTCCCGAATGCGAGGGCGTGCAGGTTCTCATCATCGCGGCGTCCGCCGATCCGGATTGGTCGTTCGCGGCTCTCCAAACCGATCGCGACAAGGGCAAGAGCATGCTCCGGCGCCGGGGCGGGGAGGTCGGAAGCAAGACTGTCCGGTTCATCGGTTGGGACCGAGTGTGGCTGGCCAACGGACGGGAGCTCTGTCAATCGCAGATGTTCAAGCCACCGACGCTCGCGGTTCCCGAGGCCGGGGCGCCGCCTCCGCCCGCGGTCGTGGAGAAGAGCTCGGTATCGGCCGACATTCAGCACGGAATCCGTAAGGTCAGTGCAACCGAGTTCGACGTCGATCGCGGCGTCGTCGACAAGATTCTCGAAAACCAGGCGGAGCTCATGCGTCAGGCGCGCATCGTTCCCGAGCAGGAGAACGGAAAGGTCGTCGGCATTCGTCTCTTCGGCGTCCGGCCTGACTCCCTGCTCGGGACGTTGGGTATGGAGAACGGTGATCGACTCGAAAAGATCAACGGCTTCGACATGACGAGTCCGGAGAAGGCGCTCGAGGCATACGCGCGGCTTCGCACGGCCGACCAGCTGGTCGTGTCGGTCAATCGACACGGTCAAGAGACGAATCTCGATTACAACATCAAATGAAGGGACAACATGCCTGAGGCGCCGATCGACAACCAAACGCTGCTCAAGCGCACACTCGTCACGATGGGAGCGATGGTCGGCGCATGCGTCGTGCTCGTCGGCGCACTGACGCTCATCGCCTCAGGAGTCGCCGGACACGTCGTCGCTCCTGCAGCGGCCGATGCCAAGAGCCCTGGCCCCGTCGCGTCGGCGACGGTCGATGCCAGACGCGGCGGAAGCTCCGCATCCCATCCGGTGACGTCGGCCAGGCCGATCGCCCCCGCCTCGCCCTTGAAGTCGAAGTAGCCACGAATCGGGTCCACGATGAGATCGAAAGTTCGCAGAACTCTGGTGTTGTGGTGCCTCGGCGGCGCGGCGCTCAGCGCTGGTGCCGCGGCGCAGCCGCGGCTCCGGTCGAATCCGCAGCCGATCGTCCCTCCGCCGCCGGCCGTCTCGGCCCTCGGCCCCGCGAATCTGGCCGCCCCGAACGCCCCGGGCGCGAAAGCCCCGGCCCCGGCCGGAAGCGCGGTCGGCGACACGCAGGGATTGCAGCAGTTCGAGACCGGCATCAACTACGCGCCCCGCTCGGCGGCCGACAAGGTGTCGTTCTCACTCGAAGATGCCGATCTCTCGGAGCTCGTTCGCGTCATCGGCGAGCTGACCGGAAAACGATTCATCTTCAGCGGCAAAATAAAGAACATCAAGGCGACGGTCTTCTCCCCTCAAAAAGTGACCGTGGCAGAGGCCTACCAAGCGTTCTTGTCGATCCTCGAGGCGAACGGTCTCACGGTGATTCCGCACGGTCGCTTCTACAAGATCGTGGATTCACCGGACGCGAAGATGGGCGCGCCCGTCTATGTGGCCGGCCAAGCTGGCACTCCCGAGGACCGCTTCATCACGCGCATTCACCGACTTCGCAACGCGAGCGCCGAGGAAATTGCGAACGTCCTCGGGCACTTCAAGTCGAAGGACGGCGACATCACCGTGTACGCGCCGGGCAACCTTCTCATCATCACGGACACGGGAACGAACATTCAGCGGATGATGCGCATCCTCGAAGACGTCGACGTGGGGGGAATCGGCGATCAAATTTGGATCGAGCCGATCCATTACGGCACCGCCTCCGACATCGTGGCGCGCCTGAACGAGGTCTTCGGGGCGGGCGAAAAGCCCGGTGCCAAGCCGACGAGCAGCGTGCTGACGAGCGACGTTCACGTCAGCAAAATCCTCGGCGACGACCGCAGCAACGCGATCATCATCGTCGGAACCGAGCGGGCTTACTTTCGCATCCTCGAATTCATCAAGCGCCTCGATGTGCCGCACAGCGGCGAGGGCGAAATCCACGTTCTCGCGCTCCAGCACGCCGACGCCGTGGAGCTTGCGAAGACACTTACGGAAATCGTCACGGGAGCGGCCGCTGCGTCGGGCGGAGGAGGGCCGGGCAAGGCGCCGCCGCTCACGATATTCGAGTCGGGGGTGAAGGTCAGCGCAGACAAGGCGACCAACTCGATCGTCGTCACCTCGAGCCTCCGCGACTTTGCCAATCTGCGGACGGTCATCGATCAGCTCGACCAGCCCCGCCGCCAGGTGTTCATCGAAGCGGTCATCATGGACCTCACGATCGACCGGGAAAACCAGCTCGGCATGTCGTTTCACGCCGGCGACATCGCGAATGGGCCGACGAGCAGCGGTCAGACGTTGCTCTACGGCGGCCTCAACCCATTTCGATCGATCTCGCTGCCCAACCCCACCGACTCGTCCTTGAACGCGTTTGCCTTCGGCATTCGCGGCCCCGGCCTTCCCGGGAGCGAGAACTTTCTCGGCACGGGCATCTCGATCCCGGCCTTCGGCATCCTTCTGAACGCGCTCGCTCAAACGAACGACGCCGACATCCTTTCGACGCCCCACATTCTCGCCACGGACAACGTGCCTGCGGAGATCAACGTCGGCCAGAATATCCCCCTCCAGACCAATGTCGGCGGACTGGGTTCGCTGCCGACGAGCGGTGCGGCAGGCGGGAGCCCGCTCGGCGCTCTCGGGGGCCTGGGGGGTTTGGGGCTCGGGTTCGGCACGGCTCCGCGCCAGGACATCGGGACCAAAGTGAAGATCGTGCCCCATCTCAACGACTCGGACGAAGTCCGCCTCGAGGTGAACGAGGAAATCAGCGACGTGACCGGGCAGCAACCGATCGGCTCACTCGGCGCGGTTCCCTTTTCGAAGCGGACCGCACAGACCCAGCTCGTCGTGAAAGATCAGGAGACCGTCGTCATCGGGGGTCTCGTGCGCAACCGCGTGGCCATCACCGACACGAAGATTCCGCTGCTCGGCGACATTCCCGTGCTCGGAGCCCTCTTTCGCTCGCGCAGCACGTCGATGCAAAAGTCCAATCTCATCCTCGTTCTCACGCCGTACATCATTCGCGAGCAGTCGGACTTGCGCACGGTGTTCGAGAGGAAAATGCAGGAGCGGCAGGAGTTTCTCGACCACTACTTCGTGTTCGGAGACCAAAACGAATACGCGCCGCCGAAGGACTACACGCGCACGAACGGCTTACTCGAGGACATTCGGCAGTCCTACCTCGAACTCGACGACCAGCGGCGCCTCGACGAGCTCACGCGCCCGCGCGAAATGCAGGTGCACGAACCGAGCGCGCCGCTCGAGCTGCCGGCTCCCGTCAGCGGTTCGGATGCCGCTCCGGGCGCTGCGGCGCCGGCTGCTCCCGCTCCGGCCCCGGGCCCGGCCCAAAACGCGCAGCCGGCGCCTCCGCCGGCGGTCAACGTCGCCCCGCCTCCGCGTGGCGTCGAAAGAATCGAGAGGTAGCGATGGCCGGCGAACAGCGCTTCCTCGGTGAGCTCCTGGCGCGACGCGGCGTCATCCCCGCGGACAAGCTCGAGTCGCTGTGGGCGATTCAGCGCGAGCGTGGCTCCGAATTGCTCGACTTGCTCGTCAACACGAGCGTCGTCGACGAGATTGCACTCGCCCGGGCCCTCGCGGAAGAAGCGCAGCTGCCGATCACCGAGCGGATCGATCCGGCCGAAATTCCGACACTGCTGGCGACTCGCGTCCCCATCGCCTTCGCAAAATCGCACAAGGTGTTGGTCGTTCGTGAAGACGAAGCCGCCGTCCACGTCATTTGCGGCGACCCTTTCGATACCGAAGCGCTCGACGATGTCCGCGTCATTTTCGGCAAGCCGGTCGAAGCGTCCGTCGGCGGGAGAGATCGGATCGAAGACGCCATCAACCGCGTCTACGAACGTCAAGCCGGCGAGGAGCAGCTCGAGAGCGACGAATCGAACGTCGACGACGAAGCCGCGAGCGACATTCTCGATTCGGACGACGAGGCGCCCGTCATTCGTTGGGTGAATTCGCTCTTTCTCCAGGCGATGAAAGAGCGCGCCAGTGACATCCACATCGAGCCCGAGGAAAAGGAGGTCATCGTTCGCTACCGGATAGACGGCGAGCTCTACGTTGCCCGACGCGCCCCCCGCGCCTTCATGAACAGCATCATCAGCCGCATCAAAATCGAAAGCTCGCTCAATATCGCCGAGAAGCGCCTGCCGCAGGATGGGCGAATCACGAAGAAGATCGCGGGCAAGAGCTTCGACATCCGCGTCAGCACGATCCCGACGAGCCGCGGCTACGAGCGAATCGTGATGCGGCTCCTGAACAAGTCGAGCGTTCTGCTCGACCTGCCCGATCTCGGGTTCAGCCCGCGCGAGTACGCATTGATGGACGGGCTCATCCGCCGCCCCGACGGAATCATTCTCGTCACGGGACCGACAGGCAGCGGAAAGACGACGACCCTCTACGCCTGCATCAACCGCATCAACCAGCCGAACATGAACATCTTGACGGCTGAAGATCCGGTCGAATACGAAATTCAGGGGATCCACCAAGTGCATGTCCAGCCGAAGATCGGCTTGACGTTTGCGAGTGCGCTGCGAGCCTTTCTCCGTCAAGATCCGGATATCGTCATGGTCGGAGAGATCCGCGATCACGAGACCCTCGAGATCGCGATCAATGCGTCGCTGACGGGCCACCTCGTTCTGTCGACCATTCACACGAACGACGCCGCCGGGGCCATCACACGTACGATCGACATGGGCGCCGAGCCGTTTCTTCTCCGTTCGAGCGTCATCGGAATACTCGCGCAGCGGCTTGTGCGGGTCCTGTGTCCGCACTGCAAATACCCGTATCCCGCGGAAGATTCGGAGCTCGAGGAGCTTGGACTCACCGCCGAGCGAAGTCGAGCCCGGACCGCCCGGCGTTCGAACCCGAATACGCGGTATTTCCCCCGGACGGTGCTGCAAGCGGACCCGGTCGAGACGTTCGACCCGCGGCAACGGCCGATGTTCTACAAGGCGCGCGGCTGCGAGCGGTGTACGAGCACGGGATTCAGCGGGCGGCGGGGGATCTACGAGCTGCTTCTCATCGACGACGCCGTGGGCCCGCTCATCCTGCGGAAGGCGGACGCTCAAGCCATCAAGCGTGTCGCGTGGGAGATGGGCATGGACACGCTCCGCGACGACGGCGCCCGCAAGGTGATTGCCGGGATGACGACCGTCGAGGAAGTGCTTGCCGCGACCCAGGAAGACGTCGAAGTCGAGCCCGCCGTGGCCGCGCCGGTGCGCGAGCCGGCGGCCGTCGGGGCCGTCTCGTAGGCCGTCGGCATGACGTCCAGACCGGAGTGATCCATGGCGGTCTTCGAATACCGAGGTATCCGCACAGCGACGGGAAAACAGGTCCACGGCGTTCGCGACGCCGACAACTCGAAATCGTTGCGGGCCTTGCTCAAGCGCGAGGGTGTCCTTCTGACGAGCGCCCGGGAGGAACACAAGGCACGCGTCGGAGACCGGGCCTCGGGCCGGGGGCTCTCGTTCTTCGGGCGGGTCAGCGTCGAGGACGTATCGATGATGACTCGGCAGATGGCGACGCTCGTGGCCGCGGGCATTCCACTGGTCGAGGCGGTCGCTGCGCTCATCGAGCAAATGGAGAAGCTCGAGCTGAAGCGCGTACTCACCCAGATCGTCGATCGACTCAACGAGGGGAGCTCGCTCGCCAAAGCCCTCGAGCTTCACCCCCAAGTGTTCTCCAAATTGTACGTCAGCATGGTTGCCGCGGGCGAGGCGTCGGGCACCCTCGAAGGGGTGCTCGAACGGCTGGCCGACTTTCTCGAGTCGCAATCGAAGCTACGCGGCAAAGTCGGGGCGGCCCTCGCTTATCCGGCGCTCATGCTGGTCATCGGCTCGGTCCTCGTGACCGTGATGATGGTCGTCGTCGTCCCGAAGGTCACGTCGATCTTCGAGAGCATGGACAGAGCTCTGCCTTGGTACACCGAACTCTTGATAGGGGCCTCGCATCTCATCGCCTCGAACGAAATGCTCGGGTTTGTGCTCGCGCTTGCGACCTTCAGTCTGACGCGAACGGCCCTGCGCGACCACAAGCCGAGTGAGAAGGCAAAGCACATGCTCTACGTCGTGCTTGCCCTCGGATTCGGCGCGCTGCTCATTCTCGGAGCGTTCAGCGTGCAGTCGTTCGGGCTCTACGTCCTCGGTGTCGTGGCAGGGGTCATCGCCGGGCTTGGCTTGGCTTGGCTGCTGGCCTGGCTCGCGACGCCCCAGGGTCGGTTGTCGAAGGACGCTTTTGCCCTTCGGGTGCCCATCTTCGGCACCCTGGTCCGGATGCTCGCCGTGTCACGCTTTTCCCGCACGTTGGCGACGCTGCTTCGAAGTGGCGTCCCCCTTCTCAAGGCCATGGAAATCGTGAAAAACGTGCTCGACAACGCCAAGCTCGAGCAGGTGATCGAAACGGCGACCGGGAGCATTCGGGAGGGGGAGTCGATCGCCGGACCGCTCAAGCGCAGCGGCGACTTTCCTCCGATCGTGACGCACATGATCGCGGTCGGCGAGCGGAGCGGTCAACTCGAACAGATGCTCGAGAACGTGGCCCGTGCTTACGATACGCAGGTGGAGACGCGGGTGCAGGCGCTGACGAGCCTACTCGAGCCCCTCATGATGGTGGTGATGGGCGGAGGGGTCGGTTTCATCGCGTTTGCCATCTTGATGCCCCTCATCCAGATGAACGAGTTCATTCAGCAGTGAGGCAGCCTGGCCATGTCGATCCGACGCGTCGAGCCGAAAGTCTTTTTCCCCTGGGAGCGGCGTCGGGGCGTGGGCTCCCTTTTCCGTCGTGCGCGGGCGCGGCAGGCGCTGTTCGCGGCCGGAGTGCTCGGAACCTGTGCCTTCCTTTTGCACGTCGAGAAACGGGCGGCCGACCGTCGAGCCACGCGCGCCGTCGTCACGGCGGCGACGAACGCCATGGCCGCGTGGCGGGCGGACCACGACCGTAGCTGTCCCTCGTCGCTGTCGGATCTCGTGGCGAGCGGATACTTGCCGCGGCTCCCGCGAGATGCCTGGGGTCATTCGCTCCGAATGTCCTGTCCCGGCCGCAAAGACACACGCGGATTCGATGTCTCGAGCGACGGTCCCGACGGTCAACCGGCCGGGCTCGATCGGGTCGAGTAGAGAACGACCAAGAAGCCATCAAGGAGAGCCCATGCGATCCCTCAGCACCCTGAAGTCCACGCGTCGAGCCGCGTCTCGCGGCTTGACGCTCGTCGAGCTCGTCATCGTCATCACCATCATCGGCGTCCTGACGGCCGCCATTTCGATTGGCGTCATCGGCGCGCAGAAGAAAGCCAACGTCCAGGCCGCCAGGACGGCATGCAGCACGGCGCGTCAGGCGACGATGACGTGGAAGGCGGTTCACCCGAGCGAGGACTGTCCGACGGTCGAACAGCTCAAGGTGGAAAAGGATCTCGATACGGGGTTCAATATCAAGGACCCTTGGGGCAATCCGTACAAGCTCTCGTGCGATACGGATGAGATAACTTGCACGAGCGCCGGGCCGGATCGGAAGGAAGGAACGGACGACGACATCCGTTTCCCCGAAGTCGACACCCAGACCTCGGGAAAGTGAGGGCGCCAGTTGGCTTTCGGCCTGCATCGAGGACGTTCTGTCCGCGCTTCCTCGGTGCGAGGAGCAGACCTGCATCGAGCCGATCCTCGAGCGCGTGGGGCTGCGGTCCTCACGCCGCCCCGCCGCGGATCGGCGCGCGGCCTGACGTTGATCGAAATTCTCGTCGTCTTGGCCATCATCGCCACGATCAGCGGGGTCGCGATCGCGGGGTCGATGCAGCTCCCGTCGGCCCGCCTGCGCGGCGCCGCCACCATGCTGACCGGCGCGATCAAGGTTGCTTACACGCGGGCGACGGCCACATCGCGCGACATTCGGCTGGTCATGGACCTCGACCAGCAGAAGATATGGTTGGAGGAAAGCTCGGCTCCAATGCTCGTCCAGTCGAAAGACAAGTCGGCGACGGGGGGCGCGGATCCGGTCACGGCCGTCGAACAACAGGCCATCGAGGAGGGCGACCGGGTCCTCAAGGGACCGCCCATCCCCAAGCCGCGCTTTCGACCGATCAAGGTGTATGGATTCGGCGACGGGCAGGCGGTTCAAGGCGGCAAGTCGCTTGGGCGCGGCGTCAGCTTTCGCGGCGTTCAGTCGGCCCACGACGATTCGCTCCGATCGCGCGGGCGCGCCTATCTCTACTTCTGGCCGGGCGGTCAGACCGAGCGCGCATCGATCCAGCTTCGAATCGGCAGCGGCCGCGACGAAACGATTCTGAGCCTGCTCGTATCGCCGCTCACCGGCAAGGTGACGATCAAAGGGGGGGCCGTCGAGCTCGAAATTCCGACCGACGACGATCATCTCTCCGATCGCACCGACACGGGGTATTGAGCCATGCCGGTCCAATTCTCGCGACGACGTGCGTTTTCGCTCCTCGAAGTCCTCTTTGCGGTCGCGCTGTTCGGTGCCGTCGTGACGTTCATCCTGTCCGCTCAGGCGGGCCTCATGGCCGGCAACAGGACCGCCGCGAACATGAGCCAGGCGATGGAGATCGGCCGCTGCCGGATGAGCGAGGTGGAGGAGCGCCAGCTGAAGCTCGGCTTTCCGGAGATCGAAGAGAAGGACTCGACGACCATCTGTTGCGACGACAAAGAAGTGCCCGGCTTTTCTTGCGAGTGGCAAGTGGAACGGGTCAAGCTTCCAGAGGTCACGGCGCTCGGAGGCGACGGCGGTCTGTCGTCGCTGCTCGGAGGTGGTTTGGGCCTGAGCGGAAGCTCGGGCGGCGCAGCGGTTGCGGGGGGCATCGCGTCGGCAATCGGCACGTCCATGCCCGGCGCGCTGGCGAGCCCAGCCGGGGCGGTCCTGAGCAATCCGCTGGGCGGGGCGCAGCTCGACTTCGACGCGGGGCTTCAGGCGATCGGCACGTCCCTCCAGCAATCGGTGGGTGGCGGGGCGGGGGTCCAGGGCATCCTCTCGTTGGCCTTTTCCATCGTCTATCCATCGCTGAAACCGGTGCTCGAGGCGGCCATCCGCCGGATTACCGTCGTCATTCATTGGAAGGAGGGCGCAATCGACCGCGACTTCTCGCTCACCCAGTACGTCACCAATCCGTCGGCCGTCGGGCTGGCTGCGGCGATGGCCGACGCGGGAGCCTTCGGCGACGCTGGGAATTCGATCTCGACCGGGGCCAACCCACTCGGCGGCGGGCTTCGCCCGTGAAGGCCCGACGCCCGATCGGCGCTCGAGGCATGACCCTCATCGAGATCGTCGTTGCGGTCGGCGTCCTGGCCATGGTTGCCGTCTTGATCCACGGCGTCATTGACTCGCTGACCCGGGGTCGAAAGGGCGAGGGACTGAGAGCCGATCGCGCCCACCAGGGTCGCGAGGCGCTCGAACGAATGATGCGCGACCTCTCGGCCGCCTACCTCTCGATGCACGTCCCTGCCATCACAGCGCTCGTCACGGGCAAGACGGCATTCGTCGGCCGGAGCGCGTCGCCCTACGACCGGGTCGACTTCACGGCGTTCGCGCACCGCCGTACGGAGCGGGATGCGCGTGAATCCGACCAGGCCGAGGTGGGCTACTTCGTGGTTCCGGACCCTGGCGTCCCCGACAAGATGGATTTGGTTCGACGCGAACAGACCCCGATCGATCTCGACCCGCTGAAAGGCGGTGTGGTCAACGTGGTCGCCGAGGACGTGACCGAGTTTCATGTTCGCTACCTCGACCCATTGACCTCGCAATGGCTCGACACATGGGACTCGATGCAGATCAGCGGGCAGCCGAATCGCATTCCGCTCGAAGTCAGCATCCACCTCGTGCTGAGGGGCGTCGGCAACGGAGCGCCATACGCCTATACGAGCAAATTGTTCCTGCCGATGCAGCAACCGCTCTCCTTCGGAATTCCGCGCCAATGAATCGCGCGCCCCAATTTTCGGCCAAGGTCTCCTCGCGCCGCAGACGGCGCGAGCGCGGCGTGGCCCTCGTCATGGTTCTCGGAGCGATCGCGGTCATGATCGTCATGCTTGCCGAGTTCCAGGACGACGAGAGCGCTGAATTCGCGGCGGCGACAGCAGCCCGCGACGGCGTGCAGGCCGAGTACTTCGCGCGCAGCGCCATCAACCTTTCTCGCTTGCTCGTGGCGGCGGAGCCCATCATGCGCCAGGCCATGGCGCCGCTCTTCATGCTGATGAAGAGGACGCCGCCGCAGTTGCCGGTATGGCAATATGCCGATCGAATCCTCGGCGCGTTCAACGACAAGGAGGCCTCGCAGGATTTCGCAGGCTTTTCCGGCCTCGACCCCTCCCTCGGCAAGAACCTGGGGCTCAAGGGTGGGCGCTTCGAGGTCGTCATCGTCGACGAGGACGCAAAAATCGACGTCAACATGGGTGCATCGAACGAGATTGCCCATATTCGCCTGGCGAAGCAGCTGATGGGTCGCATGGCGCCAATCCAGTACGATCCGCTCTTTTCACAGAGAGATTCGACCGGCAACTACAATGACCGTCTCGCCATCTGCTCGGCACTCATCGATTGGGCGGACTCCGACGAACAGCTCTACTCCTGCGATCTGACGGCCGCGCCGTCTTCCAACGCGGTCGAGGACGGTTGGTACCAGCTTCTTCCAAAGCCTTATCGAAGGAAGAACGCTCCCTACGATTCGCTCGAAGAACTGCACCTCGTCCGCGGGATGAGCGACGACTTCTGGGCGACCTTCGTCGACCCCGATCCGACGGACCCGAGCAAGCGTGAGATGACGGTCTGGGGCCAAGGTACGGTCAACGTGAACACCGCCAATGCGCTCACCCTCTACGCCGTCGTCTGCTCGGGCGCCCCGACGGCCGAGATCTGTACCGACCCCACCCAGATGCAGCTTTTCGTGACGGGGTTCATGATGGCGCAAGGGATAACGATGGGCATGCCCATTTTCGGTTCCTCCGCGGAGTTCATCGCCACCATGAAGGGGCAGGGGACCCTCGGTCCGCTCCTCACGGCGCTCGGAATGAAGCCCGTGAAGTTTCAGTCCGAGAGCGAGTTCGGCAAGAGCATCGCCACCGAAAGCAAGGTGTTTTCGATGTACGGAGTCGGGGTCGTGAAAGGGTACAAGCGCGAAACGCGCGTTCGCGTACACGCCGTCGTCGACTACCGATCGGCGGCGTCGCTGACGGATCTGGCCAATTCCCTGCGCCAGGCGCTTGCGCCGAATGGGTCTTCGAGCAGTTCATCGTCGAGTTCGTCGTCGTCGCAGAACCCGAACGCGATCGCGGCCGTGCTGCAGCCATCGATCGGCGGCCAGATCGTGCATTTTGACATCGAGTGATCCAAGGAGACTGGGCAAGCCATGCCTACATGGTTGGGGATTGACATCGGCAGCGCGAGCGTGAAAGCGGCGATCGTGCGATCGGCCTACCGCAAGCTCGCGCTCGGACGCGTTGCCTCGGTCAGCCTGGACTCCGCTCCATCGGTTGGCGACGCGGTGCGCGACGTCGTGGCGAAGGTGTTCGAGGGCGAGCCGCCGGGGCTTGATGCGGTCGCAACCGCCATCGAGGGCAGCCGCGCTGCAATTCATCGCTTGCTCCTGCCCTCCACCGCACAGAAGCAACTGGGGGACGTACTCGCCTACGAGCTCGAGGCGCAGGTTCCGTTCGACATGCAGGGAGCCGTCTTCGATTGGCGCCTTCTCGACAGGGCGGCCCCCGAGGCAAAAGAGGGCGACCTTTCGGTCGTCGCCGCCGTTGCGCGCATCGAGGACGTCCGAGCGCGGATTGACCTCGTCAAGGGCGCCGTCAGCCTTGAACCGGAGCGCGTGGGTGTGGGAGCGCTGGTCCTCGGCGCTCTCGTGCCGCACGTCGCCGCACTGACGGACACCGATGCGGTGGCCATCGTCGACCTCGGGGCGAAAGCGAGCGAAGTGCTCGTCATCGAACGTGGAGAGCCCGTCTTCGCCCGGACGCTGTCGACGGGCACCGAGGGCCTGCCGGCCACCGCGCCGCGGCTCGCTCGCGACATTCGGGTGAGCTTGGCCGCACACCGCGCGCAGGGGGGGGTCGCCCCGACGGTCGTTTATCTGTGCGGGGGTGGCGCGTTCGTCACCGGGGCCGAGGGCTTTCTCGCGGGCGAGCTCGAGACCCCGGTTCGGCTCTTGCCGGAGCTCACACTCGACGTGACCGCCCTCGGAGAGAGCGCCCGCGAGTTGCCGGTTTATGCCAAAGCCGTCGCGCTCGCGCTGACGCTCGCCGGCCGGGGCACGGGACTGAACCTCAGGCGAGGTCCGCTCGCGTTCGAGCGTGGCTTTTCATGGGTCCGCGACCGCATTCCGGTGTTGGCCGGTCTCGCAGCGGTCATTCTCGTCAGCTTCGTGTTCAGCACGTGGGCGCGCCTTTACGCCGTGCACAAGGAACGCGACACGCTGCAAGCAGCGCTCGGAGCGGTCACGAAGGAGGTTCTCGGCACGGAAGCGACGACCGCGCAAGAAGCCCAGGACGTGCTCGCAAAGGAGGTTGGCCTGAGCGACGAAGACCCGATGCCTCACGCCGACGCGTTCGACGTCATGGTGGGGCTCTCCGACGCCATCCCCACCTCCATGGTCCACGACATTGATGAGCTCGACGTTCAGAAGGCGCATGTCGTCGTCAGGGCCATCGTCGGTTCGATACCGGACGCTCAAAGCATCGCGTCCACGCTGTCTGACACGACTTGCTTCAACGACGTGAAGATCAAGAGCACGACGCAGGCGATCGGGAGCGACCGACAGAAGTACATCATGGAATTTGACTTGAAGTGTCCGGAGGACGTCAAGGCTTCTGCCTCGAAGAGGAAGGCCGGCGCCTCTGGGGGTGGATCAAATGGGGGAGAAAAGTAATGGCCGGGCCTCTCCTTCAGATGAACGAGCGCGAGCGTCGACTGCTCGGTGTGCTCGCCGTCGTCGGCGTGATCCTCGTCATCTGCGCCGTGCCGGTCGGCATCGATTTCTACGTTCGCTCGGAGCGGGCGGAAGACGACGAACTTCGGCAGGCGCTTTCGGACGTCCAGGACGCGCGCGGCCGCGTTCGCGATTGGCAGCAGAAGAAGGACGCCATCCTGGCCCGCTACTCACGCAAGGCGCCGGCTCTGGCCGGATTTCTCGAGCAGACGGCCCGGCAGCAAAAACTGGAAGTCACAGAATCCACCCCGCTCCCGGATATTCCCCACGGAAAGCGGTATCTCGAGCATGCGACCAACATTCATTTGAAGAAATCGGGTCTCCTTCCGATTGCGAAATTTCTCGAGTCGCTCGAGACGAGTGGCTACCCCATTGCCGTGACGCGATTCAACCTTCGAAGGCGAAGCGGAGAGGCTGACTCGTATGACGTCGAAGTCGGCGTCTCTTCGTACGACCGAACCGAGACCGTCGCGTCCCCGGCGGCGAGCGGGAGCTCCAAGCCATGAAAGAACGCTTGCTCCAATACGCGAAATACGCCGGCATCGTCGGCTATCCGCTATTTTATGCGCTCTGCCTTGTGATCTTCGCATCCTTGACGTTCCCCTACGACAAGCTGAAGGAGCGGATCGTCGCGTCTTACAACGCCGACCAGCGGACAAGCGGCGGCCAGAGTGAGCTCCAGATCGACGAGGTGAGCGGCTACTGGCTGAGCGGGGTTCGGATGAGGGGAGTCACGCTACTCAGCGCGCCGAAGGAGCCCGGCAAGGCCCCGGGAAGACTTTCTCTCGACGAAGTGACCGTGCGCTATGCGCTGCTCCCCATGCTGGTCGGTAGCAAGGACCTCGACTTCGACGTTCGCGCTTTCGACGGCGATGCCGCAGGGTCGTATGAGGCGCGTGGAGACGATCGCTCATTCGAACTGACGCTCGATTAGATCGACCTCGGTATGGTCGGTCCGCTCGTCGACATGCTGGGCGTTCCCGTCGACGGAAGAATGGCCGGGTCGGTTCGTCTGCAACTGCCGGAAGGGAAGGCCTCGAAGGGAACCGGGCAAGTCTCCCTCGAGGCGACCGGAGTGGCGGTGGGCGACGGCAAGGCGAAGCTCAAAGGGGCGCTCGCGCTGCCGCGACTGGAGCTCGGCGCCTTGTCGATCGCAGCCGATGCCAAGGACGGCGTGATGAAGTTGACGAAGCTTCTCGCAGGGGGCAAGGATCTCGACGTCCAAGGCGACGGCCGCGTCACCCTTCGTGAGTCGGTCACCGACTCGCTGTGCGACATCCAAGTGCGCTTCCGCGTCAACGACGCGTACCGGGCGAAGAACGACGTCACGAAGAGCCTCTTCGGCGCCCCCGGGTCGAAGGTCCCCGCTCTCTTCGAGCTGGCGGACCCGAAGATAAAACAATCGAAGCGCAGCGACGGCTTCTATGCGTGGAGCATGCGCGGCCCCCTCACGCGGCTCGAGTTCGTTCCGGCCGGAGGGGGCGGATCGGGACGCCCCTAGAGGCGTTCTTCCCCTCGGTTCTCCCCCCGGTTCTTCCCCTCGGTTCTCCGCCCCCGGGCCTTTCCCTCGGTTCTCCCCCTCGGTTCTCCGCCCCCGGGCCTTTCCCTCGGTTCTCCCCCCGGTTCTTCCCCTCGGTTCTTCCCCTCGGTTCTCCGCCCCCGGGCCTTTCCCTCGGTTCTCCCCCCCGGTTCTTTCCCTCGGTTCTTCCCCTCGCCCTTCAGCGGCCGCGTTTGCGGCAAGGTGTTTCCTGCCGGCTTCGAGGCTGCGCCCCCCGAGCTCAGCGGCGGGCTTGGCGGCTGGCCAAAATGTCGCTGAGGCTGGCCGGATTCAGGCTCCGTGCGCGATCTCGCAAGCGGCCGAGCAGGGCGTCACGGTCCAGATCGTCTGTCAGCACGACGGGCGCGGCCCGGACCGGTGCTCCGACCGGAATGGGGGGCGCTGGTACGAGGGTCGGAGCAACCGGTCGAACGCTGCCGTCAGGAGGGGGCGACTGGTTGTCGGAGCCTGCCCGGACCTCGGGCAGTGCGGGTGAACGGAGGGGAGGGGAGGAGGCGGTGGGAGAAGCAGGTCGAACGCTGCCCCGAGAGGGCGGTTGGCTGACGGAGCCCGTACGCAAGTCGGGCGGTGAGGGTGTAGGCAGCGGAGGGGGAAAAAAGGTCGGAGCGACCGGTCGGACGCTGCCACGAGAAGGAGGCTCGCTGGCGGGGCCTGCCAGCGCATCGGATGATGGTCGGACCGACGGCAAAGGCGGTGGCAAGGAACGCTGGATGGGCGGCGAGGACTGGGGCGCAGGCGCAGGACGGCGGCTCTCTCGCAGCGCGGCGGCTCGGTCCACGAGGATCTTGGAGCGGCTGTCGAGACGTGTGAAGCGCAGAACTAGACCGCTGGCTCCCTGAAGGGCATTGGCCTTGAACCCGATGACGCGCCCTTCGCCTCGCACGACCACTTGTCCAGTCGTCAGCACGACCTCGAAGCGAAGCACCACCCCTTCTGCGCGTGGCTGGGCCCCGACCAGCGTGACGCTCGTGCGCATCAGCGTGTCGAGCTCCCTCTCGAGATACTCCTCTTCCGTCGCGTACGGCCGCGTGATGCGGATCGCAATGGGCGCTGCGGGAGAGCGCGAGTCGGCGGTCACGAGAAACAGGATACACGGCTGGCGTGCGGGACGGCACCGTGTTACCGGCCTCGCCTGGTCGGATGACGAGCCGGGCACGCGTGATGATCGTGGGGGCCGGAGCGCGTGAGCACTCGCTCGCGGTGGCCATGGCCGATGGCGGGCACTCGGTCGTCATCGCTCCGGGAAATGCGGGAACAGACAGCGTTGGCCGCAATTTGCCCGTGCAGGCGGACGACCTGGGGCATCTCGTGGAAGCAGCCATTGACGAGCGCGTCGATCTGGTCGTGATCGGGCCGGAGCTTCCGCTCACCCTGGGCCTCGTCGACGCCCTCTCGGCCAGGGGGATTCGGGCGTTCGGTCCGACCCGGGCCGCGGCGCGCCTCGAAGCGTCCAAGTCCTTCATGAAGCGATTTTGCGAACGGCACGGAATTCCGACGGCGCCGTTCGCGGTGTTCGACGATGCGGACGCTGCCGATCGCTACGTTCGCGGTGCCGCGCGACTGCCCGTCGTCAAAGTGGACGGGCTGGCTGCCGGCAAAGGTGTGTTCATTCCGGATACGATCGAGCAAGCGTGCGTTGCGATCGATCGCATCATGCGAAAACGCGAGTTCGGCGCCGCCGGGGATCGCGTCGTCATCGAAGAAAAGCTGCGCGGCGAGGAGGCCAGCTTTCACGCCGTGTGCGACGGGACGCGCGCCATTCCCCTGGCGTCCGCGCAGGATCACAAGCGCGTCGCGGACGACGATCGGGGACCGAACACCGGCGGTATGGGAGCCTATGCGCCGGCGCCGGTCGTCGACGACGCCGTTCACGCCAGGGTCATGTCCGAGATCGTCGCGCCGACCTTGGCTGGAATGGCGTCGGAAGGAGCGCCGTTTCGTGGGGTCTTGTTCGTGGGACTCATGATTGACGAAGGCGTACCCAAAGTCCTCGAGTATAACGTCCGGTTCGGTGATCCGGAGGCCACCGTGCTCGTGCCGACCTACGGCGGCGACTGGTTCGAGCTGCTCGACGCGGCCGCGCGGGGCAACTCGCCCGGTGGGGTGCAAGCTCCCCGGTCGACGCTCTCGGCCTTGTCCGTCGTCATGGCCGCCGCCGGTTATCCGGGACAACCGCGGACCGGAGATCGAATCGTCGGGCTCGACGCGGCTCTGCCTGCCGGCGCATTCGTCCGCCACGCCGGGACGGCGCGTGCATCCGACGGCGGGGTCGTCACCGCGGGGGGCCGCGTCCTCGCCGTCGGTGCAACGGCCACGACGCTCGATGGAGCGGCGCGTGCGGCGTACGCCGCGGTCGAGCGCATCCGCTGGCCGGGCGAGCACCACAGGGCAGACATCGGGCGTCGCGGACTCGGCCGTGCGCCGGGTGAGAAACGGTTGCCAAATAGGGATCGAGATGGCTGAAATTGCGCCGCTGACGCCTCTGAGATACGACGCGAATCACCTGCCTGGCGGCCTCGCCAGCGTCGTTGCACCCCCGTACGATGTGATTTCTCCGGCCGAGCGCGCGGTGCTGGCGGCGCGCGACCCCCACAACGTCGTTCAACTGATCCTCCCCGAGGGTGAAGGCGACTCGAAATACGCGAACGCAGCACGGATTCTCGGTCGGTGGCGTGCGGAGGGGACGCTCGTACGCGATGCGGAGCCGGGCTTCTACCGGTACGACCAAAGCTTCATCCCGCCCGGCGGAGGAGCGCGCCGAACACGGCGCGGCTTTCTGGCGCTCGTGCGTCTCGTGCCATTTTCAAAGGGAGTGGTTTTGCCGCACGAGCGGACGCTGGCCGGTCCCAAAGAGGATCGCTTGAAATTGTTCCGCGCGACGCAAACGAACTTGAGCCCTGGGTTCATGCTCTATCGCGATTCGCAAGGGAGGGTCGCTCCCGCGCTGTCGCGCGCGGAGACCATCTCCGAGTTCGTAACCCCCGACGCCATCGAGCACACGCTCGCCAAAGTGCGCGACGGGCAAGCGGTTCGCGCGATCGTCGAGGGGCTCGCCCATTCGACGCTGCTCATCGCCGACGGCCATCACCGGTATGAGACCGCGCTTCGCTATTCGGACGAAGTCGATGCGGCGCACGCGGGAGCCGCGCCACGGGGCGAGCACCGCTATTTCATGACATTTCTCGCCGACGGCGACTCGCCGGATCTCATCGTGTTTCCGACCCACCGTCACGTGCATTCGCTCGCGTCCTTTTCGTTCGACGAGCTCGTGCGGCGGGCCCAATCTCACTTCGACGTCGTGGCGCTGCCGCCGGGCTCGAGTGTGGACGTGCTGCTCGATGGATTGCGAGACGCAGCAAGGCGCGGCCCGACCGTGGCCGCGGCCGTGGCCGATGGCCGTAGCGCATGGTTCACCCTGAAGGCCGACGCCGACCTGGACGCCCATCCTGTTCTCGGCTCGAAGCCGAGCGTGCTTCGACGCACCGACGTTGCGATCCTGCACGCGGGGATTCTCGAGGCATTGCTCGGAATCACGCCCGAGGCGCAGGCCGCCAAGACGAACCTTTGGTATCCGCAGGACGCGCGCGCAGCCCTCGCCGATCTGCGGGGCGGCCGCGGGCAGGTTCTCTTCTTGATGAACGCGACGCCGGTCGCACAGGTGCGTGCTGTGGCGGAGGCAGGCGAAGTGATGCCCCAAAAGAGTACCTTCTTTTATCCGAAGGTCTTGACCGGCCTCGCCATCCATACACTCGACCCTGAGCGCCCGATCGCTCACGTCTGACGGGCCGACGGCTCGCCGGCATGGCGCGCCGCAAAGGGCGTGCTTAGGATGCGAAAACGGGGCCGAGCGACCCCGGGCGAAATGAAGCGCGACCGGAAACGAGGAACCTTCGACGTTGCATTGTGGACTTCCGGGTTCCCTCCGTTTCTCACGAACAACCGAGCTCCGAACCGTGCGTTCTTGCGAGAGGTATGCGAGCCATGTCGGAAAAAAAACAGAATCCCGGTCGGCAAGACGAAGAGGCCATCCAGTTCGGCGATGAGCTCCCGGTTCTGCCGATCCGCAACGCGGTGCTCTTCCCTGGCGCCGTTGCGCCGTTCGACGTCGGGCGTGAGAAGTCGGTCGCCCTCGTCGAAGACGTCGACAACCTGTCGGCGCCCGTCATTGCCATCTTCGCGCAGCGGGATCCGTCGACGGATGACCCAGGAAAAGAGGACTTGCATCAGGTCGGGTGCGCGGCCCGGGTTCTCAAGGCGCTCAAGCACAGCTCCGGGAACTATTCGCTCATCCTGCAAGGGCTCGAGCGCATCCGCCTGGACCAAATCACCCAGTCGGCGCCTTATCTCAAAGCCAAGGTCGGTCGCCTGAACGAGCAGAACTCGGGCGATGACGAAGCCGAAGCCCTCAGCATGAGCCTTCGCGACATCGCGAAGCAAGTCATCCAGCTCATGCCCGAGCTACCCCGTGAAGCGGGGTCGCTGATCGATTCGATCCAAGCTCCGGGCGCCCTGGCCGATCTCGTGGCGGCCAACTTGGATGCACCCGTGGACGAGAAGGCCGGGCTGCTCGAGACGATCGACGTGAAGGATCGCATCCGCAAGGTTCTCAAGCTGCTGACGCGGCAGTTGGAGATCCTGAAAATGCGCGAGCGGATCAACTCCCAGATCAAAGAAGAGATGGGGAAAAATCAGCGCGAATACGTTCTCCGACAGCAGCTCAAAGCCATCAAGGAGGAGCTCGGCGAGGACGACGGTGACCAGGGCGATCTCGATGGCCTGGAGGAGCGCATCGCCAAGGCGAACTTGCCGCAAGAGGCGGAGCAGGTCTCCAAAAAGCAGCTGAAGCGACTCCGCAACATGCAGGTCGGCAGCGCGGAATACACGGTCGTGCGCACGTACCTCGACTGGATCCTCGACCTTCCGTGGCACACGCAGACTCCCGACAACATGGACATCGGGGCCGTCCGAAAGGTCCTTGACGAAGACCACTACGGCCTCGAAAAGGTCAAGAAGCGCATTCTGGAATACCTGGCTGTCCGAAAGCTGAAGAAGGACAAGAAAGGCCCGATCTTGTGCTTGATCGGTCCACCCGGTGTCGGAAAAACGTCGCTCGGCCGCAGCATCGCGCGAGCGCTCGGTCGAAAGTTCGTCCGAATCTCGCTCGGAGGGGTGCACGACGAGGCCGCGATTCGAGGGCACCGACGGACCTATGTCGGCGCTCTGCCCGGGCAAATCATCCAAGGGATGAAAAAGTCAGGAACGATCAACCCCGTCTTCATGATGGACGAGGTCGACAAGATCGGGCACGACTTCCGCGGCGACCCTGCAGCGGCGTTGCTCGAGGTGCTCGACCCAGAGCAAAATAATACCTTTGCCGATCACTACCTCGAGATCCCGTACGACTTGTCCAACGTCATGTTCGTCGCGACGGCCAACATCGCCGATCCCATCCCCGCTCCACTTCGTGACCGGATGGAGATTCTCGAGATTCCCGGTTACACGCGGCGCGAAAAGCTCGCCATTGCCCGGCAGCACTTGATCCCGAAGCAGCTCGAAGAGCATGGGATAACGAAGGAACAGCTCGACATTACCGACCGCGCCGTCGACATCGTCATCGACACGTATACACGCGAGGCAGGCGTTCGAACGCTCGAGCGTCAGATCGCAAGCGTCATCCGCGGGGTCGCGGTCAAGATCGCCGAAGGTGACACCACGCCGCGCAAGGTCGACGACGAAGAAAGTGTTCGCGAGTTTTTGGGACCTCAGAAGTTCACGAGCGAGGTTGCGGAGCGGACGGAGGAAGCGGGCGTTGCGACGGGCCTGGCATGGACCAGCGTGGGCGGTGAAATTCTCTTCATCGAGGCCACGCGCATGTACGGCACGGGCAAGCTCCAGCTCACCGGGCAGCTCGGTGACGTCATGAAAGAATCAGCCCAGGCCGCCCTCTCGTACGTCCGAACGAATGCGGAAAAGTACGGCATCAGCAAGGATTTCCTCGAGAAAAGCGACATCCATATCCACATTCCCGCGGGAGCCATGCCCAAAGACGGTCCGAGCGCCGGCGTGACCATGTTTACCGCACTCGTGTCGATGCTGACGGGCATTCGAGTGCGGCACGACGTTGCCATGACCGGCGAAATCACGTTGCGCGGGCGCGTGCTTCCGATCGGTGGGCTCAAAGAGAAGGTCTTGGCCGCTCATCGCGCGGGCATCAAGCGTGTGCTCGTGCCCGAGCGCAACAAGGCCGATCTCGACGAGGTGCCGGCGGAAGTAAAGAACGACCTCGAGTTCGTCTTCGTCAGCAAGATGGACCAGGTGCTCGAGGCGGCGCTCGAGGAGATGCCGAAGCCGAAGGCCGATGAAAAGACGGTCCAGGCTGTTCCGCCTTCGAATTGACCCGGAGAGCGAGGACCCAAGTGTAGACTACCGCCGATGGAACCCGTTCGTGTCGGCCTTCTCGGCTGCGGAACCGTCGGCGGTGGGGTGATCCAACTTCTTCGTGCCAAGGCCGAATACATCGCTCAAAGCGTCGGGGCTCCGATCGACGTTGCGCGAGTGCTCGTTCGCGATGGGGCGAAGGAGCGGGTTCCGCAGCTCGATCGGTCGAAATTGACGACGGACCCGGAGTCGGTTCTCGGCGACGGGTCCATCGACATTTTCGTCGAGGTCATGGGCGGCATTTCGCCGGCCCGCGCATACGTGGAGCGAGCGATCGATACGAAACGTGGCGTCGTCACGGCCAACAAGATGCTGCTCGCGAAGCACGGTCCCGCTCTCGTGTCGAGGGCCATCGCGAACGGCGTCGACCTGGCATTCGAGGGCTCCGTCGGTGGCGGCATCCCGGTCATCCGCGTGCTTCGCGAAGCACTCGCGAGCGACTGGATCGTCCGGATCGAGGGCATCGTCAACGGAACGTGCAACTACGTGCTCACGCGGATGCGGTCGGACGGGTTGGCGTTCGACGAGGCACTCCGCGAGGCCCAAGGAAAGGGCTATGCGGAGGCTGAGCCGAGCCTCGACGTCGACGGCCATGACGCTGCGCACAAGCTCGTCGTCCTTGCGATGCTGGCTTTCGGCGCGCGTGTCGAAGCGGAAAGCGTTCCGACGGAAGGCATCCGCGGCATCGAGTCCATCGATCATCGCTTTGCCGAGAGGTTTGGGTTCGTCATCAAGCATCTTGCGATCGGTCGGGACCACGGCGACGCCGTCGAACTGCGCGTGCATCCTGCCCTCGTCAGGCGCGAGACACAGCTCGCAAACGTCAACGGCGTGCTCAACGCCATAGCCGTCGAAGGCCGTGCTTTGGGGCCGACCTTGCTGTCGGGTCGCGGCGCCGGAGACATGCCCACGGCAGTGAGCGTGGTGGCGGACGTGCTCGATGTCGCGCGTGCGCGGCTCCGCGGGGTGTCCGGCCTGGCGACGCGGCTCATCCAAGTTCATGCGCGTTCGCTCACCCCGCTCGCGGACGTTCGGGGGCGCTATTACCTGCGGTTTCAGGTGCACGATCGGCCCGGCGTTCTGGCCAGGCTGGCCGGTGCGCTCGGTGAAGCGGGCGTCTCGATCGAACAGATGGTGCAAGACGGGGGCGGCGGCTCGTCGGGCGAGTCAGTGGATATCGTGATGCTCACGCACGATGCGCGAGAGCGAGACGTGCGGTCGGCGCTGACGGCAATCGTCCAAAGCGGGATCGCTGCGAGCGTGCCTCGCTTGATTCGAATTCTCGAGTGACTCTGCTTCATCATTCGAATTCTCGAGTGACTCTGCTTCATCATTCGAATTCTCGAGTGACTCTGCTTCATCGCGGCGTGCACCGCGATCAAAGGTCGACTTGCTCGACCTGGCCGACTTCGCCGCCGAGAAATCGCGAGGCGACCTCGTCGAATGTGCGCGAAACATCCGTCACGAGCAACTGGATCGGCGCGGGCTCTGACCTCGGCGATCCACGCATGCCGCGGCTCGAAAGGAAGGTCCCGACATCCTCCGCCGTGGCGTGTGCGCTGTCGACCACCGCGACGTTTTCTCCGAGGCTGCGATGCACTTCGGCCTCGATGGTCCGACGCAGCAAGGGATAGTGCGTGCACCCGAGGACGACGACATCGACCCTCGCCAAAGCGAGTGGTTCGATGTATCGGCGCACGACGAGCCGCGGCACCTCGCCATCCATCCACCCTTCCTCGGCCAGGGGCACGAGCAGCGGGGCGGCCATGGCCACGACTTCTGCGCGCGTCGACAGTCGAGCCACGGCGCGGGGATAGGCGCCCGACGCAATGGTCCCCGCCGTGGCGAGCACACCGATTCGGCCTGTCCGCGTCGCGGCGACGGCGGCGCGCGCCCCCGGTTCGATCACCCCGAGGATCGGGACGTCGAGTTCGACCCGCAGGCGTTCGGGCGCGACGGCGCTGACGGTATTGCAAGCGACGACGAGCGCTTTCACTCCGCGGGCGACCAGATGGTGTGCGCAAGCCAACGCATACTTGACGATGGTCGCAGGGCCTTTCGTGCCGTACGGAACACGCGCCGTATCGCCGAGATAGATGATCCGCTCGTCCGGCAGAGCTTCCCGCAGCGCGCGCACGACCGTGAGACCGCCGAGGCCCGAATCGAAGACCCCGAGGGGCGCATCATCGGTCACCTTCGGCCGCGCTCCGCGTCGTTGGCGGCGACGACCCGCTCGAGTACCGCCATTCGAACCGCGACGCCGGCCTCGACTTGCTCTAGGATGACGCTCTGCTGGCCGTCGGCGACTCGGGGGTCGATCTCGACGCCGCGGTTGATGGGGCCGGGGTGCATCACGAGCGCGTCGTGCCTGGCGCCCGCCAGTACGCGCGTGCTCAAGCCGAAGGTGCGAGCGTATTCTCTCGTGCTCGCAATCATGCCGCCGGCAAGCCGCTCGGTCTGAATGCGGAGCATCATGATGACGTGCGCGTCTCTCACCGCGGCTTCGATGCTCCCGACGACCACGACGGTAGGGCCCAGCGATTGGGCCTCACGCGGCAGCAGCGTACGGGGTCCGCACAGGCGCACTTCTGCGCCGAGCGCGCCGAGCAACAGCGCGTTCGAGCGGGCGACCCGCGAGTGCAGGATATCCCCGCAAATGGCCACACGGAGCCCCGCGATGGCCCCGCGGTGCCGCCGTATCGTGAACGCGTCGAGCAGGGCCTGCGTCGGGTGCTCGTGGGCGCCGTCGCCAGCGTTCACGATCGATGCGCGCGTGTCGCCTCCGGCGACGAACTCCGCCGCGCCCGACGCAGGGTGACGCAGGACGATGGCATCCGCCCGCAACGCCTCGAGGTTACGCACGGTGTCGAGGAGGGTTTCGCCCTTGGTCACGCTGGAGGTCTGCGGGCTGACATTGACGACGTCCGCGCCAAGCCGTTTCCCCGCGACTTCGAATGACGTTCGGGTGCGCGTGGACGACTCGAAGAACAGGTTCACGATCGTCCGGCCGTGGAGAACGCGGGCGTTCTTCACCTCGTCGCGCGGCATCGAGAACCAGCGCTCGGCCTCGTCGAGGAAGCGGAGCATGTCCTCGCGCGAGAGCTGCGCGATTCCGAGCAGATGGCGGCGGTCCGACATGGGCGTGAGTGGCTCGGCCGGAGGGCGGCCGCTAGTTCAGGTACCGCTTGTCCTTTGGAGGGGTGCGCTTCTTCAGGACGTCGTCGAGGCCACCGGGAACGACCCGTAAGTTCGTTGCACCCGGGCGGGGGCGGCGTGGCGACTTGGGCTGAGACAAAAGGTCCTCCGAGCGCAGGCGCACCGAACGTCTCCGCAGAAAGGCCAGCCTGATCGTGAGCCAGGCCGTTCGGGCGAGCGATGGGGTCCCGCCGAAGATGAGGCCCGCAGCCACGCCGCCGAAGGGGGCCGCCACGCCCTCTGGCACCCCCGCCGGGTAGATGAGGTCGAGCACACAAAACCCAACCGTTATCCAGAGGAATGCCCTTGCGCGCAAGGGAACGAAAAAGAAGAGGTTGACCGTCGAATCCGGATATTCACGCGACCAGGCGACGGCAATGGCGGCCAGTGCCGCTCCCGGCCCGTACACGAAGCCAGGATGGAACCGCTCTTGGCCGCTCGGGGGCAGGGCCGCATCGATCGCGAGGGTCGTCAGGTTTCCGATAACGACGGCGAGCGCGACGAACCGCAAAAACCGCCAGTTACCCCAGCGCTTCTCGAGTGGCGCGCCGAGGAAATAGAGACCAATCAGAGAAAATAAGAGGTGGCTCCATTGGTGCGGATTGGTGAGCAGGCCCGAGGTCAGCAGTCGCCAGGGCTCCTTCAACGCTCTGCCCAAATCGCAGCCGAGAAAGAGGAACGCACGCTCGCCGCCTGGGATCCACGCCGCGGCTCCGGCGCAAAACAAGCCCACCGCCGTCATGGTGGCGATGAGCGCCCAGAGCGCTCGGCCGGGTCGCGGGAAGGCAATCGATACCGCCGGACGGCCTGCCATGGTCTCCTACTCTAGTGGCCCGCAAGCGGGGTCGCCAGCTCGCGAACGGATGCCGCCAGAGCTTACGCGGGTCGCGGCGCGGCTCAGTCGCCGCCCGTTTCGGGGGCCACCGAACCTGAGTCGACGATCGAGCTCTCCGCCCCGGCGCCGCCATCCGCATCGACCGACGCCGAGCCGCCATCGACGATCGAGCTCTCCGCCCCGGCGCCGCCATCCGCATCGACCGACGCCGAGCCGCCATCGACGGTCGCGTCTGCGGCCGCCTCCGCGGCCCCATCGGTCCCGGACGGAGCTGTGGGGTTGCCAAGGGGCGTATGACAATTGTAGGCTGGTGAGTGCTGGCCCGACTCCTGGTCAGCGGTGCACAGGACCGTGCGGGTGGCAAGGCCGCGTCCCACGTCGGCGAGGAGCAGGGACACCCCGGCCGGGGACAGGGCGCACGTGCCTGCGGCACATGGCACGTCCGCGGGGACTCCCGCCGGAAAGCCGAACATCCAGACGGCGAATGCACCGCCGTCGAGGTTTTCGAAGACGCCGACCGGCACATAGCAAGCAAAGATGGCCGCCGCGATCACCGACGAGGCCTCCGGTAGAGCTCCGGCGTCGAGCTGGGGCGTGATGAGCACCGCGTAGTGGTCGATGGTGTCGGGTCCGCACCCGACGCCATTCGTGATCGCAGAGGTTGGAACGTCGATTCCTGTGTACGGCGTATACGGCAGCGGCGTCGTCGACGTATCGCATCCGCAGACCGCGCTGACCGCGGTCACCGAGGCGGCAAAAAGAAAGCGAAAGGATGCTCCGTCGAAAATCACAGCATGAACCATTCTGCGCCAGGGCGCTTCTTTCTCCGTGAAACGATGAACGGATGACTCAATGGGGCTTTCCGATGAGGCGCTCGATGGTTCGAGTGGTCATCGACCCTTCGATGACCTCTCGGTCGGTCAAGAGCGCCTTGTGCAGCTCGATGTTGGTGCGGATGCCAGCCACGATGAACTCGTCGAGCGCCCGTCGCATGCGGACGAGGGCGTCGCTTCGCGTCGAAGCGTGGACGATGAGCTTCGCCAGGAGCGAATCGTAATCGGCCGGGACACGCCACCCGCCGTACACCCCGGAATCGACGCGGACACCCGCGCCGCCGGGCGGGTTCCACTCGGTGATGAGACCCGGCCAAGGTGCGAACGTCTTCGGATCTTCGGCATTGATGCGGCACTCGATGGCGTGGCCGCGAAAGCTCCACGGTCGCGTGTCCGGCAAATCGAGCTTCTCGCCCGCCGCGGCGCGAATCTGCAAGGTGACGAGGTCCAGCCCGGTGACCATTTCCGTGACCGGGTGCTCCACCTGGACGCGGGTGTTCATCTCCAAAAAAAATAAATTTTTCTGCTCGTCCATCAAAAACTCGAGCGTTCCGAGAGACGTGTAGCCCGTCTCACGAACCGCCCTGCGAATCACGTCCGCCATCGCCTGACGCTTCTCGGAGGTCATCGCCGGGCTCGGCGCCTCTTCGATGACCTTTTGATGTCGCCTTTGGAGGGAGCATTCCCGTTCGCCAAGGGTCCAGACCCCGCCGTGGGTATCGGCCAAGATCTGAAACTCGATGTGACGGGGGCGCTCCACGAATTTTTCGCAGTAAATATCGGGGTTTTTGAACCCCGTCTCGGCTTCGCGCCTCGCGCTCGCAAAGGCATCGGGCATCTCGGCGTCGCCGCGCACGATTCGCATGCCGCGGCCGCCACCCCCGCCGCTTGCCTTGAGAATGACGGGATATCCGATTCGCTTGGCCTCGCGGACGGCGTGGTCGGCGGTCTCGAGCACGAGGCTGCCCGAAAGAAGGGGAAGCCCGAACCGCTCCGCGTTCGCGCGGGCCGTGACCTTATCGCCCCAGGCGCGCATGGCCTCGGGGGTCGGGCCGATGAAAGTGATGCCGCATTTGCCGCAAATGCGCGCAAAATCGGCATTCTCGGACAGAAAGCCGTAACCCGGATGAATGGCATCGGCCGCGGTGATCTCTGCGGCGCTGATGATCGCAGGAATATTCAAATAGCTCTTCGAAGCTTGGGCCGGGCCGATGCACACGGCTTCGTCGGCGAAACGAACGTGCAGAGCGCGGGCGTCCACCTCGGAATGGACCGCCACGGTTTTCACGCCGAGCTCTCGACAGGCACGGAGGACACGGAGTGCGATCTCGCCGCGATTTGCGATCAGAATCTTCTTGAACATCGGCGACCGGGTTTCGTTTGAACGCGCGTCACGCTTTCTTGATCCGGAAGAATTTCTGCCCGCGTTTGAACGCGTGTCACGCTTTCTTGATCCGGAAGAGCTTTTGCCCGAACTCCACACTTTTTCCGTTTTGGGCGAAAACTTCCGTCACGGTTCCGGCGCATTCCGACTCGATCTCGTTCATGAGCTTCATGGCTTCGATGATGCACAGCGTCTGTCCAGGCCGTACGACGGACCCGACCTCGACGAACGGCGGTGAGTCTGGGGACGGAGAACGGTAAAAGCTGCCGACGAACGGGCTCGTCACGTCGACGGCGTCGTCCGACAGGGCGCCATCACCCCCCGCCGGCAGCGGCGCCGCGGAAGCCGGGCTCGCGAGGTTGGCCGGCGATGGAGCGGCGGCAACTGCGGTCAGGCGTGTGGCCCGCGCTACGCGGACGCGGACGCCCTCTTCTTCATGTTCGAACTCCGCGATGTCTTTGGCGGTGAGAAGATCGAATAGGGCGCTCAGCTTGTCGAGGTCGAGACTCATGGCTCCGGGGTCTGCCGCGCGTTCTCGCGAGCGGGTCAAGGCACGGTTTGCGGCGAGCACCTTAGGCCGGCGCGGTCGCACAGGGAAGCGTTACCCCAAGCGGCGCCGGCTACTGGGCTACAGACGTATGGGTTCGGCTCGCAAGCAGCTGAACGAGGCCCTGCAGCGCAAGATCGTAGCTATCGGCCCCGAACCCGGCGATTCTTGCCGTGCAAGCTCTCGCCACCCAGGACCGTCTTCGAAAGGGCTCGCGCGCGTCCGGGTTCGACAAGTGCACCTCGACGCAAGGGACCTCGACCGCACGGAGGGCATCGAGGATCGCAATCGATGTGTGGGTGTAGGCGCCGGGGTTGAGGAGCAATCCGTCGAACCCCTGCTCGCGTGCCCCGCCTACCCAGTCGACGATCGTTCCCTCGTGATTGGTCTGCCGGGCGTCGACGCTGACCCCCAGCGTGACGGCACGGGCTTCGAGCCGAGCGTGAATGGCGCCGAGCGTGACCGTGCCATAGACGTTGGGCTCGCGCGTTCCGAGAAGCTGCAGGTTGGGCCCCGAAACGCAGAGGACCCGGATCATCCGAGCTCGGCGAGGAGCTTGGGAACGGCACTTCGCATGAGAAAGCGCCCTTTTCCAAGGTTTCCCTCTGGAAGGATGGCGAGGGCGAGAAAGTAATTCTCTCCGAGCGTTCGGATGAGCGTCACCATCGTGTCCGTCCCGATGGCGACTTCGCGGGTCTTGCCGGCGTTGAGCGAGTCGACCGCACGACGGATCGCGCCGAGGACGACCCCAAATTCGATCCCGACGGTCGTGATGTCGAAGGGGGCTGCATCGCGCGCATAACTTTCGACCGCGATCCCCTCGGAGTCCATGATGACGCCGGCGACGCCGCCGTCGGTCTTTTCCACGATCTCCCGGAGCGCATCGCTGAACAGGGCCACGGGGCCAGGCTAACCTCTCTTTCGGGGGGCTGTCCACGGGCCCTCGTGTCGACGCGACGACGGAGCGTGACAACAAACGAAGGACGGTTTACTTTCCCGCGCCCGCTGCATCGCGGCCGATATCACCGACCATGCGCGCACGAGCCGGGGATCCACCCCGCACCATGGCCCAGAAGATCCTTGCCGCGCGGTCGAGCGACCCCGCGCTCGCGGGTGACATGGTGGAGGTCCAAGTCGACCAGGTCGTCCTCGCCCGTGCGCCGCTTCGTGGCTACACCGAGGCCATCAATTTAGGGCTCAAAAAGAGCGCCGCCGAGTTGGCCATCGCCTACGACGGTCATTGCCTCACGGAGGCTCCCGCCGAAGAGGACACCCGCTCGGCCTCCGCGGACATGATCGCCCATGGGCTCATCGTGGGACGCGCGGGTATCGGCTTTCCCGCGCCCGTGCACATCGAGCGCTTCGCCAGCCCGGCCCGACTGTGCGTGACAGACGAGCCGCGCCTCGCGGGCGTTGGCGGAATCGGAATGCTCACGCTCGTCGTTCCGACCCCTTCGCTCGGACGCGCGCTCGCCCACGGCTCGGTCCTCGTCCGCCCTCCGGTCAGCGTACAAGTTCTCCTTGGCGGGCGCCTCCGCCCCTTCGTCTGCGCGCGTGACGTCGCGCTCGAGCTTCGCCGCCGGGGCCTTGCCGACGTCGTTCGGCGTGTCGAAGAGTCAAAGAGCGCGCCTGTCGTTCTCGAGTTCGCCGGGCCGAGCGCTCGCCTCCTTTCGGTGGGCGACCGAAGCGTGCTGGCGGCTCTGGCTCCGCAGGTCGGCGCGTCGGCTTCACTTTTCGTGAGCGACGAGCGGACCGAAGTCTTTCTGCGCGATCAGCGGCGGTCGAAGGCGCATCGGGCGCTTCTGCCCGACGCGGGCGCCCCCTGCGAGGAGGTCGTCAACGTCGACCTCGGCGCCGTCGATCCGCTCCTTCTGGACGACCAAGGGCATGTCCGTAGCGTTCGCGATCTCGCCGGACAGCCGGTCAGCCAGGCGCTGCTCGGCGGCGATGGGGGTACGACCCTCCGCGACCTGCTCGCGGCGGCCATGCTCCTCAAGAGCAAACGAGTGCCGTCGCGGCTCGACTTCCTGGTCGCCGTGCCTTCGCGACAGATGCTCGAAGTGCTGTCGAGCGTGGGTGCTCTTACCGACCTTCTCGCGACCGGCGCCCGTTTGGTCGAGCCCGACGCACGGGTCGTTGTCGGCGGACTCTACGCGGCGCCCTCTCACGGACTTGCCGTGAGGACGTGCGATGTCGAGCCGCGGCTCGTTCAGGCCAAGCACGCCGTCGTTGCTTCGGCCGAGACGATTGCGTACGCCGTCGCGACGGGGCAGATCGGAGATCCGCGAGCTTTCAAGCGGCCGGTCCGCGTGACCGTACCGCGCGCGCTTCCGACCGACGACGTCCTTGTTGCGCGCAAGGTCGAGCGGAACGAAGGTATCGCGGGACGCCCGGCCAAGCGGGACGCCGTCCCGCCCGTCGTCGTGTGGAGGACGGCGCAGACGCTCGACCTCGTCGAAGGTCCGGCGTTCGCGGATTCGATTCGTCGATCGCCGTTCGCGGCGGGCGCGCCGAACGGACGACCGGGTGTTGCCGTCGTGTGTTCGACCCTCGACGAAGTGCGCGACTTGGCGGGGCGGGCCGACGAAGTCGCTCGGTCGGTGCGCGCGGTGCTGGCTCCGTACATTCCGAGCGCGCTCGTCGGGGTTCTCAGCGCGGCAGGCATCGCTGCCATTCGACTCGATGCGAGCGCGAGCAAGGGATTGAAGGGGCAAAGTGCCATCGCGCTACCGGCCCCGTCGCAGTGGCCGGAACGCCAGGCGACGACCGTTACGGTCGGCTCCCTCGAGCTGTCGCTGACCTGGCTTGCCCTCGGGGCAGAGCGCGCCTGGGTCACAGGAGGGACACCGGCCCCGATCGAGCGGCGACCTGTCGGCGCTCTCGTCAAGGGTGGTCGTGCCGCCTCCGAGTGAGAGGGCGACGCAGATCGGTGCTGCGCGTGGGCTGAGGCATTTGCGGTTCCCGCGGGCTCAGCGCGTGACCCGGCCTCTGGCTTCTGGCATCCTAAACCCAGCGTGTCGAAGGGTAGGCTCACCCGCCAAGAGCTCGGCTGGCTGCTGACGCAAGAAGCGCAAGGAGCAGCGGAACGGCTGCGCAAGGGCGTTTCGGCACTGACGCAGGCGCCCCCTCCGCCCGGTATCGACCCGACTGGGGTCGACGCCACGCTTTCAGCGCTCGACGACGCAATGAGGATGCTCTCGAACTTGCACCCCCAGCCGGTGAGCGTTCGGGGTCGTCGTGGTCGAATCGACCTGGCTTCGCTCTTGTGGGAGGTTGCACCGGAAGCGCGCGTGTCGATCGAACCCGGTGGGGGAACCGAGGTGTTTGGCGACGAGTCGGAGCTCCGTCGGATGCTCCACGTCATGCTGGGACATGGCAGCGGCACGGGCAGCAACGTTTCGATCCGCCGCGAAGAAGACGAGGTCGTTCTCGGCGTGTTGCTCGGTCCGGACAACTCCGCCTCGGCGGATGCCGAGCGGGCGTGGCTGTCGCGCATGGCCCTGCGCTACGGAGGCCGTTACGAGCTCGAAGGAAGCGTGGCGGTCTTGGCGCTGCCCGCCGACGGCATCGAAGTACGCGATGACCTTGCCCGGCTGCGCAAGGAGCTCGAAGAGGCGCGCAAGCAGGGCGAAGCCTACGCCCGGGAGCTCGCTGCGGTCTGGACCGGAGGAGAAGATGGCAACCCGTCATCGAGCTACCCCCCGCCGGACGGCGCGGGCCCTGCGGTTCGTTATGCCACGATCGCCCGATTCGCCGGCGGCGTCGCGGCCACCCTGCGGTCCATGCTTTCTCCGGTCGGACGCGACTTGGCCGATCTGCGAGCGGTTCATTCGCCGCGTAAGAGCTCTCCGGACCTCGACATTTCGGTACGTCACGGCCTCGACGAGCAGCTCGAGGCCATCAGGCGCAAGCTCCTCGTCGTCCAAGAGTTCGTCGCCGAGCTCGCGGCCGTCGGCGAGAACGACCCGCGCGAGCCGGTGCGGGCCGTCGATCTCGCCGAGATCGTGCGGGCGGAGCTGCGGGGGCTCGAGGCGCGGGCGGCCAGGGCCGGCGTCGAGCTACGATTCTCCGTCATTGCGGAAGACGGCTCAGCACGCGCGGTCGCCCGCGTCGCGCCGCGAGCCGTTTCGGTCCTCATTCGCGATCTGCTGTCGCACGCGCTTGCTGCATCCTCGCGTGGCTCGTCGGTCACTGTGGCCTTGCAAAGCGCCGCCGGCGACCTCGGATCACGCCTTTGTGTCGACGACTCCGGCACGGTGCTGCCCGCCGGGGCCCGCCGGGCGCTGCTTGCCCTCGAAGTGGAGCCGGGCACGTTCGGGCGGCCAAGCGGAGTGTCTCTTTTCGTTGCCGCCGAGATCGCGGCTGCGCAGGGAGCGTTGCTCGAGGTCGGCGATGCTCCTGTCGAAAACGGGGGTGGTGTGCGGGTGACCGTGACTTTCCCGCGCTGAACCGTTGCCGTAAGGCTACGCTGCCGGTCGGAGGCTCCGGTGCGAATACTCCTCATCGAAGACTCCGACTCGGTCCGCCACATGATCGAGGCGCTCGTGGCGTCACGCGGCCACGAGGTCGAGGCGGTTCCGACCGGAGTCAAAGGAATCGACGCCGCGCTCGTGCGCAAACCCGATGTGATTCTGCTCGACCTTCACCTGCCTGGGAGCTTTGACGGTTTTGCCGTGTGCGAAAAGCTCCGCGGCATTGCCGCCATGCGATCGGTTCCGATCATCGTAATCAGTGCGCTGAGCGATGAGGCATCGAAAGAGAGAGCGCTCGAGGCGGGGGCGACGGCCTATTATACGAAGCCGTTCAGCCCGACGGCGCTGCTCAAAGAAGTCGAGTCATTCGGCGCCCGCGAGAGCGTGCGGATAGCGACGAAGTGACGCAAGCGTTCTTCTTGCCTCGCGAGCCATCGGAGTAACCATCGTCGGCCGCCATTCAGTTTGCGCCAACGCGGGCGATCTTCACGCTTGGGGATCCGTCGGACCGAAAGTCGGAAGCCGCGACCCGCAGCCGCTTTCGGAACGTCGTCGGGCCTGCGACGAGGACGTCGAAGTCGCGGTCGCAGCGCAACTGTTCGACGCGTGCCTCCGGCCCCAGGCCTGCGAGCATCCAAATTTCGGCTCCGCGCGGCGTCGCCACGACACGAACGATTCCCGGCGGACCTTGCCCGCCCACTTCACTGCCGGGCTCGCCGGCCGGCCACGGATCGGCGTTGGCCTTGGAGCGGTCGAGCTGCACCGCGGCTTCGAACCGAGGCTTGCCATCGGGGCCCCGGTCCCAGCTCGCACCGGCCGGAACGACGACTCGCTTCGGTGCGTATCCTTCGGCGGTCGCCACGAATTCGAGCCTCGCGCCAACCGGCATTCTCTCGACGTCGACTGGCGCCTGCCCCTCCCGCAGAAGAACTTCGGCGTGAAGCGGAACGCCAGTGACCAAGACCGTGCCGCTGCAGGCTGCCGATCCGGGGACGGGCAGAGCGGGCGCGTGGCTCGAGGCGAGGTGCTCGTCCGGGGCCGCCGTCACGGTTCCCGGTCGTAGCTTCCACACGCCGTATCCTCCCGCCGCAACGGCCAGCAGACCGAGCAGCGGAACGATGCGGGGGTTGCGGGCTCGCGGCGGTGGCCCGCTCGCAAGCGGCGTCCGCACGCGGCGTATCTTGGACGGTTGCGTGGGCAGCTGCCGGTCCTCGTCCACGGCCGGCGGCGATTCGCTCGTCGTCGCAAGCAGGGCATCGACATCACCGTTCAACTGGTCGGCATCGTCGGGCCTGGTGGCGATCGCTTCGGGCCTCGCGGCGTCGCTCACGCTTTTGGCGTCGCTCACGCTTTTGGCGTCGCTCACGCTTTTGGCGTCGCTCACGCTTTTGGCGTGGCTCACGTTCTTCAGCCGGTCGGCATTCAGCCGGTCGGCATTCAGCCGGTCGGCGTTCAGCCGGTCGGCGTTCAGCCGGTCGGCGTTCAGCCGGTCGGCATTCAGCCGGTCGGCGCCGCTCACGTCGGACAACGAGAGATCCGGTGGCGGGGGGGTTGGCTCGAGGCCGGCGATGACCTTCAGGGCTCGTGCGTGTTGGTTCTCGTTCGGCGCCGACACGCCGAAGGTCTCGATGAGCGCATCGATATCCGCCTCCGACGGCTCGGGCATGGAGGCCTCGGGCTCGGAGAGGGGAGCCTGCGAGGTCGATGGCGCGGCGATGTCGACAAGCCCGTGCGGAATCGGTCGCCGGGTCGTCGTGGGGTCTTCGTCCTGCGTGAAGCTCGGGTTGGGTGACCGTGCAGCCGGCGGCTCGCCGGGCGGGCCCCTGGGATCCGAGGAGCCGGCGACCGTCGCGGCCGGGTTGGGCGGCCGTCGGGCGACCCCCGCCGGCTCGCTGGTCGAAGCGAGTGCGTTTCTCCCGACGCCGAGCGTGACGCGGCGTACCTCCCGCGCGAGACGCGCGAGCGCTCGTCGCCCGGCGGCACGGTTGACCGGGATAAGGGCCGTCTCCAGCTCCTCGGCGAGGGCTGGCAAACCGCCGCCGCTCTTGCGTTTGCTGGCGGTTGCGAGAGCCGGCGTCTGGGATCCGCTGGCGTCGAGCAACCGCCGGAGCATGCCACGCACGGACCCCTCCGCGTCGCCCTGAACGCCCTCACGCTTGGGCTTGACGAGGGCCACTGTCCCTTCTTCCCCGACAAAGACGCTCCGCGGGTCCACGTCGCCTCCGGAGGGATCGGCATGCTCCGCGATCGCAAGCACGAGATACCCGGCCAGCTCGGGCGCGAGGGGGACACGCTTTGCGGCCAAAACGGTGAATACCTCGTCCAGGGTGACCGAGGAGTCCAGCGCGCCGCGACTGTTCATCCGCCAAGCTCCAGCGCGGCGACGAGACGCACCGGCACGCCGGCCCGGGCCATCCATCGTTTGGCTTCCTGCACCGAGCAGGTTCCGTCATGAAAAATACTGGCGGCCAGCACCGCACTGGCGTGACCTTCGACGACCCCCGCTCGGAGGTGCTCCGCCGAACCGACGCCGCCGCTCGCAATCACCGGAATCGGGACCGCGTCGGAAACGGCGCGTGTGAGGCTCAGATCATAGCCCGAGAGCGTGCCATCGCGGTCCATGCTGGTGAGAAGAATCTCTCCAGCGCCGAGCTCGGCAGCTTGCCTCGCCCAGTCGACTGCATCGATTCCCGTGGCGGTCCGTCCCCCGTGCAAGTAGACCTCCCAGCCGCCGGTTGGCCGCTCTTTGGCGTCGATCGCCACCACGATGGCCTGCGATCCCCAGGCTTCGCTGCACCGCCGAACGAGCTCCGGCGTCTTCACAGCCGCCGTGTTGATGCTCACCTTGTCTGCACCGGCAGCGAGCAGGGCGCGTACGTCATCCTCATTGCGCACGCCCCCGCCAACGGTCAGCGGGACGAAGAGTGCGTCCGCCGTTCGAGCGACGACGTCGAGCAGAGTCCCTCGACCCTCGTGCGAGGCCGTGATGTCGAGAAACGTGATTTCGTCGGCCCCTTCGGCGTCGTAGCGCCGCGCACATTCGACCGGGTCGCCCGCATCGCGAAGGCCGACGAACCGAACGCCTTTGACGACGCGGCCGTTTCGCACGTCCAGGCATGGGATCACCCGCTTCGCGAGCATGATGGTCAGGCTTACTCGCGGTCTCCCGCGCTGTCACTGAGGTCGGTCCTCCGTCGCGGAAAGTTCGGGCAGCGGGGGCGTTCAGCCTTTCCCGTCATAAACGTCGAGTAGCTTCTCGATCGATGCCAAGCTGTTTTCCATGGCGTCCTGCACGATCGACAGCATGGTCGCGCTGGATCCCTTCAGCGCTTCGTAATAGCGCTGGCGCTCCGTCGAATGAATGATGGCAGGCGGATAGCCGCTCCGCAGAAGGAGAAGATTCATGACGAGCCGGGCCACCTTGCCGCTGTCCGTCGTGAAAGGGAAAATACGGACGATGTCGTAATGCGCCCGCGCCGCGAGGCGGACCGGAGTTCGGGTACGTCGTGCGTCCGGGGCGTTCACCCAATCGATCACCTGTCGAAGCTTGTAAGCGATCTTGTCGGGCGGCGCATACTCGTGAAAATACAGTCGATGCTGGGGTATGTCCTTACGGTATTTGACCGTCTTGACGTCGCCCTCCTCGGGATGAAGGACGCAGTAGATGCGCTTCACCACGTCGACGGTCATCGGCAGTCGGCGCTTCGTTGCCTGTTCGCGAGTCAAGTTGAGCGCTTCGCGGTGTCGACGAATTTCCTCGACGACGGGCTGCATGCTCGAATCGGCCGTCGGGCCGAGCGCCACTCCACCGATCGCGGCCTTGAGCTCTGCGACGGTATAGACGACCCCCTCGAGCGCGCTGTCATGCGCGATCCAGCTCATGTCGAGGTCATCGCGATATTTGGCTTGCACGTCTGGGGGGGCGCTCTTCAGCCGGTCTTCGAGGTACGCGGTGCGCTCCTCGACAGACAGCGCCACCGGCGGGTCCGACGGGGGAGCCGGTGCCTTCTTTTTCGAAGCGGTTCGGGACGGCATCGCGGCTGAGGTAGCCATCGGAAGAAGAGGTAGGAGCTCGAAAGAACTGGCTTTTCCGTTGTGTGCAAAAGGCGGAGGTCACTTGCAGGCTAATGAACTGTGGACGATTTCGTCAAGCCCGTACCGGGCTAATGCGCGGCGATTCTCATCCCCGCCGGGTGACTTGCCTCATCGCCAAGGTGAGTTGCCGCGGGTGAGTTGCCTCATCGCCAAGGTGAGTTGCCGCGGGTGACTTGCCTCATCGCCAAGGTGAGTTGCCTCATCGCCGCCCGGTGACTTGCTCATCGCCAAGGTGACTTGCCGCGTCCGGCGCTATGGTGGTCCGGTGCTCGTTCAGCTCAGCGTGCGAAACTTCGTGCTGATCGAGCGGCTGGTCGTAGAGTTCGCGCCTGGATTCAACGCCATCACCGGCGAGACCGGCGCTGGCAAATCGATGTTGGTCGATGCGCTCTCTCTCGTTCTCGGGGGCCGGGCGCGACCCGAAATCATGCGGACGGGCACCGACGAAGCGGAAGTCGAAGCGCTCTTCGAACTGCCTTCCGATGCGCGCGCGATCGCCAAGCTCGATGCAGCGGGCATTCCGGGCGATCGAGAACTCGTGGTGCGACGCGTCGTGCAAGCCCCGGGTACGGCAGGAAGACCTGAGACCCGCAGTCGCGCGTACATTAACGGGCGGCTTTGCACGGCCTCTCAGCTGGCCGAGATTGCGGCCGATCTGTGCGACATTGCATCCCAGCACGAAAGCGTATCGCTCACGGACCCGTCGACGCACGTCGAGTATCTCGACGCGTTCGGGAAGCTCGAGGCCGAACGAGACCGGGTGGGGGCGCAAGCCGATGCGCTGATGGGTGTCAGCCGCGCTTTGGACGAGGCACTGAGTCACGATCGAGGTCGCGCGGAGCGCGAGGATTTCTTGCGCTGGCAGATTCGCGAAATCGACGAAGTGGACCCGCGCGAAGGAGAGGAGACGCAGCTTGAACACGAGCGCGCGCGATTGCGCCACGCCGAGCGGCTTCAAGCTGTGACGCGGCGGGCTGCAGAGCGGCTCTACGAAGGTGAAGAAGCGCTCTGCGATGCCCTCGCTCGGGTCGGGTCAGATCTCGACCAGGCCGCATCGATCGACGGCTCGCTCACTGGCTACGCGCAGATCGTCGAGTCGGCGCGAGGTGAGCTCGCCGATGCCGCCCGGGCTCTTGCACGCTACGCAGAGGGCGTCGAAGCCAGCCCGGAGCGGCTTGCCGAGGTGGAGGAACGAGCGTTTCGTCTGCAAAAACTCTTGCGCAAGCACGGCCCAGGCACGGCGGACGTGCTGGCTCACCGCGCTGCGCTTGCGCGCGAGCTCGACCTTCTGACGCGCGCCCCGGATCGGGTGACGGAGCTCGAGGGCGAACGATCGCGGTTGCTCTCGGAAGTCGGGGCGGCGGCGCGGGCCCTTTCCCGGAAGCGTCGCGATGCGGCGGACGCGCTCGCCGACGCCATTGGAACCGAGCTGGCGCAACTTGGCATGGGGCGCGCTCGCGTGGTCGTCGATGTCACGCCGGCTGCGGGTGCGTCGGACTCCTTGCTCGTCGACGGCGCGCGCTTGACCCGAACGGGCATCGATCGCGTGGAGTTTCTCATCGCGCCCAACCGAGGGGAGGAGCCGCGTCCCCTCCGAAAGATCGCGAGCGGGGGCGAATTGTCGCGTGCGCTGCTCGCACTCAAGCGAGTCCTCGCGGACCAGGGTCCCGCCGGAACATATGTGTTCGACGAAGTCGACGCGGGCGTGGGCGGGGCGATTGCCGAAGTCATCGGGCGGGCGATCGCCGATATCGCGCGGCACCGGCAAGCGCTGTGCATCACGCATCTGCCTCAAATCGCAGCTCTGGCGGGGACGCATTTCGTCGTCGGAAAGAGCGAAACGCGTGGCCGTACGCACGCGACCGTTCGTCGGCTCTCGGCAGCCGAGCGGGTCGAAGAAATCGCCCGGATGTTGGGCGGAATCAAAGTCGGCGATGCTGCGAGGCGCGCGGCCGCTGAGCTTTTGGGCCACGATTAGTGCGGCGAGGTTCTCGCTGTGTCGCAACGCGCGCGAACGCTGCGTCAGAATCTCGCAGTCGCCGCGACGCGACGACCAGGGGCTGATCGTTCGCCTCGTCTTCGCCCGTTAGGCGACGAACAGTGCGGCGAGGTTCTCGCTGTGTCGCAACGCACGCGAACGCTGCGTCAGAATCTCACAGCCGTCGCGCTTGACGAGCAAAGTGTGCTCGAATTGCGCGCTCAAGCTTCGGTCGACGGTTCGCACCGTCCACTTGTCCTCGGGGTCGACTTCGACTTCCCAGCCCCCCAAGTTCACCATGGGCTCGATCGTGAAGGTCATGCCCGAACGCAGCCGGTCGCCCGTACCGCGTTTTCCGTAGTGTTTGACCTGCGGCTCTTCGTGGAATTTTCGACCGATGCCGTGTCCGACGAAATCGCGGACGACGCTGCAGCCTTCTCTCTCGACGTAGTCTTGGATCGCGCCGCCGATGTCACCGAGCCGCGCCCCGTCACGGACTTCGGCGATCCCGATATCGAGGGCACGCCGTGCGACTTCGACGACGTGGCGTGCCTCCGGACTCGGTGTACCAATGTAGAACGTGGCACTCGTATCGCCATGAAATCCCTCGTAAATATGCGTTACGTCGACATTTACGATGTCGCCATTCTTGAGAGCTGTGGCGTCCGGGATCCCGTGGCAAACGACCTCGTTCACACTCGTGCACACGCTTTTCGGAAACCCTCGGTAATGGAGCGGCGCCGGCCGTGCACCTTGCCGAAGCGTGTCGTCGTGTACGATCCGGTCGAGCTCGTCCGTGGTCATCCCGGGACGAATCTTGTCGCCGACAAGAAGGAGTGTGTCGGCCGCCAGACGGCAAGCCGTACGCATGAGGTCAATCTCTTTCGGGCTCTTGATATCGATGGCCACCGGTGAAACCCTTCGCCCAACCGACTAGCATCGTTTGAAACCAAGCGCTCGGCGGGCATCGCGCGCTGGAGTTTGCATACCATGTCGCAGGTTCGGGCGGGGCGGGCTGCCTGTGGACCTCATGGGACGTGGCCGAGACACGGCTTGGGCTTGGCCGCCGGGCTGCGGAGGACGAACGTCACCGGGGCCGCCGAGACTTCGGTGCCTCGCGCCCGCCGGCTGCCCGTCGACGTCATGGGGCATGGCTGAGACGCGGTTTGGGCTTGGCCGCCGCGCCGCGGATGGACGTCACCGGAGCCACCAAGGTTTTGGGCGCTTCGCGCCCGGCTGCCCGTGACCTCACGGGACGTCGCCGCAAATCGGAGCTTCGCGGGGCCGCGGATGACATCGTCGGACTTCGGCAGGGAGGCTGCGCCTCGCGCCGGGGCGGCGGATGAAGTCATCGCACTTCGCCGAGGAGAACCGCTTCGCGCACCGCCCGTAACTCGGCTTTGGAGTCGGGTCCGATATGAAAGTGAAGTTGACCATCCGGGGTCGCGTGATCCCGAGCGCGGAATTGGCGTAAGAATGCAATGACGGTAAGACCGATGAGATGACTTTCCGCGGCGCGAACGATGCCAGCCGCAGGATCCGTTTCACGGATGTGGAGAGTCAGCGCGGCCGGACCCTGGCTCCCCGCCAGACCCTCGAGTGTGCGAAGTCCAATCTGAAAGGATCGGCCTGAATCCTCCGGCGTGGACGTGACGGTGACGACGCGCGCGCGAATGACCGCGTCCGCGGTTTGCGTTCGCTCACGAAGCACCGGGCTTTGCGTCGGCGGAAGTGCGCTGTCGAGCTCGTAACCCACGGCGGTCGGCTCGATGGCGTCGTCGAAAAGTTCCACCGAATGACCCCTATAGCGGGGCAGGGCTCGGGCCGGGGCGTGGACTGCTGGTGCAGCGGCTTCGCACGAGAGCGAGCCCGAGAGCGTCACCAAACCGAGCAAGCGAGCCAGGAACGGGCGTACGCCGCCGGCTGCCATCCGCCGCACTTTAGCTGCCTCCTTGCACGGCCGGCCGATGGCGCGATGCGTCTCGACGCAGAATGCCGTGATTTGCGGGACGCGCCGGTGCTAGCGTCTTCGCGCGGCGCCGTCCCGAAGGACGCAAGCGCCTGTGAGATCGAGGCTGTCGGCCGCGCCAAGGAGCCAGGGACGAACCATGAACCGCGCCATTTTTGCCGTCGCTGCGCTTGCCGCCGGCGCCCTCCTCGCCATGACCGGCCTTGCAGCACCCCGAGGGGATGCTCCGGTCGTTTCGAGTCTTGCTCCGCTCATGGAGAAGGAACTTCACTGGGGAATGACCCACGTCGAGGTCGTCGATGCATACAACCACCCGACGGGGCTCTTCGACCGTGAGTATGCTCCGCGACTGGCCAAGCTGCAGCCGGGCGTCGACATGGATGAGCTCCAAGCCGAAAGAGACAATCGCAAGTCGAATTTTGCGCACGCGTACAGCGAGTTTCTCGATACGCCCACGGGCTATGATCTTACACCGCTTAAGTCAGAGTACTCGTACAACAACGGCGAGGCGCTCCAAAAGCTCTACAAAGACGGCAAGACCCGGTTCTTCTTTTATATCAAAGATCGTCTCTGGAAGATTTACGACGAAGTGCCGCTCGGATCCGACGGCGCGCTCGGCGGCTCGTTTCAGGCGGCACTGACGAGGATTGCGGGTGTCCTCGGCGCCCCGGGACGCGTGCGTCCCGGGGGAACGCAAGGATTGGAGCAGACCACCGCCGACTGGCAGGATTCGGCGACGCATCTCCGTGTCGTCGACCGATCGAGCGATCACCTCGTGGGACTCGTTCTCGAAGACAAGAGAACCGTCGCGAACCTGCCCTCGCTTCGAACTGCCAAGGCGCAAGATCCCTTCGCGCTGGACCCCTCGATTGCCGCCATCACGAGGGGCGGCGTGACCGACCCGAACGCGGCTCGACAGCAGGACGTCGATGCAGGTGCCAGGAAGCGCAAGTAAGGCGCTCAAGGTCAGTCAACGACACCGGGGCGGTCGGGCTACTCGAGGCTGGCCCACCCCGCCTCGCTGGACCAGCGCTAGAGCGCGATCGCTCCCTCGGGCACGCTGACACCCGTCGTGAGAACGATCCGCACTTTCGGGGAAGCCGCGCGAAGTGCAGGGAGAATGATTCGGTCACCCGTCAGCGACGCGCCCGGACAGCCGGCGCACGCTCCGGAGAGGTGAATGTGGACCTCCTCGCCTTCGAATCGTAAGAGGTGAATTTCACCGCCGTCCACTTTGACGAGTGGCGCGATGATTTCGCGGCAAATTCGCTCGACGTGTTCTTTCGTATTCGTGGATTGGGCCTGAGAATCCATCGGCGTTCCGGCTGGGTCTGAGGTATAGTTCATCGGCGGCATCAGTGCTCCAAGTTCAGGCGACGCAGTCGCAGACGAGGACGGGACAAGTGGCGCGCTACCGGCTGAGGTTCGTGCTGCAAGAGTTCGACTTGCCGCGCGGCTCGACGGTCATCGGGCGCAGCTTGGATTGTCACCTGACCATCGAAGACCCGCTCGTTTCGCGGCGGCATGCCCGGATCGTGGTCACCGACACGGGCGCCCACGTCGAGGACCTTGGCAGTCGCAACGGTGTGAAGGTCAATGGGGCTGCCATCCGGCAGCTGACGGTCTTGCGTAACGGAGACCGGTTGCGGATCGGAACGCAAGAACTCGTTTTTAGCCGTGTCGATGAGGCGGGTAGAGCCCATTCGAGGACGACCGGCCAGCTTCGTCTGTGTGCCAATTGCCGACAGCCATACCCTCGCGAGATGCTCGCCTGTCCGACGTGCGAGGCCACCGAGCAAACGGATGACGAGACCCTGACGGCCGCCGGAGGCACAGGGAACTCGCAGCGCTGGACCATGCAACTCTTCGTCGAAGCGCTCGAGCGGGCGCTTCGTCTCGGCCGGATGTCCGACGCCGAGCAGCTCGCCCGCAGGGCGAGCGGGCAACTGGACGAGGTCCTTGCGCAGGGCGCCCAGGTCGATCCGCACGCACTCGGTTGCCTTGCAAGCCAGGTGGCCGCGATGACGATTGCGACGGGCGAGTGCGCGTGGGCGCTTTGGGCCTTGGACGTTTACGGCCGCATCCAACGAATCCCCCCCGTCGAGGTCATCGAGCGGGTTGCCGAAGCCGCAGCGCTTCATCCCGACGTGTTGCGGGTGGCCATCGTGGGTCTCGTGGCTCGGTTGCGCGCGGCGGTCGAGGCCGCATCCGCTGAGGAGTTGGACGCCCTTCTAAGGCTCGAGGACCTCGTCACCCAGGTCGCGCTCGACCAGATGGCCTGGCGGTGAATCGCCGAGCACCGATCGCTCGGGAGAACGGCCTGCGCACGCGCCGCACGGAATCCGCCGGCGTCAGTCTTGGCGCGGGGTGATATAAGGGTGACGGGGGGGTCGCCCGCCGGGTCTTCATGCGCTTCCGTCTGCGCTACCTCCAACATGACCTCGAATTGGTCGAGGGCGATTTCGTGATCGGGCGAAGTGCGGGGTGCCAGCTTTCGCTCGACGACCCGCTCGTCTCCCGCCGCCACGCCGTGCTCGTCGTCTCCGGCAGCGAAGTGATCATCGAGGACAACGAGAGCCGCAACGGAGTCGTCGTCAATGGCGAACGGATTGTCGGCAAAAGGGCCCTCAGTCCAGGGGACCGCATGGTGATCGGATCGCAGGAGCTGATGCTGCTCGGTCCGCCGACCGATAAGCCAGGGGCGACGCCATCGGGGGTGGGCAAGCAGACGCTCACCCGCCTTCCTGCACTCCCGAAGCTCAATCCCGACTTGGCCCCGGCAAGCGGCCCCGCGGGGTCGGGAGCGGCCGTGGAGGGTGACACCGAAACAACGATGATTCGCCGTTCCCACGCCTTCCAGCTCCTTGGTGGCGTGGCCGAGAAGGCCCTCGCTCTCGGGCGCGCCGACGAAGCCGAGAGGTTGCTCGCGGGTCCCGTGGCGGAGCTGATGGAGGCATGCCGCGGCGGAAAGAGGCTGCCGGTCTCGCTGGTCGACGCGGTGTCACGATTCGCGGCCAAGCTCGCGACCGCCACGGGCAAGTCATCTTGGGCGGACTACGTCATCGAACTCTACGCGTCGCAGGCCCGTCCCTGTCCGGCCGCCGTCATCGACGAGTTGAACAACGCCGTTCGAAGGATCAACGCGATCGACCTCGTTCGCCTGCGTGAATACCTGTCCGTTTTGCACGAGAAGCAGGCATCCTTTGGCCCGGCGGAGCGCTTTCTGCTGCAGCGAATCGAAGGTCTCGAACGGATGGCCGCGCTGCATTGAAGGAGGCTGTGAAATCGCGTTCGTCAGTGCCGGCCATGGGCCGGCGTTTGGGCGTGCGATGCGAGGGTGCACGCGTCGCGCTTGCGGCTCGGAAGAGCGGCGACGCGCGCGGCCAATGGGCTCGGATCAGCAGTCTCCGGGCGGCCTGGGCGCACCCGAACCGTCGAGCCGCACGCTCGATACGCTCGGTCCAGTTTGCGGCGGGGCAACCCGCGCGACGCTTTGCCAAGCCAAATTGGCGGTCGCAGCATGTGCGATGGCCTCTCGAAGCCCTGGGTCGTCGAGGCGCGCGATCGCAGCCGCGAGCTCCCGCGGCAGCTCGAGCGATCGAGGAACGGACCGCGCCGTTCGACGTTCCGGAGGACGGTCCAAGGCCCCGAGCGATCCCACGTGAAAGCGCAGCTCGTGGGCCAGAACGCCGCGTGCGCGGAGCCGTGAGCACACTTCTGCCGTGAGCATCGAGAGCTCATGGGCCCACACGTTGGTCGCCACCCGCAACACGAGAACTCCGCCGCAAAGTGAAATCGGACGGGCGCGCTCCGCGATGCGAGGTCCAACGGCGTCACGCCAAACCGATGGAGCGACGGCGGGCCGGATGGGGGCAAACCGATTTTCCCCCGAGCGGCCAAGGATGGTCTCGAGCGACTCGGGGCGGGGGAGCTTCGTTCGGCGTGCGTGCGACATCGGGCGCTCAGATTACTGCGAATGCGGCTCCGAGGGGCGAAGGCGTAGGGTGTCGTCAGCAAGCGAAACCAGCCGTACGAGGCCTTCGGGCGCCGCCGGGTCGAAAAAGGCTCCGCGACGGTCGGCCTGACCGGCATGCAGCAAGCCATCGGCGAGAAGTGCTGCATACGAAGCGCCCGGACGCGGACTGGCTGCACCTGCCGGCACGATGTAGACGAGCGCCGCGTGAGCCTGCTCCGGCCGGGCCGGGGGTACCAGGCACCGCGCCGCCACGAACCCGGAAACGTCCGTTTTCGCGCAGCGCTCTCGGGACCGCTCGTCTTCGCCCCCGCCCCTGCCGGCGAGAGCGAGCGCGGCGGAAGCACGGACCTCATCACTCGGGTCGTCGCGGAGTGCCGTCCGTTCCGGCGATCCGTCGCCGCATCGTGCGCCCGACAGGGCGAGCCCGGCCAGCGCGTTGGCGCGAACGAAGGCCCGTTCGTTCGGAAGGAGCGGACAGAGCGCCAAAGCCGCCGCCTCGCGAGAATGCAGGCGCCCGGCGATGCGCCCGATGGCGGCTGTGGCATCCGTCGTCGTGTCGGGGTCTCCTCGGCTCGTCAGCGGGCTGAGGCGCGCGACGTCGTCCATTTCGCCGAGCGTTCCGAGTGCCCACGCGGCTTGTGCGCGGACGCCGGAATCCGCATCCAGAAGGAGACGGCGCGCGAGGCGCAAGGCCGCCGCCCTGGCCGCCGCGTCGCGATCGTGGGCGTGCGCGGCGCACATCGCGGCGACCGTACTTCGGTCGCCCGCCTCTTCGGACCGCGAAGCGACCTCGAGCACCTCGACAGAGGATGGTATCGGGGCGCGTCCGACCGCATCGAGGATGGCATCGCGTTCGGGTCCGGCGGCGAGAGCCAACCTTGCGGCGAGGTCACGCACCGCTTTGTCAGCCGGCGCCCGGCTCAATGTGCCGCCCAACGCAGTCAGAATGGCCGGCCGATCCACTTCGTCTCCACTTTCGAGCTCGGCGAGAAGGGCATCGCGGGCCCTCCCACCGCCGCCCTCGGATAGGGCCATGGCTGCATGAATGCGCATTTCGGCATCGCGCGACCGGAGGGCCACGAGCAGCGACTCGTCCGCCCCGTTCGGGCCGAGCGTTCCGAGTGCGTCGATGGCGGCAAGGCGAAGTCGTGCGTCGGGGGCCGTTACGAGTCGGGCCAGGAGAGTCGCAGCCCGCGGCGCGCCCGTGCGCCCCAGCACCCGCGCGATCGCGGCGCGCTCCTCGACGGAAGGGCGCGGGTCGCCGAGCGCAGCGACGAGTGGTTCGACGGCTCGGCCATCGGGCACGTTGGGGTCCAGCAGTCCCGCTGCGGCCTTCAGCGCTTCGGCACGGACGGTCGGGTTCGGGTCCGCCACATATTCGAGCACGACGGGCACGTCCGCCGGCGTTCCTGCGCCGGCGAGCCCGTGGAGGGCCGCACTCGGCGGCAGCACGCCGCGGCGAAGGGCGGCGACGAGCACCGGCGCTTCGCTTCGAGCGTGCAGTTCACCGAGGACCCATGCTGCGCTGGCCGCGGCCGCCGGCGAAGGGGAACCCATAAGGAGGGCATGCAGCGGGGCGACGGCGACCAAGCCGGAGGCGACGAGGGCCGATCGCACGGACGTCGGTTCGAGCAAAGGTGCTGCGTCATCGCCGAGGCCCAGGGCGGCCGTCAAGACACGAATTGCATCGGGGGTCGCCAAGCCCCCGATCGCTTCGACTGCCGCGAGACGGAGCGAGGCCACGCGGTCGGAGACGAACGGAGCCATGGCGTCGATGGCATCGGCGGCGTGGAGCCGCCCAAGCGCCGTGAGGGCCTCACGGCGGACTTCGCTGCTCTGATCGCGCAGTGAGAGGACGAGGGCCGAAGAAGCCCGTTCGTCGCCCAGCTCACCGAGGGCGCGCGCGACGGCCTGACGGACCTCGGCCGAGGAGTCTTCGACTTTGCCGACGAGGGGCACGACGGCCCGCTTGTCGCCGAGTCGGGAAAGCGCGGCGACGACCGCGAGGCGGACCGCCGGCGTCGAATCATCCAATCGGCCGAGGAGGGGCGCGACGGCTTCGACCGAAGCCTGTTCGCCGAGCGCCTGTGCTGCGGCGGTGCGAACGTCTGCATCGGGATCGGCGACCGTTCGAGCCAAGGGAGCGATGGATCGCGGGCTCGGCAAGGACCGGGCGACCTCGCAGGCGGCTCGGCGCAAACGCGCGTCCGGAGCGCTGAGCCAGTTGATGGCGACTTCGGTCGCACCCGGGGCCCGCAAGCGTACGGCCGCTTGGGCGGCCGCGAGGCGCACCTCGTCATCGGGATCGCCCATCGCCGCGACCGCGAGCCGCGGACCTCTCGGCGGTCCGATCAGCGCAATCTCACGAGCCGCTGCGCGTCGCGTCGCAGCGTCCGGCGCCGAGAGGTCGCGCTCGGCGCGCTCCGCGACGTCGGGCCACGCGAGCGCGCGGGCCATACGTGGCGTCAACGCAACGAGGACCACCGAGAAACCGAGAAGGGCTACGAGCCGCACCGAGCTCTGAACGAGCGGCCTGCTCGACTCTCCCAGTGATGTGCCTCTCGGGGACATGGCCAATCGCTTCACGAGAGTCCACCGCGGCGGCGGGCCAGCCAGTGGACGCCCAGAATCGCGGCGGCCGCGAGAGACCAGGCCCACGGCGGCTCGATTGGCGTCACGTGTCGCTCGGCGCTGACGACCGTCGGCGGGGGAAGCGGCAAGGACTCGGCATCGGAAGCGAACGCAAACTTGCCATCGCTCGCCGCGGCCAGCGCTTCGAGTCGCTGGGGGTCAGGCCGCGAGTCGGCCCACTCGTCGCCTCCGGCTTCACAGGCGAAGTCGTGGCGGGCCGCGGCTCCGCCAGCGACGCGCAGTCGTGCCGTGTACCCGCCCGCCTCGAGGGGCGGGAGCGAAAATTCCACCAGTGTGCCGGCCGCGGCACTCCCGGCGGCGCTGAGTTGCGGCTGAGGACGGTCGATGCGAGTCACGTCGAGCGCCAGGTGCGGCGCCGAACCGGTGGCCGTCGAGCCGGCACCGCTCGGAAGGAGGTGTGCGCGGAGCTTGGTCGGCAGCCCAGCCGTACAACCGCCGACGATCTCGAGCTGAGCAGACTCGAAGCGCGGGTCGCGCATGAGCCAACCGAGCAGACCGTCCCAAAGCGCCCCGTAGCCACGCCCCGCCGTCCTGGCGCCGAGAGCCGAGAATTGCAGCTGCCACGCGGCGTCAATCCCGAGCGCGATGGTCCGACCGTCACCCTCGTCGCCGATCGCGAGCACCGGCATCTTCGCTCCCGACTTGGTCGTAAGGCTTGGGTGCGACCAGAGAACGATTCCGCCGGGGCGTACGTCACCCAGCACATTGGCTCCGGGCACCTTCGGCAGATCTTCGCCAAGGACGTCGCGGAGGGGCCCGAGAAGGGGTGCGAGGTGGCCCTCGGGTGTCCACTGAAGATCGAAAGGGGACGTGTCGGCGCTCGTCGCGTTCGGCGACCCGTCGAGCTCGACCGGCAGAACTTCGGCGAGCGGCGTGCCCGCATACCCGCCGGCGACGAAGGAGTTCTGACCACCCACCATGACGAGCCCGCCTCCACCGCGGACGTAGCGTTGAATGTTGCCGAGGTATTTCTCGAGCCCATAAGGCTGGGCGTCGAAGTCTTGAAGAACGACCGCATCGAAGCTCGTCAGGTGCTCGGTGAAGAGCTCGTCGACGGGGAAGGGGATGAGCGCGAGTTCGTTCTGCGTGGCGTGGACGTCATCCGTCGGTGTTCGCAGGATGAAGAATGCCACGACGTCGACCGAGGTGTCGCCTTTGAGCCATTGGCGCAAGGCGCGCACGTCGTTCGTAGGCCGTCCGGCGACGTGCAGGACCCGCACGCGCTCACGCGCCACGTCGAAAGAGACGAGACGTCGGTCGTTCTCTGGCACGGTATCGCCGGCGGGTGGACTCACCGCGATCTCGACGATGCGGGCGCCCGCACGCTCCAGGGTGATGGTGAGATCAAGGGCGGCGGATCCATCCTTCACGTGGGCGACACCGGAAGCCAGGACCGCGGGAGGTCCGTCGTCGCGAAGCTCGCGGGCGGTGACGTTCAATCCGTCGCACGCCAGCCCCGCGGAACATCCGACCTCGACGCGCAAAGGAAGGGGGACGTGGGCGACGGCGGCCCCGGCCGCATGCACACGGCGAATGCTGGCGTCGATTGGCGCTTCGCGCGTCGTGGCGATCGTATCGATCGGCACCCGCAGCGCGTCGTGCAATGCGCGTAGCGACACATTCGACGGATTCTCGGGTGGGTCGTCGAGACGGCCGTCGCTGACGACGACGATCGCCGCGGGCCGCTCCTCGGCCGAGCTCGCGAGCGCGCGCAGCGCCGCCCCCAGATCGCTACGGGGCGCCCGCGAGGTCGCGTCGGTGGCGGTCGCACCGGCGGGCCATGGCGTAGGCGGCCCCTCGCCGAATCCGAGCACGACGAGGCGTGCGCCCTGCACGTTCTTTCCGAGGCGGGCGATCGCCTGATTGCGAGCCTCCCACCGGGGACGTCCGTCGTCGCCCGGAAGAGCCATGGAACGAGACACGTCGGCCAGCACGACGACGCGGGCACCGACGCGATTGTCGCGCGAGGTCACGCGTGCAGGCCGCAAGATGGCGACGAGCAGCGAGAGGACAGCCAGAGCCCCTGTCACGCCGATCACCGTGCCGTGGCGTTCGCGACGCCTCATCTCGACGAACAGAAGGACGAGGTTCGTTGCGGCGAAGGCACACGCCAGCCAGACCGCCCACGGCGGCAAGTCTGCGCTGGGACCCAACCGCGTCGACAGCATTCAGGGAACGGCGAGCGCCCGCCGCCGCATGAGGTAAGGAGCGTGCACTTGATCGTCCTTGTAATTGGAGCAGAGGACGTACATCGCGATGTTGACCGCAAGACGAATCGCCCGCTCGCGCTGCAGATCTCCTCCGGGGACGACCTGCTGCTCCCAGACTCCGGTCGAGCTGCGCGCGAGTGCGCCGCCCAGGTCGTTCTCCGCGAAGAGCACCTGAACTTGGCCGGCACGAACGATGGCATCGAGAGAGGGGGGCCCGGCGATGCGTCCCTCCGCGCGCCGCAGGAAGTAGAACGTCCTGAAAACGACGTGATCAGTCCCGACGGCGACGGGCGCACTGTCGGGCAGGACGCGTGCGATCTCCCGGCGCGCGCTTCGGCCAAACGCGCTCGGCTCGCCGTGCTCGCCAGGGTTCGGGTCGTCGACCAGAAGAACGCCGCCGAGAGCGAAGAAACGCCGGAGTCCGGTCATCTCTGCGCTCGTCAGGGGTGCGACCTCACCGTCCGCGCTCCAGTAGAGGAACGGATCGTCGACGATGGCTGCATCGTCTGCGTGGACGACGCTCGGATGGAGCCGTGCAGGTGCACTCGTTCTTTGAACGAGCTCCCACGCCCACCGCGCGGGCGCACTTGCATGAGCTGCGTCGGTCTGCGCGCCCGTGAGCAAGATGCGCGGGTCGAACGCGCCGATGTCGCCGAACGCAGCCGCCCCACGCTCCACGACGGAGCCGAGGAACGACGCGAGCGCGACCGCCACGACGATCGGCACGAGCGCATTCGTGGGACGCACCCGGCCCTTCTTAGCCGAGCGATGGCGCGGCAGCGACAGGCGGGGCAAAAAACGACGGCGGCCTTGCGGTCCATGTGTGCCCGACCTCAGTCGAAGTCGTCGACGCGCCACATTCCGTTATCGCGCTTCAACTTCACCTCATGGCCCCCCGGAACGGGCACGACGGCGGCGTCGCCGTTGACCTGAACGGGGAGCTCCCTCGGCTCCGTCAGACCATCGACGAGACCCCGCATGTCATTTTCGAAGGATGCGCGCGTTCCCGCGGACAGGACGCGGAGCAGCCCCGCATAGCTCCGGCGTGCGAGGACGCGGCGGAGTTGATCGAGCGCCTCCTCCGGAGTTCGGGCGCCCCCGGGGAGCGCTCCCGCCGCGCTCACCCAGTATCGCCCGCTGCGCAGCTCGAGCGCGGCCTCTTCGCCGTCGGCGAAGCGGAGGCGTGCGACGGCGCCCACCCTCACGCTTGGTTCGGCAAGGGCCTTCGCTTGCTCCGCGAGTTCAGCTCGCTCGGTTCCCACAAGCTTCCGGAGGTCGTCTTTGCTCTGCGCGTGCTGCGCCGCGCTCGTCAGCATCGCGTAGAGCGCATCGGCGTCGCCGTCCTCCGCGGCGCGAGCGTATGCACGGGCGGCGTCGCGAGGGTCTGGAACTGCGGTCGATGCACACGCCGAGCAAAGACACAGCCAAAGCGCGACCCCGTGCGACGCGTTGGGCGACCCCCGTGCGCCACGCGCGGTCACGCGCCGACCTCGGCGCGAGCCACGACGATGTCGAGGTCGTACTCGTCTCGCCACAAGGACGCCTTCTGTCGGACGGCCCATTCCTCGAGCTCTCGGTCGCCCTCACCGCGCAAGAAGAGCGTCACGTGGCCGAGGCTTCGGTCGATCGCCGCTCGTGCACTCTCGATCTTCTGCTTGTGCTCGCGATCGAGCGCGTCGGCGATTCGGAGGATCGCGGCCAGCCCGCGGACCTTGCCGCGCGCTTCCTTGCTCAAATCGCGGTAGGCGGGGTGACTCGGGTCGGGAGGGCCTTTGCGGTGATAGCGCGCGATGTTGGCGAGGACCGCCCGTTCGTCCGGCGTGATGCCCATGATGTCGGCGTGCTGAATGAGGTACTGGCCATGCTTGTGATGGCCGCTATAATGAACGTAGTCGCCGATGTCGTGAAGCATGGCCGCGGCGCGGAGAAGGACGCGGTCCCGTTCGCCGAAGGCATGGACGCGCTGCAGGTCATCGAAGAGCTGCGCGGCGAATCGGCAGACGTGCCTCGCATGAGCCTCGTCGAAGTGATATCGGCGCCCGAGCCGGGTGCACGCGTCGAGGACGCGCTGCTCTTCGCCCGCTGCGTCCCAGACATGAAAGAACTTGTCGACGAGCTCTTCGAGTACGCCCGCCGCGAGACCGACGCCGGGGGCGAGAATCGTCGAGAGCTTCAGGACGTGTGCCAGTCTGAGGAAGATGGCGATGGCAGGAACGATGGTGTCGGCTCGATCGGGACGTAGCTGATAGGTGTCTCGTCGCTCACTCGTCGCCATCGAGCACATCTTCTTGAAAAGGAGGCGTGCGGCGGCAACGTCGATGGATCGGGCAGTACCTTTCGCGGGGCAAAGATCCCACAAGGTATCGACGTTTCCGCCCGTTCCGACGAGGACCTCGACGCTGCCGAGGTGAGGGAGCGCCTCGCCGAGAGCGCGGTCGATCGCCTCTTCGAGAAGGTGCTCGCGCGCGCGATCCACCGTCTTGGCTCCGCGCAAGTAGGCTTCGAGCATCCGAACGGTGCCAAGCGGAAGCGAGATGGTGAATGTCGTGTCGCCGTGATCGAGGAGCGTGAGCTCGGAGGAACCGCCGCCGACGTCGACGAGGAGCGCGCGCTTGTCCTCGAGCGCGACGCGCCGGGTGACCGCGAGTTGAACGAGGCGGGCCTCTTCGATACCCTCGATCGCTTCGAGTGCAATACCCGCCTCGCGCCTCGCGCGCTCGATGAGCGTGCCGCCGTTCTTGGCCTCTCGGACGGCGCTCGTGGCGATGGCCCGGTACGCGTCGACCTTCCAGCGATCCATCTCGTCACGAAACTCGCGGAGGGCGGCGCACGCTTGCCCGATCGAAGCCGGCGCCAATCGGCCCGTCAGAAATACCTCGTGGCCCAGGCGAACGGGTGCGCGGAGTGTGGCGAGATCGCGCCACGCCCCGTCCGAGCTCACGGCGCCCGCTGCCTTCGCGCCGTGCGACGGTGCGTTCGCTTCGAGGACCCGCAAGCGGAGCGCGTTGGAGCCAACGTCGATGGCGGCGAAGCGCGGCATGCAGAGAACCATAGCGGCGCCGAGCCTCTTCGCGGTGCGGAAAACACATCGCGAATTTCAGTGCTTGTGCGGACTTCTCCTTACGCTGCTAAGGAAAGAACGTGCAGTCTCGGCGGTGGATCCTGCTCGGCGCCGGCCTGACGACGGCAGGGATTGCCGTGGCGGGGACGGCGCCGGAACTCGGCACGGCCACCTTCGAGAGGATTCAAGGTCAACAGACGATCGGAGGCATTGCGGTCGTCGCGGGGTGGGGTGTACTCGCCTGGGGCATTCATCGCTTCGGACGCGAGCAAGCGCCCTGAAGGCTGCGGAACACCGAAACGGTGCTCCCACGAGCCGCTCGGGCATTTTGAAGGCGAACCAAGGCGTCTTGGCCCAACGCGACCTCAGAGGTCGCTTCGAAGCACAGCGACTCCGACGTCTGTGCCGAGCTTCGGTGCACGCAGCGCGGCGAAGCCGAAGTCCCGGTCGGTGATGGTCATCGTTCCGCTGAAGAGCCCGCCCGCTGTGTGCGAAACCAGGCTCTGCGCGTCGAGAGCCTGTTCGTCGACCTGAGGGGTGAGCGGCGCGGAATAGACGCCGGAGGGATCGAACAACGCGACGTAGTAGATCGGCAGCTTGCCGTCGCTGCCGCTGGCCTTCACCGCTTCGAGAAGGTGCGATTCGAGAGAGGACTGCAGATGGCGGGCAAAGTATCGGTAGGACCAGCCTGTCACGAGCAGCGCTCCGGTGGATCCGTCGGGGCGCCTCACTGGGGTCGCAGCAATCCAGTCCTTGTCCGGAGGTCCGTGCGCGCCCGGACCGGGCGGAAAGCCACCGGTCGTCGTCACGAAACCCGCGCCAGCGCGGGAGAGAGCCGGGAAAAGCAGCGTGAGATTTTGCCCCGCCATGACGTCCTCCTCGAGATCGTTGCGAATGGCGACCCCAGCGGGATCGGCGAGCGCGAAGAACGTCGACTTCGCCACATTGAGGTCCATCACATCCCGTCGTATTCGAGCGAGCGCGTGTCGCACCCCCGCGACGTCTTGCCGTGGGTCGCGGCCGTCGCTGACGAGCGACGAGACCCGGGACGCTCCTTCGGGGAGGCCGCGTTCGATTTCGCCGACGTCCTTCTCGATGAGCTCGGAGAGAAACACGACGTCCTTGGCTGCGTTGGCGGCGCTCTCCTTCGCTCCGCTTTTGCAGGCGCTCGAGGCGATGGAGAGGACGAGGAAGAGCAAGAGGACCAGGCACGGAGCGAAGAAGCGTTCCGGCCGCGGCGGCGGGGTGAGCACGGTTTGCGGGTTCATTCGAGCAGAATGGTACGCCGGTTGAACGTTCAGCGGTTCAGGAGGTCGCACGCGTGTCGCAGCCAGACGGGGGACTCGTGCGTCTCGACCCGGGCCAGGGGGCCGAGGAAGGCCGTGGCGGTGTCTCGCTCGAGCCGACCGAGGGTGCGCCCATTCCGTCGCCCCGACGGCTCGGCCGTTACGAAATCTGTGGGAAGATCGCGAGTGGAGGCATGGCCGCCATCTATGTCGCGCGCTGCCTTTCGGGCACGCACGCGGGCGAGCTCGTCGCCATCAAGATGATTCGCGACGAGTTTGCTCGCAGCCTCGATTTCGTGACCATGTTCAACGACGAAGCCACGATCGCCGTACGCCTGCGGCATCCGAACATCGTTCGCTGTCACGACCTCGGCCATGAGGGGGGGCGCGCGTATCTTGCGATGGAGCTCCTTCTCGGGCAATCGCTTTGGAACGTTTGGGACAGTTGCCGTTCCCGCGGGCTGCATCTTGGCTACGAAGTCATCGCGTGGATCGGCGCCCGCGTGGCCAGCGGGCTCCACCACGCTCACGAACTCGTCGACGAGGCGGGTCTCCCGCTCAACGTCGTCCACCGTGACGTGAATGCCACCAATATTTTCATAACGTACGACGGCGCCATCAAGGTCATCGACTTCGGGCTGGCGAAGGCTGCCAATCGAGCTTCGAAGACGGCTGCCGGGATCATCAAGGGCAAGGTTGCGTATATGTCGCCGGAACAGACCGTCGGTGCGCCGATTGACCGAAGAACGGATGTATTTGCCCTCGGCACGACCCTGTGGGAACTGAGCTGCGACCGTCGTCTGTTCAAGCAGGCGGATGAACTCGAGACGCTCAAGCGCGTTCATGCGGCGCAAGTCCCCGACCCGACGAAGCTCGTCGGGGGATACCCGAGGCCACTCTGGCGCTGTCTCCAACGCGCGCTGGCGCGCGACGCTGCGCAGCGCTACGCGACGGCTGCCGACTTTGCACGTCAGCTCGATGCGTTCGCGGACGGGCGAAGCGACGGTGAAGTGGCAGACGAAGTGGGTCCGTCACCGGCGCAGACCTTGGCGACCTTGATGGCTCGATTGTTCCGCGAAGCCCCTCCTCGGCCGATGGCGGATTGGGGAGAGTCGATCGCGTTCACCCCGCGCGTGACCCGCACATCGGTCGTCTCGCAAATGGAGTGCGACGAAGGGGAGGAACCGCGGACCGAAGTGGTCTCGTCGACCGACGTCTTGGACGACGTTCGGGCGGGCGAAAGCGTCCGACACCGGCGCTGGCCGACCCTTCGGGCAGCGCTCGTGCTGGGCATCACGACGGTTGCCATCCTCGGCCTGCTCGCAGGAGTGCTGCTGCGTTGAGCGCGAGTGGTCCGCTCAAGCGTTCGCGTCGGGTACGCAGCATGGACGGACGCTATCCGACGAGTGCGCTTCGGACGGCGGCGGCCAGGTGCTCGAGGGTGTAGGGCTTGCCGACGAAGTGAATGCCCTCTTTGATCACACCATGTCTCATGATCACGTCTTGGGTGTAGCCTGACGAATAAAGCACGCGGAGACCCGGCCTTCTGCGCTGAAGCTCGTGGGCGAGCTCCCGACCGTTGATCCCACCCATCACCACGTCGGTCACCAAGAGGTCGATCGGCCCGGCGAGCGCACGCTCGCGCCGCAGTGCATCCTCGCCCGACTGGCACGTAATGACGGTGTAGCCGAGGCGCTCGAGTGCGCGGTGGGCGAAGCGGCCCACCATCGGGTTATCGTCGACCAACAGGATGGTCTCCGTTCCACCCTCCGCGGACGCCACGGGCCTCTGCTCCGCCTCGACGGCCCCCTCGGCCCGCGGCAGGTAAATTTTGAAGGTCGTGCCGCGGCCCGGCTCCGAGTCGAGCTCGACCGAGCCCTCGTTCTGCTCGACCGCTCCATAGACCGTCGCGAGGCCCAGTCCGGTGCCCTTGACCCTCGTCGTGAAAAATGGTTCGAACGCCTTCGCACGGACCTCCTCGGTCATGCCCTGGCCGTTGTCGGTGACCGCGATCAGCACGTGCGGTCCGGCGCCCGTCTGAAGTGGGGTCAGGCCGCGACCGGCGTCGAGCACCACGTTGGCCGCTTCGATAAGGATACGCCCCATTCCGTCCATGGCTTCGCGCGCGTTGACGACGAGGTTCACGAGAATCTGCTCGAGCTGGCTGACATCGATGCGGATGCGCCAGAGGTCCGCCGGAAGGGGAGGCATCTCGAGAGTGACCGCTTGGCCCACGAGACGGCTCAACATGGGTCGGAGACGCGTCAGCTCCGCACCCAGGTCGATGATACGCGGTGCGATGACTTGCTGGCGGCTGAAGGCGAGCAGTTGCCGGGTGAGGCTCGCACCGCTCCGTGCAGCCTCGAGCACCTCGGCGAGCAACGGCTTGGCTTCATGCTCCCCGAGGTCCTCGATGAGATAGCTGGTATTTCCGACGATGCATGTCAGGAGATTGTTGAAGTCGTGGGCCACGCCCCCGGCAAGCCGTCCAATGGCTTCCATCTTTTGTGCCTGCCGGAGCTGCGCCTCGAGGCGGAGGCGAACCTGCTCGGCCTCCAACTGCTCGGTGACGTCGAGCCCCATCCCAACCACCCCGACGATCTCGCCCTGGTCGCTGCGCATCGGCTGCACGACGACGCGCAGGTTGCGTCCTACGAACACGTCGTCGAATGCGACCCTCTCACCCGCGAGCGAACGGCGGCAGGATACGACCGCGGGGTGATCGGGCGACCCCAGGAGCTTGGCGAAGCTGGTCCCCACCACCTCGTTTTGCCGCAGGCCCTGGGCGGCGAGGGCCGCCCCCCGCGACGATGTGAGGACCATGTTGCGGTCGAGGGTGAAGATGACAACGGGCAACTGCGCGAGCATGAGCTCGAGCTTGATATCGATGTCCGTGGCCGGAGCCGTCTCGGTCTCGGGGGCCGACCGGCCGTCGTATAAGACGACGAGGAGGTCGGGGCTCACGCCGACGCGCCGGACGAGCCAGCGCAAACGAAGTTGCCGTGGCGGGTCGTTGATGAGATGAAGTGAAGCCCCGGTGCGCTCCGTTTCGCCCGGACCGAGGACGGCCGGAGGCGGCACGCCTTCAAGCAGCGGAGGCAGAACGTCAGACCAGCGACGGCCGCGGCAATCATCGAGCTGACACAGGAGGCGGCGAGCCGCCACGTTGCACGAGCTCACCGCGCCCGAATCGTCGACCACGACTGTGGCCACGGGATGATGCACGAGAAACAGCTCGCCGGGCTCCCCCCCGCTCGAAAACGGCGAAAACACCGCCAATACGCTATCGCCAGAGGACCAAGGGCGCAATCCTCGGCCGGCCATGAGGGCGTGAGGAGCGCCGGAGCCTTTGTTTCTTCTCTCCATTTCCCCTCATCGCGGCCTTCCCCTCATCGCGGCCTTTCCCCTCATCGCGGCCTTTCCCCTCATCGCGGCCTTTCCCTCATCGCGGCCTTTCCCCTCATCGCGGCCTTTCCCCTCATCGCGTCGACGTGGCTCCTTCGGCCCCGCGCAGCCGGCGGCTCGCATGAACGCGCGCCGCGTCGTTGTGTGGTGGGTGTTGAAGCGGAGAACGGGAGCCTACGTCGCAATCCGTTTTCCTTCCGCCCGCGTGCGGGATTCGGACGCGCCCGCGCTCTCGGAGGCCTTCCCCGATCGAAAAAATAGGAAGGCAGAACAAATAGTTATCGGTACCGAAGGAGGGACTCGAACCCTCACGCCCGTAAGGACGGCGGATTTTGAGTCCGCTGCGTCTGCCATTCCGCCACTTCGGCTCGTGAAGGCCGTGGCTGCCCCGGCTCGCCGAGCGCCCGGCCCCCTGAAGCAAGAACGAGCACCAACCGGGCGCCGTATAAAGCATCTGGAGCGAGCTTCGTAAAGAAGCAAACGCGAAGCGTGGGCCGCGCAGCCCGTTGGACGGCGCAAGGCGCGCCGCGGCGGCGCCAGAAAAATCTTCACCCGGCGTCGGGCAGGCGCTGCGAGGGAGCTTCGCAAGAGCTCGACCATCGGGCCGCGGGCCTCAGGGCCTGCGAGGCCTGCGAGGCCTGCGAGGCCCTGCCCGGTCCGCGGTCGGGGGCAGCGCGCGTTCGAAGGGCGCGCGAGTGTGCGCTTCGTCGCCTCGCATGGTGGACGTTGCGCCCTCACCGAGCTCGGGCGCGAATGCATCCGGAAGAAGAAATTACGGTAAAGCCTGCGCGCGGTCGGGAAACGCAAAAGTCATTGACTGGAATTCGCATTAGCGTTTAGCTAAGGGGCGATGTCGGGTTCGCTTCGAAGCCGCCTCCGCGAGCTCGCCGCGGGCTTCGCCGGGAGCGTACTCGATACCCTGCGCGGTGCCTCGCTCGAAGAGCTATTCGGTATCGAGCCGGGCATTCGGAGCGGCTCGGTTTCTTCGCCGGCGAGGGGGGTGGCAACTACGCCTCGACCTCGGGGAGACCGCCGCCTGTCGCGTCGCTCGTCCGGCGACGTGGCCGCTTTGGTGGAGCGCTTGGTCGGGGTGCTTGAGCAACACCCCGGTGGCCTGCGCGCGGAAGAGATCCGCGAGAAGCTCGGTCTCCAGGCGAAGGAGCTCCCGAGGCCACTGAAAGAGGGGCTCGACTCAGGGCGCTTCAGTAAGTCCGGACAAAAGCGGGCGACCACCTACTTCCTCAAGGCGGGTAGTCCCCGTGCAGCGGGCCTGGGCGCGCCGCCGGGTGGGCGGGCTCGCGCAGTCGCGGCCCCGCCAAAGCCGGTCCATTCGGTCAAGCGCGGACCGCCTTCGGAGGTCCCCTCGGAGGTTCTTGAGGCTGCGCCTGCGGTTCCACAGGTCCTGCCGGCCGACGGATGAACGCGCGTGCTTGGCGTGATACGACGAGTCGTGGTAAGTGCCGAGGCGAGTAGAGGCGTTCGCGACAGGTCACAGTGCCGGAGACAGATATGCCGAGCGAAGCGATTCAATGTAAGCCCCTCGAGGTCGTCGTAAGCGATCGTGGCATCGAGCGTGCGATCAAGATGCTCAAGCGCAAGCTCGCTTCCGAGGGAGTGCTTCGCGAGCTGAAGATGCGGCGGCATTATATGAAGCCGAGCGTCAAACGCCGCAAGAAGCAGGCCGAAGCGGCCCGGCGCCGTCGGAAGCGTGCGAAGGTCGAAGCGACCAACATCCAGAAGCCTTAGTTGTCCCTCGGACTGAGGTTCGACGTCGCTGAGCGTAGGGCTGGCCGGCAAGAATGGACGTTCTGCCGGCGACCTACACCAGTGAACCAGTGGCCGCTGCGATGGCCTCGTCGAGGCTGAACGCCTCTTCGTACAAGGCTCGTCCAACGATGCACGCGGGAATTCCCCGTGCGGCTAGCGCGCGCAAATCTTCGAGGGATCCCACGCCGCCGGAGGCCATGACAGGGATGGCCGTACGGGAGGCGAGGAGGGCGGTCGCTTCGACGTTCGGGCCGGCCCCGGTTCCGTCGCGTGCGACGTCGGTGTAGAGGACCCCTCCGAGCGGGACGCCGGCAAACGATTCGACGAGCGAAACCGCCGATACGCGGGTTGGCTGGGTCCAGCCGTCCGTCGCGACGAATCCGTCCCGCGCGTCGACGGCGAGCACCAATGCTCCGGGATAACGCCCTGCCAGGTCGCGCACGAGAGGGGCATCTTTGATGGCTGCGGATCCCATGACAATGCGCTGCGCCCCGACGGCCAGATAGGCCTCGAAGCTTTCCGCGTCCCTCACTCCGCCGCCCACTTGGATGGCGCCATCGAACGCCAGCGCGATGGATCGAACGATGTCGTGCTGGACAGGCCGGCCTGCGCGAGCCCCTTCGAGGTCGACGACGTGGAGGATCGGCACCTTGCCAGCCCATGTGCGTGCGCGCGCCGTCGGATCTTCGTCGTAGACGGTTACGGCATCATAACGCCCTTGTCGGAGCCTTACGGCCTTGCCCCCGAGCACATCGATGGCGGGAATGACAATCACGATGCGAGAAACCTCTCGAGGAGGGCGAGGCCGGCGCGCTGGCTCTTTTCAGGATGAAACTGCGAGGCAAACACATTTCCGTACGACACCGCGCTCGCGAATCGCTCGCCGTATTCCGTCGTTGCGGCGATGACGCTCGGGTCATGTGGAACGACCACAAAGCTGTGAACGAAATAGAAGTGCTGAGGGCCTGACAAGAGCGGCGGCCCGCTCGCACCGGAAGTGGGTTCCACCGAGTTCCAGCCGATGTGCGGGATCTTCAGCGGCTGCTGCGTCAAGGGATCCACACCGCCGCGCAGTCGGAGAACGCTGCCTTCGAGCACGCCCAGACCGCCGCATCCCGGGGCCTCCTCGCTCGATCCGAAGAGGACTTGAAGGCCGATGCAGATGCCGAGGTAGGGTCGCTCCGAGCGAATGTGGGATGTGATGACCTCGCCCATGCCGCCTCCGAGCGCTCTCACGCAGTCGCGGAAAGCGGCCTGGCCCGGTACGACGACCCGGTCGGCGCGGGCCACTCGAGCGGGATCGGTCGTGACTTCGATGCTTTCTCGCCGGCCCCGCGACGCTTCCAGCAAGGCACGCTCCACGCTCCTCAAATTTCCGAGTCCAACGTCGCAAACCGCGATGCGCACGGGGTGGGCATACCATACCCTGCGGGACTTCACGGAGACGCCTGGGCGGGGCCCGCCAATCTCCGCGCCCATCGCGGCTCCGCTCGCCGGAGGCTCAAGGAACGAGAACCGTTCCGACGGACCCGGGCGCGGCCATCTCGACGCCGAGGTCACCTGCGCGTGCGCTGCCGACGATATGCACAGCTGCAACGCCGCCGGCCAGCGCCGCAAAGGACTCCTCGAGCTTGGGGATCATCCCGCCGGTCACGACCCCCTCCGCGACGACCTTGCGACCTTCGGCGAGCGTGAGCCGAGGAATCCTCGTCGTCGGATCGCTCACGTCGCGCAGAACCCCCGAGACTTCGCTGACGATGACGAGTGCTCGGGCGTTCAACTCGACTGCGAGACGATTCGCGACAGCGTCGGCGTTGATGTTGAAGACGTGTCCCTGCGCGTCGGCGGCGAGGCAAGCGATGACCGGGACGTAGCCTGCGTTCGAAAGCAGCATGAGGAGCTCGCGATTGACGGCCGTGACGTCGCCGACGTGCCCGAAATCAATCGCGCCGGGGCCGCCTCCGGAGACGACACGCGGCGGTCGCTTGCTCGCTTCCACAACCAAAGAGGACGCGCCGTGAAGGCCTATCGGGCGGGCGCCGGCTTCGAGGAGAGCCGCGCAGGCGTCGACGTTCACCTTTCCAGCGACCGCCATCTTCATGACCTCGAGTGTTTCGGAATCCGTGATCCGCCGCCCTGCAACAATGCGTGGCGTCTGGCCGAGTTTGCGCTGAAGGTCGCTCGCTTGAGGTCCGCCGCCGTGAACGACGACGACGCCCTGACCGCGTGACCGCAAAGTCGCGATCGATCGGGCGAGCGCCCTCATGTGCGCCGATGCGACGACTTCTCCACCCAATTTGACGACGATGTGAGACGGCAGCATGCATCACGGCCAGCCGCCGGGGTCGACGAGCGTCAGCCGTTCGTCAAGGCCCAGCATCAGGTTCATGGACTGGATGGCCTGTCCCGCCCCGCCTTTGATCAAGTTGTCCACGGCTCCAAAACACGTGACGAGGCGCGAGCCTTCACGCAGGTCTCCGACGACCGCGCCCACCTCGGCCACGTTCGTTCCCTTGACGGCGACGACTTCGGGGAGGCGTCTAGACGGGACCCGTACGAAGGGCTCGCGCGCGAACGCGTCGCGCCACAAGCTTTCGATGGACTGGACCGGCACACTCTCGGGGACATGGGCAAAGCATGTTGCGAAGATGCCGCGAGCCAGCGGTGCGCTGACGGGCACGAATCGCAGGGTGACGTCGCGAGCCCCCGCGTCGCAAAGCGCCTGGACGATCTCCGGGATGTGCTGATGTTCGAGTGGCCTGTAAGTGCGAAGGTTGTTGGCTCGCACGGGGTGATGCGTGCCGCTCGTGGGCGTCACCCCGCTGCCACTCGATCCGGTGATGGCGACGACCTCGATCGGACCCGTGAGCAGACCAGCGCGCGCGAGCGGCAGAAGCGCGAGCTCGACGGTCGTTGCAAAGCAACCCGGCGAGGCGACGGCGCGCGCCGCGCGAATGGCTTCCCGATGAAGCTCGGGCAGGCCGTAGACAAAAGAGCGATCAAGGAGAGCCTCGGGCCACGGGTGCTTCGCGCCATAGTACCTTTCGTACACGGCGGGATCGCGGAGCCGAAAGTCACCCGACAGATCGACGATGCGCGCGCCTGCGCGGAGAACCTCGGGAGCCATTTGGGCGCTCACCTTGTGCGGCAATCCAAGGAGCACGATGTCCATGTCACGGGCGGCGTCTCCCGGTGAGATCCCTTCGAAGACGAGATCGGTCAGGCCCTCCAGATGGGGGTGAACGGTCCAGAGCGGCTGGCCGATGGAGTCCACCGAGGCCACCCGGGCAAGCTCGACGTCAGGGTGACCGAGCAGTCGGCGGATGAGCTCTGCGCCGCCGTAGCCGCTCCCCCCGACGACTGCCGCTCTGAACCGCTTTTTCCCCATGATTCGAAGCGTAGAAAGTGCATGGGGCCTTGTCACCGTCTGGCGCAACACCGGGATGCTATTTTCCCCTCATGGGATCGCGCGCGGAGGAGGCCACCGCCTGGCTCACGGGCAGGCGAAGCGAAATGGAGAGGGCGCTGGCGCTCCTCGTGAACGCCAACTCCTACACTGAAAATCCGGAAGGGGGCCGGAAGGTCGGCGCGTTGCTCCGGGAGCTCTACGCGATTCCGGGAGTCGACGTCGTGATGCGAACGAGTGAGCGTTTTGCCGACCACGTGGTGTTCCGAACGCGTCCGAGGCTGGCGAACAAGGGGGCGGTGGCCCTTGTGGGCCACCTCGACACCGTCTTTCCGCCCGGGGTTTTCGAAGGGTACCGGAGCGACGCTTCGTTCGCGTACGGACCCGGAGTTCTCGATATGAAGGGCGGGCTCGTCGTGATCGCGTATGCGCTGCGCGCTCTGGCGTCGACGGGAGACTTGGAGACAGTCGTTCCGTTGCGCGGCGTCATCGTGAGCGACGAGGAGGTCGGGTCGCCCGAAGGGCAAGGGGTCATTGCGGCGGCAATCAGTGGCTCGGACGCGTGTCTCGTGTTCGAAGCCGGGCGCGCGGCGGACGCCATCATCACGCGGCGCAAGGGCACGGGGGCGGTCACGATCGTCGCCCGCGGACGCGCGGCGCATGCAGGCAATGCCCACCGAGACGGTGCGAACGCGATTTGGGCGTTGTCTCGTTTCATCGATCGTGCTCAGCGGATCACCGACTACGATCGAGGGATCACCGTGAACGTCGGCCGCGTCGTGGGGGGCCACAGCAAAAACACCGTTCCCGACCACGCCGAGGCGCAGGTCGACTTGCGCTTTTGCAGTGTGTCGGACGGAAATGATCTCGTGGCCGCGCTGCGCAGGGCGGCCGACGAGGCGGCGGCGGCCGTGACTGGCACACGACTGGAGATCCATGGCGGCGTGTCTCGGCTTCCGCTCGAGCGAAGCGAGGCAAGCCAGAGGCTGCTCGTCGAGTACGGCGCGTGTGCGCGCGCCCACGGACTCGGAGATGCGGAGGCTCCGCTCATCGGTGGAGGCAGCGACGCAAGCACGGCGAGTGCGCTCGGCATGGCCTCGATCGATGGCCTCGGCCCACGTGGCCGGGGGTTTCACACGACAGACGAGTGCATCGAGCTTTCGACTTTGGTGCCGAAGGCGCAGGCGCTAGCGCGCTTTCTTGCCGAAAGAAAATACTAGTTCGCCGGCCGGAGCCCGTCGGTCGGCAATCAAAGCGCCTTGCGCGGCGGAGCGGCTCGACTACCATGGGCCTCTGCTCTGACCGCACGGTCTCGGCATTCGGGGCGTAGCGCAGCCTGGTTAGCGCACTTGACTGGGGGTCAAGGGGTCGTGGGTTCGAATCCCGCCGCCCCGACCGGTTGAAACTGTTGAGGATTGTTCCTCTCCTCCGGTCGGTTCGACATCGTCCGCAGCCGCATGGCAAGCCGCCTTCGAATGGAGGCGCGCAAGTCATGAAGCCGATTGGGGCGAGGCGATCGGGAGCCTGAGCCCGTGAAGCCCGGCCCGCCCGACCCTCGGCGGCGAGGTGACCTTGGCGGCGAGGTGACCTTGGCGGCGAGGTGACCCGCGCACGGTGGGTCGGCGGCGCCGCCGCGATCGATGCGGCGCGGGCCCTCGTCGACGAAGACGATGGAATCGTCATCACGTTGTCCTCGCGCTTCGCGATGTGATTCGCTCTCTCGAGCGGGTGGGGTCGACGCGGTCGCCGCCTGCGTGGAGCGCGCACCGCGACGTCTTTCTGTGGAGGATACCCCGATGAAATTCGATCCAACAAGACCCCAGAAGCAACTTGGAAAAGTCCTCGTCTCCGGCACAATCGCCATCGGGTGGGTGTCGGCGCTCGTTCCCGGCTGTGGAGGGGGCGACAACAACCAGTCGTCTGCGCCGCCCGACGGCGGCTCCGATGGGACGATGGCGGAATCGGGCGCCATCCGCGACGCCGGACCGGAAACAAGCTCGGATTCGGGCCGTGCATCGGTGGATTCCGGCGAGCCGGACGCGACCCTGGACTCGGGCGAGCAAGCGTCAGGGGATTCCGGGCCGGAAGCGGCGACCGTGGACTCCGGGCTGGAGGCGGCGACCGTGGACTCGGGGCCGGAGGCCTCCGTCGATTCGGGGGAGCCAGCGCCAGGGGATTCCGGCGAGGAACCACCCTCCGATTCGGGCGGGGAGGAAGCGTCCGCCGATGCGGGGAGCGACGCATCGGACGGATTGCCGGTGTGCGGCCCCGCCGCCTCGGCCTGCACGGGCCCTGGAATCACGGCCGGCCTGTGCCTGAGCGGCACCTGCAGCCTTTGCAACGACCCATCGGACGACAGCGAGTGCGCGAGCGCCTACGGGTCAGCCTCGACCCCGTATATCTGCGGCGCAACCGGAGCGTGCGTGAAGGGCAACTGCCACACGGACACCGACTGCGCGACGCGGGGCCAGATCTGCGGAGTCACGACGGCCAATGCGTGCGGGCCGTGCACGACCGACGCAGAGTGCCAAACGGACCCGTCCTACGGACCCGGTACGATTTGCGACACCACGGCGGGAGTTTGCTCCTCAGCGGCTTGCACGACCACTCGGGCGGCCTGCTCGAATCCAGCCGACTTCTGTTGCCCGAACGACGCGGGGGTCAATGCGTGTGTACCGGGAAGCTGCTGCACCAACGCCGATTGCACGAACGGCACGATCCCCATTTGCGGCGGCGGCGGGCCCAACGTATGCGGCAAGTGCTCGCTCGATTCGCAGTGTGCGGCCAACGAGGTGTGCAGCACCGGCACCGGCCAGTGCGTGTCGAGCACTTGCACGGGGCCGGGGATCGCGGGCGGGGCGCCAGCCGCGTGCGCGGCGAATCCCATGGACATGTGTTGCGTTGCCGTGTGCACCCCGAACCCGGCCAAAGCACCCGCGGTGGCTTGCTGTCCAGGTCCTTCTGGCGACACGTTCTGCAAGGGATCGACAGGGCTCGATAATACGAGTGCGACGTGCAGCTCGGGCGACGTATGCACGACATGCGCGGCGGTCAGTCCGTCGACTCCGGTCTACGTCGTCGATCCGGTGAACGGGAGCGACAGCGGAACGGGCAGCGCGCAGGGTGGCGAAGGTGGCGCGCAGGCGAGTTGCGCGCTGAAGACCGTCACGCGAGCGTTTCAGCTCATTTCGGTGGTTGGGACGGCGATTCCGACGAAGGTTGTCATCGTCGGCGGTGCCAGCGTCATGCTGGCTGCCGCCGAGGTCTTCCCGCTCGTCATTCCAGAGAACGTCAGTCTGACGACCGAAGCCGGGCCTGTGACGGTGCTCGTGCCCAACGGCAAGGCTGCGTTCGTCTTGGAGAACCCCAACTCGAGCATCACGAGCGGCGGACCGGCAGAGCCCATGACCATCACGACCACGTTGAACGCCACGGCCGCTCCGCCCACAGGCGGCACGAACGGCATTCAAGTGACCGGCAATGCCACGTCCGCCTCGACGACGATCTCCGACGTAACCGTCAATGGCATGTTGGACGATGGCATCCTCGTTCAATCGGGGTCGGTGCTGATCGGCGCAGGGGTGACCTCGAGCAACAACGGGATTGCCTCGTCCACACGCGCCGGTCTGCACGTGACAGGAACGGGCGCCGCGACGATCGACGTCCCATCGGGCAGCGCACCGACGCTCTTTGCGGGCAATACCGCGTACGGCATTCTCGTCGACACGAACGGATCCATCGACCTGTCCGGTGTGGTCACGAGCGCGTCGGCGGGAACGGGTACGGTCGTGACGCGCGGCAACGTTCTGGCCGGCGTCTGGATTCAGCAGACACCGGGCCCCGCCGTGCCAGAGAACGTCATCGACGGCCTCGTCTCCTTCGCAAACACGGGCGGCAACGGCATGCGCATCGTCGCCGGTTCCTATGTTCAAGTGAGAAACAGCGTTTTTTTGGAAAACCTGGCCGATGGGCTCATCATCAGTACGTCCGACGTCAACGGCGTTGTCGACAACGATGTCTCCAAAATCGATCTAGGAAGCCTCACGACAAACGGCGGCAACACGTTTCAGACGTCCTTGGCGGCCGGTACCCACAACGGGGGCGCCGGTATTTGCCTGGCCACGGCGGCCAGCGGTGTGCAGCTCAGCGCAATCGGCAACCAGTTCTCCGCGGCCAATTGTGCGACGACCGGGGCCCCGTTGACGCTCAATGCGAACGGCTGCACGAACAGCGCGCAGGCATGTCCAAGCGGGGTTTGCGACCTCGGACTTCAAGGAGGGACGGGGACGGCCAACACGTTCCTCGTTTCGATGTGCACGCAGTGATGGATCCGCTTTTCGGACCAAAGCGAAACGGGCACCGCCGCGGATGGCGACGGTGCCCGTTCGGCTTTTCGGACCAAAGCGAAACGGGCACCGCCGCGGATGGCGACGGTGCCCGTTTCTCTCAATGTCGCTCGCGGGCAATCCCCGAGCGTTGCGGTTCGTGCATTTGCCTTAGCGCGATCGGCGTCGGCGCCGACTGAGCGCCGCGGCCAAGCCCACGATGGCAAAGAGGCCCGGCAGACCCGACGTGCCGGAGCCGGCTGTCGTGCACCCGCAGCCGCTGCTGCTGCTGCCACCGGCCGCAGAGCCGCCGCCATCCGCTTCGGCGTCGGCGTCGGCTTGGGCATCCGACGCAGTGGCGCCGTCGCCCTCACCCGAGTCGGTCGCGACCGAGCTGTCGACGGTGGCGTCGCCGCTTGACGCGTCAGCGCTGCTGTCTTCGGTCGTCGCGTCGGCCTCCGCGTCGCTTTCGACGACGTCCGCAGTGCTGTGCGCGTCCTCCACGCTGCCGCCGTCGCTGGCGTCCTGCGTGCCGGCTTCCGCGACGGCCGAATCGTGACCCGCGTCGGCGATGCTGCCGCTGTCGGTCCCGGCTTCGGGCCCGGCTTCGGGCCCGGCGTCCGGCACCGGGGCCGAGACCGTGACGGTGACGGTGCCCGACGTGCTCGTCGCGTAGTCGGTATTCCCGCCGTAGGTCGCCGTGAGGTTGTGGGCGCTGCCGGTCGCAAGCGTCGAGACCGCCAGGGTCGCCGCGCCGCCCGAGATCGTTGCGACGCCGAGCGACGTCTGTCCATCGAAGAAGGTGACGGACCCCGTGATGGTTCCGGCCGTCACCGTGGACGCGACGTTCGCCGTGAGCGTGATGCTTTGCCCTTGCGACGGGGCCGCGTTCGACGTCTCGAGGGTGGTCGTCGTCGCTGCCGCCGCGATGTTGACGACGGCCGTGCCCTGCGCAGCCAGATCGTTCGTGTCACCGGCATAGGCCGCGGTGTAGGTGTGCGACGCGGCCTGGGGTGGCGTCGTCGTCACGTAGGAGGTGCGCCCGTCGGCGAGCGTCAAGGTCGCGATCGTGTTCGTCCCGTCCTTGAGCGTGACGGATCCCGTGGGCGTTCCGGCGTCGGTCGAATTGGTCACCGAAATGGCGAACGTCAGCTCGTCCCCGAACGTCGGCGATGAGGGGGTCGCGCTGACGGCGACGGTTGATCCGTAGCCGGTCACGGTCTCGGTGACCGCCGCTGAAGCGCTCCCGATGAAGTCCGTGTCGCCGCTGTAGGTCGCGACGATGCTGTGAGCCCCGAGCGTGAGGGCCGAGGTCGACAGCGTGGCCGTTCCGTCGACGCCGACGGAATTCATGCCGAGGTTCGTCACCCCGTCCGCCGTGAATGTCACGGTGCCCGTGGGCATTCCGACGCCGGGACTCTCCGCGAGCGTGGCCGTGAAGGTCACCGAACTGTTCTCGACGACCGGATTGGCGGACGCGGTCAACGTGGTCGTCGTCCCGCTCTGCCTTTCGGAGAACGACAGCGGGTTCGATGTGCCCGGCAGGTCGAACGAATCACCGCTGTAGTGCGCCGTGAGGCTGTGGGTGCCGACGCTGAACATCGTCCAAAAGAGGTTTGCGGCTCCCAGCGTGTTCAGGCGGACCGTTCCGAGGGCCATGCCGGAATCGAAGAACGTCACCGTCCCGGTCGGAGTGACTGGAATTCCGCCCGTTCCCGTCACGGTGACGGAGAGAAGCACAGTGTCGCCGAAATACGATACGGCGGGAGTCGTCCAAACGATGCTGACGGCTTGTGGGACGTCATAGCTGAATCCGCTCGCCAGGGTTGCGGTGTTCGACATCGAGTCGTTGATGTTTGACTCAGGGGTGTTCCCCGTCGTCACCGGGTTGGTGACGACGACGTCATAGGCGCCGGGCGTGAGGGTCATCGTCGCGTTACCCGTCGTGCCCGTGATCGTCCCCTCGCTGCCGACCGCGACGTTGCTCAGCGCAACGCCGCCGATCGCCGCCGTCGCGCCGGGGAGAAAGCCTGCGCCAGAAATCGTGACGTCGGTGCCCCCCGAGAGCAGGCCAAAGGCGGGTGCAATCGACGAGGCGTAAGTGGTTCCGCACCCCTGCACGGTCAACGTGTAGCCGCCGCCCTGGTTGTCGAGCGTCTCGTTGACGACGACGACGAATTCTTCGAGCGTCGTCGCATTGAACGAATAGCTCGAGCCATCCCCCGAGTCGGCCAGGTAGTTCGCCGTGACGTCGCTTGGGTTGAAGGTCGAGCCCTCGTATGCGACGGATTCGACGTTGTGTCCCGCGAGCGTCACCGTGATGCAAGAGGGCGTCGATGGCGTCGTCAAGTTGCGATTCGTGAACGTGTAGGCGTTGTACCGGACGCTCAGCGCATCGGGCGACGACGGGGTCTTTTGCGTTCCGCAGGTCGACGGCGGGGTGACCGCCGGGATCCGCTGGCTGAGTACCCCGGAGTTATCACCCTGATTGGGACTCGAGATCGAATCGGTAATGACCTGCCCGTTCGACGGGCACGTCAAAGTCGATAACAACGGCTGCGCCGAGGCCTCTTGCTGCATGAGCAGCGCGGCCCCGAGCCCTGCGACAAGTGCTACTACCCATCGAACCATTCTTTTTCCTCCCTCGGATGTCGAAGCTGAGGAGCTCGCGTCAAGCATGGGCTCCACCGTTCGAGAGGCTATCCGGGGGCGGGTATGGAAGGGAACGGTCGAATTTCAAAAATGAAACGGATTCCCAATTTGGCTCCACCAGTCGACAATGGGCGCCAGCCCGGGGAACGGTGGGACGAGTAGGTTTCGCTGCGCGACTCTTCTGGTGCAGCCGCGCGAGCTCAACCGCAGTGCGGTCCGGGTCGTTCTCAGGGCGGGCTTTGCTCCCCGAGCAAAGCCTCGGGGTCGGGCGTCCGAGAAGTCCAAAGGCGTTGAATCGGGAGCCAAAAGATCGAGTCCACAGCCGAAAGGCTCAGGTTTCGAGCAACGACACGCCTCTTCCGATCCTTGTGATCGTTGATCTGGCTCGGCTACTGCCGCGACCGAAGGACGACTCGGGCCCCACCCACTTTCCCTGCGCGCCGGAGCGCGTACGATGAAGGCCATGGCGACCAAGAAGAGGAAGAAAGGTGGCACGGTGCCTGCGGCGTCCCATTCAAGTCGAAAACGGAGCGGGAGCGGCCCGGGGGCCACGAGGGCCAAGACTCGTTCCGCCGGCGCGCGAAAGTCGACCGCCAAAAGGTCGCCGAGCGCTCGGTCGAAGAAACCGTCGGCCAGGGCGGTGGCCGCGCCGCAGTCGGCCGCAAGAAAGACATCGCCCAAAAAGGCCGCCAAAAAAACACCGCCGAAGAAGGCGGGGGCCAAGAGGAAAGCCGGCCCGCGGGTGACGGCGGGAGTGTCGCCCAAGAGGGTGACCGCGAAGCGTCAGGCTCCTGCCGTCCGCGGCAAAAGCGCCGCGGCGACCAAGCCCCTCCTCCGTCGCCGCGACGGCTCTGGGCACCTCAACGCGAAGTACGCGGCGGATCTTCTCGCGCAAAGCGGCCTGCATGAGCACGAGAGCGACCCTGCGGGCTTCATCGAGCGACCTCGTTCGAAGGACGACTTGGCCGAGAACTTCGGCGAGGAGTTCGTCGAGTCGGCGACCTCGGGAGAAAATGCCGAAGAGGAGATCCTCGACAGGGCCGTACCTGAAGAGCGAGGCGGCCCTTTTGTCGAGACGACGGCGGGCACGGAATTCGCGGAAGGGACCGACGCGTCCAATCCAGGGGACGCAGAAAAGGAGCCATTTCCGACGACGTGAACGACCCGGACGGGGCGACGCGGGTCAGGCGACCGCGATGGCCTTGTCGATCCGATCGAGGATGGGAAAGAGCGCGCGGGCGTCGGACTGGTAGGCGACACGCATGGCCTCTTCGAGGTAGCGCCTCGCCTCGCCCGGATGCCTGCGCACGTTGGCGATCTCCGCCATGACGCCGAGGAGGCGCGCCCGATGCTCGCTCGTCGGCGGCGCCGTCCCGAGCGCTTCGTGCAAAACGCCCTCGGCGTCCGACCAACGGCCGTCGGCAGCCAAGGCTTCGGCGAGCTTGCGCGAGAAAATGAGGATGGCGGTCACCGGATCGTCGAGTCCGTCGCGATGGAGCTCACGGCGGGCAAGCTCGAGCGCTTGCCGTAGAGCGCTCACGCTCCCGGCGAGGTCGCCGTGCGCGCTGCGCCGTGCGCTCAATGCGTCGAGCAGCGACAGCGCTTCGAAGGCATTGCCGCCGTAGGTCGCATGCCGTGCGCGCACTTCGAGTGGAGCCTCCGGCTGAAGCCCGCCCGCGCTGGCGAAGAGCTCGCTCTTTCGGCCCGCGGGAATCGTCGCAAGAACGACCCGCCGGACGAGCGGGTGTGCGATGCGAACGCCGAGCTCACTTCTCGCGAGCCACCCGGCCTTTTCGAGCTCGTCCCTGCCGCCGCGTACGTCCGCTGCGTCGGGCAAGAGGCGCTGAAGGGTCGGAAATTCCGCGTCGTCGCCCCAGACCGCGAGGCCGTAGAGGACGTGCCGAGCCTCCGTCGACAGGCGCTCGACGCGGCTGGCGATCAAGTCCGCCAGCCGTGCGGGTGCGGGCTCGCACGTCTCACGCGCCCAGGCCAGGAGCTGATCGACGTGGAGCGGCGAGAGGGGTTCGCCCCGCGTCGCCAGGCCCGGCGAGACGTGCCCGGCGAAGGCCTCGTAAGGAAGCTCCTCGAGCTGCCACATTTCGCCCGCGGCGGGGGCGCCGAACGGCGGAACGGCCGAGGCATACGTCACGACGAGGAGCAGAGGAGCGGACGACCGCTCGGCCAAAAGGTCGGCAAATGCCCTGCGGCTCGTTCCGTCGACGAAGTCGAGATCGTCCAGTGCAACGACGACCCGGTTTCCCCCCGCGCGCTGTCGTGCACGCTCGATTCCCCAACGCAAGGCGTCGGCCAGCGCGGCTTGGCGTTCGCGCGCCGACAGGCCGCTCGGTTCGCGGGCGTCAAAAAGCAGTCCGAGGCCGAGGCCAGCCTCGTGGCTCGCGGACGTCAAGAAGCCGGGTGGTGGTGGACCGTCGGCCCAACCCGCGAGCTTGCGGACCGCCGTCCGGACCGCGGCGTCCGCCACCTTGGCCCATGCCGGATCCGGCTCGACGACGACGACGATGTCGCCGCGCGCGGTCCAGCGGGCGACGACTTCGCGCAGCAGGCGGGTCTTGCCGATCCCCGCTTCGCCGACCAGGTGCGCGGAAGCGGTGGTGAACGCGCTTTCGTCGTGACGCTCTTCGAGCCAGCGGATGACTTCTTCACGGGCAACGAACGGAAGGGATTCCACCTCCTTCACCGGGGGAATGCTGACGGTCGGGGCGGTGCTCCGGGCATCGTCTGTGATCGGCGTGGTCGCTCGATCGGAGAAAGCCGAACCGGACGGGACCGGCGCGATGCACCATCCACAGTCGCCGCAGAACTTCTGACCGATGGGGCTGACCCCGCCGCACTGGTCGCATCGAACGACGGTCGTCCTAGCCGAACCGACCGCCTGCCGCCCCTCGGCCTCGACAAGCGCTTGTCCGAGTGCCTCGGCAAAGGCGCGTGCGGTCTGCAGGCGGTCCTCGCGCGGCTTGGCGAGCGCGCGGAGAACGAGCTCTGCGAACGGCGCCGGAATCGCGCGCTCGGGTGCCATCGCGCGCGGGTCCGGCGGGGGTTGCGTCAACTGCGCGAGAAGCGTCTTCGCCGGGGAGTCGCCCGAGAAGGGCTGGCAGCCGGCCAGGAGTTCGAAGAGCAAGACCCCAACGGCGTAAAGGTCGCTGCGCCCATCGAGGTCGTCCCCACGGGCTTGCTCGGGACTCATGTATTCGGGAGTCCCGCAGACGAGTCCAGGTCTCGTCAGCGCCCTCCCCAAGCTCGGCGGCGCTTCTCCCGTGATGAGCTTGGCGAGGCCGAAGTCCACGACCTTGACGAAGTCGAGGCCGGACCGGAGCGGCTCGAGCACGATGTTGTCGGGTTTGAGATCGCGATGAAGAATGCCAAGAGCGTGTGCTTCGTCGAGTGCGGCGAGGGCTTGGCGCAGAATGTCGACGACGCGGCGCAAAGGCAGGGGGCCCTCGCCATATGCGACACGGCCGAGATCGCGGCCGCGGAGGTACTCCATGACGATGTACGGCTGGCGGTCGTCCGTGCGGCCGAAGTCGAATATCGCGACCGAGTTTGGATGGCTCAGTCGGCTGGCGGCCCGCGCCTCGTTGAGGAAGCGGGCGGCCGCAAGCTCATCATCCACCAGATGGGGATGCACGACCTTGACGGCGACCGTGCGGCCGAGGGCAACTTGCTCGGCGCAGTAGACGCGGCCCATTCCGCCGACGCCGACGAGGCTGGTCACGCGGTAGCCGCCTGGCAGCGTGCGGCCGAGCAGCGGATCGTCTTCGGCTTCCGCTACGGCCGGCTCGATCGGCGCGCCACAAGCATGGCAATACCGGTGGGCGTCGCCGCACAGGGACGCGCAGCGCAGACACCGAACCATGTCCCAAGCGTACGATAACGCACGTACGAATGGGAATATGACGCCCAGGGGCGCAATCAAAATGCAGAGCGCCCCCCAGACTTGGCTCGCGAGATCGTCGCGCGTCGTCGGGCGGGGATCACCGAGCGACGACCGAATCGTTGCCCGACGGCGCTAGCTCGATGAAACCACGACCTATTTCAGCCCCTTGACCATCCTTCACAACGACGCGGACGACCGCGTTGTCGCCGATGAGCCGTGGCGGGATATGGCCTCGCCAAAGGCTCCCGTGATGGTCCCATGAGACATCGAGGGGTGTCAGGTCGAGTAGGGCCTCGACCGTGACAGGCTCCTTCGTTGCGTCGATCCGTCCGGATGGGTCGCGCACTTCGACCCTGGCTTCGAGCGAGTCGCTCGGCCACTTGGCATGGGGCGGGCCGATCGCGACGTCGGCCTGCAGCTCCCGGCGCGCGAGGGCCAGGCGAGCCTCCCCTGCGCCGCTGACGAGCGGATCGCGTAAATGCACGATTCGTAAGGGAGCGTCTTCCGCGAGACGAAGGGGTCCGCTCAGCGGAGACCAATACAAGGGCACATCGAAAGACGGCGCGACGGTCGATGCGTCTTCGTATGCGACCTCGAGGCCCTCGGCACCCGACAGGGCCAGAGTTGTGCCTTCGGGCAAGACGATGGAACCGTCGTGAGCGACGAATGCGTTATCCGGAAGGCTGTAGCGAAGCGCGCGGATCGACCTGGGGGAAGACCACTCGCCGACGATGCCTTCCGGGCCCACGGCCCGAACATGAACCCAAGTCCGTGCCGAGGCGAGCGCCTTGATTTGGACGTGGGACTCGCGCGTCGCCATTCGCTCGACCACCCGCACCATGCTCGGATCGACGGCGACCTCGACACGGTACTCAGTGGCGCTCGGAACGGGCGACCAAGCCACTTGGGCGGGCGCGGGTCCTCCGTCACCCGTGCTGAGGAGAATCCCTTCGCCCTTCACCTCCCACCGGGGCGACGGGGGAATTCCGCGGGTCTTGTCCGGATTGACGCCGCGGCGCATGAGAATGCCCGCGCCGTCGTAGACAGGAAAGCCTTGTCCGTTCGAGCCCACGACGAGGGCACCCTGGTAAATCGCCGCGGCTGTTGCCTCCCCACGAACCCAAACGTGAAGTTGCCCGCGCCAATCGGTGAGGGTGCCCGCTTTGGTGGACACGAGAAACGCGTGAGCCCCCTTGGGCGACGGGGGCATTCGGACCTCCAACTCGCCCTCTTCGAGGACGAGGTGGTACCCCTTCGTCCACCGGTTCGTCTCACTCGGAAGCTTTGCGCCGGGCATCCAGTGTCCGATGGCTCGGGGCGAAAGGGTGACCGTCACCCCGTCGGGCAGCGTCATCTCCAGAGGACAGTCGTCCGACGCCTGAACCGTGACCCCAGCCGATAGGACGTCGGCCGTCGAGGTCTCCCGCCACTCGCTCGTCCCGTCGGTTTTCAGGCGGCCTGCACCCCGGACGATGGCCGCGCCGTTCAGCGGCGACGCCGTAGCGTGACTGGCTCCTGCCGACGATGCACCGAGCAGTACGGCGGCAAGAAGGCCTGTTCGCATCGAACCGCGCATGACGATGTGTACGGGCCGCGTGGAGCGCTATTAAGCGGTCTTGCTTCCGTGAAGTGGTCATTCATACGTCGAAGGCGCGAAGGCCTCGCCGATGGGTGACTAAGGCGTACTCACGCCGGCGTCGAGAGCGCTTCCGCGAGTGCGAGCGATCGAGTGGTCGGTGCCGGGTGAGCTCGTCGCCTGCGCATTGGTCGTGCCGGTCGCCATCTGCTGGTCCAAGGCCTCGGCCTCGCGCAAGTGTTGAGCGACGCGCGCGCGCGAGTGTTCGAGTCGACTTTTCAACTCCGCGTTTGTGACGCGTGCGAGAACGTGGTCGATGAGCTCCACGGCGTGGTTGTGATCGCGCACTTGAGCGATGACGTAGGCTGCATCGAACGCACGCCCGTGCAGGGATTGGAGATTGCCAAATTCGATTTGCGCGTCGCTCTTGATCTGGTTGCTGACCGCGTTCTCGGCCGGCGCCAGTTGAAGTCGGTCGAGAAGGACGCGCTCTCGCCCCTGAGAAGTCTCATGCGCAAAGACCATCTGCGCGGCAAAGTGCTTCACCGCGGGCAAAACCGCCTTGCGGGCGGCGAGTTGCCCTTGTTCGATTTCGGCGAAGTGGATCGCCTGAACGATGGCGGCAAGCTGGGCGTCGTCGAGGTTCGCGATGGACGGGGCCTTTTCGGACCCGCCCGGCGGGGTCGACCGACCGTTCTCGGCCTCGCCGGACTCCTGGCTGTTCGGTTCGGTGGCGCCCCAGGTCACGCGGGCCGATGGGGTGGTCGGTTGTGCGTTTGGCACCGGCTCGTCGAAGGCGGATGGTGCGCCGGAGTCGGGTTCGTCAGCGCCTCCGTTTGCCAAGATGGGGCCTGCGCTGGCCAAGGCCGGCGTTTGACCGGCGCGAGCCTCTTCGCCTGCGCCCCCCGCGTTCGAAGGAACGCGCACCCGGGCGGCGGTCGCACCGCAACCGGCCGCGGCGACAAGCAGGACGATGGTTGTCATTTTCGTCGACGTGATGGGTCGATGACGCATGAGGGCCTCCTTCGTGTCTCGGAGACCTGCTGCAACGGAGATACCGCGACCAGGCTCGAACCATGGTCGTCCATGTCGGGTCGTCCATGTCGGCTTGGCGTATTCATCGGGTGGGGTGCCCCGCGGCTGACACGGACGGGGTAAAGTCCATCGGCGCCGACGATTCGCAACTCCCCCTGCGCTCTGATAGTGGCAATGCACACATCATGCGACTGGCTCGGTTCGCAGCCTCGATGGTCTCGGCCGCCCTTGCCTGCGAGGCCCGCGGGTCCCCGAGCCGATTTTCCGCTGGAAACGAAGCGTCTGCTCCCACCCAACCCGCGCCGCGCCTCTTCTTCGTTCAAGCGCCCGACGGGAGCGTCGACCGAATCGTGCGCGATGCGGTCGCCGGCGCGGCCGGCGATCATCGACGGGTCGTCGTTTACGTCGGCGCCAGCTGGTGTGAGCCATGCGAGCGGTTTCACCGGGCGGTCGAACGGGGCGACCTCGACACGGTGTTCCCCGACCTGACGTTGCTTGCGTTCGACGCCGACCGGGATGGATCGCGACTTCGTGCCGCAGGGTACGGTTCGACCTACATTCCGCTCTTCGTGCGACCCGGCTCGGACGGCCGCGCTTCCTCCGAAAAGATCGAGGGCGGCATCAAAGGCGACGGGGCCGTCGCTCAACTGGTCCCGCGCCTGAAGGATCTACTCGCGCGCTGACGACCGCGATCGCCGCCCGCCTTCTCGCGACGACCCTGGGTTCCCTGGTTGCGTGCGGACGGAGGCGCTTGTGCGAAGGACCGCCAGGGACGCGAGCCAAACCGCGCAACCGACGGCGATGGCAAACCCGGCGATTGTGCGGGAGGGCGCTCTGGCCGTCCCAACCGAGGCCGCGACGACGAAGAGCGCATTGTTGACCGCGTGGGCCAGGATGGTGGGGCGCACACCGCCAAATCGGTCGGCCACCCAACCGAGAAAGAGCCCGGCGACGAAGGCGAGCGAGCCCTGTACCGGGTCGACGTGAATGAGCCCGAAGGCAAGGGAAGCCGTGCCGATCGCCGGCCAGCGCCCCCAGCGCCGGGCGAGCTGCGTTTGGATGAGCCCTCGAAATAGCAATTCCTCGCCAACGCCGGGTGCGAGGCCGAGCGTCGCGACCGCCAACGCCAGACGCGCGGGGACGAGCGCGTGCAGGCCGCTCGCAATGGCGTCCATCACGCCGCCTCCTCGAACTCCAGCCCAATCGAGGCTGGCGCCGCAAGTGACGCTGAGTCCCACCATGCCCGTGACCGCAGCCATGACCCCGAGGGCGCTCGCGCCCGTAGGCCGCAGCCCGAGCCGGTCTGCGGTCGGACCTCCGTACGAGCGCGCCCCGATGGTCGCGACCGAGACGAAAAGGACGGCGTTCATCGTCGCCTGCGCCATCAAGCCTGGCGCGGACAGGCCGAATGCCTGGGCCGCGCCGACGGCGCCTTGCAGATGTCCGGAAGACCGCGCCAGGCCGACCGACAGGACAAGCGCGGTGTCTGCGCCGAGGGTGAGCAGGAACGCGGCTACGTAGGCGACCAGCAACGGCCACGTCCCAGGCCGCGACAGGCTCGGGGCGGACCGAGGCTGCTGGGCCGGCTCGATTCGCTCACTGACCACTTCGTCTCGCGAGCTGTTGCCGCGCTGCCGTCGAAACGGAGCCCGTGACGTTTTTGCTCCGGGCGAGCGCCTTCAGCTCGTGCTCGCGCAAATGGAGGATCAGTTTGGAGGTGAAGGCGAACGGAGTTCGGGGATTTTGCACCAAATTCAACTTGATTTGGTGCGACCTCGTCCACTCCCTGTCGAGCGAGATCACTCGCAGAACCTCTTCCGAGACGTTGCGGCTTGCGCTGATTCGCAAAACTTCGCTCTCCTGGATGCTCGGACTCTTGATGGCCGCCTGAGCGACCAAGCGATTGGAATCTCGGACGAGGATGAGCCGCTCGCTCGCGTTGCCGAGCATGGCCCGACGTATCTTCTGTGAAGTCGTCATTTGCGCGAGCTGCGCGTGCAGCGGAAGGAACTTGTCGATGACGACTTCGTTTCCCGACTCCTCGTCGAGCCGGTGCGTATCTTCGGTCGTTGCGTCGATTCCGGCCCGCTTCGCTTCTTCGTCCGTCTTGCAAAAATGGATGTCGTCGGGTGTCGGTTGGATTGTCGGTTCGGCGACGAGCTCCATCGCGATCGCTGCGGCGGCTTCCTTGAACGCGGGGATACCTTTGAGCTCGATCTTGTTGCGCACCGCCAGCTCGAGGATGCGATCGGCCGTCGACATCCGCGTTGCCCTGTTCATGTAGAGCTTTTCGATGACCTCGGGATTCGAAAGGAGTCGCTGTTCGTTCGTGGCGATGAGCTCGGCGACGAGCTCGCTCGCGTGGGAGGCGACGACCGCGACGGCCTCCGCGGCGAGGGCGGGATGCGCCAGTATTTTTTCCATCACGCGCGGGTCGTTCGCGTGGCGCAGCGCGAGCAGCGCGATCACCCCGGGCGGGAGGTCGCCTGCCAAAGCTCCGTGAAGCAGTGCTGGCGGAAGGCCATCGAGCGTCGCGCGCGCTGTGACCGCGAGGGCCTCTGTCGACGACTCCGAGAGGATCGCGACGACCGTGATCGCTTCGCCCGGCTTCAGCCCCGGCGCGAGCCCCTTGGCCGCCATCTGGCGCAGTCCGTTCGGCGACCCTGGATCAAGAACTTTGCGTGCGATGGGCGAAAGGGTGGCGACGTCGACGGCAGGCTCCACAGATGCAGCATACCTTTGACGAGGCCTAGAGCGCGTCCTTCGGTCGGCCCGTGTGGACTGAGATGCCTCCTTGCCGAGGGCTTACGTCACGCGATCGCGACTCGTCGGAGGGCCTCCTTCAGCCTAGACTGCAGGGGTGGGCCGAAAGGGCGACGTTCGCCGCGAGGTGATGCAGTGCCCGACGTGCGGTCGTGAGTTTTGGGGCGACGCGGCCTTTTGTCCTTTCGACGGTTTGGCGCTCGCGCGTTCGGTGGCGCCCGCCACCGATCCACTCGTCGGGGTTACGGTCGACGGGCGCTACGAACTACTGGAGGTTCTGGGGGAGGGGGGCATGGGCCGCGTGTACAGGGCACGGCACACGTCCCTCGGGCGCGTCTTTGCCGTCAAGGTTCTTCGTCGGGATCTTGCGGGCGATGAAGGGCTCGCGGAACGCTTCCTTCACGAGGCGAGGGCGACGGCGGCGGTCAAGCATCCAAACGTCGTCCAGATCACCGACTTCGGGCGTTTGGACGGAGGCGTGCCGTACTTCGTCATGGAACTCCTCGTAGGACAGACGCTCCGCCAGAGCCTGCATGTCTCTGCCGTTCCGATCCGGCGTGCGATATCCGCCATTCGGCAGGTGGCCAGCGCGCTCGCCGCGGCGCACGCGGCGGGCGTCATTCATCGCGATCTCAAACCCGATAACGTGTTTCTGGTCGGAGATCCCGTCGACGCTTCCTTCGCCGCGAGCGGCCGGCCCGTCTGGCCCATGGATCCGGAGGTCCGGGTGGTCGACTTCGGAGCTGCGAAAATCATTGGTGCCGGTCGCATCACGCGCGCCGGAGTCGTGTACGGAACTCCGCACTATATGGCTCCCGAACAAGCCAGTGGCCTGTCGGTCGATCATCGAGCCGATATTTATGCGCTCGGTGTGGTGATGTACGAACTCTTGGCCGGCAGGCCGCCATTCGACGCAGACACGTACATGGGTGTCCTCACTCAGCACATGTTTGCAATGCCCGAGCCGCCCGGCCGGCTGAATCCGACGGTCGCCTCGTTCCGCGGTCTCGAAGCCATCGTCCTCCGATGTCTCGCCAAGAAGCCGGAAGAGCGGTTTGGCTCGATGGGCGAGCTCTTGACGGCAATCGACGGAGCCATACGCGCCGCGCCTGCGAGGATGCCGATTCAGCCGAACGATGCGACGCGTTTCGCCGACAGCGATCGTCGGCGTTTGGCGAACATCGAGGAGGCTCCGCCGCGCACGACGCCGTCGATGTCCTCTCCCTTGGGCGCATCCGAGCAGGCGGCGTCCGATGACGGGGACGAGAGCCACAAGCAGCCGAGGGCCGCGTCGCTCTCGCGACACAGGTGGGGGTTCGGGGCCGCGTCGATGGCGGCCGCCTGTTTCGTGTTGCTCGTCGCGGGCCTCTGGACCGTCGCCAAACGTGGCACCCGGGTCGTCGCAGGACACACCGATCTGAACGCCGCCATGGCAACCGGCCCGTTGCCTTCGGGCGCTCTAACAGCGTCTACCGCATCCACATGGCTGACCTCGACGGCAGCCGTCCCCCCAGGCCCGCCGCCGGCCCGCCAAGGAGCATCCGGGGCCTCCGCGGCGGCGCTGGTGGCGGCGCCGAGCCCGAGCCGGGCCGTACCGCGTCAGCGCCCCGCGGCCCCGGATCGCGATCGCCTTCCATTCGACGACGTGGGCGATCCCTTCGCGGCGCGTCGCTGATCCCGGGGAAGCGCTGGGCTCGACGCACGTCCCTTGACACTTCACGCTTCGCCCTTCCATGCTGACGGCAAGCCGTGGCCAAGCAGAAATTGCTTCTTGTCGATGCAGACCCGCGCAGCGTGCGTGTACTCGAGGTCAGCCTGAAGAAGGCCGGGTACAGCGTGACGACGGCAATCGACGGGCTGGACGCGCTCGCGAAAATCGAATCGCTGACGCCCGACCTCGTCCTCAGCGACACCCGGCTTCCAAAGCTCGACGGGTACACGCTCGTTCGCAAGTTGAAAGAGCGCGTCGAGTGGTCATCGATCCCGATCGTGCTGCTCACGAGTCAAAAGTCGATCGAAGACAAGATCCGCGGACTCGAGCTCGGCGTGGAGGACTATCTGACGAAGCCGATTTTCGTTCGCGAGCTCATCGCGCGCGTTAACCTTCTCCTCGCGCGGAGGACACAAGAAAACATCGCGGCGACCAAGACGTCGACTTCGGGCCGCACCCGATTCAGCGGCTCGACCCAGGACATGGCGGTCGTCGATCTCCTGCAAACCTTCGAAGTATCGAGAAAGAGCGGCGTCGTCCACCTCCGCAGCGGGTCGCAGGAGGCTCACATCTACTTTCGAGACGGAAAAGTGGTGGATGCGGAGCTCGGCCGACTCCACGGTGAAGAGGCCATTTATCGCGCTCTCATTTGGAACGAAGCGTCTTTCGAGGTCGAGTTCAAGCCGGTCGGCAACGACGACACCATCGGCGGATCGACCCAGGCGGTCTTGATGGAGGGCATGCGCCGCGTCGACGAATGGGGACGACTTTGCGAGCAGCTCCCCCCCCTTTCCACGGTGTTCGAGATCGACCACGAGCAACTGCTCGAGCGTCTCAACGAAATTCCCGACGAGCTCAACGGAATTCTGCGGCTCTTCGATGCTGGACGGTCCCTGTCGGACGTCGTCGACGATTCCCCCTTCGAGGATCTATCGACCCTCTCGACCATCACCAAGCTCTTCTTCGAAGGCCTGCTCGTTCCCCGGCCCGGCATACCGGACGACCCGCACGGAGTCGAAGACGCCCGCGGAGCCGAAGACGCCCGCGCAGTCGAAGACGCCCGCGGAGCCGAAGACGCCCGCGCAGCCGAAGACGCCCGCGCAGCCGAAGAGGCCCGCGCAGTCGAAGAAGAGGTGATTCACGCAGCCGCCGAGCGGGAGGTGGCCAAGACGACCCTGCCGTCGAGCGGCGAAATGGCGATCGTGCCGGCGTCCGACCACGGCCCCGCTCGATCCGCGAGCGCTTCGAACGACGCGGGTGCGGTCGCGGCGGCGGTCGAACACCATCCCTTGAGCGGCGGCCCCACGGGTGCCCTTCCGGCCGGGAACAAGGCGGGTACCCCTGCCTCGTTCGCACAGGGTGTGTCGGACGTCGGGTCGGAGCAGGCAGCGGCACTGACCTCCGCAAAGGTGAGCGACGCCGGAGCGCCCGCCGTAGCGGCTTCCAATCCGGTCGCTGGATTGGACCGCCAGGGGCGGCCCGCGCCGTTCCGCGCCCCGGTCGTCCACGCCGTGGATCGTGGACCGGCCGGCGGCTTCGAGAGCGAAGAAATCGTGTTGCCGCATCACGTGAACCCACGAACGCGGGCTCTCGTCGCCGGTGCGGTCGGTGTGGCCACGATGGTGGCCGTCGCAGGCGGTTTCCGTGCGTTGCAGGCGCGGCAGGCCCGCTTCGACGAGCGACAGCCCGCCGTGGCGACGGGCTCCGATCGTCCACCCGACTCCGTCTTCGCGGCGGTCCCATCGGCGGGCGCCGCCGGGGCCGTGGCTCAACCATCTCCGGCCGGGTCCGCTGCGACCGAGCTCGCCGAGCACACGAAAGGCGCGGAGGGCCCCGGCGCCGGTGCCGCGCTCGCGGGTACGGCGGGAGGTCCCGGAACCGACCCGCCAGCAGCAGCGGAGGAGAAGCCCCTCGACGTCGGACGCGAGCCGGCGAATGGCTCGCTCGTCATGCGCGCAAACCACGCGCTTCGGACCGGCGAGCGTGAACGCGCGCTCGAGCTGGCGCGTGAGGCCGTGCGGATCAACCCGGGCGACGCCGACGCGTGGCTCATGCTCGGCGCGGCCTACCAGGCTTCGGGCAACCAAGTGGCGGCGCGGATTGCGTACAAGAGCTGCGTTGCCCAGGCGCACACGGTCAGTGTCACCGATTGTCGCGTCCTCGCCGGTCAATGACGCGAGGGTCGAGCCGACCGTAGCTTAGATCGGCCACCAAGTTGGCCAAGACGACGGCGACGGCGGCCACGATGACGCACCCGCAGAGAACGGGGCCGTCGCGATCAAAGGTGGCGCGCACGCTGAGCTCGCCGAGACCCGGCCAGCGAAAGATTGTTTCGGTGACGATGGCGCCGCCGAAGAGCGCTCCGACATCAAGAGCCAGGGCCGTGACGACGGGCAGCAAAGCGTTGCGCAGCGCGTGCGCCAACACGATCCGCACGCCTGGCAATCCCTTGGCGTGGGCGGTGCGGACCCAATCTCGGCGCAACGCGAAAGCCACCTCGTCGCGAACGAGCCGCGTGTAGAACGCCGAGCCGTAGATCCCGAGCGTGAGGGCGGGCAGAACGATCGAACGCGCGTGTTCCGCAAAGGTCGAGCCGAAACCGTCGATCGGAAGCCACCCTAGCTCGCGTGCCAAAATGGTTTGCAAAAGGAGCGCGGTGAGAAAGGTCGGGGCGCTCATCCCGAGGACCGTGCTCCCCACGATGGCTCGATCGACCCAGGATCCGCGAGCGACGGCGGCCCACGTCCCGGCGGAAAGACCGATGAGCAGCTGCACGAGCGCGCCGGCGAAGGCAAGGGCAGCGGTTCGCGGGAGGCGCGCTGCGAGGATGCGGAGCACCGGCTGACGCATCTGGAAGCTCTTGCCGAGATCGAGGTGCAGTCCGTGCGAACCGGCGCGCAAGACGAGGGCGCACGAACCGTGTTGGGGGTCGGTCGGGTCGATTGGAGCCGGCCCTTCGTGCACGAGGCGTCGCCAGAACAGCACATATCGAACGAGGGGCGAACGGTCGAGGCCGAGCTGCTTCCGAATGCGCATGACGTCGGCGGGCCGAGCCTGAATCCCCGCCACCAGGCGGGCCGAGTCACCCGGCAGAAGCTCGCTCATGGCGAAAGCAAGGGATAAGGCGAACCAAACGACGACGACGCTCCAGCCGATTCGCGAGAAAAAGCGGGTCAAAAGGACCGTCCCAGCGGCGACGACCGAATTCCGGCCGGCTTTCGATCGACCCACACTTGCGTCGCGTCGAGATGGAAGACCGCGTGGGGCGCGTAACCGCGCACATAAGGTTGGTGGAGGTAGAAGAAATGGTAGCTATACGCGAATGCCCATGGCGCATCCTCGCAGAGGATCCGCGACGCGTGCCGGTAAAGGCGGCGGCGGCGATCAGGGTCCATTTCTTGTCGTGCGCGTGCTGTGAGATCATCGACCACCGGGTTCGAATAGAAGGCGATGTTGTCACCGGCTGGCGGCAAGGCGTTCGTCGTAAAGAGCGGCTCGAGAAACGAGCTCGCGTCCGGATAGTCCATCTCCCAATTTCCTTGCGACAGCGCGGCGCCGTCGGGGCGCATCTGAAGCGCGAGAAAGGCCTGCCAACTCATGAGCCGGAGCTCGATCCGCAGACCTATTTTGGCCAAGTCCTGCTGGAGGAGCTGTGCCGTGAACATCAGAAGGCCCTGATCGTAAAGTGGGTACGCGATCGGTTTAGGCCACCCGCCCGCGCCGGTCGAAGGCTCGTAGGGGTAGCCAGCCCTCCGCATGTGGTCGAGAGCCGCTGCTTGGTCGTACCGCTGTCCGTCGAGCGAAGAATCGTAACCGTCGATACCCGGTGGAATCGGCTGTGTGAGCGCCGTCATGCGGCCAGGCCTCAGCAAGCGGTAGTGATCTCGATCGATGGCCGCGGCGACGGCGCGGCGGACCTCCACATTGTCGAACGGAGGCATGCGCGTATTCATCGCCTCGCCGTAAAGGCGCGTATCCCCTTCCGAGCTGCCGAAAGGCCGCCAGAGCGGATCGCCGTTGAAACGCGCTTGATCGGCCTCCGCAAGATCGCTGACGACGTCGAGGTCGCCCGACTCGAAGCGGAAGCGCTGGGCCAACGGATCCATGTTGAACGTCCATTCAATCGCGTCGAGGTAAGGCAAGCCCGGTCGAAAGTAGGCCTCGTGCCGTACGAGGCGGACACCGATGGCCGGCTGCCATCCGCCACGCTCCAAGCGAAAAGGACCCGCTCCGCAGGGAGACCAGGTGTCGTCGTAACGCTCTCCTGCGGTGCGGCAGACCGGGCGCAAGGCCATCATCCCGAGCAATGGCAAGAACGTGGCGTCCGGGTGCTCGAGCCGAAAGGAGAGGACGGTTCGGCCCTCGACGACGATGCCCGCGATGTGGTCTGCCGCGCCCGAAACGAAATCGCGGTACCCGTCAATGCCCTCGTAGTAGCTCGCTGTGGGGTTCGGGGCTGACGGGTGCAGGGCACGCTCGGCAGAGCGCTTGATGTCGGTCGCGTCGAGCTCTCGCCCGTCTTGCATGACGACGCCCGGGCGCAGAAAGAAGCGAACCGTCCGCCCTTCGTCCACGATCTCCCAACGCTCCGCCAAATCCGCGACGACGCGTCCCCGAGCATCCAAGTCCACGAGCCCAGCAAAAATTTGATGCTGGATCGGCAGCGACAGCCCGTCGCCTGGCCCCGCGGGGTCGAGGTTTCTGATGTCCTTAAACGACGCGAGACGCAAGGTTCCACCTCGAACCGGGGAGGCATCCGGGCCGTGCGCGGCACCGATCGGCGGCGTCGGCGATCTGTGGCACCCGGTGGGGATGGCCGCGAGAGACCACGTCGCGACTGCGACGCAAGCGAGCGCCAGGCCGCGCGAGTCAGGCATCGGGCGGATCGAGCGCATCCCGAAGACCGTCGCCCAGCAGATTGAAGGCAAAGGCCGCGGCCAGGATCGCGCACGCCGGCGCGGCGACCAACCAGGGGGCCGCCACGACATCGTCTTTTCCTTCGAACAGCATTCGGCCCCACGTCGGCGTCGGAGGCGACAGGCCCAGGCCAAGGTAGCTCAAGACGCTGTCGGCGACGATCATCTGCGAAACGAGGATGGTGGACATGACGATGAGGGGACCTGCGACGTTCGGTAGAATGTGTCGCAGCAAGATCCCGCCGGTCGATTGGCCAAGCGCTCGCGACGCCTCGACGAATTCGAGCGCGCGGACCTGGAGCGTCTTCGCACGAAGAACGCGGGCGATGCCGAGCCACCCAGTCATGCCCAGCGTCAGGCCAATCGTCCACACGGTTGCTTGCTCGAGAGCCGCACCGAGGGCCATGACGAGCAAAAGAAACGGAAAGGCCAGCCACACGTCGATCAAGCGCATGAGCCAGCCGTCGATGTCGACCCGAAGCCCGCGGCGGCGGCCCGCGATCGTCGCGATCGTCGCGGTCAGGGCGACTCCGCCCGCGAGCCATCCTCGGCCGAGGCCGTACGCAGCGGCCGTCCCCGCTGCGCCGACCACAAACGTCCAGGGCACCCGCACCATCTGCCCTTCGGTCCACCCGGCGACGAGCCCGACGGCCGTACCGAGAGCGGTGGCGAGAGCGGTTGCGGAAACGGCGATGGCGAGCGACAGACGGCCGCCGTAGGCAAGGCGCGACAGGACGTCGCGAAAGAGGTGGTCCGCGCCCAGAGGAAAGTCTGCGCACGGCCCGACGGGTGTCTCTTGCGCCGTCATGCCTCGCAGAAAGTCGCTCTCGAGCGGTCCGTGGCGCGTCGCCAGTGGGGCTGCGAGCGTGAAGGCGAGAAGCGCGAGGATCAGCCATCCGCCGAGGAGGGCAGACCGACTGCGGGACAGGCGCGCGACGACCCGGCCGCCGTCCATTCAGCTTGTTTCTCCGTTTGATCGGCCGGACGATAGAAATTCGGTCACGGCCGCCGTGAACGGAACCGGACACTCCTCGGCGGGCGAAGAACCGCAATCGAAGACTTCGAAGCGTGCTCCGCCGAGCTCGCGTGCCAGCCGCCGCCCGTATTCGACGGGAGAGGTCCGATTGCCCCGTCCCCACGCGATGAGCGTCGGCGTCGTGATGCGCGGCACGCTCGCCGTCAGCGGGCGGGTGTCCAGCATCGCGCACATCGTGGCATAAGCAGCCTCCCGAGCGGCGGGCGCATCGAACAACTCGAACAAGTGGTCGACCCGCAGGGCCGGCGCGCCCTTGGCCGTTCGCCGTGCCCCGGGCAAAAACCGGCTCCGGAAGAGGGCGCGCCCGAAAAGTTGCTTGAACACGAACGGACCGAGAAGCGGGACGCCGGCCATTCGCGAGAGCGGGTCGGGGCGAGGAGGGTAGACGAGTGGGCTGACGAGGACGAGCTTCTCCACGAGGTGGGAGTGGCTCGCCGCCAGGGTGAGGGCGACGGCTCCCCCCATGGCATGTCCGCACAACGATACGCGACCAAGGCCAACCGCCGCGCACAGATCGACGAGGGATTCGGAGAAGGCATCGAAGTCATAGCGGTACCGGCTCGGAGGCGGCTTTTCGCTTTCACCGAACCCAGGAAGATCCGGCGCGATGACATGAAAGTGCTCCGCGAGCCGCGGCAGTACGTCGTCCCAGGCCACCCGACTCGCGAGATAGTCATGCACGAGGACGAGCGGCGGGCCGCAACCGGCCTCGACGAAGCGAACGCGGGCGCCACGGGCGGCGACGTCCCGGGTCACGGGTTGGCGAGAGTCGCGCGGAGGCATGGGTGCGACGGCCCGCGAAACATAGGCTCCGGCCGACGCACCCCGCAAGCGCGACCTTCTCGGGAGACCCGAGGTCCCCGGGCGAGGGAACCGTTTCTTGCCTCGGAAGCCTCGATGCCGACGACGACCTCGCGAGTGAGGCCGAAGCGACGGCTCCTTCCGCGACGATGCGAGCGACCTCGGATAGGACATAGCTTGTCACGGGATCGATCTAACCGCGCGAAACGAGTTCCATAATGGAAAAGCGCAAAAAAAAGCCGGATGATGGATTGACCTCGATCTTTCGACTGGATTAACGTGCAAAGCGTTTCGAGGATTCGTGTGGCGGTCGCCGCCCACGATTGCTCGGACCCCGATGTACCGGCCCATCGCGTGCCCGTCGCGCGAAACGGGCTGGGGGAGCGTGCCTCGGGCGTCGAAGCGATCCGATCGCCGGCGGGTCGCGGGCGGGATCGTCGGTGTGGTCTCGCGCAAATGCGAATTGGTCTGCGATGTGGACCAGGAGGGAGTCGAGCATGGACCCGAACGACAATCCGAAGGACATGGCGTTCGCAGCGGAGTCGAGCTTGCCGACCGAGGGTGCCGTCGCCCTACAGGCCGAGAATGCCTATCCTGCGGTCACCCGCGAGCAGCGGCGATCGAGGCGCAAGCGACCCATCCGTGCGCGCACAATCAGCGTCAAACGGATGACGAAGCGCGAGCTGGAGCTCGGCCGCCTTCTCTACCCGGAAACCGATGAAACGGAGCGCCCCTCGGCGCGAGAAGACTGCGTCGGAGGCGCGAGGCCCTGTCCGTTCGTCTCGTGTCAGCACCACCTCTATCTCGATGTCTCGGCGCGCACCGGCGCCATCAAGCTCAACTTTCCCGACCTCGACGTCTGGGAAATGCCCGAAACGTGCGCGCTCGACGTGGCCGACCGAGGTGGAACGACCCTCGAGGAGGTCGGCGCGATCATGAATCTCACGCGCGAGCGGATCCGGCAAGTCGAAGTGAAGGGCCTCGCCAAGCTTGCGGCCCTCCGGGACATGGCGGCCTTACGCGATTATGTCGATGAAGGTCCCTCGGGCAAACGCCGGCTCCCCGTGCTGAAGAGCGAGGACGAGTCAGACGACGAGACCGAGGAGGGCGAGGAGGAAGAAGCAGAGGAGGCGGAGGTAGAGGTGGAGGCGGAGGAGACGGCGGATGCGACCGTTGAGGAGCCCGTTCCCGATGAGGAATTCGAAGCCGGCGATCTCGGATAACGCCGAGTCGGATTGACCGCGGATCGCGGGCGGGTTACCGCGCGCCGCATGGCGATTCGCACGGCCCTCATTTCCGTCTCCGACAAGACCGGTCTCGGCGCGTTTGCCCGGGCCCTCGCAGAGCTCGGGGTTCGAATCGTCTCGAGCGGTGGCACGGCCAAATCGCTGGCCGAAGGCGGGCTATCGGTCGAAACCGTCGAGAACTATACCGGGTCGCCCGAGCTCATGGACGGCAGGGTCAAGACCCTGCATCCCCGCGTTCATGGCGGGATCTTGGCTCGCGGTGACAAGGACCGGGCCGATCTCGCTCGCATCGGTGCGCGTGAGATCGACCTCGTCGTCGTCAATCTGTACCCGTTTGCCCGCGTTGCGGCGGACGCGAGCTCGACGCCGGAGCAGATCATCGAGAACATCGACATCGGCGGACCCTCGATGGTCCGTTCGGCCGCCAAAAACCACGCGCGGGTCACCGTCATTTGCGATCCGACCGATTACGACCGCGTCGTTGTCGAGCTCCAGGCTAAAGGCGACACGTCGCCCGAGACACGCGCCGAGCTCGCCGCCAAAGCGTTCGCTCACACGGCCGCATACGACGCAGCGATCAGCGGTTATCTCTCTTCGAAGAACGCGGACGGGACCCGGACGCCTTTTCCCCGCTACCTCGCACTCCCCTTCGAGCGGGCGTACGGCCTCCGCTACGGAGAGAACCCACACCAGGCTGCGGCGTTCTACATGGAAAGGGACCCGCCCCCCGGGTGTTTGGCGCGGGCCGAAAGCCTGGGGGCCGGCGGCAAAGAGCTGAGCTATAATAACCTCGTCGACGCGGACGCGGCGCTCGATGCAGTTCGGGAGTTCGATCGGCCCGCGGCCGTGGTCGTCAAGCACACGAACCCTTGCGGAGTCGCCGTCGCCGCATCGCTCGCAGATGCCTACCGGGCGGCTCGCGACGCGGATCCGGTGAGCGCCTACGGGGGCATCGTGGCGCTGAACCGCGAAGTGGACGAGGCGGCCGCTCAGGTTCTCGCGCAGACGTTCGTCGAATGCATCATTGCACCGTCTTTTGCTCCCGCTGCCCTTTCGCTCCTCCGAACGAAGAAGAATTTGCGTCTTCTTGCGACCGGCGGCTGGGCGGCGCCGGACCACGGCGCGATCGCGTACAAGAGCGTCGGTGGCGGCTTGGTCGCGCAAGACCGCGACGCGACTGGACCCGGTGAAGTCATGCGCGGTCGAGTGGTGACGCGCCGTCGCCCAACCCCAGACGAGTTGACGGGGCTCGAGTTTTCCTGGCGCGTATGCAAGCACGTGAAATCGAACGCCATCGTACTGGCCCGTGCAGAACGGACCGTCGGTGTCGGCGCAGGGCAAATGTCGCGCGTCGTTTCGGTGCAGATCGCTTGTGAAAAGGCGGCCGACAACGCGCGAGAAAGCGTGCTCGCCTCGGACGCCTTCTTTCCTTTCGCCGATGGTGTCGAAGCCGCGGTGCGCGCAGGCGTCACGGCCATCGTGCAGCCGGGCGGCAGCGTTCGCGACGCCGACGTCATCGCCGCGGCCGACGCTGCGGATGCGGCGATGGTCTTCACCGGCGTGAGACATTTCAGGCACTGAGGGCCGCGTCGCGCGGGCATCGCCCCGCCCAGCGGGCTCGGGGGGCACGCAAGTCCCCCCGGCACTCTGGTTCGCCTCGATGGGGGCTACCTCGACACCCTCGATGACGGACGGAGAAAGCGGGCCGCTGTCATCGGTCTGGGCGTGCTGGGGCGCCGGGCCACACGCGGACGCCGGATGCCATTTATTTGGCCTGGCCCGACCGGTCATGCGTAATGGCATCGCCATGGCGGCCATCACTGAAAGCTGCAGCGTTTGCGGGAAAAGGTTCGACGTGCAGTTTCGCTATCAGATGGAGGAGCGCGCAGACGGCTTTGCGTTCTACTGCTCGCACGATTGTCACGGCGTCGCGGTACGTGGTGAGACGACCGACGGCGCCACGTGTGCGGCGTGCAAGAAACGCTTTCGCGTCGAGCTCGTCTATCAGGTCGTGCGCATTCGGGGCGAGCTGCACCACGCCTGCTCGGAAGATTGCCGGCGGCAGATCCTCGCCGAGGCTGGCGGTGCTCGTCTCGGTCTGGTCGGCGCGGTCTCCGATCGCCCGCCGGTCGATACCGATGAGCCGAGGCCGGCCGCCGTCGGGGCGTCACCGGACCCGCGGGCCCGGCGCCGCATTCACGCGCCGGCGCGTTTGGCGATTTTCAACCACAAGGGGGGCACGGGGAAGACGACCACGTCGGTCAGCATCGCCGCTGGTTTCGCTGCCCGGGGTCTACGGGTTCTTCTCGTCGACACGGACTCACAAGGCAACGTCAGCGTGTCGATGGGCGCGAAGTCGGAAAAGACACTTTATCACGTGCTCGTCATGAACGTTCGGCCGCGCGACGCCGCCGTGCGCATTCGGCCGAATCTCGACCTCATTGCCTCGAACGAGACGCTCGCCGCCGCTGAGCTCTATCTTGCGGGTCGTCAGAGCCGCGATCGCATTCTCCGCGACCGCCTGGCGCCGGCCTACGACGACTACGACGTCGTTCTGCTCGACTGCTCGCCGTCCTTGTCGCTCATGAACCAAAATGCGCTCGTCGCCGCCGACGGGATCGTCGTGCCGGTTGCGTGCGACTTCCTGTCGCTCGTCGGCGTGCGTCAGGTCGTCAAAACGGTGAAGAACGTGAATTCGCTGTTGCACCACCCCGTGCAGATTCATGGCGTTCTACCGACCTTCTACGATGCTCGGGCGCGGATTTGTCGTGATGCGATCGAGGCCCTGAAGGAGCACTTCGGCGATCGCGTGCTTCCGCCCATCCGATCCGCCATACGGATCAAGGAGGCTCCGGCGCAAGGCAAGACCATCTTCGAGTTTGCGCCGCAATCCAATGCCGCAGAGGACTACCAGCGCATCGTGGACTTGCTCGTCGACGGCCCAGGCCGGGGCGAGCTGCCACACGCCGTCGGGATCTGAAGGAAAAGCGAGAAGAGCAAATGGCAGGGCGAGAGGAAGACACGGGGCTCGGTGCCGCGCGCGTGCTGGACGCTGACGAAGTCCAGGGCGTCTTGTCGGGCGCATTCTACGCGCCGGAGCCGGACGGGCGGGAGCCGCGCGGTCCGCGCCTGCGCAAGACGGAGGCGAAGCCGATCCACTACAAGGTCATCTGCATCTCGCTCTACACGAAGGACCTCGACCGGCTCGACGCGCTCGTGGCCGAGCTCAAGGCGCGGGGTCTCACCAAGGCCAATCGAAGCGCGCTCATTCGCGTCGCGCTCGAGCAGATCGACCTCGACAGAGTGCCGCGAGGCCTTTGAGTGCCGCGAGGCCTTTGAGTGCCGCGAGGCCTTTGAGTGCCGCGAGGCCTTTGACCGGGTTGACGAGGCGGCCTTCCCCGATGGGGTCTTACGGTGATCGCGCCACGAGGTCTGCAATGCGTTCGCCGTTCGAGATCGAAGCCCAGAAATCCGTCATGTCGTTGGGCATCGGAGCATCGATGGCGAGCGGAGCCCCGGTGATCGGGTGAGCCAACGCCAGCCGTGCTGCGTGCAAAGCGTGTCGGTCGACTTCGAGGACAGCGAGATCCTCGGGGAGGAGCTCTCCGTCGGCGGCACGAGCGAACAGGCGGTCGTCGGGTCCGTAAAGCTTGTCTCCGACGACCGGCGCCCCGAGCGATGCGAGGTGCAATCGAATCTGATGCTGTCGGCCAGTTTCGAGCCCACATCGGACCAAGGCGTAGACGCGCCCCGATTCTGGACGGACGACCTCACGCACTTCGATGATGGTGGAGGATCGGAGCGCCTCGGGCACGTCGTGAACACGCATCTTGATTCGTAGCGGATGCTTCGGGTCGAGCTCGATGCGGCTTTCATGACGAAATAGGAGCGACCCGTCGCCGCGGTCCGGAACACCCCAGGTGATGGCGAAATAGGTCTTCTCGATGCCATCGCGTCGCTCGAGGAGCTTTTTGAGTGCGCGATCGCACGCGCGGGTCTTCGACACGAGGATGACGCCGCTCGTTTCTCGGTCCAATCGGTGGCCGAGCGAAAGAAAGGTGCAGTCCGGGCGCGATCGCTCGAGCACCTTGATGAGGGTGTTCTTGTGGTAGCGCGCAGTCGGGTGAACGGGCAGCGGCGCCGGCTTCGACACCGCCATCAGATGGTCGTCTTCGAAAAGGACGGGGATGTTCAGAGCAACCGGTGACTCGTCCCACGCCGGACGCCAGAGGAGGACGTGCTGTTCTGGCTTCACACGGTCATTCGCCTTGAGGCGGCATCCCCGCGCGTCGTAAGCGCTCGCTCGGACGATCGCCTGGGCGCGGGTGCGGCTCGTGCGGTGGAGCTGGCTTTGCACGAACACATCGAGTCGCTGGCCGGCGACCTCGGGCGGTACGCGAAAAACCGACACGACGGCGTTCTCCGCCACGTCCGTCGGGCGAACGAAGGATACTTCCGAGGCGCGCAACCGCGTCATGCGTCGCGCCATCCTGGTCGCAGGACGTCGCGTTCGCAAACCCGTCCGTGCTAAAAGCGCGCGACCCATGGAGATCACGTTCGTCACGACCGAGCTGGCGCCGTTCGTGAAGGTCGGCGGGCTCGCGGATGTCTCCGCGGCGCTGCCGAAGGCGCTCCGCAGTCTGGGGCACACGGTCACCGTCGTGCTTCCGCGCTTTCCCGCGCTCGAATCGCAGGGGCTTCTTTTGGCTCGGCGCCTGACGCCGCTGCGCTTCACGCTCGGCGACCGGACATTCGATGCCACACTGCTCGACGGGCGCCTGGCCTCTCAGGTGGATCTCGTCGTCGTCGACGTTCCCGGGCTCTTCGACCGTCCGGGCATCTATGGCGAGAGGGGCGAAGACTACCCGGACAACGCCATGCGCTTTGCGGCGTTCTCGCGCGCCGCGGCGGAGCTCGTGCGTCAGCGCACGGCCAGTGGGCGGACGGTCGACCTCGTTCATTGTCACGACTGGACGACGGCGCTCGTGCCAGCCTACCTTCGGTCTTTGGCCGCTGAGGAGGCCGAAACGTCGTCGACCCGCACGGTCTTGACCATTCACAACCTCGTGCACCAGGGTGTCTTTCCGAAAGAGCAGCTCCCGGCCATCGGCTTCGGTTGGGATGCGTTTCGCATGGACGGCATCGAGTTTTACGGCGGCATCAACCTGCTAAAGCAAGGGATCGTCGCGTCGGACGTCGTGACGACCGTGAGCCCGTCGTACGCCCGCGAAATTCAGACACCCGAACACGGGGCCGGCCTCGATGGCGTCCTGCGAAAGCGGGGCGAGTCGCTCATCGGCATCGTGAACGGCGTGGATTACTCGGTCTGGAACCCTGCGACGGATCCGGCGCTCGTCGCCCGCTACGACGCAGAAGACTTTGCAAACAAAGTCCGGTCGAAGGGGGCCCTGCAGAAGGAGCTCGGGCTGCCGATCGATTTGGACGCGCCCCTCATCGCGTTCGTCGGACGGCTCGTCGAGCAGAAGGGGGTCGACCTCGTTCTCGGGATGCTGCCTCGTCTGCTCAGAGCGACCGATGCGCAGGTCGTCATCGTCGGTGAAGGGGACGCTGCCGCCGTGGCGTCGGTCGACGGGGCCGTCGCCAAATCGCACGGGCGGGTTGTTTTTGCGCGGGCTGCCGCCGAGTCGCTCGCCCACCGCGTGTTCGCCGCGGCCGACCTTCTGCTCGTGCCGAGCCGCTACGAGCCCTGCGGACTCGTTCAAATGTACGCCCAGCGATATGGGTCACTGCCGGTCGTCCGCGCGACGGGCGGGCTGGTGGACACGGTCATCGACTGCGACGCGAAGCTCGAAACGGGCACGGGCTTTCTCTTCGAGGAGGCGACAGCCGACGCGCTTCTTGGCGCGGTCGAACGAGGGCTCGCCGCCCGAGGCCTGCCCCGATGGCAAGCGCTGGTGCGCCGGGTCATGCGGTTGGACCGAGGCTGGGAGGGCCCCGCTCGACGGTACGATCAGGTGTATCGAGGGCTTCTCGCGCGGTGAAAAAGGGGTTCGGGTACAGCCCGCATCGCCCTTGCGAGCCACGAGACCCGCAATGCAACGCGCGCGAAGATGGTGGCCTGATGGGCCACGCCCAGGCCGACCAGCGCAACGTCACCCTGGCCGCCGATTCGATTGGCCAGAGCCGCTCCAGCCAGGATCGGCAGGAGGCCGACCCCGGCGCGCCAAGAAAAGCTCCACAGAATCATGCGCGGAGCCCGTCGCAACGCCCGAAGGCCGAGCACCAGAGCTGACCCGGCGCCGACCCGCCATCGTACAGCGGCACCTTGCGCGAGGTCGTGCATGACGAAGACAGAGATGGCGATCGCCATGCTCGGCGCCGCGCCGACCACGGCGGCGAGGTGGAGCGCCTCCGCTTCGCCCAGGGGGCCGTGAAACCAGGCCTCGAGGACTTCGAAGACGGCCATCGCCCCGCACAGGACAAGTATCTCGGCGACGGCAGCCGCGATCAACAGAGCCGCGGACGTTGGAAACAGCCGCGCAGCGGACGCGGCGAGGCCGATGGCCGGGGGCCGCCGGCCCCGTGACGCGTCGACAATGGCCGTCATGACCGCGCACATCGGCAAAAGCCCCCCGATGGCCGCCAGGATGAGCGTGCACAGTGCGGCATGGCCGAGCGCTTCGATCGCCTGCGTCTGTGCATCGAGGAAGGCGAGGAGCCTCCGGCCTCCCGCCTCCCAAAGCACCGCGTCGCCGGAGGGATCGGCCCCGAAAAAGCCGCGGGCCAGGCTTTCTGCCGGCCATGCAATCGCCAGCCCGACGGTCGCCTCCCACGCCCATAAGCCGACGACGCCCGCGCGACAATGGCGGGCACGCAAAAGGAGCAGCGGTTCGTCAGGCTCGTCGCTCATGGAAAGATCAGTTGTTGCGCGAGCTCCGCCCAGTAGAGGATGCGCTCGAGCGTTCGCCAGGCGTGTGTCCGCTCGCCGGGCACCATACCGCGGTTGTTCAGCGGGTTTGCGTCGAGCAGGACGCGGTCGTCCGGATCGACCACGACCGCGCGGAGAGGGGTCGGTCCCTCCCACGGAAATCGTACCGAGTCATCCACTCCGTCCCAGTGCTCTCGCCGCGTCGATCCGTCGTCGAGGACGAGATCGACGTCCACAGGAAACGAGAGCGTCCCCCGGCGCCGGACCAGGACGCTCCCGACCCACCGCCCTTGATTCTCGCGGGTCACCGTCTCCCGCCGGCCCGCGCGATCGAAAACGCCGGCTGGAGTTTCCGCCCGTCGCGTCCAAATGTCGTCGACCGTGAAGTCCACCCAGCCGCGGTCGAACAGCGCAGTGCGCAGGGTCGCCGCCACCCGGTCGCCGAGCACAACTCGGAAGGCGGCGAGCAAATCGTCGGGCGCGGGATGTTCGAACCGAAAGCGCCGAGCGTACTCGCCGAGCGCCGTGTCGACGGCGTCCTGGCCGTAGACACGGGCCAGCGTTTCGAGGACCGTCGCCGTGCGCGCGTACACGAGGCGGCCGTAGTTCGAACCGGTCGAGAACTCCGCCGCGGGCTGAGCGATCGGCTCGTCGTGCACGCCGCGCGAGCCCCACTGCGCTTGAATGGCCTCGTCACTCACCCGAATACCCCAGAAGTCGACTGCGGAGCCGGCGCCCCGCCACTTGGACATGGCGTCGGCTTCTGCGTACTGATTGACGCCTTCGTCCAGAAAGGGCCACGCGGCCTCGTTCGTCGCAACGAGGCCGTAAAACCACTGATGACCGAGCTCGTGGACCGCCACGATTTCGGGCACGTACACGCCGCGGGGCGTCAGCGCGGCCCCGTCGGCGGTGATGAGGGTTGGATACTCCATGCCGCCCGCTTCGCTCGCGTCCTGCTGGGGGTGCACAACGGTGAGGACGGAGTACGGATAGTGGCCGTAGCGGGCCGAATCGTACGGCAATGCGAATCGAACGGCTTCGAGGTCGCGCCGCGCGACGCCGTCGAACCCGGGGGGAAAAAGAACTCGCACGTCGACGCCATCGACCCGATCGTCGAGCGACTGCCATCGGTCCCAGGCGGTCCAGGCAAAGTCGTGCACGTCGCTCTGCACGTGGCGCTCGACCCTGCGGCCGTGATCGACGTGACTCTCTATCACGGGCCCGGTCGCCCCGAGCGTGAACGCCGAGGGAACGTCGAGCGTGACGTCGTAGGTGCCGAAGTCGCCATAAAATTCGGAGAGGTGATGAAAGGGAAAGTGCGCCCAGGTTCCGTCCGGTTCGAGACGCGCGATTTTCGGAAACCACTGGCCGACAAAGTGAAAGGTGTCGCGATAGCCTGTACGCTCGACGAGGGCTGGGAGCTTGTCGTCGAAGACGACCTCCAGATTCATCGACTCGCCCGGCATGACGCTGCGCGGCAGCGGGACGCGGGCATCGGTCTCATCCTCGTCGCCGGCGCGCGACAGCTCGATTGCGGGAAGCAAATCGACGCGGTCCGCGCCGTCAGCCCAGACGAGCCGCCGGACGTCGATCCAGCCCCAGTCCTTCACCGGGCCACTGCCCCGGCCTCCGACCCTCTCGCGCAAGAAGGCCGACCGCTCGTTTTTGAAGGCGTTGAGATAAAGGTGCACCCAGATTTCGCGGACCGGCCGCGTGCTTTTGTTCCGCCATCGCACTGTGCCCTCGGCGTGGACCGTGTGTGCGACGGGGTCCAGCGTCGCGTCGAGCGTGTAGTCTGCGATGTCGTCGGCGTGAGCCCGGAGCGCCGGCTCATGCGCGGATGGGGCCGCGACGGTGGGTCCGGCCCGTGGTGGACTGCCGCGCCCGGAGAGGTCGCAGCCGACGGGGGCGACGGGTAGGACGACGATCAGGAGCACCGAGGCCCGCGGGAGCGCAATCATGGGCCATCCTTCGTGTTCTGCGCCGCGAACGGCACATGGGTCGGCGGGGTCGGCAGCTTTCATCGGGTTCCGTTGCGTCGTGCCCGTTGGGTCGACCCGACGACTGTGTCGGGGGGTGTGCGGCTTCCATGGCGTTCCGTTGCGTCGTGCCCGTTGGGTCGACCGGACGACCTGTAGGAGAGAGCGTAGTCCCTGTCAGAAGAGCGGCAGCTGGCCTTTTGGACGCCGAAACGGCGTTGGTTCACTTTCGCCCGTCGCTCCTGCCGGTTCGAAACCGAGCTGCTGCGCCGTCTGATCGAAGAGCGAGCCGATGGCGTCCGCGTAGACGCCCTCGCCGCGGCCGCGGGTGCCGAATCGCGCGTCGTACAACTTCCCTCCCCGCGTCTCCCGGATGCGCCGGATGACCTTGTCGGCCCGCAAGGGTAGGGCAGCGCGCAAGCGCCCTTCGAACACTTCCTTGACGGGACCGGGCAGGCGCAAAAGGACACGTCCGGCCCGCGTCGCGCCGGCGTCGCGCGCCGCGCGAAGCACCTGACCGATGTCTTCGTCGTTCAGGCCGGGGATGATCGGCGCGACCATCACTCCGACGCGAATACCCGCCCGGGCCAGCCGCTCGATCGTGCGAATTCTGCGCGCGGGCGTCGTCACGAAGGGCTCGATGGCCCGCGCTTTCGCTTCATCCCAAAACGGCACGCTGATCATCACGCCCACCCGGGATGCGTGCGAAAGCTGCTGGAGCACATCGACATCACGCTCGATGAGCGGTGCCTTCGTGATGACCGCAGTCGGGTTGCGGTATTCGACACACACTTCCAGGCAGGCCCGCGTCAGCCGGTAATGGGCTTCGAGCGGCTGGTAACAGTCGGTCACCCCGCTGAAGGCGACGAGCTCGCCCTTCCACTTCGATTCATCGAACGCCTCTCGGAGCAGCTCGGGGGCCCGCGTCTTGACGACAATTTTGCGCTCGAAGTCAGTCCCCGCCCCGAAGCTCAAGTACTCGTGCGATGGCCGGGCGTAGCAATAGGCGCACGCGTGAAAGCAGCCGCGATAGGGGTTGACACTCCAATCGAATCCGACGTCGGGGCTGTCGTTGTGGGCGAGGATCCCGCGCGTATGGTCCTCGTAAACCTCGAGCGGGGCCAAAGGGGCCTCGCCGTCCAGATACTCCACACTGCGGCTCGACCACGGGTTGGGGGGATTGGCGAGCGGACGAAGGAGGCTCGGCACGCCCGAAGCTTGGACCTGAACGCGCGTTCCGTCAAGGAGCGGGCGCTCCGTCGCGCGGGCGACGTCCCGCGATCGCGTCCGACCGGACTCGGCGCTTGCTTGAGCGGGGCGCGCCCGCACCTCTTGACGTCGCGGCCTACTCCACGACGGAGTCGTGCAAGAGCTTGTCGGCCTGCATTTTTCGCCAGCCGGCGAGCCTCTGCGAAAGCTCGGGCCTCTTCGCCGCAAGGATGGCGATCGCGAAGAGGGCCGCATTGCCGGCGCCCGACTTGCCGACCGCGAACGTGGCCACCGGGACACCCTTCGGCATTTGCACGATGGCGAGCAGGGCATCGAGTCCCAGCAAGTGCCCCGACGGAATCGGCACGCCGAGAACCGGCAAGGTCGTCTTGGCGGCCACGACGCCCGGCAGATGCGCCGCTCCTCCTGCGCCGGCGATGAAAACCTCGACGCCGCGAACCGCTGCGCCAGCCACGTACTCGAAGAGCGCGTCGGGTGTTCGATGCGCGCTCAGAACGCGTACTTCGTGCGGGACTTCGAAGTCGGCGAGTACGTCTCGGGCGGCCTGCATGATCTCGAGATCGCTTTTGCTGCCCATGAGGACCGAAACGAGGGGAGGGGACATCAGGTGGTCGTCGTCTTGGGTTCGAAACGGAAGGTCAGCTTACCATCTTGCGCGTCGAGGATGGCCTTGCCGCCATGCTCGAGCGCCCCAAAGAGAAGCTCGTCGCCCATAGGCCGTTTGACCTCGTCCTGAATGACTCGAGCCAGGGGGCGCGCGCCGTTGTCGGGGTCATACCCGGCCGTTGCCAGGTAAGCCACGGCGGCTTCGGTGATCTCGAGCGAGACACTCTTTTGTGCCAACTGATCCGAGAGTTCGCGCACGAACTTGCCGACGATGTTCCGCATGACGCCCGGATCGAGCGCCTGAAAGGCAATCTTGGCGTCCAGGCGGTTCCGGAATTCGGGGCTGAAGAGCTGCTTGTATTCTCTGTCCACGTCGGGACCTTGTCTGTCGATTCCGCCCGGGCCGCCGAAGCCGACCGATCGACGTTGCAGATCGCGAACGCCGATGTTGCTGGTCATGAGAAGAACGACGTGGCGAAAGTCGGTTTGCTTGCCGTTATGGTCCGTCAGGCGGCCGTGGTCCATCACCTGGAGCAAAATGTTGAAGATCTGCGGATGCGCCTTTTCGATTTCGTCGAGCAGAAGGACGGCGTGCGGCGTCTTCGCAATCGCGTCCGTCAGGAGACCACCCTGATCGAACCCGACGTATCCGGGCGGCGCGCCAATGAGGCGCGACACCGTATGGGCCTCCATGTATTCGCTCATGTCGAAGCGGTGGAAGGCCACGCCCATCACCCTCGCGAGCTGCTTTGCGACTTCCGTTTTGCCGACGCCGGTCGGCCCGGTCAAGAGAAAGGATCCGATGGGCTTTTCCGGCGACCGCAGGCCCGCACGCGCAAGTTTGATGGCCGATACGAGTTGACCAATCGCGGCGTCCTGACCGTACACGACGGACTTCAATTCGGATTCGAGGTTCTTCAAACGCTCGCGGTCGCTGGTCGAAACCTCGCGCGGCGGAATCTGCGCCATTCGTGCGAGGACCTGCTCGATGTCGCCGACATCGACGACCGCGATCGCGTCGTCCTGCGCGACGGCAGTGGAACTCCCATTCAGGCTGCTGACGGTGCCGGCCCCGAGTTTCTTCGCAGCGCCCGCCTCGTCGATGAGATCGATCGCCTTGTCGGGGAGCTTTCGGTCGTGAAGATACTTGGCGCCGAGCTCCGCAGCGGATCGGAGCGCCTCATCGGTGTAGCGGACCCGGTGAAACTCCTCGTATTGCTTTCGCAGCCCCTCGAGAATACGCGTAGTGTCCTCGACGCTCGGCTCGTTCACTTCGACGCGCTGAAACCGGCGCGCGAGGGCCCGGTCCTTCTCGAAGTGCTGACGAAATTCCTGGAAGGTCGTCGACCCCAAGCAGCGAAGGCGGCCACTCGCCAGCGCGGGTTTGAGCAGGTTGCTCGCGTCCATGCTGCCCCCCGTCGTGGCCCCGGCCCCGACGATCGTATGAATCTCGTCGATGAAAAGGATGGCGTTCTCCTGCTTTTGGAGCGCCTTGAGGACCGCCTTGATGCGCTCCTCGAAGTCCCCTCGGTACCGTGTGCCGGCAAGCATCGCGCCCATGTCGAGCGCGTATACCGTGGCGCCCAGCAGGGCTTTGGGGACCTCGGCCCGCTGAATTTTCAGCGCCAGGCCCTCCGCGATCGCCGTCTTGCCAACGCCCGCGTCGCCGACGAGCAGCGGGTTGTTCTTCTTACGTCGCGCGAGAATCTGGATGATCCGAGCGACCTCGTTCTCGCGGCCGACGAGGGGGTCGATTCGCGCAGTGCGCGCTTCCTCGTTCAGATTGACCGTGTAGGCTTTGAGCGGATCGCGTGCGGTGCGAGCGCCCTCCCCTTCGGCGTCGGCGCTGCCGCCGCGACCCGGCTCGACGGGCTCTTCCTCGAGCTTCGAGACGCCATGCGAAACGTACGAGACGACGTCGAGCCGTGTGACGCCTTGCTTCTCCAAAAGGGTGACGGCGTACGAATCGTGTTCGGCGTACATCGCAATCAGGACGTTCGCGCCAGTCACTTCTTCCTTTCCGCTCGACCGCACGCTGTCGGCGGCCCGGCGGATGGCTCGCCGCATGCCCAACGAGGGCGTCGGGGCGCTTCTCGTGTCTTCCGCGACCGAGTCGAGCTCTTCGCTGAGGTAGCGGTCGAGGCGCTTCTTGAGCGCGTTCGGATCGCCGCCGGCGTGGCGTACGACATTGGCGGTCGCCTCATCGAGGAGCAGCGCGTAGAGCAGGTGCTCGACGGTGATGTACTCGTGGCGTCGCCGCGCCGCGTCGTTTGCGGCTACGGAAAGGGCGATTTCGACCTCGGGGCTAATCCTCATCCGTTTTGCTTTCACTCGGGCTCTGCGGTCAGGAGCAACGGGTGCCCGTGCTCGCGCGCGTCTTGCATCACCTCGGCCACTTTGGTTTCTGCCACGTCGCGCGGGTAGACGCCCGCGACAGCCCTCCCTTTTTTGTGCACGGTCAGCATGATGTGCAACGCCTCGGTCTCCGTCTTGTGGAAAAACCGCTTCAAAACCTCGACCACGTACTCCATCGTCGTGTAGTCGTCGTTGTGGAAAATCACGTGATATCGGCGCGGTGCCGCGGTCTTGCGTCGCTCTTCGACATCGATATCTTCGCCCTTGCGAGGGTCGCTCGGGTCGTCCGGCATCCATCGACGATAACGCCGCCGTCTCCAACTTCAAACGGGCCCCATCCTTTCGGTTTCCGATAGACTGAAGTCGGAGGGTCGATGGACCACCGGATCCGCGCCGATGCGCTCGTTCGCGCGACTCTGTCGCTGCGCGATGCCGGGCTCCGGGCCCAATACCTGGCGAACGCAGCACGGACTTGGCCGACCGACGCCCTGGCGCGTGCGCTCGATGCGCTGTGCGAGCGCGCAGAACAGGCTGAGTCTGCGGCGCGGGAAGCACTCGTCGCCGTCGTCGAGGCGCTCAACGGCGAGGGGATGGAGTCGATCGTCGCGGCACTTCGCGAACAAGCGGAGTCGGAGTCGCTGCTTGCGCTCGAACGCCTCGTCCGCCACCCGTCGCGCGGCCTGCGGTCGAGCTCACCTCCGCCGCCCGTCGACTCCGTTCCGATCCGCAACGACAGTCCGCGACCGGCCGGCCGGATCTTGACGCTCGGCGAACGCAAGTGGCTGGCACGGCGGCCGGATCGGGAGACGATGCAGCGGCTTCTCCAAGATCCCCATCCCGACGTCATCCGTCGTTGTCTCGTCAACCCTCGGCTGACGGAAGACGATGTCGTCCGGTTTGCCGCGAGGCGGCCGGGTCGGGAAGACTTGCTGGCGGAGGTGGCACGATCTGGGTGGGTTCGGTGCCCGCGGGTGCGGCTGTCGCTTGTCCTCAACCCGGCGACGCCCACCGAGATCGCGATGCGGATCGCCGGGCTCCTCATGAAGCCCGAGCTCGAACTCGTCGCGCAATCGCCAGCCGTCAATGCGTCAATCCGGGCCGTATGCCTCGAGCACCTCAAGCGACGACCGCCTGTCGGCTCGAGCTTTCAGAGCGAGAAGGTGCATTAAATCGGCTTTCCAGATCGGGGGCAGCGTCTTCGTGGCGCGGTCGCAGATGATTGGGGGGCTCCCCAGGGCCGTCGATCGGGGCCGTCTGCAAGGTCCCGGCACACGCAGGCTCCAGGCCTCTTCTTTCGGGCCTCTCCTCGTCTTAGCCCCGCCGCTCCAGCTTCTCCGGGCCTGTTCTTGTCCGGGTCCGGGCTTGCTCTTGTCCGGGTCCGGGCTTGCTCTTGTCCGGGTCCGGGCCTGTTCTTCTCCGGGCTCGTTCTTCAGCCCTCTTCTTCTTCGATCTCCCAGCGGGCTAGGGCCGTCATCCCAATGGCCGACGCGCAAGGGGCACACAGCGGGGCCTCGTCGAAACGAACATCATCACCCCGCGTCCACATGTACGCTCCGCGGCCGCGCACTTCGTACGGAGCGCCGGAGTCATCGTCATCGAGTTTCGCGCCGCACGCGTCGCACCACGTGGCTTCCACGACCTCGAACAGGGCCTCGTGCGAAGCCGTCGCCACGGACCCGCTGTCCTCTTCGACCGCAGAAGGAACGCTCGCAGATTCCCACTCCTCTGCATCGCTAGCGGGCGGCGAACCGTGCTTCACCATCGCTTCACCGATGACCATAGCGCGGCGCCGTCGATTGGCAATCGTCGCGGGTCGCGGCGTGTTTCCTACGGCGCCGGCGATCGGCCGTGGCCGCGGGTCGTGGCGTGCTCCGTGCGGCGCCGGCCCCTCGATGGGCCTTCGTCGCGGGTCGCGCCTTGTTTCGTACGGCGCCGTCGATGGGCCATCGTCGGTTGGTGCAACGGCAGCGCGGTTTCTACGCTGCGCCCGGGCCGCGCGGCAGTCTGCGGGCGAGCGACCGGCCGGTAGCTGTGGCGAGCCTTAGCCGAGAAGCAAAAAAGCCGTCCCCGCCAGAACGAGCACCACGGCGACCACGATGATGACGACGACCCACGGAGGCACGTGCGTACCGGGGATGTCGATCCGCTCCTCCTCGGGACGAAGACGCGGCGGCGGCAAAGAGGACGCCCGGGGCGCGGGCATCAGACTCGCGGCCTGAGAGAACACGAGGGTCGATGCCAGGCCTTGCGGCACGCTCGATCCGGGATGGTGGGAGTGAAGGGCAGGCGGTTCGGTCGGGGCGTCGGACGCAAGCCGCCGATTGGGTTCGGTCTCGTCGACCGGCTCCTCGGGCAGCGCATATTTTCGATAGCGCATCGGTTCGAGGTCCGGAGCGCTCGCCTTGAGGCCTTCGCCGTCGAATTGCACGACGATGACGGTGATGTTGTCGTGTCCGCCCGACTGGTTCGCGCGCTCCGTCAGCAGCCGGCAGGCGTCGATGGGCTCAGTCGTTCCACGAAGGACCTCTCGAATGTCTTCGAAGCGAACCATCCCGCTTAAACCGTCGGAGCAGAGAAGCAGGATGTCTCCTCGGCGCAGTTCGCAGAATGTGAGGTCCACCTGAACGGTATCCGCCGTGCCGAGGGCCTGGAGGATGATGTTGTTGTGCTCGAAAGTTTCGGCTTCCTCTTCGGTCAGCTGGCCCGCCTCGATCAGCTGGTTGACGAGGGATTGATCGCGCGTCAGCTGGACGAGCTGCCCCTGGCGCATGACGTACCCGCGCGAATCCCCGACTTGAGCGAAGAAGAGGTGGTCGTCGACGAGTGCGGCGGCCGTTACCGTCGTCCCCATTCCACGGCGCGAACGATCGAGCTTGGCCTCTTGAAAAATCCGCAAACCGGCCGCCTCGATCGCTCTGACGAGACGGCGCGCGAGCTCGTCACGGGTCAGGGGGCGTTCGTCGTCGAGGCCTTCGAGCATGCGCTCGTAGAGAATGTCCACCGCGAGCTGGCTTGCGATTTCGCCAGCGGCCGCTCCGCCCATACCGTCGCAAACGGCGACGACCGACCCATGCGAACCGATCAATCCGGCTCGGTTGGCCTCGAGCAATCCTCGCGTTTTGCGGGTCAGATCGGCGACGAGAAAGTTGTCCTCGTTGTGCTCGCGGATCTGACCCACGTCGGTTCGCGCAAACAGCTTGATGCGGATCTCCCCCGGAGCGCTCGAAGCCTCCGTCGAGCCGCTCGAAACTGCGGCGCTGGGGGGTTCGGGGTGCGTCACGAGCCGGCGGTCTCCCTCGTCATGCACCGGTGCGATTCGAGTCGAAGTCAAAGCGAAAGAGCTGCTGGCCGATCCGGAAGTGATCCCCCGGCTTCAACCGAACCTCTTCGCGAATTTGTAGAAACGTGCCGTTGGACGAGCCCAAATCGGCAAGTGTGAAGCGGGGTCGTTTGGCGCTGCCCGCGCCCGCTCCGTGTACACGGAGGACGGCATGCCGCCGCGAAAGGAATGGATCGTCGGTGAAGACGATGTCGCCCGATTCACGTCCGATCACGGTCTCCGCCTTGCGCAGGTGAAAGACGTCGCGAACCACTCCCTCGACCGTGCGTTGATTGAGTCGCGCATAGCGTGGCGTCGCGGGGGTTCCGAAAAGGAGCGTCCCATTGTCGGACGCCACGCCGAACCCCTCCTCCGCATGCTTCACAACCTCAAACCTTAGCACCTGTTGTCCTACGAGGAATAGCTCTTGATCCCCGAGGGCTTGCTCGCCATTCGCTTGCTCGCCCCCTTCCTCCCCGAGAGACGCCGCGAACGGAATGCGAAGAAAAATACCGTTCGTGCTGCCGAGATCGCGCAAGTGGTACGCGCCGCCCCTCAGGGTGAGGCGGGCGTGGCGCGGCGAGACGTAACGGTCCTCGCCGACGACGATATGGCCTTCACCGCGGCCGATGTCGGTCGCGTCGAAGAGCTCGTAGCTCGGGCCCTCGCCGCCATCGCGCGCGATGAGGACTAGCCGAGCGCGGCCAACGCCGCTCGGGAAAACCATCGCTCCCGCTCCGCGCTGGAGGTCACTCGAAAGGCTCGAAGCCGTCGGCGGGGGCGAGGGGAGGGGAGCTGGAGGGTAAGCCGTCGGCGCCGCTCCCGGGCCGTCCCAGCGCGAAGCGTCCGGCGATCGCGCTGCGGCGCCGCCGTCGGCGAGCGACGCGCCGCAGAATCGACAGAACTGGCCGGTGCTCGTGCCGCGGCAACGGGGACAGCTGCGAGGCTCGCTCGCCGGTCGCCCTGCATCGCCGACCTGAACAACTCGGCTCGGGGCGATCGGAACGGGCGACGGACCGGACGGTCGGACCGGGGGGGAATTCGAATCGAGCGTTGTTTTCAGGCCGTCGGCTTGGGCGAGGAGGTGGCCACAGGTCACGCAGAATCGAAGCCCCCGCTGGTTTCGGCTGCCGCACAACGGACACGTGGGGCGTTCATCCGCGGGTGTCTCATGGCGCTGGGAGAAATGAATCTCGGGTGCCGCCGGCCGCTGCGCGGGCAAGCTCGGCTTCGGAGCGGGATCGGGGACCGATGGCACGCCCTGCGGCGGAGTGGGTGTGGCCAAACGGGGCGCCAGCCGCTGTCCACACTCCTGGCAGAAAAGCAGGTGCCCGGGATTGTCTCGGCCGCACGTAGTGCAAATCACGCGTGGAGGATGGGACACCGGCGCGTGGGGAAAGGTCAAGGTGCGTATCTCGAGTGAAGGCGGTTGGCTCGCCGGGAGTTCGGGCGCGCCTCGGATCAGCGAAACAGGCGCACGCTCGTCTCGCCCAGACGATCTTGCGCTTCGAGCGCGAGCTCCAATCCGACAAGGTGGGCAAAGCCCGCTTCGTGCGGGATGGTGCTCGGATACACCCAGGCGCGAAAGTAGATGGGGCGGTAAACGAGCGCGAGCCCCAAATGCACGGCACCCGAGAGCTCAAGCTCGAGCCCTCCGCCGATGGCCGCGGTGGCTCCCCAGGTGCCGACCGACCACTCATCGCCATACGCCGCGAGTCCTGCGCCGCTCGTCACGAAGGGCGTCGTTTGCGTCCCGTTCGGAAAATAGAGACGAATTTCTCCCCGGACCTGCTGAAGGAGTCCAAGCCGATACAGATTGTTGGGATCTTGCTTCGAGAACTCGTATGCGCCCCCGAGGTAAAGTGCTTCGGTCGGCCTCCAACCAGCCCGGGCGACGATACCGGCTCCCGAGCCAAGGATGCATGGTACGTTCGGGGCGCAAATCGGCCCTGGCGACGCAACACCCTCAACCGTGAAAGCGACGCCGTATTGGACGAAGGAATGCCCGGGTTCGGGGGGACGGACGAACGCAAGCTCGCCGGCTCCGCTCGTCGCAGAACCGTCCCCTCGCGCATTTCGAGATGCGAGCGCGAGGAGACAAATGGTAGGAGCGCCGAAGAGACGACTGGCGGGCACCACCCCCGAAGCATACACCGAGTTTTCACGCGGGCGTTGACAGCCCCAGGCTGGTTCGCATACTCGCGAACGCGCGGCTCGGCGCTAAGGCGGGCTCGAGCAACGAGAAGAATCTTGCGGTCGCCTGGCGACGGGCTAAGCGTGGCGACTGCTCCGGAGCGATAGACCGATGGAGATCTACCTCGACAAACGCGCGGTTCGACAGATTCGGGTGTCCGCACAGGACGCCATCGAGGAGGGTGACATCGAGACGCTTCGTGAGGACATTCTCGAAGCGTTCACGGAAGAGCAGGTCGAAGAGATCGAACGGCGCCTCGATACCGGCGACTTCTTCGAGTTCTTGACCGACCTTCTTGACGAATGGTCCGGCGATGACGCCGACGAGCTCATGGAGCTGCTCGACACGCAGCTCGGCGACGTCGGCGTGGACCTGAAGTTTGAGAAACGGGGGGCCGCTGAGCCCGAAGAAGAAGAGGAAGAGGACGAAGCCACCGACTTCGAGGAAGAAGAAGACCTCGAAGAGGGCGACGAGGACGAGGACGACGACGAAGTCGAGGAAGAGCAAGAGGACGACGAAGGGGACTGAGCGAATCGTTGCGCGGAGCAGCGTTCGCCCCAAGCCAAGGAAGCGACCGGGGGACGCGCCGAGACTGCGCTCCCTTGGCCGCAGTGAATTTTGGCCACTGTCGCGCATGGCCCGGTCGCCCACCCCTCTCTCTGCTTCGGGACTTCGGCACTTCGGCCTGGACTTCGGCACTTCGGCCTGGACTTCGGCACTTCGGCCTGGACTTCGGCACTTCGGCCTAGAGCGTCGTCGGCTCATTGGACGATCGAAGGGCCTTGCGCTCCACCCGAGGGACTCGGCGGCCACAGACCCGCCGCCGTGGGCGGCGTTGCGGGTCCCTTGTCGTTTTTGTGGAGACCGCGCCGCGACTTGCGGTCGCGCACCGGGATCGGGGGGGAAGCGCCCGCTCGCATTCGGAGTTCTAGTTCTAAGGCCCCTGGCGAGGCTGCGTACTCTTCTTTGCTGCGCATGAACTTGCGCAGGCGTCTCACTCCGCGTAGAGGTTAACTGGTTCAACCAGTCGAGGTTCTGCCATGCCCGACGATCCTCCCTTGATGCCCTTCGCGCCCGACGCCATCCAGACGCTCGCCTCGCTCGCTCCAGTCGCTCGACAGAGCGTGGTCGATGCCGTCTCCGACCGGCTGCGCGGTGAGATTCTGGCCGGACGTTTGCGGCCGGGTACACGTTTGCCTTCGGAGCGGGAGCTCTCGCTGGCGCTCGGCGTGAACCGCCTGACTTTGCGCGCCTCGCTGGCGCGCCTCGAAGCGCTCGGCCTGATCACGACCCGGCACGGCGCCGGAACGATCGTCGCTTCGTGGCGCGAGCGGGCCGGGCTCGAGATGCTGGGAACGCTCGTGCGCGGCCTCAAAGTGGCCGACCCGGCGTGGCACGACCTCGTGCGAAGCTCGCTCGAGATCCGGCGTATTCTCGCGGCCGAGGCCGTGGCGCTCGCGGCCGAGCGCCACACCGAGGGAGATCTGGCGGCCATCGCGACGTGTGCGCGCGTGCTTCATGAGCACATCGATGATCCTTTGGCCTTTGCACGGGCAGACCTGGCGTTCATGCGTTCGGTGTGCAAAGCCGCGAGAAACGTGGGTCTCGAGCTCTTTCTCAACACGTTCGCGCGCTGGCCGGATGAGCACCCGCTGCTCGTCGCCACGCTCTACGATGACTGCACCGCAGCGGCGAAGCTCTATCCGGCCGTGATCGATCTCATCAAAGCGCGCGACGGCGAAGCCGCTCGCACACTGGCAAGGCGCGTCCTCGAACACCTCGACGACGCCTGGTCTCGCCGTCACCCGCCGCCTCCGCCCATTGCGGTTCCTGATCCCGCCGCCATGAGGGCTGCCAAGGCGGCGAAGCCTCGGCGCGAGCGGCGGCGAGCATGAAGCTCCACCCCTTCGAGCATCGCTGGGCGGAAGCCGCGCTGGCGGCCATCTTCCCCGGGTCGGCGGCAGACGGGTTGGTCGCCATCGGCTCGATGGCATGGGGCGCGTACGTTTGCGAAACGATGGCGCGCCTTCCCACGAAATCGGCCCTCGGGGTCCGCTGTGCCGTGTGGCTGGTCGCCTTCGCTCCGCTGTTCGTCGTCGGCCGATTCACCGTGTTCGCGCGCCTCGGTCCAGCCGATCGAGAACGCGTGATCGTGCGGCTTGCCTCGAGCTCGTGGTTTCTCGTGCGGTCGCTCCTGCTCATCTTGAAGACCGTTGGCGCGCTGCTCTATGCGGGAGACCGCTGCGTCCGCGCCCGCATGGCCGACGACCTGCCGCCGCGCGACCGTCCACTCACGTTGCGGAGCAAGCCCATTCACATCGCCTGAGCGGCGCAGCCGCAGGGCTCGCGCGCGGGCGTCGATTCAGCAGAACCATTCCATTCACATCGCCTGAGCGGCAGGGCTCGCGCGGGCGTCGATTCAGCAGAACCATTCTATTCATATCGCCTGAGCGCCGCAGCCGCAGGGCTTGCGCGCGCGTGTCGATTCAGCAGAACCATTCTATTCATATCGCCTGAGCGGCGCAGCCGCAGGGCTCGCGCGCGCGTGTCGATTCAGCAGAACCATTCTATTCATATCGCCTGAGCGCCGTAGCCGCAGGGCTCGCGCGCGCATGTCGATTCAGCAGAACCATTCTATTCACATCGCCTGAGCGGCAGGGCTCGCGCGCGCGTGCCGATTCAGCAGAACCATTAACCCAAGTGGAGTTCGTCGATGTCTGACGTGCTCGATGATAGTGCAATTTCGTTTCCCGATGATCGAGTCCCGGACGGCTCCGTAATCGACGGCACGGCCATCGACGGGAGCTTCGCCGATTCCGCCGACTACATCGTCGTCGGGTCGGGAGCGGCCGGGGCCGTTGCAGCCGAGCTCCTTGCAAGAGAAGGCGCGAGCGTGGCCATCGTCGAGGAAGGACCATGGGTGAGGACGAGAGAATTCGGCGACCGCGTGGTGGACGCCTTTCACCGAATGTTCCGTGACGCGGGCACGCAAGTCATCGAGGGCTCTTACGTCCCCCTCTTGCAAGGCCGATGCGTCGGGGGAAGCACAGTCATGAACTCGGCGATCGCTCACCGGACGCCGGATGACGTACTCGACGACTGGCAAAAGCGATTTGGCCTGAGCACCGTCACCGCGCGCGCGCTCGAGCCGCACTTCGAGGCGCTCGAGGATGAGCTCAACGTCCACGGGGTTTCCGACGAGGCACTCGGCGAAAACAACCGTCTCTTCCTCGACCAGGCACGCGCTCACGGGCTTTCGGCGCGGCGCATGCATCGCTACGAGCGTGGCTGTCGAGGCTCGGCGAGGTGCCTCACCGGTTGCCCGAATGGAGCCAAACAGGGGATGAACGTGACCTACGTGCCCCGGGCTCTCGAGCATGGGGCGCGCATTTTTTGTGACTGTCGAGTCGACCGTGTGGTCGTGCGGGGCGGTCGGGCCATCGGTGTCGTCGCAAGCACCCGCAACGTGCACGGGCGCCCGCCTCGCACCGTCACGATCCACGCCCGTCGAGGCGTCATTCTCGCGGCCAGCACAATCCAGACACCCAATATTCTGCGGAGAAGTGGCGTTCGCACGCGGACGCTCGGCGAGCACTTTCAATGCCACCCCGGCGTTGCGGTGGGCGGCGTATTCGATCAGCCAGTCGACATGAGCGTCGGGGCGACTCAGGGGGCCGAAAGCCTGCACCTACGCAGCAGCGACCGGATCAAACTCGAAACGCTGGCCATGCCTCCCGAACTCGCCGCAGTGCGAATTCCTGGCGTTGGACGGGAGCTCATGCATCGCTTTGGCCTGTTCTCGCATCTGGCTGTGTGGGCCGTCGTGGTTCGAGCCGAGGCGGAGGGGCGCGTGCGCGCGGGCTGGCGAGGGCACGACCGCGTCCGATGGATCGCGGCGCCCGCGGACCTGGAACGCGCCCGGACGGGGGTTGCGCTGCTCGCCCGGCTCATGTTCGAGGCTGGTGCGCGCGAAGTTTGGCCAGGGCTGCACGGTTTGCCGGCCACGATGCACTCGGTCGACGAGGTGCGTCGGATCGATGAGGCTCCTCTGGACCCACGGCTGTTCGGCTTCGTTACGAGCCATCTGTTCGGGGCAGCGCGCATGGGCCGCGATCCCCGTGCGAGCGTCGTCGACGAACGGTTCCGGGTGCATGGCCTCCGGGCCCTCTACGTCGTTGATTCGAGCGTCTTTCCGACCAATCTAGGCGTCAATCCCCAGCACTCGATCATGGCGATGAGCCGTCTCGCGGCGACGCGAATCGCGGCCGAAGAAAGCCTGCCGCTCACTGCGACCAAAAACGATCGAGGTCGACGTTCGAACTGACTTTGCGAGAGGCGCGCCTTGCGGCATAGACGGCGCACACTGGGGTGGGTCCATCGCGCTGAATGTGGACGAAGACCTGGATGGTCCGGGCGACGCGCCAATTGGCATGCCCATCGAAAATCGCGCAGACTGGCCAGAGCCAGGCCTTGGGACAGGGTAGGTTCGCCAATTCGGGTTGCGAGGCACCGGAGCCGACGCGGAGGTGTCCGCCCGCGGGCGCAACGATGCGCGGATCGGCGGCGACACCGCATCGCAGGCCCGCATTCCGCACGGCTTCACGATAGAGGGAAGTCGATAGCGGCGACGCCGGGGCGTGCGCCGACACGACCAGTGATGCGAGCGACTGCGGCGGGTGAATCCAAACTCGGTCGACTTCGAAATGGGTGCGGACGAAATCGCCAAGCCGTTCGCGGTCGCCGTCGGCGTGGACGTCCAGTAGTTCGTGCTCTGTGCGCCGCTGAAGAAGTTTTGTGACGCGACGTCGCTCCGTCGAAAAGTGAGCTCGTCGCTGAACAGAGTTCGCGGCGCAAATCCCTCGTGCCCGTGCAGATGATGCGTAGAAACCTCGACGACGACGAGGTCAATCCACGCGTCCTCCACGCTATCAGCGGACGCAACCGCGGCACGGAAACTGAATAGGATGCGCTCGAAGCTGAATACGAGAGAAGACGAGCCATCCCGCTGCGCCGCCGACCGACGCGAGGTTGAACGGTGCGCCCCTTTCTCAAGGGCAAGAGAACCAAGGACAAAACACCATGAGGCAAAGAGGGGCAGTCCTAATGGTCCCGCTCTGCGGCCTCCTTGGCTTCGCGGGAGCCGGGTGTGAGCCAATGCCGGGTGAGTCCGGGTCGGGTGTCTCGCCCGCCGGAGGAACGTACTCGGTCGAGCTGACGGCCGGGACCCCACAGACCCTGGCTCCTTGCGGGCCGTCCCGGTCCGGGACCGTGGCGTATGTTGCTTCGCCGCCGAGTTTGTGGATGTGCGAGGCCCACCACTGGACCGCCATTCCGTGCACGACGGAAGCTGCGGGCACCGTCGCATACGCGAGCACGACGCAAACTCTCTGGGCGTGCATCGAGGGGCAATGGACGAAGGTGCCGCTCGAGAAACGGGCGGGCGAAGCCGGACCGCCGGGCCCACAGGGACCGCCAGGCGAAGCCGGACCGCCGGGCCCACAGGGACCGCCAGGCGAAGCCGGACCGACGGGTCCACAGGGACCGCCAGGCGAAGCCGGACCGACGGGATCGCCAGGCCAAGCGGGAACGCCTGGCTCCCACGTCCAAGTCACCTACGAGGCTCCCGGCCCGAACTGCGCCGCCGGCGGCGAGCGGATCGACGTCGGCGAGGTGGTGGATGGGGAATTGGCCATCGAGCAAACAGCCTACGTGTGCAACAGCGCCGCGGCCGCCGATGCGAGCGCCGTGGACGCCGCTCCGGGGGAGGACGGCTCCTTCACCGACGCGGGCGAGGTCGCCCTGGATTCTGCGGCGACAACGGACGCGGGAAATGATGGTTCGCCGAGTCAAGCGATTGCACTATCCGTAGGGTCGCAGTTCGCGTGTGCGGTGACGGCGGGCGGCGGCGTCGAATGCTGGGGCCGCAACGACACCGGCCAGCTCGGCAACGACTCCGATGGTGGGAGCAGTTCGGCGGCGGTGCCCGTCACGGGGCTTGCGAGCGGCGTGATCGCTGTATCCGCAGGGTGGGGGTCCGCCTGCGCCCTCACCGCGGCAGGCAGTGTCGAGTGCTGGGGCGACAACACGTTGGGCCAGCTCGGCGGCGACTCCGATGCAGGTTTCATCTCGGTTCCGGTGCCCGTCAGGGGGCTGACGAGCAGCGTGACGGCGGTGTCCGTCGGCGCGACGTTCACCTGCGCCCTCACGACGGCCGGTGGCGTCGAATGCTGGGGTTCAAACGACAGCGGTCAGCTCGGGAACTTCATCACGGTATCCACGTGTAGTGATGTCTTCACTTCGGTACCCTGTTCGAGGACGCCCTTGCCGGTAATAGGGCTTACGACCGGCGTGACCGCTGTGTCGGCAGGGGACTCCTTTGCCTGTGCGATCACGGCAGGCGGTGGCGTCGAGTGCTGGGGCAATAATTCGTATGGCCAGCTCGGCAATGACTCCACGACGAACAGCACCGTTCCGGTGCCGGTCGCGGGGCTCACAAGCGGTGTGACCGCCGTGTCCGCGGGCGGATCCTTCGCCTGTGCGGTCACCACAACCGGTGGCGTCGAGTGCTGGGGCGCAAATCTCTCCGGGAATGTCGGCATCCAGATCGAACCTGGGTCGTCTGCGACGTCGGTGCCGGTTCCAGCCTCGGTCACCGGATTCACGACCGGGGTGACCGCGGTATCCGCGGGCCAATCTTTCGCTTGTGCGGTCACGACGACCGGTGGCGTCGAGTGCTGGGGCGCCGACGGCAACGGCCAGCTTGGGAACTTGTCCGAGTCGAGTAGCTTCGTTCCGGTTCAAGTCGAGGGGCTCACGACCGGCGTGACCGTCGCGTCCGCCGGCAAGGGTCTCTCCGCATGCGCTCTCACCGCGGGAGGAGCCATTGAATGCTGGGGCGACGATACCTTCGGCGCGCTGGGGAATGGCTCGACCGGCGGCATCCAGACGTCGCCTGTACCGGTCGTGACGGCGATGGCCAACGGAGGCGAAACCGGAGACGCCGGAAGTGCGGACGCAGTCGCAGGAGACGCCGGAAGTGCGGACGCAGTCGCAGGAGACGCCGGAAGTGCGGACGCAGTCGCAGGAGACGCCGGAAGTGCGGACGCAGTCGCAGGAGACGCCGGAAGTGAAGACGCCAGCGGAGCCAGCGAAGCGGCAACGCCGGTCACGGCGACCGTGGTATCCGTTGGGGGCATTTCGCCCTGCTTGCTGACGTCAGCCGGCGGCGTCGATTGTTGGGGGTACAACGACCAAGGGCAGCTCGGAAACGACTTCCTGAATAGCTTCGTTCCGAGGCCTGTCTCGGGGCTTCCAAGCGATTTGACCGCAGTGTCCGCAGGAGGGAGTTCCGCTTGCGCGCTCACGGCGGGCGGCGGCGTGTTGTGCTGGGGTGGAGACGCCGAAGGCCAACTCGGAAACGACTCCACGACGAACAGCGTGGTGCCGGTGCCGGTGTCCGGTCTTACAAGTGGCGTAACGGCCCTGGCCGTGGGGAGCCTCTTCGCTTGCGCGGTCACCTCCGCCGGCGCCGTCGAATGCTGGGGCTTCAACAACGATGGGGAGCTGGGGGACAATTCATCGGCGAATAGCTCCGTGCCGGTGCAAGTCTTGGGGCTCACGGGCGGCGCGACCGCCGTGTCTGCCGGAGGTGACTCGGCCTGCGCCATCACAACGGCCGGCGGCGTCCAATGCTGGGGCGCTTATACCGGAGCGGCTCCGGTCCCCGGCCTTTCGAGCGGCGTGACCGCCGTGTCCGTGGGGAACCTGTCCGCGTGCGCGGTGACGGCGAGCAGCGGCGTCGTATGTTGGGGATACAATCTCGATGGCCAGCTCGGCAACGGCTCGATGACGAACAGTGCCACGCCGGTGCCGGTCGTGGGCCTCACAAGTGGAGTGACCGGCGTGTCCGTCGGGGACTACTCGGCGTGCGCGGTGACGTCCGGGGGCGGCGTCGTGTGCTGGGGTTTGAACGCCGAGGGCGAGCTCGGAAATAACTCGACAGCCAATAGTTCCGAACCGGTGGCCGTCTCGGGTCTTTCGAGCGGCGTGACCGCCGTGTCGGTGGGCACGGAGACCGCCTGCGCGCTCACGACAACCGGGGGCGTCGAATGCTGGGGCTGGAACGCGGACGGACAGCTCGGAAACGGATCCAACACGAACAGCTTTGTACCGGCGCCAGTCTCCGGCTTCTGAGGCCTGCATCGATGCACTGCCCATGGCCGACTCGGACGTCGGGTCTGGTTCGCCACGCCCGCGCCGAGAGGGGAAAGAGACCATGAAAGAGAAAGTGGCACAGTTCGCGGGTCCGCTCTGCGCATTGCTTGGCCTTGCGGCGGTGGCCTGCGACTGGACGGCGACTCAGTCAGCGCCGGGCGGCGCGCCGGCCAGTAGCGTTTACTATGTGCAGCTGACGGCCGGCACCGTAAGGACCCTGCCCCGGTGCGTGCCTTCCCGGTCGGGTGCCGTCGCGTACGTCGCTTCGCCGCCAAGCTTGTGGACGTGCGACGGTCATGACTGGAACGCCGTCCCCTGCACGCGCGAGAATGCAGGCGCGGTCGCCTATGCAAACGCGACCCAGACGCTTTGGGCGTGCGTCGAAACGCAATGGACCCCAGTCGTGCTGCCCGACGGACCATCGGGGGAGGCTGGGCCGCCGGGCCTGCAGGGCCCCCCCGGCGAAGCCGGACCGCCGGGCGTTGCCGGACCGCCGGGCGCCGCGGGACCTCCGGGTGCTGCGGGACCTCCGGGGCCGCAAGGCGTCTCGGGCCAAGGGGGAGAACCTGGCTCCCAAGTTCAGCTCACCGACGAGCCTCCCGGTCCGAACTGCGTTGCGGGCGGCGAGCGAATCGATGTCGGCGAAGTGGTGGACGGGGGATTTGCCATCCAAGAGACGGCCTATGCGTGCAACGGTGCCCCTCTTGTCGCCGACGCGGGCGCCGCGGACGCTGCTCCGGGCGCGCAGGACGGGGCCTTGAGCGACTCTGCGGAAATGCCCGACGCGGGCACCGGTGATTCGCAAAGCCCGAACACGGCCATTGCCGTGTCCGTGGGGTGGGAATTCGCATGCGAGTTGACCGCGGGCGGCGGCGTCGCGTGCTGGGGCCGCAACGACGTTGGCCAGCTCGGGAATAACACCACGACAGAGAGCTCGGTTCCGGTACCGGTCACGGGCTTGACAAGCGGTGTAATCGCCGTGTCCGCCGGGGATAGCTCCGCCTGCGCAGTGACCGTCGGCGGCAATCTCGTGTGCTGGGGGGGCGGTTACTTCGTGACGCCAAGCCTGGTGACGCCCAGCTTGGTTCCGGCGCCGGTGGCGGGGCTGACGGGTGTGAGCGCGGTGTCTGTGGGGGCCAGTCCGAGCTGCGCGATCACTTCGGCCGGGGTCGTGTGCGTGGGCCAGGCCCTCTACGGGGCGCTGGCGGGGTCCAGCATCAATTTCGGGGGCTCGGGTGTGGTGGTGCCGATTGGGGGGCTTGACGCGACGCAAGTATCGGTAGGGGACCAATTCGGCTGTGCGATCACCACGAGCGGTGGGGCCGAGTGCTGGGGTTACAACCTTTACGGCCAGATCGGGACCGACGTGTCGCAGGCGCCCATCGCCGGTCTGACGCAAGTGACCGGATTGACGAGCGGTGTCTCGTCCCTTTCCGCAGGGTCATTGTTCGCCTGCGCCGTCGTCAACGGCGGGGTCGAATGCTGGGGCCAGCTCCCGAGCCAGGCGGGGTGCGCCTGTCTGCCCCCCACCCCGACGACCGGCGAGGTGCCATTGCCGGTCGCGGGTCTCACGAGCGGCGTGACCGCCGTGTCGGCGGGTTCATCCTTCGCCTGCGCTCTTACCGCGGGCGGCGGAGTCGAGTGCTGGGGCAATAACTTCAGTGGCGAGCTCGGAAACGGTAGCACGGAGAACTCCTTGGTCCCGGTACAGGTGACCGGGCTGACGAGCGGCGTGACCTCCGTGTCTGCAGGGGCGAGTTCGGCTTGTGCCCTCACCGCGGGCGGCGGCATCGTATGCTGGGGCGACGACAACTACGGCGAGCTTGGCAACGGCTCATACGGCGGAATCCGGTCCTCGCCTGTATCGGTGGTGGCTGCAACAGCCGACGCCGGCGAAGCCGGAGACGCGGAAACGGCGATCGCGACACACGTGTCGGCAGGGATGACTTCTGCCTGCGCAGTGACTGCGGCCGGTGGCGTCGCGTGCTGGGGAGAGAACGCCAACGGCGAGCTCGGCAATGCCCCGACGGCTCTAAGCTTTAGCTTGTTTCCGGTCCCGGTACAGGGCCTCGCGAGCGGCGTGACCGCGGTGTCCGTCGGGACATCTTTGGCCTGTGCGCTGAATGCCGCCGGCGGCGTCGAGTGCTGGGGCGACAACACCTACGGCGAGCTGGGGAACGGCTCCACCACGAGCAGCTCGGCGCCGGTCGCGGTCCAGGGTCTCGCCAGTGGCGTCACCGCAATCTCGGCGGGCAACGGTTTTGCGTGCGCGGTCACCGCGGCCGGCGGCGTCGAATGCTGGGGTAATAACTGGGGGGGTCAACTCGGGAACAACGCCACGACCGATAGCTCGGTCCCGGTACCGGTCGAGGGTCTCGCCAGTGGGGTCACCGCAATCTCGGCGGGTGACGATTTTGCGTGTGCGGTCACTGCTGGCGGCGGCGTCGAGTGCTGGGGCTACGACGGCGACGGCGAGCTTGGGAACAACGCCACGACGAATAGCTCGGTCCCGGTGCCGGTGCAGGGTCTCTCCAGCGGCGTCTCCGCCGTCTCCGCCGGGTCAGCCTTTGCCTGCGCGGTTACTGTGGCCGGTGCGGTCGAGTGCTGGGGTAACAACTGGTTTGGCGGTGAGGGGGGCGAACTTGGGAACGACTCGACGACCAGTAGCCTGATTCCGGTATCGGTACAGGGTCTCGCGAGCGGCGTGACGAGGGTATCGGCCGGGACCTATGCCGCGTGCGCCCTCACCGCAGAGGGCGCTGTCGAGTGCTGGGGCGACAATACCTACGGCGAGCTCGGAAATAACTCGATGGCCGGTAGCCTGATTCCGGT
>JBEKFX010000006.1:0-161880 GCA_050013115.1 Polyangiaceae bacterium
CTGCCTTCGTCGACGCACGGCCCAGTGCCCGAGCCGAACGACGCATTTTGGATTTCGGCGGCACGCAGACCGAGCCGGCGGTCAAGATGGAAAGGACTCCAGAATCCACTTCTCGGGCAGTGCGGCCCGCTCGATGCGTGCCGGAATCGGCGGTCGGGTCACGTCGGAATCGCCGGCCGGGTCAGGCCGGAATACGCGCCGCAATCGCGGGTCGTTCGGGCCGCGGAAAGGGCAGGGCGCACCGAATCGCCTCGAATTCAAGGCTCCCCGCGCTTTCGAATCCAGCCTCCTCGACCAAGTTTTGGTTCTATTCGGGCTGCTCGGGGTCGCAGCACACCTGCAGCCCAACGTCAGGTCGAGTCCACCCTACTGGAGTGCGACGGAGCTGCCCGGCACCGCGCTTGCCGCGCCCGACGTGGCGTTCAGCGCATAAGAGCTGATCGTGCCGTTCGAGCCAACCACGTAAAGAAACTGCGTGTTCGGGTCGATCGCGATACCCGAAACATTCGTCACCACCCCGCATCCGCCGAAACGGTGGGCGCGAGCACCCCCCGTCGGTGTTCGTCAGGAAAAGCGCCAGGCCGGACGTACTGCCGGCGACGACAAGGGCACCCTTGAGGTCTTCGGCGAGTTGGGTCGTCTCGCGCGTCCACGGCAGATTGAACGGAGAGCCCGCCAAGGAGACGAGCGCTCCGCTGGTTTTGATCGATCGAGAAGCCAGCGACAGTTCCGCTGACCGCGTTGGCGACGTAAAGGAAATGCCCGGTGACGTCCTCGATCGCGGACGTGGGGTTAGACCCTAAGGAGTCCACGGGTGACCCGGGCAGGCTCGCCTCGGGAAGTCCGCCATCGAACGGAAGGGGCAGGCCAAAAATGCTTCCTTCATTCCCAGAGCCATCGTCCACGAGAAAGAAAAAGCGCCCTCGGGGGTCGACGGCGATGCCTTCGTTTCCCACCCCGACATTCTGGATGACCCCCACGTTGAAGGGCGAACCCGCTATGTCGGTGACCACCCCGGTCGTGGGGTTTATGGCAAATGCGTAGACCGTGAACGAACTGCGCCAACTCACGTAAAGCAGCGAGCCCGCCGGATTCATGCGTGCGTGGAGACACTGTTGGCCAATCGTGAACGGCGATCCGGCTATGGTCGTGAGCGTGCCGGCAGGGCCGATGTTGTAGGCGTACAGGAATGTGCTCATTTCGTCTGCGGCGTATAAGAAGTGGCCTGTCGGGTCGATCACGAGATCGGCCACGCTGAGCGGTGCCTCGTGCGGTTCTCCGGTTGCGCTCGCAACAGAAAGCGTGTTGTCGGCGGCAATGGGGAGAACGTTTATCTTTTGGGAGGACGAGTTGTGCGTGAAAAGCAGCTTGCCACTCGGGTGTATGACGCGGTCTCCTGCGGCCGGCAAGAGTCGCGGACACGCTCCGTTGACGCAGCCCCCATCGCCCGTGCAGGCGACACCGGCGTAGTTCAGGCTCACCGGGTTGGTTCCCGCGCAGAACTCTGCTGCCCCGCAAAGGGCCGTATTGGTCGTCGTATCGATGCAATTGCCCCCACAAAACGCCTGGTCCGTCGAGCACGGGCCGTCCGGCCCCGTGTCAGACGCCTGGCCGTCGAAGGCCTGCCCGTCGGCTGCATCGGCCACTGCGTCGGACGCCTGGCCGTCGGTTGCATCGGTCACCGCGTAGAGCGCCTGCCCGTCGATTGCGTCGGCGGCCGCGTCGAACGCTTGGCCTGCGTCGACTGTCGCGTCGGAGGCGCCGGCCTCGAGTCCACGATCCACGCCGACAGAGGAAGCGCTCGAGCACACCCGAGGCGGCCAGTGCCAACTCAAAACCCCGTCACGCACTCGTAGGCGATAGGACGATTGGCTATTACTGACGACGCAATGGTCCGGAGCGGTCAGCGCACTCAACGCGTCCGCAAACGCCGCGGCCGCGCGACGTTTCCCGTCTCGTGTCTCGGTCGGGCGGGGCGTCCCAGTCGTTGTTCACCGCGACGTCGAGCCTGCGAATCTCTCGACCGCAAGCGCGACGGGCGCACGCGAATCGGCCTCGGTTGTGACGTCCACCTTGCGGAAGACAGCACGATCGCCGAGCTCGGCTACGAGCTTGTGCCCAGCCTCGTCGTTGCGGGGCATATACCCGGAGCGGAGCATGAGCCACCCAAGCAGCACGAGATAGAGGCCGAACACGGTCCTTGTTGAGCGCTTCAAGCGCATGGAAAGATCACTTCGAGAGCTTCGCGGCGAGTAGGGTCACCTGCTCGATCTTCGGCGGCTCGGCAAGAAGTTCGCCCGCCTTGGCCATGAGTGCGGCGGCGATCGGTCCGTTCAGGTGAGCCTTTCTTCCGGCCTCGTCGGGGAACGCATCGAAGATGCCGAACTCGCTCTTCGAGAGCCGTAGCGCGAACCAGACAATCGTGGCGGGCTCCGCTTGCGCGAGCGCCAGCGCGCCGGACAGGAACGTGGCGACATCCTCCTCTTTCCCAGGCTTCGCGACCAAACGTACGAGCAATGCGACGTTCACCATGGGGCACCTCTCTTTCGGACCGAGAGCTTAGGGACGCGGCAGCGCCGAGGGCAGTGGCGGAAGCGACAACGTTGGTAGCAGTCCCGCCAATGTCGCAATCGCTAATCATTGATGTCGTTTCCGGATGCGCTTCGGGTGCTAGCCTCGATACGTGCGTGTCTCCGTGCTCGTGCTCGATGGTGTGTTCGACAGCGGCCTATCGGTGGTGCTCGACACGCTCGCGACGGCGAACGATCTGTCCGATGATAGCCGGTCGAGTCGTTTCGACGTGACGCTCACCGGCATGGGCAAGACGGCAACGACGATGCAGGGCCTTCGTGTGCCACTGTCGGCGGCGCATGCCGTGGTTAAACGGCCCGACGTGGTGGTCGTGCCGGCGCTCGGCTGCAAGACACGCGAGACGATCCTCGCTGCGCTAGAGCGACGTGACGTCGCCGACGCATGCAGCCTGTTGCGAGCGTGGTCCAAGGCTGGGACGCGGGTTCTTGGCGCCTGCACGGCTACGTTCGTGCTCGCATCGTCGGGCATCCTCGACGGGGGCACGGCGACGACAACGTGGTGGCTCTCCCCGGTCTTTCGCGAGCGCTTCCCGCGGATCGCGCTCGACGACTCGCGGATGATCGTGGAGTCGGCGCGCGTCGTAACCGCCGGCGCCGCCCTCGCCCACGTAGACCTGGCCCTATGGCTCGTGCGGCAAAGGAGCCCTTCGCTGGCGCAGATGACGGCGCGCTACCTTGTCGCCGACACGCGCCCGTCGCAGTCGGCGTACGTGATGCCCGACCACCTTGCGCACTCCGACCCCCTCGTGGAGCAGTTCGAACAGTGGGCGCGCCGTCACTTGAAGGGGTTCACGTTGGCGGAAGCCGCGAAGAATGTCGGCACGAGCGAGCGCACGCTCGAGCGTCGCATCCGCGCCGTGCTGGGGAAGACCCCGTTGTCTTACGTCCAGGATCTGCGAGTGGAGCTGGCCATCTTTCGCCTGCGCACGACGAAGGAGTCCGTCGAGCAGATCGCCACGGCGGTAGGCTACGCCGATGGGGTGACGCTGCGCACGCTCCTTCGAAGGAAGACGGGCCGCGGACTGAGGGAGCTCAGGGCAGTGGAGGCGTGATTGCAAGGCCATCGCACGAGGAGAATGCCGATGGCAGAGAGCGGCGCGCACGTGCCGACCATCCATGTCGATGCCGTACTGGCTGGGCGCGTCCGTCGGGATTCTGGTGCCGCCTCTACATCGCCGCGCGCAAGAGGCCCCACCCGTTTGGGCGCGCGTCCTGCCTGTCCGGGGAGGCGGCCCCGGTCATGGCGGACTCCTCCGTCGACAGGGCGGACAACGATCGGCGTCGTGGAACGCTTCCTCACTTTGCGCGCGATGGATCGGCAGAGCGTCGCGGTGGCGACCCAGGAGGGCGTCGAGCGACCAGGACCGAGGACTTACGATGGAAGATCGAGCTGAGGATCTGGGCGTAGTCCGAGGGCGTCTCGTGCTTCGCCGCCCAGAACCCGACCAGGCGATTCGCGGTCTCGATGACCGCCGATGATCGCTTGCCTTTGCTCCGCTCGACGGAGAGACTCGCCCGGCTGAGGCAAGGAGGCGGCGTGATGGGACGCGCAATTTCGTTCGATACCGCAGTGGGTCGCGTCGTGATCGCTGTCGCGTTCCTGCACACGACGGCCTGCGCGTCGCTCGCCACCAAGGCGGAGGCGCGCGGTGCCGACGCGGTGACCGAGTGGACGCTCATCGCCGACTGCTACGGCAACGGCGCCGCCAACTGGCGAACGCTGGCTATCATGCACGGGGCCATGCACGACGCGCTCAACGCGGTGCAGTCCGTCTACTCGCGCTGGAGCCCGCCGTCGCCCGGCGAGCCGCCAGCGGGCGGAGCCAACACGGAGGTGGCCTTGGCGTCGGCGGCCGACGAGGTGCTCATGCTGCTGCACCCGGAGCGTGCGAGCGAGACGGCCGAGGCCTTCGCGACCGTGCTCGCCCGGTACCCGGACGACGCGAGCAAGGCCGCGGGGCGCGCTCTGGGAGCGGCGATCGGCCGGGCGGCCGTCGAGCGCCGCGCCGGGGACGGCTACGATCAAGTGCGTTACTTCAAGGGCGACGAGGCGCCCGCCCGCTGGCGACCGACCCCGAACCTCTTCCAGACGAGCCGGACCAACGACAGCCGCCCGTTTCTCTTCGACGCCGTGGCCGACGTCCCGACGCTGCCACCGCCCGCGCGCGGGACGCCTCTCTATTTCGACCAGCTCGCCGAGACGCGGCGCCTCGGGGGCCTGCGCGCCTCCGAGCGAACTGCCGAGCAGACGGACAACGCGTACTTCTGGGCGTACCAGAGCTCGCAGCGCGGCTTCGTGGACCTGGCGGTGCGCTTGCTCGCCGCGCGTCGACCGAAGGCGGGGATCCACGCCGAGGCGCGCATCCTGGCTCAATTGACGGCGGCGCTGGCGGACTCGGCGATTCTCACATGGCACGAGAAGGCGCAGTACGCCGCCTGGCGGCCGATCACAGCCATCCGTGCCGACGGCGGCGACCCCACCTGGGAAGCGCTCATCGAGACCCCGCCGTTCCCCGAGTACCCGTCCGGTCACGCGACGGACTGCTACGCGGGCGCGGGCGTGCTGCAGGCGGCGTTTCCCGACCTCCAGGGCCCCATCGTCTACGAATCGTCGGCGTACATGAAGCCGCTCACTGCGGCGACGGCGGCACCGCTCGACCTGGGCATGGGCCAGCACGCCCAGTCGGCCGGCGAGCAAGCCCCAGGCGGACGGGAGCGCCGCTTTCCGAGCCTCGCGGCCGCCGCGGAGAACTGCGCGCGATCGCGCATCTGGGCGGGGGCCCATTTCGCCGCCGCCGAAACCGAGTCGGCGCGGCTGGCCGGCATCATCGTCCGCAAGGCGCTCGCCGCAACGCCTTTCCGGACGCCGCCTTAGCGTTGGTTTGGCGCGAAGTGGCGCGTGCCGCCGATTGGTCATGACGGGGCGCGCTGCGCCGTTCAGGCGTGGTCGGGCACGAAGCGTTGCGCCCCCATCGGAGGCCTCACGTAGCTGTCGTCTTGCTGGCGCGCAGGTAATTCGACGGGCTGCGGAGTCAAATCTTCATAGGGAACGCAGCTCAGAAAGTGCTTGACGCAGTTGAGTCGCGCGCGCCGCTTGTCGTCTGCATTGATGACCCACCAGGGGGAATCTTGGAGGTCGGTGTATTTGAACATTTCGTCCTTTGCCCGCGAGTACTCGACCCAGCGTTTGCGGGACTCGAGGTCCATGGGACTGAGCTTCCAGCGCTTGATCGGGCTGTGATTTCGCGCCTGAAATCTGCTTTCTTGCGCTTCATCGCTTACAGAAAACCAGTATCCCGGAGCGGATCAAAAGGCGCTCGAACTCGGGGACCGCGCGCAGAAACTCGCGGTATTCCTCTTCGGAACAAAAGCCCATCACGCGCTCGACCCCCGCGCGATTATACCAGCTTCGGTCGAATAGAACGATCTCGCCCGCAGAGGGCAAGTGGGCCACGTATCGCTGAAAATACCACTGTCCGCGTTCGCGCTCCGAAGGGGCGGTGAGCGCAGCCACCCGGCAGAGGCGGGGGCTGATCGCCTCCGTGATGCGCTTGATCGCGCCGCCCTTGCCGGCTGCGTCGCGTCCTTCGAATAGGGCTACGACGCGTAAACCCCGGTGCTTCACCCATGCGGCGAGCTTCACGAGCTCGTGCTGGAGCTTCAGGATTTCTTCGTTATATTTCTTTTTTTTGAGTTTCTTCTTCTTCTTCGGAAGGCCGGCGGCTCCCACACCAGCCATCGCGCTCCCGTTGACGGATCCGACGGTTGTTGCTTCGCCATTCACTTTATTCGCCATAGGGTCCTCTGCATTCGAGCGCCGACGCCGCGCATGCGCGGCGCCTCGCCGTCCTGGGACGTTGGTCACCGCAGCATCGGTCCAACCGGGTTTCCGGCCGTATGATTAGAATGTTTCCGGGTCTGGACGCTCTCGTGTCGTCTCACGGCGCCCGGCCCGCTCGGGTGACTCGGGTCCCAGGCCCCATGCGACACACCTCCCCGGCAGGGGCCGTGCGCCGCGCGTTCCAGGTCAGCGCTTGCGGTCGTACCGCGCCGCGCGGCCATGCCGACGGACACGGAGCCGCATCGGGTCAGCCGGGGCCGGGGAGATCCACGCTCAACGCGCTCACTCGCCTGCGGGGGTCGCGATCTTTGCGCCGAGAGCGAGCAGTTCGGCTTCGTTGACGTCCGATGCGAGCGCGTACCCCAGGTCGCCTTGCCGAGGGGGCCGCGGGCGGAAAGGTCATCGCCCGCGTCTCGGACGATGGCGGGCAGCCCTTAGTGGGCGAAGAGTTTTACCTCGATGTTGCCGCGCGTCGCCCGCGAGTACGGACAGACCTCGTGTGCGGCTTGCATCAGCGCCTGCGTCTCCTCCGGCGAGAGGCCGTCGATCTGCCCGTGAAGCTCCACGCCGAGCCCGTACTCACCCGCGTCCCCGGTGATGAGCGAAACGTGGGCCGTGATCTGCGCGTCCTTCAGCGGCTTCTTCTCCCGCCGTGCCACGAGCCGGAAGGCACTCTCGAAGCAAGCCGCATAGCCGGCGGCAAAGAGTTGCTCGGGATTGGATCCAGCGCCGCCCGGGCCGCCCATGCTCTTTGGGATCTTCAGATCGAGATCGAGCACGCCGTCGTCGGACTTCACATGCCCTTCGCGCCCACCGTGGACGGTCGCGACCGCTGTATAGAGCGTCTTCATGTCGCCTACGATGCGCTGGGGCGACGCAAGGTAGCGCGGCCGGGTAGCCGGGATGGCAGGTTGCTTGCAGCGGGCTCGAGCCGAGCGGAGCTTGTCAGATGGACCGCCCCTCCGCAGTGCCCTCTGCAAATCGTCCCGCCACGGTCCTCGCGGCAATCGCAGGCGCCGAGGCCGGGAAGTTGCCGGCGGCTCCGCCGCCGCAGGCGTTCGGAGTATCCTGCGCCAAGAGGCTTTACGAGATGCGCGGGCGACGGCAGCGGCGCTGGTCGTGGTGGGTTGGCAAGGGGGCTGTGGCGATGGCAATCCTCGCCGCGCTGGCTCTCGCCGCCACGGCTCTACTGGCGCAGCGGGCGCTCTCCAACGCGTGCGACGTCGTCGTCCGCGGCGACGGAGACACCCTCATCACCGGCGTCGTCGTCGATCTCTGGCAGACAGAGCCGGAGATCACCCCCGCGACGCTCGCGAGACTGATTGCAAAGCACGGTGCGCAGGGGCTCCGTTATGTATCGCTTCGTGACCGACAAGACCACCACGTGATCGTCGAAGCAGGTGAATCGGCGATCGCGGAGGCCCCCTACTTGCCCGGCGACATCGTGCGACAGGGCCGCCGCGCGCGGCTTGTCGCGCTGATCCCACCGCGTTCAGAGACTCGCGCTGGGGGCGATCCCCAACGGGCGCCGCCGGGGCCCGCACAGCTCCGGCCGTTTCCGCGACCTCACCTCGTCGTCGAATTCGAGCCTCCGCTCATCGAGCGGCTTCGAACCGATCTCAGGCGGATCTCGCTCGTCGCAGTCCTCGCTGCACTGGTGCTCGTGGCGTTCGCGGTCGCGCTGTCGCGCACGAGCACCCGCCTCTGGAAGGCCCGGCAGCATGCAGAGACGGAGCGCCGTCTCGTCGAGCTCGGCCGGGCGTCTGCAGTCATCGCGCACGAGCTTCGCAACCCCCTGGCGGCGCTCAAGGGACATGCGCAGCTCCTCGCGGAAGATCTCGCCGAACCTTCGCGGATGAAAGCCGCCCGCATCGTCGACAGTGCCGAGCGGCTCGAGGGCCTTACGAACGTACTGCTCGACTTCGTGCGAGATGCCCCCGTCGAACTGCGCGCGGTCACGCCGGCCGAACTCGTCGATGGCGCGCTCGCGTCGCTGCCAAAGGAGTGCGTGCGCGCGGACCTATCGGGCGCGCCGGCGATCTTGCAGATCGATGCGGAGCGAACGTCGCTCGCGCTTCGCAACCTGGTCCAGAACGCCGTCCAAGCAACGCCCCAGGGGGCGGAGCCCGTCGAAGTCCGTATCGCGGGCGATGCGCATGAAGTCGTGATCGAGGTGCGCGATCACGGGCCCGGGCTCGCGGCCGGAGCCGAGGGGCAGATCTTCGAGCCGTTCGTGACGACGAAAACTCGTGGCACCGGGCTCGGCCTGTCCATCGCGCGACGCATCGCCGAGCAGCACGATGGGACCCTCACCGGGGCGACCCACAGCCAGGGCGGCGCCATCTTCCGCCTTGCTCTACCGCTCGTTCCGAAGCCGGGAAACCTCGCATGAAGACTGCGACCGATGGTGTGGGGAGAATCCTCGTGGTCGACGACGAGGAGGGCATCAGGACCTTCCTTGCAGAGGCCCTCGAGCGCGACGGACATGACGTCACGCAGGCGGCCGACGGAGCCTCGGCGCTGCGCACGGCGCACGAGGAGCCGTTCGACGTCGTCCTCACGGACTTGAAGATGCCTGGAACCGACGGCATGGCGGTCGTTCGCGCGCTTCGGACCGAGCAGCCGGACGTCGAGGTCATCGTGCTCACGGCGTTCGGCGGCGTCTCGACCGCCGTCGAGGCCATGAAGCTCGGAGCGTTCGACTACCTGCAAAAGCCGGTGTCGAGTCCGGCGGCCATCCGCGATCTGGTCGCCGCCGCCCTCGGACGGCGCGCGAAGCTCACGGCGCCCGCGCCCGCGCGCTCGGAGCGTACGACATCGGCGAGGCTCACGTTCGGCGCCCAGGCCATGAAGCCGGTCGTCGACGCGCTCGCCCGCGTCGCCAAAACCGGGGCCACCGTGCTGCTGCAGGGCGAGAGCGGCACGGGTAAGGAGGTCGCAGCACGCACCCTGCACGAAACGAGTCCGCGGGCGAAAAAGCCATTTATCGCGATCAACTGCGCCGTCCTCACCGACGAGCTCCTCGAGAGCGAGCTATTCGGGCACGAGAAGGGGTCCTTCACCGGCGCGCATGCGCAGCGTCGTGGTCGCATCGAGCTCGCCGACGGCGGCACGTTCTTCCTCGACGAGGTCGCAGAGCTCAAACCCTCTCTTCAAGCGAAGCTTCTCCGCGTCCTCGAAGAACGCCGCTTCGAGCGGCTTGGAGGTTCGACGCCGATCCGCGTCGACGTCCGGTGGGTCGCCGCGACGAACCGGGACCTGCTCGCGATGGCGCGCGAGGGCTCCTGGCGCGAGGACCTTTACCACCGGCTGGCCGTGTTCCCGATTCGACTGCCACCGCTTCGTGAGCGGCGCGAGGATATCGTCCCGCTGGCGGAGTTCCTATTGACGCATCTCTCGGCACCTGCCGGCCGGACTTCGCTCCCGCGACTCGACGACGCGGCGAAGGAGCAATTGGCGCGCCAAGACTGGCCGGGGAACGTCCGGGAGCTTCGCAACGTCCTCGAACGGGCGTGCATCCTTGCAGACGGCCCGGTGATCAAACCAGAGCACCTGTGGATCGACGGCAACCCCGCGGCGGTCGGATCGGGCAGCGCAGGCGCGGGTGTGTCGTCACTCGCTGACCTCGAGCGAGACATGATCCAGCGCACGCTGGCTGCCGTCGGCGGCAATCGCCGCGCAGCCGCGACGAAGCTCGGCATTGGGCTCCGCACGCTCTACGAAAAGCTGAAGCGGTACGGCATCGCTTGACGCCGCCCCGGGCACGCGACGCGTGCGGAGCGGCGTTCCTTCCGCCGCCGCCCGAGGGCCCGAGTGCGACGCTCTGGGCCATTGGGGCTCTACTGACGTGTGGCGAGCGGGTGCAGCGCCGCTTGCCCGACCGAGGCCCGAGTCGGAAACGAGGCCAGTATGCCCTCCACGTTCTCATGGAGCTGCCCGTAGTCGATGGCCTTGTTGAGATCGACCGCCGACGCAGCGGAGCCATGCCAGACTTCGGTCATCGTGTTCGCGTCGAATATATCCACTTTGATGACTTCGCGTTCGACCGGGATCTCTCTGAAGGACCATTCCGGGTCGGCCTCGACATTCAAGGTTCCCGACTCGGTCTGCGTCCCCGCCGTAAAGCGCACCAGGAAATTCGGGTTAGCGGACTGCTCGACGTATCCCTTCTCGCGTAGGGCGGCCGCGACGAGACCGCGCATGTCACGCTCCACCTCGAGCGCTCGGGGCGACGCCTGGTAGGCCGTCGGCGGGTTCTCGGTCCAGCCAAACGAAAACGTCCGGTATTGGGAAACGGGCGCGCTTGCGGCGGCCGCCGATTGGATCTGAGGATCCAATCGGGTCGTGGCGCAGCCGGCAGCCAGAACACTCACCAGAGCCAACGCGATCGTTCTCATGGGGATCTCCTTTTGGAACTGCTGTGATGCAATGCCCCATCGCAATGCACGTGCCGTGCGCCTGACTCGGCGGATGAAAGGCTAAAAGCTGGCGATAACGGCCCAATCCGACGCTCGTCCATCCGGTGCGCGCCGTCGGCACAGTCACCCGTCCATCCTGGGCCCCGGGCGGCATGCTTTCGACATTCAACACCCGAGATGGGGCACCGTTTGCGCCCTGCCACCGTCGCGCCCAAGGCGGCGGGGGGTGCGACTTTGGCACCACGGGAGTGCGGAATCGGCAGCGTCCTCGTCGACGTTTTCTTCCTCGTATCGCGGCGACCGAGCCACCGCCGGCAGGGGATCGGAGGCCGACCCGCATCGGCGCGGCGTGCAGAAAGTGCCAGGCCGCGCGGCCAGCCCCCGATGCGAGGAACGAGGCTTGCGTCGCACAGGCCGTATCTTGGAGCCAGCCCGCCCAAACCAAGTCCAATCGACAGCCGAGCGACTGGATCTGCTCGCCGGCCGGCACGTCTGTCAGGGGCTCGATCCCCGCGCGCTGGAGGACCTCGACGCCGCGCTCGAGTCGGTCCACGTGCCGCGAGGCACGCGCTTCGTGCAGCGCGGCCAGCCACGCGTCCCTTTCATCGTGGTGGCGCACGGGGGGCTACGCGCTTCCCATGTCGACGCCGACGGCCGTCGTCGCGTCCTTCTCGAGTACTTCCGGGGCAGCACCCTGGGCGAAGCGCTCGTGCTGAGCGGACGGTCTGCGCCGTTCGACGTGGACGCCATCCGCGACAGCCACCTCCTCAGTCTTTCGCCCGAGCGATTCAACGAGCTCGGGGCGCGGCATCCAGAGCTCGTCCTGCACTTCGCACGTACCGTTGCAACGCGTGTCGTCGACATACTCGATTCGAGGGACGTCCTTACCTCCTTCGCCCGCAGGTCGGACGGCCTCCCACGCAGCGTCGCCCTGGTGAGCACCGCCGCCGAAGGGGCGCGCCGCATGCGCGATCTCGTCTGCGACGCCCTCTTCAGGTCGCGCACCGCAACTCGCCTGACCACCGAAGATGCCCGCCGAGCCATGGACGAAGTGCGCAAGCGCGGAGAAAACGTCGACCACGAGCCCTTTCTCGTCGAATGGCTGAGCCGCCACGAGGCGCGTTGTGACATCGTGATCCTCGAATGCGAGCCGACCCGTGACACCCTTCGCGTTTGGCTCGATTTCTGTCTGCGCCAGGCCGACCGGATCATGGTCCTCGCGAGCGATGAGGACACCACACGATCGGACGGCGACCTCGCATGGTGGCGCGACGCGGGGCTCGGGGAGCGCAGTCGCTATCTCGGCCTGTCGATCGTGCACGCGCGGTCCGACGGCCTCCCGAGAGGCGGACCGTCGTACGCCAGGCTTCCCGGCGTCTCGCGACTGCATCACGTGCGCGCCGGCGACCCGCGAGACGCCGAAAGTCTCGCTCGCTGGCTACTCGACCGCCCGGTGGGGCTCGTTCTCGGCGGCGGGGGCGCCCACGGAATTGCCCACGTCGGGGTCGTGAAGGCCCTCGAGGAAGCTCGTGTTCCGGTCGATGTCGTCGGCGGGACCAGCATGGGCGCCATCTTCGCCGGTGGCCTCGCGCGCGGCTGGTCCGCCGACACGGTGATGGATCGGGTGAGGAGCCTCTTCTCTTCTCGATTCGCGCTGTACGATCCGACGATCCCACTTTGCTCGCTCCTCGCGGGAAGGAAACTGGACCGCGTCTTGGGGGAGTTCTTCCGAGACATCGATATGGCCGACCTGTGGACTCCTTTCTTCTGCGTCTCGACGAATCTCTCGCGCGCCTGCAGCGAAGTGCACGACCGCGGCTCGCTTCAAGATGCGATTCGCTCGAGCTGCTCGATTCCCGGTCTCTTTCCACCCTTTCAGCTGCTCAGACAGCTCTTGGTCGACGGCGGCCTGGTGGACAACTTGCCTATCGGTGCGATGGCTTACTACTGTCGTGGACCGATCATCGCCGTGGACGTCTTTTCTAATCAACGGCGCGAAGAAGGCAGGGGGCACGGCTCGCGCCGAGGGCTTTTCGAGCGATTGAGGGGGCTCAGGCCATCGTCGACCATGCGCCCCTGGCTGTTCGAGGTTCTCATGCACGCGACGCTCGCCAGCAGCCAGCATGCGACCCAGCAGTCTCTGTCCAGCCACCCCCCCGCGCTCTATCTCGTGCCCGACCTCGCGCGGTTTCGGGTTCTCGACTGGCGAGCGTACGAGGCACTCTTCCAGGCGGGGTACACGAGCGCCAAACGCGCGCTCGAGGCGGGAGAACTCCCGCGGAGTCTCTGGGAGGGACGCATCGAGGACTCTCGATCGCAAACGGGGGGAGCGTAAGCGGCGGGGAGCGTAAGCGGCGGGGGGCGTAAGCGGCGGGGGCGTGAGCGGCGGGGGCGTAAGCGGCGGGGGGCGTAAGCGGCGGGGGGCGTAAGCCCCCTGTGTCGCCGGCGCGCGCTTACCGGCCACTCAGCGCGCGGTCGAGGTTGTACGCGGCGCTGATCAGCGCAAGATGGGTGAGCGCCTGCGGATAGTTCCCGAGGGCGTCGCCCGCATCGCTCGTTTGCTCGGCGTAGAGGCCGAGGTGGTTTGCATATCCGAGAATGCGCTCGAAGAGGAGCCGTGCTTGCTCGAGCCTTTTTTTGTCCGAGCGGCCGAGGCGCGTCAGTCCCTCGACGAGCCAAAACGTGGCGCAATTGAAGGTCCCTTCCCGTCCGGCGAGGCCGTCTTGAGGGGTCCCGGTGTCGTATCGGTAGACCATGCCGTCGGACAGGAGGCCGCCCTCGGACGGCGGCCGGGTCATCGTGCGGATGGTTTCAACGATTCTCGGGTCGGTCGGTGAGACGAAAAAGGTGAGCGGCATGAGGAGGTTCGAGGCGTCGATGGCTTCCCCTCCGTAATACTGGACGAATGATTGCCGCTGCGGGCTCCAGCCATGGGCCATGATGTCCTCGTAGATGGCGTCGCGCTCCTTCAACCAGCGATTGCGGTCCGCAGGGAACGAGCGCTTGTCGGCGAGTCGCAAGCCACGATCGAGGGCGATCCAGCACATGAGCTTGGAGTAGACGAACTGCTTCCGCCCTCCGCGCGTCTCCCATATTCCTTCGTCCGCTCGCTGCCAGTTGGCGCACAACCAGTCGAGAATGCGCCGCAGCTGGACCCATAGATCGTAGGAAATGGGCGTGCCGTATTTGTTGAAGAGGTAGACGGAGTCCATCAGCTCTCCGTAGATGTCGAGCTGCAGCTGCTGGTAAGCGCCATTGCCGAGGCGCACGGGCCGCGAGCCGCGATAGCCGTCCAAGTGCGAGAGCTCGGATTCGCTCAAGTCCCTTTCGCCGTGGAGACCGTAGACGATCTGCAGCGGGGGGTCACCGGCGCTCTCGCGGCATCGCTCGACGAGCCACTCGACGAAGCCGGCGGCCTCCTCGGTAAAGCCGATCCGCAGCAACGCGTAGACTGTGAACGCGGCGTCGCGCACCCACGCGTAGCGATAATCCCAGTTGCGCGTGCCCCCGACCTCTTCGGGCAGGCTGCAGGTCGGTGCGGCCGCGATGGCTCCGGTCGGTTTGAACGTGAGCAGCTTCAAGAGCAGGGCCGAACGCTGGACGGCCTCGCGCCAGCGGCCCGTATACGTGCATCGCGATAGCCATCGCCGCCAGAAGTGGGCAGTCTCCACGAACAATGACTCGGCTTCGCCGGCCGAAAGAGCTGGAGTGCAGCCGCTCGCGCAATGAAGGACAAACGTGGTGCTCTCGCCGGCCTTCAGGGCGAATTGGGCTCCGGCACCGCGCGCGTTCGCGACAAGAGGCCGTTCGCTCGAGAGGGAGAGCGTGAGCCCCGGACTTTCGAAAGTCGCGCCGTTTTCGTCGCTTCGCGTCTTGCCGGCCGCACGCGCGTAGTCGAAGGCGGGCTCGCAAGTGATGTCGAACGTCAAGCTTCCGCGAACGACGCGGACGCGGCGGATGACCATGTTGCTGCCCCTGTCGCCCGCGTCGCTGCACGGCATGAAGTCTTCGACCTCGCCGACCCCGTCCGTCGATAGAAAGCGCGTGATGAGGATGTTGGTGTCCGGCCAGTACAGCTGCTTGTACTTCCCGCCGCTCCAGACGGGATGAATGCGAAAACGGCCTCCTTTCTCGTCGTCGAGCAATGCACCGAAGATGCTCGGCGAGTCCAGGTGTGGAAAGCACATCCAGTCGATCGAGCCGCCACGGCTCACGAGGGCGACCGTGCGCAAGTTGCCGATGACCCCGTAGTCGTCGATGCTCTCGTACGTCATGGATTCTCCGCGACGACGCCCCACGCGCATTGCCAGCTCTCGCCCGGTTCGAGGGCGCGGACGGCCTCGCCTGTCGCAAACGCGTTCGGCGGGCAGGTCATCGGCTCGACCCCGAGGCCGCGGCGGCGCTCCCCTTCGGGGAGTGTGTCGCCGCTGAAGATCTCGACGTAGCGATAGCTTTCGTCCAGCCAGACCGCGATACGCCGCCGCTCGTCGGCCGAGACGAGCCGCACGCGGGACCGTCCGTCCAAATCGCGCCTCAGGCTCGCGAACGAGTGGTCGAGGGCGAGCGCGCCAATCGGCCGCAGACTGCGGAAATCGACTGGCGACCCTTCGACGGGCGAACGTCCCTTCGGGATCCCGCGCGAGTCGGTGAGCAAGTACTCGGCCGCCGGCACGTGCAGGAGTGAGGCGTCGACATGGGCGTCTCCGCACGAAAAGTACGGGTGAAAGCCAACCCCGAACGGGCAGCGCGCATCGCCGACGTTTTCGGCCGTGGTGCGCACGACCAGACCATCGTCGCCTAGGTGGTAGTGAAGCTCGAGTGCCAGCGAGAACGGATACCCGGGCTGCGGGTCCAGCGTATACGCCATGACGATGCTGGCCGCGCCGCGGTCGAGGACGCTCCATCGGCTCCATCGCGTGAGTCCGTGTATCGCGCCACTCCGCGACGGCTCGGTCAGCGCCAGTTGAAAGGATTGTCCGTCGAAGGTGTAGCGACCTTGGTCGATGCGGTTCGGCCACGGGATGAGCGGTTGCCCGCGAGCACCGTGGCACATGCGCCCCAACGGATAGCCGTCGAGCACGTCCCAATCCCGATGGCGCAACGTTCGGATCCCGCCCCCCACTTCGACGACGGTGAGCCGCCAGTCGCCGCTGGCGACCTCGATTTGCCCTCCCGACGGAGGACGCCTCACGGGGTGGCCTCGTTCGGCGGTCGCTCGGACGACATCTCTTCGACACGACCGCCGGTGCGCTCGTTGTACGCTGCCTTGTTGGGGCCGTAAGCGTGGCCGCCGAATCCGTGCCGCATCATGGCGACCGCTTTGGCGTCCTCGTCGCCGTCACGAGAAAGAAAGAGCTGCATCACGGACTGGGCAATGACCGGAATGGGAACCTCCATGCGCATGGCGTCCGCGACGAGCCAGTTGACCTCGCCGGTGTCGTCGACATACCCCGGGACGCGAGAGAGACCGCCCTCTCGCCGAACTTGTCGAAGGGCATCCTCCATCAGATCGATGAGCCATGAGCGAATGACGGAGCCGTTTCGCCAGCAATGAAGCACCGCCGCGATGTCGAGTTTGTCCTTGTGGTGGGCGAGCAGATCGACCCCCTCGCTGATCGCCTGGAGCATCCCGAACTCGATGCCGTTGTGGCAGAGCTTGGTGAAGTGGCCGGCGCCCGGCGGCCCCGCATGGAGATAGCCGTCTTGGACGGCGAGGCGTTTGAGTATGGGCTCCAGCAGCCGGATGGCGTCTGGCTCTCCACCGGCCATGAAGCAAGCGCCGTGTCGTGCGCCGGAGATGCCCCCGCTCGTTCCGAGATCGACAAAATCAATGCCGGTCGGCTTGAGCCGCTCGAATCTGGAGATTGAGTCGCCCCAGTACGAGTTGCCGCCGTCAATGACGATGTCGCCCTTCTCGAGGGATGGGACGACCGAATCGATGAGGCGGTCGACGGCCGTCCCGGATGGGATGTAGAGAAAGATCTTGCGCGGCCGGCGCAAGGCGTGGGAGAGCGCGGCGAGCGAGCTGACGGCGACGACACCGGCATCCTGCAGCTCTTGCGAGACGGCCTTTCGCTGGAGGCCCACGACGCGAAATCCCTTTTCGACGGCCTGCAGAGCCAAGTTGCCGCCCATTCGTCCGAGTCCGACGATGCCCAGCTCTTCGCGATCGTTCGGTTCCATGGTCGGGGGCGGTGCACGCTCTGTTCCGTCTGGTTGCGAGTCCATTGTTTGGAGTTCCCGCGCCATGGGGCTTGGCGCCGAGTGGCCGACGACCCCATGGACCCTCGGTGCGAGGGGAGGGATCTCCGTGGGAATGGACGCGCAACCGGATCATCGCAGTTACGGGCTCGGAGACCGCGGCGCTCGACAAGAACAGGAGCGGAGCGCCGATCGAGCCGACGCCCTCGTATTCTTCGGCGCGACAGGCGATCTCGCGCGCCAGTTGATCTTCCCGGCGCTTCAGTCAATGGCGAAGCACGGCAACCTGGACATTCCGATCGTCGGCGTGGCGGGGAGACCATGGAGCATCGACCAGCTGAGGGCCCGCGCGAAGGAGAGCGTCGAGCAGCACGGTGGGCTCGACCCGAGCGCCTTTTCGAAGCTGAGCGAACGGCTCCGGTATGTCGGCGGCGATTACAAGGACGCGGCGACATTCCAGGCCATCCGCCAGCAGCTCGGCCCTGCGCGGCGGCCGGCATACTATCTCGCCATCCCCCCCGCGCTGTTCGAGATCGTGGTGGAGCAGCTGTCCAAGTCGGGTTGCGCCGAGGGCGCGCGCCTCATCGTCGAGAAACCGTTCGGGTCCGATCTCGCGTCGGCGCAAAAGCTCAACCGCCTTCTCTTACGGGTCTTCGAAGAGCGATCCATTTTTCGCATCGACCACTTCCTCGGCAAGCGCGCGGTGAATAACCTCCTCTTCTTCCGCCTTGCAAACGCGCTATTCGAACCGATCTGGAACCGCAACCACCTCGAGAGCGTGGAGATCACCATGGCCGAAGCTTTCGGGGTCCGGGACCGGGGCGCCTTCTACGAGCAGGTGGGGGCCATCCGTGATGTCGTCGAGAATCACCTGTTCCAGGTCCTGACCAACGTGGCCATGGAGCCGCCGGCGGCCGTGGATTCGGAGTCGTTGCGCAATGAAAAAGTGAAAGTCTTGCAGGCGATCCCTCCGATCCGCGTCCAGAACGTCATCCGCGGGCAGTACCGCGGTTACCGCCAGTCGAAGGGCGTTGCCCCCGATTCCCAGGTCGAGACGTTCGCGGCCATGCAGCTCGCCATCGATTCGTCTCGGTGGAAGGGCGTTCCTTTCCACATCCGGGCGGGCAAGTGCTTGCCTGCAACCTACACGGAGGTCCTCGTTCGCCTGCGCCGACCGCCGACCCTTTACGAGCACATCGATTTATCCGCGAATTCGATTCGATTCCGAATCGACCCGGAGCCGGCCATCCGGATCGGCATCAACGTCCTTTCTCCGGGTCACGGGGTCGCCGGGCAACCGACCGAGGCGCTCTGGGCGCAACCGCCCTCCGATGGCGTGCCACCGTACGAGCGCATTCTCAGCGACGCGATTGCAGGCGACCCCACGCTTTTCGTACGCGAGGACTACGTGGAGCAAGCTTGGCGGATCGTCGATCCCATCCTCAAAGCACGACCTCGCGTGGAGGAGTACGAGCCGGGTACTTGGGGGCCGCGACAGGGGGTCCCTCGACCGGGAGAATGGCAATGAACGCGTATGCGGTCGCGTCGCATCGGAGCTCCGGAAAGCGGAACGGAAATCAGGGGAGCACAAGAATGTGCACCCCCGCTCCCGGAGAATTCAGGCCACCGCGACGGGTACAGCCGGCGCCGCGGTGCGGCCGCCCTTGACGAGCACCTTCTCTTCGAGCGCCGCCTCGATGACCTGGTCCATCTTGTTCACGAAGACGAACTCGAGCGCCTTCTTGATCTCGTCAGGCACCTCGTCGAGGTCTGCGCGGTTGCGCTCGGGCACGATCACCCTCTTGATACCGGCCCGGTGCGCCGCGAGGACCTTCTCCTTGAGGCCACCGATGGGCAGCACGCGTCCGCGCAACGTGATCTCGCCGGTCATCGCGACGTCGTGTCGAACGCGCACGCCGGTAAACAGCGAGACAAGCGCGCTCAGCATCGTCACTCCGGCGCTCGGACCGTCCTTGGGCATCGCGCCCGCAGGAACGTGGACGTGGATGTCGCTGTCATCGACGAAGTTGCGCGAGATACCGAACCGCTCGGCATTCGAACGCACGTAGCTGAGCGCCGCGGTGGCGCTTTCTTTCATCACGTCGCCGAGCTGCCCGGTCAGCATCAGCTTGCCTTTGCCGGGCATCTTGGTCGCTTCGACGAAGAGAATCGCGCCGCCGACCGGCGTCCACGCGAGGCCGGTCGCCACGCCCGGGTCCTCTGTACGCTCGGCCACCTCGTTCGTGAACTTCGCCGGACCGAGGCTGCGCCGCAAGTCCTCCTCCGTACGAACGACCGTCTGGCCCTCGGCCTTGCCCTCGGCCGTCTCGACCACCACCGCACGGACGATGGCCGCGATATGCCGCTCGAGCGAACGCACGCCCGCCTCGCGGGTATACCGCTCGATGACCGTCTCGATGGCCTCGTCCGTCACGTCGATTTGCTCGGCCGTCATGCCGTGCTCGCGGAGCTGCTTCGGCAGCAGGTGGCGCCTGGCGATCGAGAGCTTCTCCGCGGGGGTGTAGCCGGGGATCTCGATGACCTCCATGCGGTCGCGCAGAGCCGGGGGAATCGTGTCCCCGACGTTGGCCGTCGCCACGAACACCACCTTGGACAGGTCGTAGGCAATTTCCAGGTAGTGGTCGGCGAAGGTGTCGTTCTGCTCCGGGTCGAGCACCTCGAGCAGCGCGGACGACGGATCGCCGCGGTAGTCGCTGCCGAGCTTGTCGACCTCGTCGAGCATAAAGACCGGCGTCGTCGTGCCCGCCTTCTTCATGCCCTGGATGATCTGGCCGGGGAGCGCGCCAACATAGGTCCGCCGGTGCCCGCGAATTTGCGCCTCGTCGTGGACGCCGCCGAGCGACACCCGCACGAACTCACGCCCGAGGGCCTTGGCGATGCTCTTGCCGAGCGAGGTCTTGCCGACGCCGGGGGGCCCGATGAGGCACAGGATAGGGCCTTTGCTGTTGCGCTTCAGCCTGCGCACCGCCAGATACTCGAGGATGCGCTTCTTGACCTTGCCGAGCCCATGGTGGTCGGCATCGAGCACGGCGCGCACCGCCGCGATGTCGGGCTCGGGCGCGTCCGCCGCCTCCCACGGTAGATCGAGGATCCACTCGAGGTACGTCCGGACCATGCCTGCCTCAGGCGATTGACCGGCCATCGAGCGCAAGCGCTTGAGCTGCTTGGCCGCGACCTCCGCGGCCTCCGGCGAGAGCTTCGCCTCGGCGACCCGGTGGGCGAGATCGTCGAGGTCGTTCGACTCCTCTTGCTCGCCTTCGCCCAGCTCGTCCTGGATCGCCTTGATCTGCTGTCGAAGGACGTACTCGCGCTGGCTCTTGTCCATCCCTTCCTTGACCTGCGAGTTGATCTCGTTTCGCATACGCAGGACTTCGGTGCGGCGGCTGAGGTGCGCGAGGAGCTTGCGGATCCTCGCCTTCACGTCGAGGAGGCCAAGGAGCTCCGCTTTCTCCTCCACGGAGGCCTCGAGGTGCGTCGAAACGACGTCGGCCAGCTCGCCCGGCGCCTCGATCGCGGAGACACGCGCCGCCACCTCGCGGGGAACCGGCACGAGTTCGAGGAGCTTGCCCGTCGCCTCGCGCAGGCTCAGGCCGAGCGCCCGGAGCTCGTCGTCGTCGCTGGTCGCGGTCGGCTCGACGGGTTCGACGCGGACCTGCAAGTACGGCGTCGTCTGCTCGACCGACTTCAGCCGCACCCGGGCGACGCCTTCCACTGCGATCGCGTAGGTGCCCTCACGCTGCTTCTCGACTGCGATGACGCGCGCGAGGGTTCCGAGGTCGTGTAGGTCCGAGGCGGACGGGTCATCGACGCTCGCCTCGCGCTGCGCAAAGACGACCAGGTACGGGACCTTGTCGGCCACGACGCGTTCGACCAGCGCGACCGTCTTGGGACGGCCGATCTCGTAGGGCACGGTCGCCTTGGGGAACAGAACGCCGCCGCGGAGCGGCAGCAGGGGAAACGATGAATCATAGTCGGCAATGGGCTGAGCGGACATGGAGGCGCTCCTCGGCCACGCGCGATGCGCTGCGCGGCAGTACGGGTTCGAGCGACAAGCCTGGGCGTCGCGCGCTCATCGGAAGCTCACCCGACGAAAGCGAGATGGCCCGGCATCCAGCCAGCGTAATCACCGTGCAGCGCGGCGGAAGTGTCGCCAATCCGACAACGCCGGAGCTCGCCGCCTGCAGGAGCCCCGACCCTCGGAGGGCGGCCGACCTCGCAGCCGTGCCGTGGGTTGCCTTCGAGAACGCCATGTCCCGAAGGCGATCAGCGAACGTCGGCCGCCGTCAGCTGCACGCCGGCGTGTCCTTGCGGACCTCGGGAGCCGTAGTCCTGGTTGGCCAGCGCGTTTCCGCTGCGAATGCAGTCGATGGGGGCATCCGTCCGGTCCATGACCGCCTCGATGAACACGAGCCCGTCGTGCGGCCCGGCCAGCGCCGCCCTCAGCTCGCTCACGTTGCGAACGACGGTGCTCCGCGCGTTCGTGCTCCGGCTGAAGACCTTCGGCAGGTCTGCATAGCGCCAATTGGCGACGTCGTTGTAGGCCGCGTTCCTGCCGACGATGGCTCGCTCGACCGTGTAGCCACCGTTATTGATGAGAAAGATGATTGGCTTCAGGTCGTGGCGCAACATCGTCGAGAGCTCTTGCGCGGTCAGCTGAAACGATCCGTCGCCGACAAAGAGGATCTGGCGCCGCTCCGGCGCAGCCACCAGCGTGCCGAGGAGCGCTCCGACGGAGTAGCCGATCGATCCCCACAGAGTCTGTGCGATGAAGGTGCACCCCTCGGGGAGCGTCAGCCCGGTGGCACCCGCGGCCGAGGTCCCGTCCTCCACGACGATGACGTCGCCCGCACGGAGAAACGTCTGCATCTCGCGCCAGTAGGCCTTCTGTGTGAGGTCATCCGACTCGCTGGGTGCGGCGGCTGCCCCTCCGTTTGCGGCCTCGACCGTCAAAACGGGCGATCGGAGTGTGCTGCGCGCACCCGCCGCGGCGGCGAGACGCTGAAACACCTCGAGCAGCGTGATGGCCTGAAAGTTCTCTTCGCCCACGTCGGCCGAGTACGGGCGAAGCCGGACCGTGTCCTCCGGCAAGCGGTCACTGAAGAGGCCGCTGTTCGTGTCGACCCGGCGGTAGCCCACGGCCAGAAGGCAATCGCTCTCCTCGATTGTCTTGCGCAGACTCGGCGCGCTGCCGGCCCCGACGTAGATCCCGCGAAAGAGGGGTGACTGCTCCGAGAACATGGATTTCGAGCTCGAGAGCGTGGCGACGGGGATCTGCGCCTTCTCGGCGAAGCTGCGAATGGCGCCGAGCGCGCCGAAGCGGTCGGCGTCGAGGTCCAGGAGGATCGCCGGCGCCTTGGCCTTGGCCAGGCGCGCAAGGATGGCGTCACTGCACGCCTGCAGCCGCTCGCCGTCACTGCGCGGCGAGACGAGCTCGATCGCCGCCTCGGGCACGTCGATCTGCAGGTATGCGATGTCCGACGGCAGCTCCATGTAGACGGGGCACTTCGTCGCCCATGCGGTTTGGAACACGCGGTCGATCTCAAAGGCTGCATTCGCAGGCGTAAGCTGCGCCTGCGCGGCCGTCACCTGGGAGAAGGCCCGGAAGAAGTCGCGATGGCTTCCCTCCTGGAGCGTGTGATGCAGATGCAGGCCTCGCTCGATCGCCTTTCGCGGAATCGATCCGCAGATGCAGATGACCGGGACGTGCTCGGAGAATGCGCCGGCGATCCCGTTCATGGCGCTCAGGGCACCGACGCCGTTGGTGACGACGAGGGCCGCGATGCCGTTCATCCTCGCGTAGCCGTCGGCGGCGTACGAGGCGTTGAGCTCGTTGCAGTTGCCAATCCAGGCCGGCCGCCCGCGGTCTTCGAGCTGCTGCAGGAACTCGAGCTCGAAGTCGCCGGCCACGCCGAAGACGTGACGAACGCCGGCCTCCTCAAGTCGCCTCAGCAAGAACTCACCAATCGTCTGCGTCTTCATGGGATGACCTCCGCCGATCTCTCGGTCTCGACCACGCAGGCGCTGGGGCGCCGCGGGTGCCATGGCGAGCAACCGACATGCCCGGACGACCGGCGGCGGCGCCGAGCACGACGTCCGGGGTGGGCGCCCCATCGAGACAGCTCGGTCGCGTCGGGAGGACAGCCCTTGACGGCGTGTTCCCAGACGTTTCGCACCCCCGCCGTGTTCAAGGCGTGGCTGAGCGGGGGGCCGACGACATGGGGTGCTTTAGTCCGTCGCCGCGCGCTCCGACACTTCAACTGGCTGCTGCATAATGACGTCGAGCGCGACGACGAAGCCGAACACGACGGTAAAGAAGTCGACCGTCAACGCCGTGATGTAGGCTGCGGCGCTGTATTGAAGGCCGACCAAAACGTAGCCGAGCATCGCCAGCGTCACGGCGGAACCCAACACGACGAAGACCGCGAATATGGCGGGCGGGGGTGCTTGGCCGACCACCTTGCGGCGTCTGCTCGGATAGGTGATCTGAAGAGACAGCATCGGTAGTGCGAAAAGCAGACCCGAGCCTCGCCAAATCCACTGTTCCTGAATGTCGTAGAGCGCAAATAGCGCCGGCAGCAGCGCTGCCGCCGCCAATACGAAAATGTACGTCATGACCGTTTTTGCAAGGTATCTGTCGAGCAGTGACAACCGCGCTCCGGCGGCCTGTCGGATGACAAACAAAAGCGCCGAGAACCCCGCGAACGTGATCATCAGGCCAGCCAATGTGTACAAAAAGGTTGCACCTTTGACTTCCATGTCTTGCGCCTCTTGTACGCTGTCAGATGATGCTTGGGAGATGAGCTAGAAGTGCGGGCATGTCGCGGCTCCTCTGGGTTGACTTTAAGGTACTGCTCTTTCGATGTGCAACTTCTTTCTCAGGAGCGCGGTCTAGAGCTTCGTGTCATTCTCGTTATTTGAGAACGGCGACGCCCTGCCCGGTAAACACGCATTCGCGCGCAGCGGCCGCTACTTGAATGCCTTCATGAGCGCCTCGAGCTGCACGCCGAGTGAATTCGTTGGCGGCTCATCGCTCCCCGTTCGACCACTCAGGTGACCAAACAGCTCCTGGAGAACTTCCTCGCCCGTGCACGCGCCCATGGGCTGCGCGATGAAATCGCCACGCGGTCCGGAAGCAACGCATACCCCCAGAAGACATGAACGTCGGCCGGCTGACGTCGGAAGTGTGGCTGATGCGCGAGCACGATTGAGAGCCGCCAAATCGAGTCTTTGAAGGTCACGAGGCCGCCGAGACAAAACGGATTTGGCCGCCCTCGCATCGCCGCTTACCGAGAACAGAACCTGTGTCGGGCCGCCCTCGTGGGCGTCGTTCTGCCGGCCCACACGGGTCGCCTAGCACATCGACATGTGGCCCAGCCCTGTTGTAGTCTCGCGCGTACCGTGATCCACGGAGCCCACGTCATCATCTACAGCAAGGACGCCGAGGCGGACCGCACGTTCTTACGCGACGTGCTCAAGTTCCCCTTCGTGGACGCGGGGCACGGGTGGTTGATCTTCGCCCTGCCTCCCGCGGAGATCGCCTTGCACCCGTCCGATGAGAACGACGTCCACGAGGTTTACCTCATGTGCGACGACGTTCACGTGCTGATGGACGAGATGAAGAAGCAGCACATCGCGTGCTCGCCCGTCGAGGAGCAGCGCTGGGGCTCGATCACGCGCGTGACGCTGCCCGGCGGGGGAAGGCTCGGGGTCTATCAGCCGAAGCATCCGTCGCCGATCAGCGCGAAGTGAACCGATGCGCCAAAACGCTCGTGTATCCCCTCGCAAGAACGGGACATCGAGGTAGGCTGAAAATGGCGATGGGCGTAGGCGATCCAGTTGGCAGCGGAGCCACGCTCGCCCGCTGGGCGCTCTTGGTGCTCCTCGCGGCTGGCTGCTCGGCGCATGCGCCGGCATCGCCGGTTGCGAGCGACCACACGTCACTCGATTCGGGCGCCGCCGTCCCGCTCGCTGCGGATGGCGACGCATCCGCTTCGGGCGGCGGCACGCTCTTCGTCGACGGCGGCCCGACGCTCGGGCCGGCGTTTCCGCCCGATCCCGTCGGCGCCGGGCAGATCACGGACGCGCAGGCGGCCGCCCTCGCCGCGAGCTTTTCGGGCGCGGCGCCCGGGTCTGCGCCCGCGCCGTGCCTCACCGAACCCACACTCGGTGCGATGTTTCCGACCAATTTCACGCCGCCTCTCTTTGAGTGGACGGCCGACTCCACGTTCGACGTCTTCGAGCTCCGCTTGCACGTGGACGGTGAAGCGAACGATCTTCTCGTTTACACGGACGAGACCACGTTCCAGATGCCGTCCGCGTCGTGGAGCACGCTCGCCGCCGCAAGCGCAGGACAAGACATCGCCGTGTCCCTGCGCGCCGGAACTCTGACCGGCGGCGTCGCAGGCGGCGTCGTCACTGGACCGAACGGCGTCATCCACATTGCGCCCGTGGCTGCGCCCGGAGCCGTGGTCTACTGGACGACTTCCGCATCGAGCGCACTCAAGGGGTTCCACATCGGCGACAGCAGCGCGACGACCGTGCTCACGCCGGCGTTGATGCAGCAAGCGAGCCCAGGGCAATCGGCGACGTGCATCGGCTGCCACGTGGCGAGCCCCGACGGCACGGTCGCCTTCGTCGATCGCCAGGACGAGGCGAACGGGCCGTTCGGAATCGACGCGCGCCTCGTCGACGGGACAGGTGAGCAACCGGGCAGCAGCATCGTCTCGAACGCGGCGCTCGCGACCTTGTCGCTCACATACAACGTGTTTCCGACCCTTTCGCTTGCGCACTATTCGGCGACCGATGCCGTTGCGCTGTCGGTGCGTAACGTCGACGTCGACGGCGGTAGCTACGACGACACGGGCTCTTACGAGCTCGTGTGGACCGACCTGCACACGGGAGCGTCGGGGACGATGCAGCGGACGGGCGACCCGGGACAGCCCGACAGCCCCGATTTTTCACACGACGGCGTCACCGTGGCGTACACGTCGACGACGGGCGGGCCGATTTCGATCTACGAAACGAGCGCGACGACCGACGTGTACACGGTTCCCTATGCCGATCGGGCCGGCGGCGGCGCGAGCCCTCTCGCGGGCGCAAGCGATCCCGCGTACAATGAATACTTTCCAGCGTATTCGCCGGGAGACACGTTCGTCTCGTTCGACCGCATTGGCGCCGGCGAGTCGGTCTACGGGGCCCCCGGCGCCGAAGTGTTCGTCGTCCCGGCGTCGGGGGGAGCCCCGACGCGTCTGGCCGCGAACGATCCGCCGCAGTGCACAGGGGTCACGAGCCCCGGAATCGGCAATTCGTGGCCACGGTGGGCTCCGAGCAGCAGCCCGGTCGGGTCGAAGCGCTATTATTGGTTGGTCTTTTCTTCGACACGGCGAAGCCCGCCGGGAGCGCCAACGCCGGTCCCCCAGCTCTTTCTCTGCGCGATTGTCACGTTGGTGAACGGCACGTCGGAGGTCGTCGATTCGACCTACCCGGCCGTGTACATACCTGCGCAGACGCCGACGGAGTCGAACCACACGCCGGCGTGGGATCAATTCCAGCTTCCGCCGCCGCGATAAGTACGCGGTCGTCCGGGTCCCGGCGTCGTTCTGACGCGGTCGTCGGGGCTTCGCGCGCCGGGCCGACGACCCTGTCACGGAGCGTCAGGATGCCGCCGCCTGGACGACCGCGTCACGGACGCGTCACGGCGCCGCCGCCTGGTCGCGCACGTCGGTCGACGCTTCTCCGCTCGACATGCTGGCGAGGTGCCGGCGAAACGCGCCCATCACCGAAGCGTGGAAAGGCGCTTGCGTGAGGAGATAGACGAACCGAGGAAGACGCGGGGAGTAGTCGTGAATCGCAATGAGCAGGGTTCTGCCGTCGAGCGCTTGGCGGAACTCCATCCGGCCGCGGTCGTGCTTTTTCGAAAGAAGGCCGTCTCCAAAAAAGTAGAGTTGGCGATCGGGTGTGCTGCGCTCTCGGGCCAGCAAGAGCACGATCCATGGCGCCCTGAAGCACGAGAGGAAAAGGCGGATATTTCCCTCCGCGTCGACCTCGACGCGGACAAGACGCCGGAGCGCGATGGGGAGCCAGCGGGCATACTCCGCCGCCGCCCACTTCGCATCTCGGTTTGCAGGGAGGCGCATGCGCTGAACCGACCGCACCACGGACGCTTTCGGGCTCTTTTGGCGCGGAGGATCGATTCGGGGCCGCCCTCGGCCATCGGCCGCAAGCGCGCGCCCGAGCGCGTCGTGTACCGGCGTGGGGACGAGCCCCGCGAGGTCCGAGAGGCGATGGTCGCGCGCCACCATCTCGTGCCTCAAGCTCTCGACGAGCGGACCCACGAGCGCTCGCGGCGCTCCCGTCACGAGACTCACCCAGAGCGTGGAGAGCGACGGCGTGAACAGTCGAACCGGAACCATCGGCCGCCGGACGTCGAGGATGTCCGCGCACATTTCCATCAGCTCCCGGTAGCTCAAGGCCTCGGGCGCGCCGACGTCGAACGTCTGCCCGTACAATTGTTCACGCCCCACCGCGAAGGCCAGGAGGTTCACGACGTCCTCGACGGCGACGGGCTGCATGCGCGTTTGCGTCCAGCGCGGACACACCATCGCGGGCAGCCTACGAACGAGCTTCACGAGGATCTCGAACGAGGAGCCGCCCCCGCCGATGACGAGCCCGGCGCGCAGGGTCGTCACCGGCACGCCATAGCGCGCGAGGGTCGCCTGGACTTCGAGCCGACTTCGAAGATGCGAGGACAAGGACATGCCTGGCCGCTCGGGGACGAGCCCACCGAGATACACGATCTGCTCTGCGCCCGCTCGAGCTGCGGCCCGCGCGAAGTTGTCCGCACAGAGAAGATCCAGATCCGAAAACGAGGCCTGCGTCAGCCGAGCCGATGGCATCATGCTGTGAACCAAGTAAACGGCGTACCGTGCCCCCGCGAGCGCCTCCTCCGCCTCGCGGAGATTCAGAAGATCGCGCCGCCTCCATTCGGCCCAAGGTGCCGCGGCGGGTCCCGCGCCTCGCGCGATGCCGGCCACCCGAAAGTGCAAGGATAGGGGTCCGGCGAGGGCCTGCCCGACGAATCCACTTGCCCCCGCCATCACGACGAGAGGCTTGTCCGCCGCGGCCGAACCGTGCCCAAAGAGGAGCACCGCACGCTCGTGTCGTCCGTCGGCGCCCATCAAGCGCCGGCGAGCGGCTCGTCAGGCTGCATCGAACCCGGCGAAGCCGGTCCACTCACGTCGATGATGTGTCCAGAGCGCTTGGCCTTCGTCTCGAGATAGCGGCGGTTGTGGACGCTCGGCGGGATCGCGTGCGCCACCCGTTCCGTCACCTGGAGGCCATAGCGCCGGAGCTGTGCCACCTTGTCCGGGTTGTTGGTCATGAGCCGCACCGACCTGACGCCGAGCGTTCGAAGCATCCCCACCGCGACGCCGTAGTCACGTTCGTCGTCGCGGAACCCAAGGGCGAGGTTGGCGTCGACCGTGTCGAGCCCCTCCTCTTGGAGCTTGTAGGCGCGAACCTTGTTGGCCAAGCCGATCCCGCGCCCCTCCTGGCGCAGGTAAAGGAGGACACCGCAGGGCTTCGTCGCGATCTGACGGAGCCCGAGCTCGAGCTGCTTGCGGCAATCGCAGCGGAGCGACCCCATCACGTCGCCCGTGAGGCATTCGGAGTGGATCCGCGTGGCGACCGAGTCGACACCGAAGACGTCACCATGCACGATGGCGACCTGTTCGCGATCGTCCCTTTCGCTCGTGAAGACGTGGATCCGGAAGTCGCCAAACTCGGTCGGCAAAGCGGCGGCACTCGCCAGCTCCACCCGTGGGTGCAGGGCGATGGGCCTCAAGGTCGGTTACCGAACGCTTTGGTGGTGGTCATGAGAGGACTCCAGGGTCAGGAGACGAAGTGACGTCAGAGCGGGGTCCGCCCGCGGGTCCGAAAATCTTCTCGATGGATGCTCGGCGGAAATCGAAAATCGCGCCGAGCTGACGTTCGACGAAGACGACGCGCGCAAGCTCACCAAGAAGGCCGAGCGCCACTTCGTATTCCACGCGATCGCGAACGATGGTCCCACCCGCCGCATCGATGAACTCGTGGGTGTGTCGCCACCGTCGATAGGGACCTTTGAGCTGGACGTCGACAAAGCGGGTCTCCGGCTCGAAGGTTTCGATGAGCGTGCGCCAGCGAAGGCCGATGCCGAAGAGCGAAATCCTGTAATCGATGAGCGCCCCGGGGCGCATCTCGATCGGACGGGCCGTCTTCATCTCGAAGTGAAGCGAGCTCGGGGTCAGTCGCTCGAGGTTCGCGGCGTCCGCGAAGAATGCGAACACCTCCGACCTCGGCCGCGCCACGAACTGTTCGCGCTCGATCACGTGTCTCATGGGTGGGCCTCCGCGGGGTGGTGAAGGGTCATGCGCCTCTCCCTGCAAGTGTCAAAATGGCTTCGTCCATATCAGCCCATGTCGCGACGATACGAACCGCTTCGTCGTCGATCCCGAGGCGTGGTCCGCCCGCCCCTCCAACCCAGATGCGCGCGCGGCGCGGAAGCTCGCGGAGCATCGAGCGGATGTGGCTCTTCGTCGCTTTCGGATCGGAGGCCTCCGTGACCAAAAGGCCCACCGCGTCGACTGCGTGATTGCGCGCTGCTTTGACGATTTGCTCCGGGGGCGTGTCCACACCAAGAAAGACGGGGGTGACTTGGCTCGCCGCAAGGTAGACCTCTGCCATCGCCAGGCCGAGCCCGTGCCGCTCATTGGGCAGCGTGCTGAGCAAGACGCGAGGCGCCCCCGGGCGCTCCTCGTACGCAGACATCAGCACACGAAGCTGGGCGGACAGGCACTCGCTCAGAAGATGCTCGTGCCGCACCTCGAGCCTTCCATCCGCCCAGAGCTCTCCGACTCGAACGCAAGCTGGGTGGGCCACGTCGGCGAGAAACCTTTTCGGTCCGAGCATGACGGCCGCCTGGCGGAGCTCCGCGCGGAGAAGCGCAACCTCGTCCCGAACAAGCGCACCGAGGATCGTGGCCACCGTCGGAGAGGCCGCCACTCGGCGCGACGGAGTTTCGGATGCGACGAGCAGCTGGGTGAGCTCCCCGGGGGGCTTGCCGACGACCTCTCCGGGCCGGTAACCATGCTCGATTGCACGCTTGATGAGCCTCAGCGCTTCGACGTCGGCCGCCGAGTAAACTCGGCTTCCGCCGCGGGTCCGTTCGGGGCGGGGAAACCCGTAGCGCCTCTCCCACATTCGCAGGGTGTCGAGCTCGATGGACGTGAGGCGCGAGGTCACGCGAATGGAGTACTTCGCCGCGTCGGGTCCACCGTCGGCAGAGGCGGCCTCGGTGCGGCGGGCGGGACCTCCGGCCGTTCTCCCCGAAATCGTTGGGCGCGGGGGATCCATCGCGTCCACTATAGGATTGGACAAATGTTAGTCAATGTCGCCCACCTCACCATGGATGATGACGTTAGAAGGCCGAATCGGCGATGGTCACCTGGGCCAGAGGTTAGACAAATCTTGGACAATCGTGAGGCAGAGCCCCGGACCCTTTCGCGGAGGCTCCACGTAGGCGTTGCGAAGGATTCTCTGCGCTCTCCTTTCCGTGGCGATGCAGCTTGCGCGATGCAGCTTGGCCATGGCCGCGCGCTGCGGGCGGTGGGCGTACCGGTGGAGGTCCCCGGCCGGACCGCCATCGGCGTGCCGTGACTTTGCGGACTCGTTCTGTGCCACTGGCACATCGGTCCAAGTTTGCCCTCACGAACTAAAGTTGCGCAGCATTTGGAGATTCCGGTCGGTCCCACTCGTGGTTCAGCCGTGGCCCCAGTCCTGCAGGCTCATCTTTCAACGTGAGAGGGAAAACCATGGGCAGCCGTCCGCACGCGAAAGCGAAAAAGACTCGTCTCCTTTCTTTGCCCATCTTGGCGCTCGCCTTTGGCGCCGCCGGATGTGGAGGCTCACCGGCTGGCGTCGCCCCGTCGGGCGAAGGCTCACACTCCCTGCCGGACGGTGGCGCCCTGTCGGGCGGAGGCTCCCAGTCGGACGGTGGCGGCACGTCGACGTCCGGTGCAAGCGCCTTCACGTCGGCCCCGCCGTATGGCCTGAGCGGCGGAGTCGGAGGCGGCGGGGCGGCCGGGGCGGTCGCGGGTGCGTCGAATGGAGTGGCGACCGCCGCGCCCGCGGCCGCCACGACCGCGGGCACGTCGACGAGCACCTCGACGCGGACCGTCCAAGAGACGGACCTCTACGCCGTCGCCGGCGACACGCTCTTTTACTTAAACAGCTACCGCGGGCTCATGGCGTTCGACATCACGAACATCGACCAGCCCAAACTCCTCAACCGCTGGCCGATCTTCGGCACACCTGTACAGATGTTTGCGCAGAACGGCACGGTCGTCGTCGTCGTCGCCGACTATTACGGCATCGTCGACAGCACATCGAATGCGACGACGACGCCCTTTCACGGATCGATCGTCGTCGGGCTCGACGCAACAGACCCCTCGAACATCCAGTACCTCGGCGATGCGGAGCTCGGAGGCGACATCCAAGACACGCGCGTCGTCGGCAACGTCCTTTACGCCGTGAGCGAGGACTACGGCTGGACATACGGCTGGTTCGGCGGATATGGCGTGCCGGGCGTCGCCGTCGGCAGCGGTGTCGCTTACCCGGGGAGCTCGGGCGCGACCGTTATCGTCTCGTCCGTCAGCTTCGCGAACAACCAGATTCAGCAGGTGTCGTCGAAGACATTCCCGGGCTACGGGGGCGTCTTCAACGTCACGCCCACATCCATCATGCTCGCGCACCCGGCGCCGGCGCCCCCCCTGCCCGACGGCGGAGTCTCGGACGCTTCCCCGCCGTCACAAACCATCCTTCAGTATCTCGACATCAGCGATCCTGGAGGGACCATCGTCACGCGGGGAGCACTGACGGTCGACGGAACGATCCAATCGAGCGGCGCGGACAACGGCCGCTGGAACCTCGACTTTTCCGACGGCGTGACGGCTCACGTGCTCGGCTGCACCGACGTCTACTGCGGGTCGGGCTACGTCCTTGCGATCGCGGACTTTTCGAACCCCGACGCGCCCGCGCTCGACTCGACGCTCGCCATCAACTCGCCGGGCTGGACGCCGGCGGCGCTCTTTGACAGCGGTCGCATGTACCTGTCGCCCGAGGGGGGTTACTCGAGCACCACGTCGACCCCACTGCAGATCTACGACCTGTCGACGCCATCGGCTCCCGTGCTCGCGGGCCAGACGCAGCTACCGGGAACGGTGTGGCTCATCCAGCCGTCGGGCAACCAGCTCTTCGCCCTCGGTCAAAACGACACGTCCAACGCGAGCGACGTGTCGCTCAGCTACGTCGACGTAACGAACCCCGCGGCGCCGACGGTCCTCGGCGACTCGGATTTCGGCGGAAACTGGGCCTGGACACCCGCGGCCAGCACGTTCAAAGCCTTCGTACGCGGCACGACCGTCGATGGATCCACCGACTTGGTGGTCCTGCCGTTCAGCGGCTGGGTCGCATCGACCGGGCAATACAACAACGGCGTGCAGCTCATCGAGTACACGCCGACGTCGATCACGACCGCCGGCGCCGCGCAAACGGTCGGCTGGGTCGAGCGCGGCATCTTTGCCAACGGGCGAATCCTGTCCTTGAGCGATCTGGCCCTCGGCGTCGTCAACTACACCGATCCGCTCAACCCGACCGTCAGCGGCCAGCTGACGCTCGCCCGCAACGTCATCGCCTCGCAGCCCGCGGGATCGACCGTCGCGGAGATTTCGAGCGACTGGTGGGGCAATGACGTCACGCATTCGGACGTACGCGCGCTTCCCGCGACCGACGCCGCCGAGCTCGTCGACGAGTCGAGCGCGCCGGACCTACCCGTGGCCGGCGTCGACGCACGCGTCTTCACGAACGGCAACTTGCTCTATGTCGTGACCGCGGTCGAGGTGTCGGTCCCCTGCCCGAACGGGGGCCTGGGCGTCGGGCCCGTGGGCGTGTCTTCCGGTTCTGGTGCGTCCGCGGCGCAATGCAACGGGTGGCAGGAGCAAGTGCAGGTCGTCGACGTCTCGAACGGCGGCGCCACGGCACGCGGCAAGGTCACGTTGCCAGTCGACCCCGGCTGGTACTGGAACTGGGGCTGGTTCGGGTTTTATTGCTACGACTGGTACGAAGGCGGCGAAATCGTTCAGGTGGAGAACGACGCGCTGGCGTTCCGTCGCTGGGACCCGGAATACGCGAACGGCACCTACCTGGACGCCGCCGAGGATCTCTTCGTCGTCGATCTTTCGAACCCGGACGCTCCGACGGTCGGCTCCACCGTCATTACGCAGGATGCGACCGCTTGGTGGGGCAACATGCAGGTCGTCGGGGACACCCTGTATGCCACGCATTACGAGTGGGTCGACCAAGTCACCGCGGCCAACCCGTACGGCACGACCCGCTACTACCTCGACGCGATCGATCTCAGTGATCGCTCGCATCCGAAAATCGGCCAATCGATCAACGTCCCCGGCGTGCTCGTCGGCGGCTCGGCCACCGACCCCAACCTTCTCTACACGATCGACTACCAGTGGGACGGCAGCGGCAACACCATCGATACCTTCAACGTGCTCGCGCGGGTCGGAAACGTCGCGTACCTGCAGAGCAGGACACCGCTCGACGGCTGGGTCGGAAACGTCGTCGTCACCGGCACGACCGTGTACACTTCGACGCAAGTGTATGCGCCCACGGGAAACAACCCGCCCGTCGAGCTGCACCAGATCGATGTCACCAATCCCGCGAGCCCGGTGGATCGGGTGGCGAGCGGCCCGCAGGGCTGGGGCTGGATCTTGGGCGTCCAAGGCGACCGAATGCTCGTCACGACCGGTTGGGGCGACGGCAACGGCCTCGATATCTACAAGCTGTCGCCGAACGCCGCCCCCGCTTACGACCAGTTCGTCCGGACGCAGGGCTGGTCCATCAGCTCCATCGCGCGCCAGGGCAACACGCTCTATCTCTCGAGCGGCGACTGGGGCGTGCAAGTCGTGAACTTGAATTGAAAAGGAACGAAACGTACGACGAACCGGAAACCTCGACCCCGGGCGCGTAAGACGTGTGCCCGATGTTCTCCGCGGGAAAGAACGTGCAAGACATCGTGGCACCGTTCATGATGAAAGATCCAGGCATGTTCCGATCGATGCTGGGTTGTCTACTGGTTTGGGTTGCCCTCGCGGGGTGCGGTGGGTCGGCGGTGTCTGGCAGTGCTGCCGTCTCGGTCGATGGCGGCGTCACGCTGTCGCTGGCTCAATCGAGCGCCGCGCGCAATCCGGCATCTTCGATTGCGGCAAGTTCCCTCGCCGCGGCGGCGGCGGCCAACAACGCGTTCGCTGTAGGGCTCTATTCGCAATGGCTGTCGATGGCGCCTCCGGGCAACGTGTTGACCTCGCCCTTGAGCGCCTCGCTGGCGCTGACGATGACGTATGCAGGGGCCGAAGGACAAACGGCGACAGAGATGGCCAATGCGCTGCAGTTCGGCGACGCCGGCGCGGCGATCTTCGACGGCCAGAACGCACTCAGCCAAGCCCTTGTGGAACGAGGAGCCAGCGCCTTCGCCACCGCCGAGCACAATGCGGCGGTCACCCCGGAGGGGGTGGCTCCTTCCCCAAGCGATTACGAACTCCAGATCGTCAACTCCGTATGGGGCCAAGTGACCTATGCCTGGGAGGCTTCATTTCTCGACATTCTCGCCAAGAGCTATGGGAGCGGCGTCTATCTCGAGGACTTCGTGCACGAACCCGACCAGGCGCGCCAGACGATCAACACGTGGGTCAGTTCAGAGACGGCGGACAAGATCAACAATTTGCTTCCGATGGGCTCGATCGACAGCAGCACGCGTCTCGTGCTGGTCAATGCCATCCATTTGAAACTACCTTGGCAGAATACGTTCGACGCGTCGGAGACCGCACCCGGCACGTTCACCCGAGCCGACGGTTCGACCGTGTCCGCCAGCTTCATGAACGACGCGCAGACCTGGCCCTATGTCGACGACGGCCGGGCGCAGATCGTAGCGCTCCCGCTCTCGGGCGGGCAGGTCTCGGTTGTGGTCGCACTGCCGCACGCCGATCTTGCCACTTATGAGGCGGGGCTCACGACGGGCTCGGCTGCACTCACAGTCCCGACAACGGGTGCTTACGTGGAGCTGTCGCTCCCCAAGGTCACCTTCACGTCGCCCACGTTTTCGCTCAAGGCCGCCCTGCAAGCGATGGGCATGGTCCAAGCGTTCGATCCCGCGGCCGCCAACTTCTCTGGAATGTGTGCTCATCCGCCCGACGGCAGCCATCTGTACGTCGCCGACGTCCTTCAGAAGGCGACGATCGCCATGCAGGAGACGGGGGTGGAAGCCGCGGCGGCGACGGCCGTGCTCGTCGACACAGCCGCGATTTCGTTGCCGCCCGATCCCACCACCATGGTGGTCAATCGCCCGTATCTGATCGCACTGGTCGACCAGCCGACCGGCGCCATTCTGTTCCTCGGTCACGTCGACGACCCGACGGCAACCGGCAGCCCATAGAGGACCAGCGTGCCATCGACGTTGCGGACCCGACGGGCCTAAAGGCGCTCGCCGGCAGAGCGGTGGACGGAAGATGTCGAGCGGCGCAGGGAACCAATCACAGGGGCCGCCGCTCACGGCGACCTTCATCGGCGGTCTGGAGATCGTCGGCGGCATCCTTCTCATCTGAGAGCGGCGTGCCCTCGGCCCAGCCGGAGCGCATTATCTCGCTCCCGGTCGGTGAACAGCGCGTTTCCTCGCTCTTCGTAAGAAGGTCGGGAAGCGCACTCGCGTCGGAGCCAGGCCCCCTTCCCGAGCCCTTGTCTCACCCGGCTGACGGAGATTGGCGACGGCGGCTGACGTACTACACTGCTCGCCATGGGCAGTCCGTCCCGCCGTTGCGCGAACGTTCTCGTCGGCATCCTGGGGCTTTGTCGTGACGTCCAAACCAAGGTTCGCCATCGGGTGTCGTTATGGGCATGACACGCAGGGCCTCCTCCGGGCTGACATCGAAGAACGGCGAACCCTGCTTCGACGCAGACCCGATTGTCCTGCGGCTGGCCCATTGACCATGGCTCCGCGTTCGTTTCGCTTCCGCCTCGTCAACGTGTTCGCTGAGGACTCGGCGTGGAGCGGCAACGCCCTGGCGGTCATCGAGGATGCCCGCGACCTATCCGACGAGGAGATGCAGGCCATCTCCTTGCAGTTCAACTTGTCGGAGACGGCGTTCGTCCTGCCCTCAAAGGTGGCCTCTGCGTGCGTCCGGATCTTCACGCCGTCATTCGAGATGCCCTTCGCCGGACACCCGACGCTCGGCACGGCTCACGTCGTCGCGGAGATGCGCTCCCCGTCCGACGCGTTGACCTTGGAGATGCGAGCGGGGATCATTTCCGTCGAGCGCGAGGGCGATAGCTGGACGCTGCAGGCGAAGCAGCCCACGTCGTGCGAATCCCTTTCGTCTCGCGCCGAGATCGCGGAAATGCTCCGGCTCGACGAACGCGACGTCGTCGGGCCGGTGCTGTGGGTCGACACCGGCTCCGAGCAGCTCGTCGTGCCGCTGGCGTCCAGAGACGCGGTCGAGCGATGCCGGCCCGATCCGCAGCTCCTGGCGCGGCATGGCTCCAACGCAACGCGCCAGGGGCTCGCCTACGTATGGGCAGAGGACGCCGAAAGGCACGTCGTCGCCCGCTTCTTCTTCTCGAAATACGGAGCCGTCGTGGAAGACCCTGGCACGGGCTCAGCCTGCGCCAACCTCGGCGGCTGGTATCTGGCAACGAAGACTCCTCTCCCGATCGATCTCGTCATTCTTCAGGGTGAGAAGACGGGGCGACGGTGCCGACTGCGGCTGCGTGTGGATGCCGCGCACCGTATTTTCGTGTCGGGGCGCGTGGTGGAGATCGGTCGCGGGGAGCTCGATGTGGGACTCTCCCTTCTCAATCGCCCTACCGATCTCGCCACCGCGGTCCATCCACGCTGAGCACGCGCTCCAGCACCCGAGGATAGCCGCAGAGGACGCGGCGCACCGCCACGATCTGGAATGGGCGCCGCGCGCGCGGGAGATTCCGATGAAATCATTAATCAATTGGCGGTCGTTACGTAACAAACCGACGTTCCCACGGCGGCCGCTCGGTCGCGTCGGGGAGAGAGCCCTTGACATCGTCTCGTGCGGCACACTAGGAGTCTCTTAAAGTAGACAAGGATCTCACCATGACGAACGCACGACAACTCAAGTTAGGCGCGGTGCTGGTTGGCGTCGGCAACGACCAGTTCGGCTGGCGTGATCCCGAGGTGCCGGGAAACGCCAGCGTCGACATCGACTGGTTCATCAAGAGCGCGCGGGCCGCCGAGGAGGCGAAATTCGATTTCGTCTTCATGGTCGATAGCCCCTTCATCACGCCGGACACGACGCCGCACTTTCTGAATCGCCTTGAGCCGCTGACACTGCTGTCGGCCCTCGCTGTTTCGACATCGAGGATCGGCCTCATCGCCACGCTCACCACTTCTTACTGGGAGCCCTACAACGTCGCCCGCCTGTTCGCCTCGCTCGACAACATCTCCAAGGGCCGCGCGGGCTGGAACGTCGTGACGACCGGCCTCGAAGGCGCAGCGCGCAACTACGGCCGCGAGGAGCACTTCGATCACGCCGTGCGCTACCGCCGCGCCCATGAGTTCGTGGAGGTCGTGCGCGGGCTGTGGGACAGCTACGAGGACGACGCCTTCCCGCGCGACAAGGCGACCGGAGTCTTTCTCGACAAGCCGAAGCAGCACGCGCTCAATCACAAGGGCGAATTCTTCTCGGTCGCGGGCCCGCTGGCCCTGACGCGTTCGAAGCAGGGCCAGCCCGTCTTGTTCCAAGCTGGGATCAGCAACGACGGGCGCAATCTCGGCGCCCACGTCGCCGACGGACTGTTTGCCGGGGTCGAGAATTTCGAGGACGCCCAGGAGTACTACGCCGATGTCAAGGGGCGTGCCGCCGCCTTGGGCCGCAATCCCGATCTCATTTACGTTACGCCCGGTCTCAATCCTGTCATCGAGGACACCGACGAGGCGGCTCAGGCTCTCGTCGAAAACCGGACGGAAAAGCTCGACATCGACAAGCTCCTCGTGGCGCTGGGACGCCCGTTCGGCTACCACGATTTCCGAAAATATCCGCTCGACGGTCCGTTCCCCGATGTTTCGCACTTGAGCCTCAATAGCTACAAGGGGCACGCAGAGCGCATCCTCAAACGGGTCCGGGAGAAGAACCTCACCTTGCGCCAGGCAGCGCTTTCGTTGGCCGATCGTCGCCAGAGTTTTGTCGGCTCACCCAAGACGGTTGCCGACGAGATTGAGCGCTGGTTCGTCGAGCGCGCGGCCGACGGCTTCAACCTTCACATTTCTCGTCCGGGTGAGTTCAAGAAGTTCCGCGAGAGGGTTCTGCCCATCCTCCAGCAGCGCGGTCTGTTCAAGACAGAGTACTTCGCCGACACGCTGCGGGGGCACCTCGGTCTACCAGTCCCCGAGAACCGCTGGTCGGCAGCACAGAAGACACAAGCCGCCGAATAGGGGCGGCGGTACGGGCGAGTCTTCAGCCTTGCAGTCGATCGCCCGCGGGCTGCCCTCAATCAACGAAGTGCGGCAGACCGAGCCAATACGGCAATCAATCAGCTCAGGTGCGGGCGCCGGCCGCACCTGACTTGGCCGCCGCGGGCCTGGCGCTGCCACCTCGATGCGCGCAGCGCCCTGAGCCGCGGCGCGGCGCCCGCCGCCGACCCGTCAAGGTGGCAGGAGCTCCGCCGGCATGACGCGGCGGTCGAAAGCACGTCCACCGTCGTCGCCAGCGGGCCGAGTGAGCCGCGGTCGTCCACCGAGCGCGACGAAACCGGCATTGCGCGCTTCGACACGCACCTCGGCCGCGTCGGGCGCGCGAGCCCGGGCGCGCGGGACAGAGGGTTTGGCAGGCCGGGAGAGCATCCGCCCGGCCTGCCCGAAGACCCGTTCATTCACGCTGCGGCGCGGGCACGCTCGGCTTCGTCCGCAGCAGCCCATGGTGCCGCCGGTGGCGACCCATGTGGAACCGTTTGGCGGATCTCCTTACAAGTCGCTCCACAGCGGTTCGTCGGCGATGAGCACGCGTTCCAATACCCGAGGATAATCGCCATAGTTGCGCACCGCGTAGTGCACGGCGGCGCGATTGTCCCAGAAGGCCACCGACCCCGGGCGCCAGGAAAATCGGATTTGGTGTTCCGGTCGAGCATATTGATCGGCGATGAGCTTCAGGAGCTCCCGTCCTTCGGCGAGATCCAAGCCGATGATGTTGGGCTTCTTGCCGAGATCGACCCAGAGGATCTTTTGCCCCGTTTCGCGATGAGTCCGCACGATCGGGTGGGCAACAATCGGATAATCATGGCCAGTCTTCAGGAGTTCGTCGCGGAAGTCGACGGTCGCGAAGAGGCCCTCGAGCCGGGCTTTCAGGTCGTCCGGCAGCGCGGTATAGGCCAGCCCGGCGTCGACCCAGACGGTGTCGCCGCCGACCGGCGGCAAATCCACCGCGCGCAGTACCGCGCCCCAGCTCGGCACGAGCCGCCAGTTCGTGTCGCTGTGAAAGCCCCTCCAGTACTCGTTCTTCTGAGCGGCCAGGCGCTCGTTCAGCTCCTTCGTGGCGGCGATGAGATGCAGGCCCGGCGCGCCGTTGATCGGCTTGGCCGCGGCATAGGGCGGCGTGTAGATCGGACCGAACTGCTGTGCGAAAGCCACTTGCTGGTCTCGGTTGATATGCTGATCGCGAAAAAACACGACCTTGTAGTTGAGCAGGGCGGCCTTGATCTGATCGCGGAGCTCTGTCGAGGGCGGCGAGCGAAGGTCGATCCCCGAAATTTCCGCACCGATCGTCGGCTGAAGAGGCCGAATTTTTAGTGAATCAGACCTCGGCCGCTCGAGTTGTGTAACTGCGCTCATTGGATTCCTCCTCGTGCGCTGACACCGTCAGCGAGACGAAATGACTACGACTTCTGGCGCGGAGTATTCGTCCTCGACGAGGCCTAGTTCAATCGAGTAGTCGCAATCGGCGCATGAACGAATCTCATACGCGTGCAGCTCCGAACCGGCCATAAGCAAGACTTATACCCTTGCATAGGCGCGCGCAGAGGGGCCCTCGCACTTTTGTCCACGGAAATTGGAATCGGGAGAATTCTGCTCTTGAGTTCGTGAGGGCTCATGGGCCGTCGGGTCGGCAGGTTGCGTAGAGGCAGGCGCGAACGCGCAAACACTGAAGACCCAGCTCGAACCTTTCTCGTTTTCCAAAAAGAAGTTTCCATTCTGGTTATCGGTCGGACGGGACGTCGTGAGTTGAAGAAGGCGGTGGGGTATGCGGGGGGCCCTGGCCTGCAGCTTGGCCGTGCGCCTTTGGGATCGAGTCGGTGGATTCCGTACAGCCGCAGCGGACGACCCCATGCCTGTCGTCGGGCAGACGTCCCCGGGGCCGACGATGAACGGATCGAGCACCGCGAGGGCGTCCCCTCCCAGCCGGGGTCGGAGGAGGGTCCCCTCGGGTTTCGACGAAAGCGAGGCTCCGCGGCGAGGAGGCGATTGGCGGGGGTTCGGGCCTCGTATGATATTAGGAAGACGGACCAGGCTCGCGTGTCCGAGCGCGCGGATGAGGCGACGATGACTCCGAACTGGCGGCGCGTCTGGCTGTATTACGGTGCGACGTTCGTCGTGACCCACGTTCTGTCTGTCGGGTACGTCTTGAGCGGCGGCTCTTGGGGGAGCCCTCGATCCTTCGCGATCGCCAACGCCTTGATGCTTTGCCCAGGCGCGGTGGCCGTGACTCTGCAGCGGTTTGTTCTGCGCCAGCCGCTCCTTGGTCTGCTGGGGGCGAAGGTTCGCCCGAACGCTTGGTTTCTTCGGGCGTGGCTGTTTCCTCCCCTCGTGATGGTCTTTGCTCTGGCGCTGTCGCTCTTCGTGCCCGGAGCCCGATACGCGCCCGACATGGGTGGCCTGCCGCCCGAGATGGCGCCTTTCAGGCAGCAGGTCGTCGCCATTGGCATTTCACCGATCGTAACCATGCTCCTCATCGGGCTCGCCTTCGGGCCGACGCTCAATGCGATCGGTGGACTCGGCGAGGAGATCGGTTGGCGTGGCTTCCTTTACGCGGAACTTCATTCGCTCGGATTCTGGAAGTGCTCGCTCGTCACCGGGGGTCTGTGGGCCGCATGGCACGTGCCGCTCTTCTTCGAAGGCTACGGCGATCGCCAATACGCGCTGGCGAGCGGGGTCGGTTTCACCGCCTTCGCCATTCTGCTTTCGCCCATTCTCCATCTTGTCCGATCGCGTTCTGGATCGGTCGTCGCATGCGCCATTCTCCACGGCACGATGAGCAGCACGCGCCTTATCACGGCGGCATTCGTTCGAGACGCAGGACCCTGGGTGCACGCCAGCGTTCCAATCGCCTTGCTCGCCGCGAATGCCGTCGTGTTCGTCCGTCATCAGCCACCAACGGCAACTCGGCTGCCGTTGCCGGGTTGAAACGAACGACGTATGACCGGCGTCCAGACAAAAAGGAGGGTGGCCGTGAGTTCGACCCGAGGTAGCGCGACGGCGCCTGCGGACTTCGCAGATTTCATGAAGCAGCGGGAGGAAGCCGCAGCGGCGTACGTGTGTGGCGATCCATCCCCGCTCGACGCCATCATCCCCGGCGATGGTGCGGCGACATTCTTCCATCCGCGGGGCCCATTCGTCGTCGGGGCTGCTCAGGTTCGTGCGCGCTACGATGACGACGCGGCGTCGTTCGAGTCGGGTGGAACGACTCACTTCGAAGTGCTCCAGTCGGGAGCGAGCGGCGATCTGGCGTTCTGGACAGGGTTCCAAGTTGCCGAGGTACGGATGCGTGGGCGTGATGCCCTCGTGCCGATGAGATTGCGGGTGACCGAAGTGTTTCGCCGCACCGAGAAGAGCGGCTGGAACCTCATCCACCGTCACGCGGACCCCGCGGTGGAGGAGAAAAGGTAGTCTGGGATGAGTACGGGCTCGCGCGGGTGTGCGACGAATGCGACAGCCGTCACGAACGTCTCGACGGTCGATCCGCGCGAGAAACCGGGGTCTCGCTTGCATCGACCTCACCGACATGGGACCGTCTATGACGATGTTGAAGGGGACGATGTTGACGCTTCTCGGGGCGCTCGCCGTCTCCGATTGCGGCGGTGCCACGACCCCCGACGTTTTCGGTGACGGCGGTGCTGCGGCTGCGACGACTGCAACCGCGACGACTGCAACCGCGACGACTGCAACCGCGACGACTGCAACCGCGACGACTGCAACCGCGACGACTGCAACCGCGACTGCAACCGCGACGACTGCAACCGCGACTGCAACCGCGACGACTGCAACCGCGACGGCGGCAACCGCGACGACGGCGACGACATCGGCTGGCGAAGCCTCAAGCAACAGCGCGGCAAATGGCTCGTCGACGAGTTCGATGAGCGCAGCAGCATCGAGCCCCGCGGCGAGCTGTGCGTGGCCGGCCTCGTTGAACAACGCCAGAACCACTTGCGATGCCGCTCGCGCTCTCATCGCATGCACGTATCCGTCGGGAGCGGGTTGCGGATGTACGACCGATGGTGCGCTCGAATGCTCTGGGTGTGGGCCGAGTACGGGAGCCACCTGCCAGGACCAATGCGCGGCGAGCGAGTACGTCGCCTCTTGCGGGGGGGTGGGCCCAGGGGCCGTTCCACAACCTCCCGCGAACTGTCGCTTTGCGAGCGCCGTACCCGCCGGGATCGCTTACTATTGCTGCCCCTGCCAATAGAATCGACTTCGATCTCGAGATAACAAGATTTCGGCCCCGTCGCCCGTACAGGGGTCGCATCCCGATGGCCCTGGCACCCGGGGAGAAGGACGTCAGGACGGTCGGCCTCGTGTCGGCGCTCGGCGCGGCCGAATCGGTGGGTTGCGGCAGCGCCTGAAAGACGCGATCCATGAGCGAGGAGGATCGCGGCGACGCAAGCGTCGCCAAGTGTGGGTGTGTCCGCGGGTGACGCAACATTTTGGTTGCGCTTTGCATAGGGCGGCACTAACACGCCGTTGAGCAAGGAGGTTTTGCATGGCGACCGACAAGGATCGCATCGAGAAAAAGGTCCTTCTGCGCGCGCCGCTCAAACGAGTGTGGCGTGCCGTGAGCGACGCGCGGGAGTTCGGGAGCTGGTTCGGCGTCGCGTTCGATGGCCCCTTCGCACAAGGGACGCGGCTCACCGGCAAGATTGTCCCGACCCAGGTGGACGAAGAGGTCGCCAAGCTGCAAAAGCCCCACGAGGGGCGCGCCTTCGAGATCACGGTCGATCGCATCGAGCCCGAGCGACTCTTCTCGTTTCGGTGGCACCCCTTCGCCATCGATCCTGCCGTGAACTATTCGGGCGAGCCCACCACGCTGGTCCTCTTCGAGCTGCAGGAGGTCGAGGGCGGCACGCTGCTGACCCTCACGGAGTCCGGTTTCGACGGCATTCCGCTGGCCCGCCGGGCCCAGGCGTTCACCGCCAACGAGGGAGGATGGACCCACCAAGCCAAGCTCATCGCCGCGTACCTCGCGCATGCCGCGTAACAGCGGAACGCGAGCCTTGACAGCGTCGGCGCCTTTGTTCGGAGCGCTGGGCGATCCGACCCGCCTTGGATTGGTCGCCCGGCTCTGCGAGCAAGGCCCGCTATCCATCACGCGGCTGACAGCGGGGACCGACGTCACGCGCCAGGCCATCACGCGGCACTTGGGGGTCCTCGCCAAGGCTGGCGTCGTCCGGGGCACGCGCGACGGGCGCGAGAGCGTCTGGGAGCTTCAGCCACGTCGCCTGGAGGAAGCGCAGCGGTACCTCGACCAGATCTCGAAACAATGGGACGGCGCGATCGATCGCCTGAAGGGTCTCGTCGAAGGGTAACTGCGCCGGACGGGGCGCACCATGCCGGTCGTCGCTCCCCGAGCGGAGGATGACTCTCTTACTCGAAGCGAGACATCATATACCCCCGGAAGAGCCCACCCATGATGAAGGCATACGTGCTCTCTCTTTGCGTCGGCGTCCTCGTGGGCGCCATCTACGGCCTCCTCGGTGTTCGCTCGCCGGCTCCCCCCGTCATCGCCCTGCTTGGGCTCCTCGGCATGCTCCTGGGCGAGCAGGGCGTCGCGATCACTCGGCGGGTGTTCTCGGGACAGACCGTGACGTTTTCGTGGATCTCGAAGCAGTGCGGGCCTCCCATCCTGGGCACGGTCGAGCCGCACCGTGCGTCCGACGACAGCGCTGCGCCGAAGAGCTGAGCTTGCGCACTGGCCGCGAAGAATAAGTGCCGCTACACATGTGCACGGCCGAAATCGAACGCGACCGATGGTTGCTCTTGGAGACCCTTGTGCGGCTCGTTCGGGTGGATGGTGACGGGTTTAGTGAAAAAGAAACGTTGCAACTGGTCAGGCACCGACCCGCTGTACGTCGCCTACCACGACGAAGAATGGGGCGTCCCCGTACATGACGATCGCACCCTTTTCGAGTTTCTCGTCCTTGAAGGTGCCCAGGCCGGGCTCAGTTGGATAACGATCCTGCGCAAGAGGGATGCGTACCGGGACGCCTTCGACCAGTTCGACCCGCGAAAAGTCGCCCGCTATGACGAGCGGAAAGTCGAGGCGCTGCTGGCCGATGCCGGAATCGTGCGCAACCGAGCGAAGATTGGGTCGGCGATCAAGAACGCCAAAGCGTTCCTCGACGTGCAAGCGGAGTTCGGCAGCTTCGACGCGTACCAGTGGCGCTTCGTCGACGGTCGACCGGTCCAGAATCGCCTGCAAGCCGCGGCGGAGATCCCCGCTCGCAGCGCCCAATCCGACGCCATGAGCAAGGATCTGAAGAGCCGCGGATTCAGCTTCGTGGGGTCGACGATCGTCTACGCACACATGCAGGCGGTCGGCATGGTCAATGACCATCTCGTCGGCTGCTTCCGACACGGGCCGGTCGCCAAGCTCGGGAGAGCGCGACGCTGACTCCCCGATGGGTCCAAAAACGCGGGCGTTTTCACCAGGCGAGGGTCATGCCGGCGTTGACGAAGTTCACGGTCTGACGGGGAGTCGAGACGCCAGCGGTCACCATGGGGTTTTTGGCGCTCGGAACGCCGAACGGATACCAAGTCGACTGGGCTCGAAAGTATTCGAGCGCAAAGTGCACGGGTTCGGTCGTCTGGTACAGGCCCACCGTCCAGCCCAGATTCTGTTCGAGGAGCTGCGGGTTCGTGGGGGCTCCGGTGGCGCTCATCGTGCCGACCTCGTCCTTGTTCTTGTCGAGGTGCCAGACGCCCAGACCGCCCGCCACTTTCAGCCTCAAGGCGTCGAACACGACGCCTCCCAATCCAAAAGCGCCGCGTGAATTCCGCAGCATCCCACTGCCGTCCGCGGTCAGCTGACTCTGGGCCGCAAGCGGGCTGTAACCGGTGCCGCCGCATACGGCGCCTCCGAGAAGGACCGGGCCGACCGACAGCATCGCGCCGGCCTGAGCGCCCCAGGCATTGGTGTGGAGGTCCTTCTCTACAGCCATCCCCGTCACTGCGCTCGTTTCTTGGACGGTCCCTTCCATCACTTGCCAAAAACCACTGGCAAATACGTGAAACGTGTCCTTGAAATCGTACTTGGCCTCCCCTTCGACTCGCGGCACAGGCGTGCGATCCAGATTGCCGTTGTCGACGGTCGCCGGATCGTAGAAGCCGAGAGAGAGCTCCACCCCGTGCAGATTCGGTGTCGTATAGACGAAACCGGGATCGAACCAGGGGAACGGCGCGCCAAAACCAACCATGCCGCACGCGCTCCCGGAGGCGTCGCGGATGGCGCACGGATATCCGAGGCCGTAGTCGTGGGCGATGCGCAGGTCGATGAGGGTTCCGCCTCGGGACAGATCGCTGTCGCTCCCCGCCAGCAGCCTGCCCCATCGGCCTTCGACCTTCGCGTAGAGCTCTCTGGGATCGACGAGCGCGGCCACGTTCTGCGTGCGACTGCCGGCGACGTTCATCCACAGCGCGACGCGCACGGTCACTTTAAAGTCGGTCCCGACTTCCTTCGATCCGGTGAAACCAAGGATACTCGTGAAAAACCCGTTCCGAATGCGCGACGAGGTCAGTGCGTTCGTTGACGTGGCGGTGTCCGCCACGCCTGCGCCGAGAATCGCGGTCTCCCCATCGGGAAGTCCGGTGCCCGTCGCCACGCTGAGGAAGGCATTGACCCGTCCGTCCGTCGCGAGCCGCCAGCCCGCGAATTGCCCGAGGGGTATTTCTGCATCCGCTCGGTCAGCGCCGAGGAGCCCCGTCGCGACCGAAACTCCTAGGGCCAAAAGGTCCGACCTCCATGGCCGGCGACGAGCGCCTCTCACGGCAAGATGGCGCCCGGCGCGCGAGCCACCCGGCCCGCGCAGAAAATGGACGGAGCCACTTTGGCGATCGCGTGCGCCGCATTCACCATACGACGGTCATGCCCACGTTGATGAAGTTGATCGTCTGTTGGGGAGTCAGTATTCCAGCGGTCACCATCGGATTGGTCGGGCTCGGCACGCCGAGAGGGTACCAGGTCGACTGCGCACGGAAGTACTCGAGAGCGAAGTGAACGGGCTCGGTCGTCTGGTAGAGGCCCACCGTCCACCCCAGATTTTCCTGGATCAAGGCGGGGTTCGTGGGCGCGCCCGTACTGTCCATGATGCCTGCGTCGTTCTTGTTCTTGTCAAGGTGGAACACGCCCAAGCCGCCGGCAATCTTCAACCGTGCGGCATCGACCAAGACCGCGCCCATCCCGAACGCGCCGCGGGAGTTTCGCAAAACCCCCGAAGCGTCCGCGGAGAGTGGGCTGTCGTCCAGGGCGGAGAGTGGATCGATGCCGGCGCCCTCGTACGCGGCGCCTCCGAGCATGATCGGGCCGAGCGACACCATCGCGCCGGCCTGAGCGCCCCACCCGTTGACGCTGAGGTCCGTCTGCCCGCCGGTCGCCGTATTCTGATAAGTACCCTGCAGGATTTGCCAAAATCCGCTGCCGAATACGTGAATCGCTTCTTTGTAGTCGTACTTCACCTCGGCGTCGAAGCGAGGCAGCGGCGCCCGATCGAGGGCGGCGTTGTCGATGGTGGCCGGGTCGTATACGCCAATCGACGTCGTGAAGCCCGCTACGCTCGGGGTCGCATAGACGAAACCCGGATTCCACCCGGGGAATGGTGCGCCGAAGCCGACCATGCCGCACGCGCCGCCGGAGGCATCCCGGATGCCGCACGGATACCCGAGGCCGTATTCGTGGGCAATCTTCATGTCGACGAGCATTCCGCCTTTTGCAAATATCTCAAAGTCGCTTCCCGCAGTCACACTCCCCCAGGGGCCTTCGATTTTCGCGTAAAGCTCCCTCGGATCGATGAGCCCTGCGACGTTCTGTGTGCGCGTGCCCGAAGCGTTCATCCATATGCCGACCCGTGCCGTCACTTTGAAGTTCGGGTTGACCTCCTTGACCCCCGTGAAGCCGAGGACGCTCATGAAAAATCCGTTCCGGATTCGCGTGGACTGCAAGCCGTTGGCCGCCGTCGACGTATCCTCGGTGCCCGCGCCGAGAAGGTCGGGTTCCTGGCTCGGAAGGCCGTTTCCTTCCGCAACGCTCATGAAGAGATTCACCCGGCCATCCGTGTTCAGGTGCCAGCCGGCGAATTGACCCAGCGGCACGTCCGCCCTCGCCGGCAGCGGTCCCAAGAGGGCCGCGACCAGAGCCGCGGCCGCGGCATTGTAGTTCGATTTCATTCGACGCGTCATCCAAGTGCCCTTTCGCCGACTTTCTGCCATTGGCCCGTGCTCGCCGATCGTTCGATTGCGTCGAGGACGCGCTGATTTTTGAGCCCGTCCCCGAAATCGGGGTGCGGCGGCTTCCCTTCGGCGACGGCGCGAATGAAATCGTAGACCGTGTGGATAAACGAGTGTTCGAAGCCGATGATGTGCCCGGGCGGCCACCAAGCCGACATGTACGGGTGCTTGGCCTCCGTCACCAAGATCGTGCGAAAGCCACTGAGCGCGCCATTCTCGATGTAGAGGTCGAGCTCGTTCATCCGTTCGAGGTCCCAGACGAGGCTTCCCTTCGAGCCGTTGATCTCGATGCGATTGTAGTTCTTTCGACCCGGCGCAAACCGCGTCCCTTCGTAGTAGCCGACGGCCCCGTTCGCGAACTTCACGAGGGCCTGGGCAGAGTCATCGACGGTGACTTTCCCCCGTTTGGCGGGATCGCCCGGCAGCGGCCGTTCGGACACGAACGTCTTCGTCAGGCCCGACACTTCGAAGGGCTCGCCGACCAGATAGCGCGACAAGTCCAGCATGTGGGACACGAGGTCTCCGAGAGAGCCGGAGCCCGCCCGCGATCGGTCGAGACGCCAGACGAGAGGAAAGCTCGGGTCGACGATCCAGTCCTGCAGATAAACGCCTCGGTAATGGTGAATCTCCCCGATCTGGCCCTCGTCGATGATCTGCTTGGCCAAGGCGACCGCGGGGCAACGCCGATAGTTATGGCACAGCATGTGGACGACGCCGGCCGCTTGGACGGCGGCAAGCATCTTCTCGGCCTCCGCCACGCTGTTGGCCAAGGGCTTTTCGCACAGGATCGCCTTGCCTGCCTGGGCCGCGGCGACGGCGATCTCGGCATGGGCATCGCCCGGCGTGCAGATGTCGACGACGTCGATGTCCTTGCGATCCATCACGGCTTGCCACCGGGTATCCGACTGCTCGAACCCCAGTCGGTCGCGAGCCTCGACGACCTTGGCCTCCGTGCGTCCAACGACCACTTTCAGCACCGGCTCGAAGGGCACGTCCTTGAAGAAGTGCGCGACCTGGCGCCAGGCATTCGAGTGGACGCGGCCCATGAAGTCGTAACCAATCAGTGCGACGTTGAGTTTTCGCTTGGTCATCAGCCGCTCCTTCTCGTTAGGTCCAATAGGGAACGCGGCCGCGTCCCTGGACCGGAATGTCTTGCGCCGGCAGCACCTCGTGGTGGAGTGCGAACATGCACGCGGCGGCCTCGTCGATCTTGCGCGCGAACGCGATCGACCCCTGCAAAATGGGCTTCAGGCGCGCCTTGTCTTGAATGCGGGCGCGGGGGTATTCGTGCTCGATGACGAGCGCCGTATCGGCAACGTCGAGCTTGAGCAATTCGCGGGCGGCAAGCTGGTGATCCAGCCAGTCAACGGTGCGGTTCTGCAAGTAGCCGAGCGGGTCGTGCTTGGCCGTCCCCGGGAGCTCGTGTTCGCATAGCACGGTTTGCTTCTTCCAGGCGTTGCCGTGATCGGCGGGGTTGGGCGACGGCTGGCCGTTCTTCCAGTCGCCCCGCTCGACGGTTTGGCCGCCATAGCCCCAGGCGGCGACGCCCTTCGGATCGATGACTTGCCCCTTGACGTGGAAACCGCTGACGAGAAAATCGTACCCGCTGTCCTTGAGGTATTGGAAGATCGACCGCGTATCCTGGCCCATCAGGATGGCGTGCGAGGGGTCGTAGTGGACGCGGAGCTGGTCGCCGACGCCGTGTTTCGCGCAAATCCGGTGCAGCGCAATCCACATTCCCGGTGTGTAACCGATGTTGTTGTGAAACGAGTCACCGATGGTCCACCCAGGCATCGGGCACTGCTCGACTCGGTACTCGATGCCGCGCGCCTTCGCCTCTTTCAAGAGCGGGATGAATACCTCCTCGAAAAAGACGAGGTTTGCGTCCATCGACAGCTTCTGATTTCGGCCGATGAAACCGCAAACGGCCTTGAGGCCGAGGGCGGCTGCTGCGTCGAGCATGCGGAGGACGAAATCGTGCTTCTTTTTCCGCAAATCGTTGTCATCGTGCAGCAAGTTGTCGAAGAAGGCGATGTCCGTGACGCCAACGCGCGTGGCGTCCATGGCCGCGAGCACACGCTTGGCCCGTGCCTTGTCGAACGGCTTGCGCAAATCGAGCGTGTTGGCCACCGGATCGAGCATGGCTTCCGGAGGGACATCGGCCTCGGAGGGGTGGAGAGCCGCCGATATCTGAATATTGGGACAGTCGATCTCGCGCGCGAAATCCAGCCAGTCCTCGATGGCCTTGTCGGGATCGGCGTCGCGGATGGCACGCGGCGTGAGCTCCTGAAGCGCAGCGGTGAGCACGCTCATTTTCATGAACTTTGGTTGGAAAGCACGGGCGTTCATGCGGAATCTCCTTTCGACGGGAGTCGAGGCGACGAGGACGACAAGGGCAAAGGCCGAGGCTGCGTCCGCGGCGGACGATGCGTTGGTTCGGAACCGACGTCGAACAGCACGGCGCGGGCGGCGTCGATGCGCAGATGAACGCGGTGGCCCGGGCGAATCATCCCGCGGCGGGGGACGACGACGTGAATGCGAGCGCCCGCCCATGTGCACAAGAGCGTGGTCGTCGGGCCGATGTATTCGACGATTTCGACCACCGCCTCGTGGGCTGCCGCCGTATGGCTGCCGGTCCCGAACCCGACAAGAGCGATGTTCTCAGGACGAATGCCAAGCAGGCGCTCGGCCTGTCCGCCCGATTCGGCGGGCATGAGCGGCGTTCCGTCGAGGGCAAGCCAATGGCCATCGACCCGGCGCACCCGGAGCAGGTTGACGGCGGGCTGACCGAGCTGCAGAGCCACGAGGGGCGAGGAGGGACGCTCGTAAATTTCGCGCGGCGTGCCGGTCTGGAGCGTTCGACCCTCGGACAGCACGACGATGCGATCGGCCATCGAGAGGGCTTCGGCCTGGTCGTGGGTGACAAAGACCATCGGCGTCTTCAGCTCGCGCCGCAGTTCGACCAACTCCAACCGCAAGGCTTCGCGCAGCTTCGCGTCGAGGTTCGTCAGTGGCTCGTCCATCAAGAAGAGGCGGGGACGGCGTACGATCGCACGACCGATCGCCACCCGCTGCATCTCGCCCCCCGACAGCCGCGACGCCTCCCGATCGAGAAGGCGCGATATCTTGAGCAGCTCGGCGGCCCAGCCGACGCGGCGCTGAATCTCAGCCTCCGCCACGCGCCGGCCGGGAGCGCGGAGCGGAAACTCGAGGTTTCGCCGAACCGTCCAGCGCGGATAAAGCGAGAAATTCTGGAAGACGAGGGCCACATCCCGTTCGGCCGGGGCCATGGCCGTCACCTCTCGCCCCGCCATGAGGATCGACCCGGCGTCGGGTTGCTCGAGACCCGCAAGGGCCCGAAGCAACGTCGTTTTGCCCGCCCCGGTCGGACCGAGCACGACGAGCAGCTCGTCGGCGTCTGCCGCCAGGTGCACGTCGCGCAACGCCTGCGTGTGCCCGAACCGCTTGGACAGCCCCTGAACGGCGAGAAAGGGGGCCGAGAGGGGCGGACGTGCAGCCGCCGACGCCTCGCTTGCGGCGACGTCGGCCGTGCCGTCCTCACCCGTCAGCGGCCCGGAGTTCACAGGCGTTTCTCCGTGGCGACGTCGAAAACGGAGATCTGCGCCGGATCCAACCGCAGCCGCAGCTCGGATCCCCGCTTTCGCGGGTGACCGTCCGAGGAGCGCACGATGAGGCGCCCGACGGCCGTCTGCACATGGACGTGACTGGCGTTGCCCATGTACTCCTCGGTCAGCACGTTGCCGAGGAGCGGACCGCTCGACTCTTCGTGAACGTGCTCGCACCGGACCCCGAGCCGCGCCGGTCCGGACCGATGGGCGAACGGCAGTTCGATGCGCATCTGCCCGGACTCGGACACGAACGTCGTCTTGCCGGAGCCGTCAGCGACGTGGCCGGAAATGAAGTTCATCGTCGGGCTTCCGACGAAGGCCGCCACGAAGAGATCCGCAGGGCGATCGTAGACCTCGGCTGGCGTGCCGACCTGACGAATGCGCCCCCCCTCCATGACGACGATTCGGTCGGCAAGGCTCATCGCCTCCTCCTGGTCATGGGTCACGTAAAGGGTGGTGACCTTCGACGCCATTTGCTCGGCGCGAATGATCTCGCGCATGGCGAGTCTCTGGTCGGCGTCCAGGGTCCCGAGGGGTTCGTCCATCAGATAGATGGCCGGGCGTCGGACGATGGCGCGCGCCAGTGACACCTTTTGCTGGTCGCCGCCCGATAGCTGCCTGGGGTAGCGCGAGAGAAGCTTGTCGAGATCCATGCGCTCGGCCAGGCCGTCGACGCGAGCCCGAATTTCAGACGGTGACAATCCGGCTGCGCGCAGCGGAAACGCGATATTGTCGCGCACGGTAAGGTGAGGGTAAAGGGCATAAAACTGGAACACCATCCCGACGTCACGCTGCGACGGGCGCAGGGCCGTCACATCACTACCGTCCAGGCCGATCGATCCGCCTGTGGCGTGTTCGAGCCCGGCGACCATGCGGAGCGTGGTCGTCTTGCCGCACCCTGAGGGCCCGAGCAGCACGATGAATTCGCCCCTTTCAACCGACAAATTCATTCCGCGTACGGCGTGCGTGCCGTCACCATACGTTTTCTTCAGGCCGGCGAGAGCGAGAAAGCTCACTGGCGCCTCCATGGTGCCGTCGTCGCGAAAGGGCGGGTCACGACACGGCCCCCGTCTGCCCCGCGGTGCTCGCGGCCGACAGCCGGGACGACGCCATCTTGCTCCGCTTGTGCGAACTCCAGATGTGAAGCAAGGTCGAGACCAGAGTCAGCCAAAACGCCCAGCGGAGACGTCCTTCGCGCCAAAACGGGACGACGTACAGCGCCAGGCCTGACACGAGTCCGCCGACCGCCGCGCGATCGAGACCGACGATGAATCGGCCGTTGCGCCTATTGCTTGATGGTCCCAAACGTCACCCCACGCAGCAGGTGGCGGCGCACGAGAATCGTGAAGAGCACGATGGGCGCCACGAAAATCATCATTCCCGCCGCGATCTGTGGCCAGGGAACGCCTTCGATGTTCCCTTGCAGCCCGGCAAAATAGACGGGCACGGTCTTCGCTTCGTAGTTGTTGAGCGTCATCGCGAAGCCGAACTCGTTCCACGACGAGATGAGGCAGAAGACCCCCGTCACCGCCATTCCCGTCGACGCCTGGGGGACGATGATGCGGACGAACGTGCGCAGCCGCGAGTATCCGTCCACGAGGGCGGCTTCTTCGAAGGCGCGTGGAATCTCGTCGACGAAGCCCTTCATGAGCCATACGGCCAGCGACAAGTTGAAACTCGTGTAAAGCAAAATGAGCCCGAGGTGCGTGTTCTCCAGGGAAAATCTGCGGTACATCACGAGAACCGGTACGACCACCGCAAGTGGGGGGAGAAAGCGCGTCGAGAGGATGAAAAATAACCAGTCCTTGCTCGCGGGAATTCTGAAGCGCGAAAAGCCATAGGCGCAGATCGTTCCGAGACAAACCGCTGCCAACGTCGAGAGTACGCCGATGACGATGCTGTTGCCCAAGTAGTAGTAAAAGTCGTTCGGCGTCCCGGCGACCGGTTGCGACAGGTTGCGGTAGGCATCGAGCGTAGGGGCAAATCGAGCGGTTTCGGCGTCGCCTTCGGAGCCGGAGCCGGAGCGGGCCGAAGGCCAGGGAACGAACTTCGCGTGCGCGCTGATCGTGTCCTCGTATGACTTGACCGAAGTCAATGCCAACCATGCCAAAGGGAGGGTCGCCATCAGAAAGAAACACGTGACGACGGCCGCGCGGACCAGGTTCATGGACGCTACGCCTCGACCTTCCCCTGATTTTCATTGAGGCGGTCGATGTAGCGCACGAAGATCGTCGCGACGGCGATGACGGCCATCAGAATGACGACGCCGTACGCGGAACCGAGGCCCACCTTGTAGTCACGAAACACGACTTGATAGATGCGCGCGGACAAGGTCTGGGTCGAAACGTCGTTCGGACCGGTGATCGCCATGACCAAGTCGAACTGTTTGAGCGCATCGGTGGCCCGGAGAAGCACCGCGAGCCCCAGCAGCGGCGCACACATCGGCAAGGTGATGGTGCGGAAGACCATCCACCGGCTGGCGCGATCGATTTCCGCCGCCTCGTAGATGTACTTTGGAATGGCATTCAACCCGGCGAGGGAAATCAGCATCATGAACGGTGTCCACATCCACACGTCGACGAGGAGGATAGACACGAGCTTCAGGTCGTCATCGGTCAACCATTGAGGCTGGGGCAGGTGCAAGACCGCCAAAAGCTGGTTCAAGACGCCGTAATTTGCATTCAATATCAAATTCCAAAATAGCGAAAGGACCACCGGGCACAGCATCATCGGTATGAGCAAAAGAGTCAATATGACCGGTTTGCCCGGGATGTTGTCGCGCAGGGCCAGTGCCAAAACGAACCCGAGGACGAGCTCGATCGAGACCGACACGAAGACGAACCATGCCGTCAGCGTCAAAGCGTTCGCGTAGCGCGCTTCGCTGAAGATCACGGTGTAATTGCGGGCGCCGACGATCTCGACCGCGCCACCCGACAAATCGGCGTTCGTGAAGCTCAAGTAGACGTTGAAGATCAAGGGAAAGAGATTCATGGCCAGGAGCAAAAGCAGCGCCGGGGCGACGAAGCCCCACCCCATCAGGTTCGATTGAGCGGACCGAACGCGGCGCTTCTCCTTGCTGTACATCGGCTGGCTGCTACGGCGTTGCTTGCTGGAGGATTTTCTCGTGCTCCAACGCCATCTCGGTGAGCGCGTCCTTCGAGGACTTCTTGCCATCGAGAGCCTCGCCGAGCTCCTGCGCCGTCGAGGCGATGAGCTCGTTATACGCAGGCACATTCCAAAAGTCTTGGGCGATGTCCAACGAAGCCGCAAAGGCGGCGTTGTACGGACTCGCCTTCTTGAATTCGTCGCTCTTCAGGATCTCGGCGTTGGCGGTGAATCCGCCGGGCTTTTGCACCCATCGTTTCTGGGTGTCGGTCTGCAAAAACCAAGCGATGAACTTCTTGGCGAGCTCCTTCTGAGGAGCCGACACTTTGCTGGAGATCGAAAAGCCTTGTCCACCGAGGCTCGAGAACCGGCGGTCACCCTCTTTGGGCATCGCGAAAAAACCAACTTTGCCGGACATTTTCTTGGCCAGGTCCGGGAAGAACGCAAAGTAGTTCATGAGCATCGCCGTCGAGTTGTTGGCGAATGGTTCAAGTGCCTCGCCGTAACCGAGCTTGCTCCCCCCGGGCGGAGCGTACTTGAGTAGGCTCTTGAAGAAATCGAGGCCCTTGACGGCGTCCGCCGAATCGAGCGCGCCCCTCACCTTCAAGGTCGTCGGATCGCCCCAGGATCCGCCGAAGGCGTAGAGGACCTGCTCGAACCCCATGACGATGTCGTCGTACCCGCGTCCGGTGACGAGAACGTCGCCGTATCGCTTTTTGTCGGGGCGCGTGAAAAACTCGGCAATCGTTTCGAGATCTTCCCAGGTCTCCGGAACCTCGAGATCCTTCTTGAACCGTTTTTTGTAGGCCTCTTTCTCGGCCGGGTCCTCGAACCAGTCCTTGCGGTAGGCCCACCCCATGGCATCGGTTTCGGCCGGGGCCCCATAGTAGTGGGGAGTGCCCGTCGGGTACTCCGCGAGGTACTTCAGCGCAACCGGGTGGAGCTGTTTGAGATCAACGGCCGAAGGGAGCCAATCCGTCAGATCGACGTAGAGGCCCTTGGTCGCGCCGCGCCCCAACCACTGGCTGTCGCCGACCACGATGTCGAAAGCCGTTTGGTTTTTGCCGAACTCCTGGAATACCTGGTCTTGAAAATTGGCCCACGGGATTTGGTGGACTTTGACCTCGACCGCCTCCTTGCGACCGAATTCGGCGGCCAGCTCCTGGAGCCCGTCGGCCGGAGCCCACTGCGCCCACCAGATGGTGAGCGTCTTCTTGGGCGTCGACGCCGCCGTGGCCGGGGCGGGCTCGAGCGTCGACTCGGACGGCGCTGGTTCTTTCGTCTTGCAGCCAGGGGTCGCGGCCATCGACCACGCGACGCCTGCGAACAAGGACAAGGCAACGAGTCGCTTTGGCATGAGGACCTTTGCGTGGATCGTCAGCGAGTGCCTTCGGCGGCCTCGCGGCGTTTCATCGGAGCCGATGCGCTAGTATTGCGGGACCCGGACCCAGACATTCCTGAAGCTCACGTAGCAGAGGTGATCCTGAAGCCCGAGTGGCTGCGGGCCGGGCGCGTCAGGGATTCCGGCGGGCGTGTACCCGGCGGCCGGGTCGAGATCGATGTTCTCCTGGACGATCTGCCCGTTGAGAGCGCATTTGACGTACTCCGCGTCTTGGGTTTTCACGGGCGGATTGGCGGTGTTCCAGACCGATCCCTTGAACTCGATCTCGTAGGTGTTCCAGACGAGCTGCATGTTGCATGCAACGACCAAAGGCTTTGCAATGCTGTACACGGCGCCGCAGGTGTTGATATCGGGCGGATCGCCGTACGAGTCGAGGATCTGCATTTCGTAAGCGCTCTTGGCGTAGACGCCGCTGTTGCCTCGCTGCTGACCCGTCACGTCGGACGGGTACATGGGCGTCAAGTACTCCACGTGGATGCACAGATCGCTGTACTTGTGGTTGCTCTGGATGAGCGTCGCCATCCCCGTTCCGGAGGGGACCACCGTCATCGTTCCGTCGGCGTTCAAGGTCCACTGTATCGGAGTGGTGGGCTCGTTTTCCTTGTGCCACTCGGCGAGGGTCCCGCCGTCGAAGAGCACCTGCTTGTCAGGCTCGGATGCGACCGGGTCGAACATCCACGTGCCGGCGGCATTCTGGATCCAATAGCAGCCACCGTCGCCGCTCGGCGTCGTCGCGGTCGTGCCGCCGCCGTCCGCGCCGGGGGGGGTGGCACCGGTCGTCGGGCCCGCGTCCCCGCTTGGGCTGCCGGTCGTCGCATCCCCGCCGGCGCCTGCGCCCGCGTCGGAATCGTCGCCGGTCGTTGGTGCGCTCGACCCGGCGCCGCTCGAACTGCCCTCTTGCTCGACGCCCGTTGCCGTTGAGCCAGAGGTGGCGCCGGCGTTCGCTGCGCTGCTCGCCGCGCTGCTCGACCCGACGCCCGTGCTGGTGCTTGAGCCAGTTGCCGGAAGGGGAACGTAATCGGGGGTCGACGGCGTGCAGGCCCCGATGAACAGACTCAGACCGAACGCGGCTTGCCGGAGGGTCGTGACCGACGTCGTCGTGGAACGCAAATTCTTCATTGGGGGGTGCAGTGTTACGGGAGGACTTGGATCTGCAGGTTGCGATAGTAAACTTCGGCCGATTCGGCTTCCCAAGCGAGCGGGCCCGACAATACGGGTTTTCCCGACTGGTCCATGGCCAAGATAACCTGGTTTACGACGTGTCCGTTGACGGTATAGATGGCGGCGCCGTTGTCAACTTGCAGAAGGCACGAGTTCCAGCCGGTGCCCGCGCCGTCTGGAGAGATCCCCCCGTCGGCGAGGGTCATCATCTCCCAGTCCTCGCTGCGATGGTGCTGTACATACCCGTTGGAGCCGTCAACGAGCGTCTCGACCCCACCCGCCTCGGGCGGCTCATAGGTCGTCAGGCTCGTTGCGCTGCCGGGTGTTCCATACGCCTCGCACTGCGCGTAGAGCGCGAAAATGTCGCCGGTCGTGCCCCACTTATTTTGGAATTCGATGCACGATGGCCATACCTGCGCGAGGTCGCCGCTCAGAGCCCACAGCAATCCCGCGTCGCGCGGGTACATGACCAGATTGGTGGCGGACGCCGGCCCGTCCGTCTCGTTCGCGAACTTCTTCGTGCCCCATTGATACTGCCACCAGAGGTTATAGTGGCTGTAGGAGCCAACCGTCTCCAGCGTGTATTGCGGCTGGGTACTCCCGCCCGGCAGGTCGCCGTAGACGTGGATCATTCCGTTTTCGGGCTGGAAGATGGCCTCCGCCGCCGCGCCGGTGAGCAGCGTACCCGCCGTCGTCCTCGTCGTCTGTTCATAGACGAGGAACCCGGTGAGGTCGGTGCCGTTGAAGAGGTCCACGATGGGCGCACCCGAGTCGTCGAAGGTGGCCGCCTCGTCGCCCGTGCTGGCGCTTTCCGCGGTTGCGTCGGCGGCTGCATCCGGCGCTCCGCTGCCCGCCACGGTCGCATCGGGCGCTGTCGCACCGGCCGTCGCGCTGGTCGTGGAGGCGCTCGACGCGCCGGCCGTCGTGCTGGCGGCGGTGGAGCTGCCGCCCGGGGTGTTCGTCGTGCCGCTCACCGAATTGCTCGCGGCGGTCGTCCCACCGGTCGGCGTGCTGGTCGTGACGCCATTCGCCGCGCCCGAAGGTGCATTCGACGAGCAGGCGAGCAGCCCAGCAAATGCCGCACATACCGTGACACGTTTCATTGGCCTTACCACCTTACCGGCCCCTGCCCGACAGGTGCAACACAAATTGCATTTCCGGCTGCCCGCAACTCGGACACGTTCGACCGATCGAACGGCAATTCGAAGCGGAGTCGTCCCAAAGAGGATGGATGCACTTCAAACATCCGCCGCGACCGGAACGATTTGCGCTTTGCCGCGCCCTGGGTCGCCGAGCGTCAGCGCAAGTAATTGACGAGCGGAGTGATGTTGAGCTGCTGGATGGCGGTACGGATGAAGCCCACGTTGATGGCAGCCCCCTGCGCGTTGGTGTGGGTGGCGTCGGCGCCGGGACCGGGGCCGCCGGCATGGTAGGCCTGCCAGCCGTTCGGGCCCACCTGCTCGAGCCAGGCGGAAGTGGACGCCGTGAGGTCGATGAGCGGAACGTTCATTTGTTGGGCAATCATGCGCGTTATCTCGGGGATGTTGGCGCCCGCACTGCTGATGAACTGCGGCTGCAGAGTCGTCCCCGAGAAGCTCGCGCGCGCAATCGGCGTCAAGAGCACGGGATTGGCTTTTGCCGCGAGCGTGTCCGTCACGTATTTCGTCATGTTCGTCTGGAAATCCGCGGCCGATATCGTCTTGTCGTTGTGGCCGAATTCGATGAACACAAAGTCGTTTGGCTTGACGACTTTCATGATCGCCGGCCACAGGCCTTCGTTGCCGACGAAGCTCGCGGAGCTCTCGCCCGAGTCCGCGTAGTTGGCCACGGAGACGCCGAGATGAAAAATTTGCGGCAGCACCTGACCGTAACCGGCAAAATCCGGATAGCCGTATTGATCGCAGACGGTCGAATCGCCCGCCACGTAGAGGACGATGTCCGACGCGGCTGCGGGGGCAAAGCCGATCGACGTGATGACGGGCGCCGGACCATTGAACAATAGATCGAGGCCTTGCTCGCCATACTGCGGCGAGCCGGGCGCCAGGTTGTGCTGGAAGTCTTCCTGCGGTTCCCCCTCCGGCCAGCGCACGTTGATTGAAAATGCGTAGCGCTTGGTCTGGCCCGCCGTCGTGTCCTCCACGGGTACGATGGGGCGGTGCATTTCCGCCTCGACGGAGGTCTGTCCGGCGCTCGGTCCGCCGAGCTCGAAGGTCACGTCATAGTTGCCGACGGCGCCGGCCGGACTGCTGCCCGCGGCACACGAGCTAAATTCCATGCCCGAGCATTGCACCCCAAAAAAGCAGTGAATCGGGGATGTCCCGGTGCAATACGACAAATTGGCCGCGCTTGGCGTCGGGCCCCCGCTCAGGTCACTGCCACTCGGGGTGAGGACGATCGCGCCACCGTCCGATCCCCCACCGACGACCGGCGCTGTGGCATCGGTGATTCCCCCAACGCCCAGATTGTTATCGGTATTCGCGGCATCCGTGTCGAGACCGCCGGCCGCCGTCTCGCTCGAGGACGACGAACTCGTGCCGCTCGCAATCGGCGTCCCGGGTTGGCTGCTCCCCACAAACCCCGTCGAACTGCCCGCGCTGGACGGAAGCGATGACGCGGTGCCCCCAGACTGCGAGGTGCTCGCGGCTTCTCCCGTTGCCTTCGGCTCCGATGAGGAGCACCCCGCGACGGGGATTGGGAGCCACGCCAGCCATGACGCGCTGGCCGCCAACAGCCGGTAACCTCGAATACGAGCCGTATGGATCATCCCGAACCTCGCTTCGCGGCCGTCCGGCAAGCCATTGCCCGCGCGACGACCGAATTGGCGGCCCCAGTATCCGTTGGCCCTTGGAATAGCTCACCGAGGGTCTGAGCACGAAGCGACACACTCGCGCCTCGACCCTCCGAACCGGCATCGAGGGAGAAAGAAGGGCGCTGGCGCGCCCGTATCGTGCACGTTCTGCTCAATCGGCAATTTTCTTCGACGCGGCGCGCCAAGGCAGAGGGTCCGGAAGCGGGGTCCGCTTGGGCGACCTCGATGGCGGCACTCACTGCGACCGGGGAGATCGGTTTTCGTCCGGCCTGCATTAACGGCCGTGGCCTCTTGTCGCTCGCATGCGGCCGGCCGCTTTGGAGGAGTCACCCATGAGACGGGATCCGTGTGTCGCGACGGCCATCGGCACGGCATGCGTCGTGGTGCTGGGCTGCGGCAACGTGCAGAATGCCACGCCCGGAGCGGGCACGATGCTCGAAGGCGGGGCCGGTTCCGCAAGCGCCGGGGTGCCCACCAGCCAAACCTCGTCGGGCGGCCCTTCGTCCCAGAGCGGCCCATCTGCGAGCGGCGGGTCCACCGGACCGGGCTCACCAGCGAACGCTTCGTCCTCCACCAGCGCCAACGCCACGACCGCATCCGGCTCACCCACCTCGTCGACCGCGACGTCATCGGTGTCGGAGGCTTCGTCGACCAGCCGTGCTGACGCCGGCCAGACCGACGGCGGCTCGGCCACCCACACGATGGCGGACTGCGATGCTCTCGCGGCAGCCGACAGCGAGCTCGTTCTCCCGCTGACCAAAACGAAGGTGACCAAGCCCTCCTGGCCGGCCACGCCGACGAACGGCGCTTGCATTCTGTCGGCGGAGATCTCGACTCCCGATGAAGCGCAAACATCCGCCGATACGGCCCGAATCAAGGCCGCCCTGGCGGCCTGCCCGGTCGTCAAGCTCGTGACGAGCGCGGCGAACAGCGCATTCATCTCTGGTCCGATCGACGTCGTCGGTCCCACGGTGCTGTGGATCGATGCTGGCGTGACGCTCTACGCGTCGGTGAATGCGGACCTCTTTGCGTACAGTGGTCGAACATCCTGCGGTGCCCAAAACTTCGATGAAGATTGCGATGCCACAGGCGGCACCCAATGCACCGCACTCATCAACATGACGGGCGCCGGCCCTGAGCTCGTGGGCGCCGGCACCATCGACGGACAGGGCGGCCAGCCGATCCTCGTCGGAGGCATGCAGCAGACGTACTCTTGGTGGGACCTTTCGGTCGCGCTGAGGGATGACGACTTGGTCGACGGCGGCGTCAACCCCGGCAACTGCTCAGGCACCCCGCCCTCGCAGCGGGGCGGCAGTGCGCCCAACCCTCAGCTCATCGTCGGGGGGGCGACGAGCACGGGCAAAAGCGACAAGACGACGTCGAACTTGATCGTGACCGGGTTGACCCTTCACAACTCACCCAAATTTCACATTAAATTCGCCAGCAACGGATTCAACATCTGGGGAAATACGATTCTGACGCCGTCGGACAAGTCGGTGCCACCGATCAACGCGCGCAATACGGACGGAATCGACCCCGGTGAGGGGTACCTCGCGACCAACGGGGCGGTCGTTTGCAACATGATCAGCAACGGAGACGACGACATCGTCCTCAAAGGGCACTACGGAGTCGGGAACGTCGTCGTGGCCCACAATCACTTCGGGACCGGTCACGGGATGTCCATCGGCAGCGAGACGCAAGGCATTCCCGGCCTGACGACGACCGACACAGCGGCCTCCACGACGACATCGATCGGGGTTCAGGACGTCGACATCTACGACATCACGATCGACGCCGACACGCGGGCGACCGGCGGAGCTCCTGGTTCGGACGTCAACGGCGTGCGCGTGAAGTCCGATACCTATCGCGGAGGCATCGTGCAAAATGTCACATTTCACGACATTTGCACTCGGGACATCGTCAATCCGTTGATGGTCAATCCTCATTATTCGGCCAAGACGACGACGCCCCCGCTGATTCCTTACTTCAAAGATATCACCGTAAGAAACCTCGATTCGATTTTCGGCTCGGCGCCGGACGGACCGGTCACGCCGATCGTTACGCTCGAGGGGTACGACGCCGCTCACACGACGCACGTGACGTTGGACAACGTCTTGATTGAGGGTGTTACGGCGGCGAACGTTCTTTCGGACGACTTTACGACCGTGACGTTCGGGAGCTCAGGGGCAAATTTTGCGGTCCCGCCCTCGGTGACCACCGCCGGTAACCCGCCCGGGATCGCTTGCGACTGGGGCTGGCCCGTTCCGATACCGCAGTAGGGACTGGCATGGCCGGCCGTTCTCATGATCGCCTCCGTCGTTGCGTGCTGAGGCCGCCATGCGGTACGGCTCGGCCCCGCTTCGCGCGTTCGTCCGCCAGGCCTGTTGTCAGCGCGCGCGAGCGGAGACGGGCCTCTACCTTGATCGACGCCAGCGAACGCATTGCGCCTGACGCTCCCGAACCGATCGCGGCGGGCTCGCGCTGTGAGCCCACCTTGACGCGCACCCCGGCCGGTTGAAACTCTAGGGCATGAGCGAAACGGAATGGCGCGTGATCGTCGAGAAGCCGTGCCCCGATTGCCAAATCCCGCCGCCACCGCCCCCCTCGGCGCGAGGGGGGCCCGTTCCAGGCGATCCCATGCTGGGCTGCCCGACATGCGACGGCGACGGGACGATCGAGGATTCGGTCTCGTTGCTTGATTTGAAGCGAGCCCTCGCAAAGCTTTGAAAGGCAGGGCGCAGCGGCGCACCCAGCTGAATTGGCCATTTGCCGACCTCAAATAAGTCAGAACGCGACACGCATTTCGCCTTCCCGCGGTCCATGGCCGACGCCGAGCCCTCGTTCGTGACGGCGACGACGATCGATTCGGTTGCCGGCCCGAGCTCGACCGCGATAAGCGCTCCGTCAGCTGGGCGTGAGTCGGCTCGCGCCCTCCTGTCCCATGGAGCATGCAGCGCACCCGCGAATCCATTCCGAGCGCGCACGATGTGCGCGGCTGCGCAGGATTCTTCGCCGGGGCTCCCGCGCCATTCGATCGGACGGCGAGAACACGCGGCTTCGACCCGAGAATGTCCCTACGACCCGTCGCCTCGGGCGACCGGCGCGACGGTTCGCGACTCGCTTGGGAAGTCTTGAGCGCATCGCACTTGGCGGCTCGGAACTTGCGGTGTTCCCGATGGAGACCGGCAGGACGAGCGAGGGCTCACCCGTAGCGACCCGGTTGCCAGGTGTTTCGTTATGGAGGCCTTGATGGTCTGCGAATCCAGGAGCTCGAAAGTTCAGGAGAGCCTCGCCAGCATGTCGACGATCGGAGACGACGGGCGCGTGTCCTTCGAACTCGTCGCGGAGCCGCCGGCAAATGCTGCGGAGGACGAAACAAGGGCCCCCCTGTGGAAGGTCACGATTCGGGGCTTTGATACGGACCGAATCGTCGCTCGCTGGTTCGTGCGTCGGCATGTTGGTCGTTCGATGGCGCAGCTGGGGGGCCAAACTGCCTTTGAAGAAGGGTGTCCGGTTGGCCGTCCGACGGCGCAGTTGGGGGGCCAAACTGCCTTTGAAGAAGGGCGTCTGGTTGGCTCTCGGGCCCCGTTGGGCGGCTCCGAATGTGCGATCTTGGTGGCCCGCGGACATGGGGACGGCTGGCACCGCGTCCCATCGGAACACCCGCTCGGTTCGAGCGAATGGCTGGCACGTCGGTCGTCGCACCCGCCAGAGCTCGGGCCGGCGGCCGCCAACCCAGCCCTCTCTGACCCTGATCTCGAACACCTGGGCGCCAGCGAAAGTTGGAGACGATCACCGCACGCGCATGCGCTCGAGGACCAGTTTGCCAGTGAACGCCATGGCCGATGTTGGACGGCGCTGGACGGCGTTGGCGTGTGTGCGGCGTCGTCGCCTGAGATTCCATGACGAAGTGAGCCCGTGGGCTCCAAGCTGTCAGCGGGGTCGAGCGACGCGCATGGGCCTGGGGCGCAACCAGAGGGCGACGGCGAGCCCGCCGAAGAAGGCGCCGCTCAAGGCGAACGCGAGGCGGGAGAAGAGCGAAGGCCGGTCGCCGCTGGACGTCGGGCCGACCGGACCTACGCTTGAGTTGGACGCGGGCGCGAATGTCGGGGCTGTCTGGGCGCGTGACGGGACGAACGTGGAAACAGGCGACGGCGTGCATGGCGCCGCGGAGGCCGGCGACGGGGCAACGGCCGCAAACTGCCGGGAAATCGCCATGGCCGCCTCGATTTCCATCGGCGAGCATGTCGGTCCCGTCGAGGTCGGTTCGGCCTGCACCGCCGCTGGCGGCGCCGGTTGCATCGCGGCCGGCCCTCCCTCTGTCGCGACAACGTCCGATGGGGTCGCCGCAGCGTCTTCCGAGCCCGCGTCCTGCTCGTACCGATCGCCCGCCAACGTGGCCACACCCGCGCCGGCTGCCTCGGGAGCTTCAGTGACAGCCGAAGGCGAGTAAGCCGTGACCTCAGCCCCGTTCGTGAAGTAGGCCGCACCCGGACCGCTGGTCGGCACACCCGTCGCCGCCGCGCCGTTCGTGAAATAAGCAGCACCATGGGCAAAGTACGCCCGGGTGGCCTCGTCAATATCACCCTGACTCGGCGCGCTCCCCGCGGCAGCCAACTGCGCCATGCAAAGAGCGAGGAGATAGGTTGTGTCGAGGGTCGCCTGCACCCCCATGTCGGCCGACATCGACGCGATTCGAGCCGACTGCCCCGCCCCAACCTGCGCCTGCGCTTCTCGTGCGATCAGCACAAGAAGACCCGTGACGGCGAGGGCGCGGCGCATGGCCGAGCTCGATGCAAGTCTCTGGCCTCGCTGCCTCATTGGACGTAGGGCCGAAATGTTTGGCCAACATGGTTGGCAGAATGTTTGGCCGAAATGCGACGAACGCCCCCGCCGCCGCAAGGCACCCCGTGCGGGTGCCGATGATCTTTGCCCGGTTCTCGAGAGCCGGGCGAGCATTGGCTTTGGGGGCACGTCACTCGACGCCGCAGAGTCGCCAGCGTCGGACGCTGCGCCCCCGTCGTTCGGGACACCCGTACCGGTCGCCGTGAATGTGTTCAGCAGGCATGTGGCGCCGGCGCCCTGCGTAACGAATTCGAGAAGTCCCGGTCGCGTAGACGATCGGCCAGTCGAACGACCCGTCGCCATGGGCCGAGAAGGACGTCGAACGCCGCCTCGCCGGGGACCCGGCGCTGCCGACCGGGCGTCCGCGACCCTCGACGCGGCCCTGCGAGAGCGCGGTGGGTCGCGATCGACTCGCTGATGACATGTCATGGTGACTGTGGGAGCGCCGACCGGCTAACGTTCGCGCCATGCCTTCGTTCGAACACGTACGATCGATCACCGTCGCTTCGCCGCCCGAAGCCGTTCACGCCCTCGTCGATGACTTTCATGCCTGGACGAAGTGGTCTCCGTGGGAAGGTCTCGACAACAACTTGACGCGCACATACGGCGGCGCCGAAAAGGGCGTCGGCGCACGCTATTCCTGGGCGGGAAAAAAGTCCGGCGAAGGATCGATGGTCATCACGAGTGCGACACCCCACCGCATCGACATCGATCTCAACTTCGTCAAGCCATTCAAAGCAAACAACAAGTCCGTTTTCCGCTTCGACCCCGAAGGGAACGCGACCCGGGTGAGCTGGGCGATGTCCGGAAAACGCAACGCGTTGCTCGCCATCCTGGGCAAGCTTTTCTTCGACGCCATGATCGGCAAGGACTTCGAGAAAGGGCTCGCCAAGCTCAAGGCCGTCGTCGAGGCGTGAGCGAACCCACTGCACCACGGTCGGCGGTACCCCGCGCGCAAACCGGGTCCCACCGTCCCATTGTGTGTGCTCGCACCAGAGGGTGACCTCGAAGATCCCGGCCATCACGCTCGGGCCAAACGGATCCACCCAGACTTGGGAGCTCGGCGATCACGGGCTCCCGGCGCACCGAAGCCCAGAACGCTCGCCCCAACCAAAAGCCGATGTTAGGGGATCAGCCGGGCCGGAAGAGTTCCAGGGCCACGCCAGTCGGTGGGCGCACCGACAGGACCGCTGCATGGCGAGCCATGGCGAGCATGCCGACGACCGTGCTCCGGGACGGAGGATGAAGTGTTACTCGCTCGCGGGTCGCACCTGGGCAAGCAGCGACGTTCGCGGGGGTTTGCGCGCGTTCCGTGACAGCCAAACATCGCGCCCGAAGCTGCCCGTGCAACGGCGCAAACGCGATTTCGGAAGGGACAACCCGCCGGAGATGGGGCCGGCGCGCGCCCGTTCGGGGGAGGCACATCATTCGCGTCTGTCATAATAGACATCGGCGTGGCCGCCTCCCGCTCCGCACAGCCGACGGGCGATGCGGAGCGCGATCGCAGGGCGCACCTGCCTTCGAAGTGCGTTGGAACCATTGATTCTCGTTGGTTACAAGGACCAGAAAAACGATCGAGGGGCCCCTACGTCGGCCCCGCTGCGCCTCTTGGTCGAAGCGTCCTTGAAGCTGGCGGCGCGCCGAGCGGCGACGTGGACGTCAAGCGCGCTACGCTGGGTCACGTGTTCCGGCGCTTCGATTTCGACGGTTTGCCCGTTCTCGTCCAGGAGCCCGAAGCCCAGGCGCTCGGACCTGCGTCGCCGCTCGTCCTCTTCCTGCATGGCTCCGGGGAGCGCGGGGTCGACGGCTGGAGCGCGCTGCGATATGGGCTCCCTCACGTTGCCGGGCGGCCGGAGATCGCGCGCATCCGGATGGCCGTCCCGCAGTGCCCGCCGGGAGAGCGCTGGGTCGACTGGGTCGAGCCGCTCGCGTCGCTCGTCGACGCGCTCGGGAGCGAACGCGCCGTCGTCACGGGCTTCAGCATGGGGGGTCGGGGCGCCTGGGCGTTCGCGCTGCACCACCCCGCACGCGTCCTTCGCCTCTCGCCCATCGCGGCGCGTCTGCCTCCGGCGACGACGGCCGAGGAACTCGCGAGGGCCCTTCCTCCCGTTCCAATCTGGGTGATTCACGGCCGCGACGACGAGCGCGTTCCCGTGTCGGAAGCGGATAGCGCGGTCGCGGCCCTCGCGGCGATCGGCCGTCGCCCTCGCTACACGCGTTACGAGGTGCTTTCGCACGGCGCGACGAGCGAGACCGCATACGCCGACGGCGAATACCTCCGATGGTTGAGCGTGCCCTGACCGCCGAGGGGCGTCGCGACCCGACACCCACGGAGCTCGGGAGGGTGCGGCGCGGCCACCGCCCCGAGACGCGGCGACCGGGGCGAGAACGAGCGGGACTCGAAGCGGGGTGTTGCCGTCCCGCGCAGAAGGTCAGGCCGCCGGCGGCTTGCGCGCCAGCGCGATGATCCGGGCGCCATCGGTCCGGATCCCGTCCGGAGTCCGGAGCCGCTCAAGCTCCGCTTCGATTTCTGCGCGCGCACGAGCGCGAAGCTCCGCGGGCAACTGCGACAAGAAGTTGCCGAACGAGCTCGCCTGCGAAAACTCGATCGCCGCCGCCGCCGTTGGGTAGGAGGCCGCGTTCGGCTCGAGATCGATCGTGGTCACCTCGAATCCCGATTCGGTCAGAAGCCGTCGGAGTTCGTCGGCGTTGACGCGATGGGCGACACCGTCTTGCGCGTCGGGATAGCGGCTGTACGGTTCGCGGGAAAGCACTTCTCTACGGATTCGTTGCAACGAGTTCGTGTGGTCTTTCGAGCCGGTCGTGATGCCGACTCGCCCGCCCGGCTTGAGCACGCGATAAAACTCCGCGAGGGCGCGGCGCTGGTCGGGCAGCCAGTGAAAGACGGCGTTCAGGTAGACGACGTCGAAGCTCGCGTCCGAATAGGCGCTGAGATCGTCGGCTGTCCCGACGCGGAACGTGAGGTTCGGCTTGGCCCGCGCGTTCGCGAGGGCGATGCGGTGCGCAAGCGGATCGAGGCCGGTGACAAAGCCCTCGGGGCCGACGCGCTCGGACACATACCGGGCCAGAAGGCCCGTGCCGGCGCCGATGTCGAGGGCGCGCTCGCCCGGCCCGATGGCCAGTCGCTCGACGAGCTTGCGGCCCGCCTTGAACTGGCGATCGGCGCTGACAGCGTCGTAGTGCTTGGCGAGCTCGGGGGTGTCGAGGGTGAGCTGGACGGCGGGCATCGCGGACGACGATACATGCGTCGTGTCCCGCATGCAACGTATTGTCCTTTATAACAGACAACTGGCGCCGGGCGATCCGTCGGGGCGCCGTCCCGATTCCGAGCACGCGGACTCGCGCGGTCTTTCGGACGAGGGTGAATGCTCCTTCAATATCCGTAGGGATTCGGAAGGTCGAAGGCGGCGGTGAGTGTGTACGTCTGCGCGTGGACCGAATCGCCGACGGCGTTGAACGACACACCGGCCGCGATGCGGGTGCCGTCGCTGATGGGCGACTTGAACGGCCCGAGAAACACCTCGGGCGCCACGAACACGGTCTCGGCTGGGCTTCGCGCGGCACCGGGCGGCAGCGCCGCCGTCCCGCCAAGGTACGTTGTGCTGTTCACCTCGACCTGCGCGTAGACGGGGAACGAGAACCGCAGGGGGGTGAGCAGCACGGCTACGAGCGCCGTCCCGAGAATTTGCCGAGTCGATGCGCCGTGCACGACAGGCAGGAGGGTCGTGACGTTGCCCTCGACGATCAAGCGGTGGAAGAAGCGCTGCGCGCCATACACGAACGGGCCGACGAAGTAGTCTCCGCTGCCCAAGTCACCGCGCCCGATCGGGAAGGTCACCATCATCCCGGCCGAGAGCATGTCGTCGAGCTTGATCGACCCCGCGGCCAGCCATTGGACGAGGAGCGAAGCGTCCTCGAATCCGGTGGGCTGCTCGCCCAACCCAATCTGGAAGGGCACGGTCGCCACCAAGCCCCAATGCGGCGCGGCGATGTAGGCGAGCTCGGCGGACGGTACATCGCCGGTTCCGGCGTGTCCGTGAAAGTAGCTGTTGAAGACCTGCACTTGTTGCTCGAGCTGGGGTGGAGCGCCCACGATCGGAAAGGGGAAAAAGAGCTGCTCCCACTTCGTCGGCTCCTCTCCTTGTGCCGAGGCCCAGCTTGGCGCCATGACGAGCGCGACGACGATTGCGGCGGTCGAGAAGATCCGCATCATCGCCTTTCCCAGAGCGGTGGGCCGGGGAGCGGTGGGCCGGGGAGCGGTGGGCCGGGGAGCGGTGGGCCGGGGAGCGGTGGGCCGGGGAGCGGTGGGCCGGGCAACGCGAAGGGAGAACCCGATGCACGGAGCGGATGGTACATCGTGTCGAAGTGCACGCATGGGCGAAACGGCTGGCGGACGTCGTGGGCGAGGACCTCTAGCGGCCTCGTCCGGCGAGCCGATCGCTTGGGTGGCGGGCATGGCTGTAGGACCCCGTCACGAATCGCGTTGGGGCGTGAGGGCCTGCGCATTCGAAGGATTGCTGTACCACCTCGACATGGATAGCGTTGCGGCGTGAGGGCCGACGCATTCGAAGGATTGCTGTACCACCCCGTCACGGATAGCGTTGCGGCGTGAAGGCCGACGCATTCGAAGGCATTGCCTTCGGGCCGTTCAATCCGCAGTCGCCGCAAGCGGCCGCCATTGCGGACCTCTTCGCAAGCGCGCTCTTCATTTGCCTCGCCGTCTTCCTTCTTGTGGCGGTTCTCGTCTTCTATTGCGTGATACGCTTTCGCTCAAACCGCACGCGAGAGCCGCAGCAGGCGGAAGGCCACAGGGGTCTCGAGATCGGCTGGACGATCGCCCCGGTCCTCATCCTCGCTTGGCTGCTCGTGCTCACGGTGCGGGCGATGAACGTGTCGGACCCCACGATCGATCGGGACCCGGACGTCCTCATCATCGCCCACCAATGGTGGTGGGAGGCGAGGTACCCGTCCGGAGCCATCACAGCGAATGAAATCCACATCCCTGTGGGTCAGCCGCTCGTCGTTCGCCTCGAATCGGCGGACGTCGTCCACGACTTTTGGGTCCCCGAGCTCGGACGCAAGATGGACGCAACGCCCGGACGGCCGACGAGCCTCTGGATGCAGGCGGACCGGCCGGGCGTCTATGCGGGCACGTGCGCGGAGTTCTGCGGCGTTCAGCACGCGTGGATGCGCATCCTCGTCGTTGCGGAGACGCCCGAGAGGTTCGCGGACTGGGAGCGTCACCAGCTCGCCCCGGCGATTCCCCCGAACGAAGAGAGGGCGTCGCGCGGCGCGACGCTATTCGGCGCCATGACGTGCGTCACGTGCCATGCCATCGGTGGTACCGGAGAGAACGCCCGGTTCGCTCCCGACCTAACGCACCTGGCGGAGCGCACGACCCTCGGGGCCGGGGTCTCGGCCAACACGCCCGCCGCCCTCACCCGCTGGCTCGAAAATCCGCAAGAAATCAAGGTAGGGTGCCACATGCCGAACGCGCAGCTGACCGAAGCTCAGGTCGACGATCTCGTCGCCTATTTCGAGACGCTCCGATGACCGCTGCGAGTTCCGAGATCACCCGCGTGCCGGGCGGCCACCCGCACGAGGACGTGCTTGACGCGTTGGCCTGGGTCGCCACGGTCGATCACAAGCGCATCGGCATTCTTTACCTTCTCACATCGCTCGTCTTCTTCGCCGTCGGCGGAGTCGAGGCACTGCTCATTCGCGTCCAGCTCGCACGCCCGGGCGCGCACTTCCTGTCACCGGACGTCTACAACCAGATCTTCACGATGCACGGGACGACGATGATTTTCCTCGTCGTCATGCCGGCTTTGGTCGGGCTGGCAAACTACCTCGTTCCGCTCATGATCGGTGCGCGCGACATGGCGTTTCCGCGGCTGAACGCGTTCAGCTACTGGCTCTTTCCGTTCGGGGGCCTGCTCCTTCACTTCAGTCCCCTCGCCGGAGGCGCGCCCTCGGCGGGGTGGTTCAGCTACGCGCCGCTCAGCGAGACGCCCTACAGCTCCACGACGGGAACCGACTACTGGATCCTGGCACTCCTCGTCCTCGGGATCGGGTCGGTCAGTGGGGCGATCAATCTCGTCGCCACCGTCATCACGTTGCGCGCTCCCGGCCTGACCATCCGGCGGTTGCCGCTCTTCGTGTGGATGACGTTCGTTACCGCGATACTCATCATCCTCGCGCTGCCGGTCCTCAACGCCTCGCTCGCGATGCTCCTCGTCGACCGCCGCCTGGATGCTCACTTTTTCCAGGCCCACGGAGGCGGGTCGCCGATCTTGTGGCAGCACTTCTTTTGGACCTTCGGTCACCCCGAAGTCTACATCATGGCTCTCCCTGCGTTCGGGATCATTTCGGAAGTCATTCCCGTTTTCTCAGGCAAGCCCATCTTTGGCTACGAGTTCGTCGCCGCTTCGACAGTGGCCATCGCGATCTTGAGTTTCGGCGTCTGGGCACACCACATGTTCGCGGTCGGGCTAGGGCACAGGGCGGACCTCGCGTTCGCGATCGGGAGCATGGCCATCGCCGTGCCGACGGGCGTCAAGATTTTCAACTGGATCGCGACGATGTGGGGCGGCTCGCTCCGGTTCACCACGGCAATGATGTTCGCAACGGCATTCCTGCTGGAATTCGTCATCGGGGGCCTGAGCGGCATCACGTTCGCCGCCGCACCGATCGATTGGCAGGTCACGGACACCTATTACCTCGTCGCGCACTTTCATTACGTCCTCTTCGGGGGCACGGCCTTCGCAATCTTCGCGGGGACTTACTACTGGTTTCCCAAAATGACCGGCCGCCTCCTCGACGAGAGGTTGGGGAGGGCCCACTTCTGGCTCACGGTGTTGGGCTTCAACTTGACGTTCTTCGTGCAGCATTTTTTGGGCATCATGGGCATGCCGCGCCGGGTGTTTACCTACCCGGATCTTCCCGGGTGGGGCGCGCTCAACATGGCCTCGACGGTCGGCGCGTTCACGATGGGCGTGTCGGTCGTCGTCTTTGCAATCAACATGGCGATGAGCTTGCGTCGCGGAAGGGTCGCCGGGGACAACCCCTGGAACGGATGGACGCTCGAATGGGCAACGACGTCGCCGCCGAACGCCCACAACTTCGATCGCATTCCCCAGGTACGGAGCAGGCGTCCGCTGCGGGATGGCGCGTGGCCCGAGACGGCGCCGCCGCTCATTTCGGCAACGGAGAGCCGCGTACCCGACAAGACCGTCGTCGCCGTCTGGGCCCTCATCGTCTCGGAGGCGGCGTTCTTCGCCGTCCTCATCCTCTCGTTCGTCTTCTTCAACCTGTCGACGACGGCCGCTGCGGCGGCACTCGATCTCCAGGCGACCAGCGTCTTTACCGCATGCTTGCTCGCCAGCAGCGTCACATTTTTTCTCTCGGAGAGAAGCCTCGAGCGCGGCCAGACGAGCGCATGCCGGGCGTGGTTGATGACGACGTTCGTGCTCGGCCTCGTATTTCTGGGGGGGCAGGCGAGCGAATACGCCAAGCTCCTCGATCGCGGGTTCGCGGTCGACACCAGTCTATTCACGTCGACCTTTTTCACTTTGACCGGTTTTCACGGGCTCCACGTCGCGCTGGGGCTCGCCGCGATGGCCTTCCTCGTGGGCTTCGCTTTTGCGCGCGGCTTCGGCGCCGGGTCTTCGCGGGCGCTCCGTGCGGTCGGCCTCTATTGGCACTTCGTCGACGTCGTGTGGGTCGCCGTGTTCACGATCGTCTACGTGAGAAACGCCCTATGACGACGCGGGGACTTCTCCTTTCGGCTTGGGATCCCGGACTGCCCGTCTCGCTCGCATGCATCATCGCGCTCGGCGTGTACGGAGTTCGCTTTCGCCGTCATCTCGAAGCGAGGGCGGTGTTCTTCGGTCTGGCGGTCGCGACCTTCTTTGGGGCGCTCGCCTCTCCGGTCGGCGTTCTCGCTCGGGGATACCTGTTCAGCGCACACATGCTCCAGCACCTGCTCCTCTTACTGGCCGCTCCGCCGCTCGTTCTTCTGGGATTGCCTCGCAAGCGCGGCGCGCCGGCGACGCCACCCCGTCATCGAGGGCCATTCGGGTATTTGGGCCCTTGGGCTGCGGGCGTCGGCGCGATGTGGCTCTGGCATGCGCCGGCGCTCTGCAACCTCGCGGCGGTCAGCCCTACGGTGCAAACGCTTCAGATCGCGTCACTCCTCGGACTCGGACTCGCGTTCTGGCGACCGGTCCTCGCGCCTTGCCTCGCGGATCGTTTCCCGCCCTTCTCGGCCATTCTCTACCTCTTCGCCGCCTGCGTCGCGTGCACCATTCTCGGTATTCTGGTAACCTTCTCGCCGGTCGAAGTCTGCAGCGCGTACGTGCACCCCGTCGATTCGCTCGGCATTCTTCCCCTCTTGCGCGACGGCTGGGGCCTCTCGTGTCGGGCCGATCAAGAAATTGGCGGCCTGATGATGTGGGTGCCGGCGTGCCTCGTCTACGCATGCGCAATCCTCGCAACGCTGGGCCGCTACTACGGCGAGGAGCGCCCCCTGCCAAAGGCCGTGGAAAGCGCGTCATGACCTCCGAGTTCGAGATTCCGGAGCCGGAGGTTCACGGCGACTCGAGCCCGTCCAAGGCCACCTCGATGCCGCGGCCTACCTATTTCCCCGCATCGATGGCGTTCGGCATCACGTTTCTCATGTGGGGAATCGTGACGTCTCCCGCTCTTCTCGCTGCGGGCGGCCTGATCGTCGTCGTGTCGCTCGTCGGCTGGATTGGAGAGATGCGCCATGACCCATGAGAAACGGGACGACGACAACCCCCGGCAGGTCGAAGGGCCGCCCGCGAGTGCTCACGAAATCGCCCGCCGCCAGCTCCTCGGCAAAATGAGCCTCGGCCTCGGCGTCGCTTGCGGCGCCGCGATTTCGGTCCCTGGCATCGGATTCGTCGTCGCGCCGCTTTTTCGCGCCCCCCCGCTCGTGTGGCGATCGGTCGGCAAGGTCGATGGCTTCATCGTGGGCGAGACCGTAAACGTCGCATTCATCGACTCGACCCCCCTTCCGTGGGCGGGCGTCACCGCAAAGACCTCCGCGTGGCTGCGGCGTGTGGACGAGCGTGAGTTCGTCGCGTTCTCGGTCAACTGCGCCCACCTGGGCTGCCCGGTGCGGTGGCTCAAGGAGGCACGCCTCTTTATGTGCCCTTGCCACGGAGGCGTGTACTACGAGGACGGTCGCGTCGCCGCCGGTCCACCGCCTCACCCCCTCACGCGCTATCCCGTCCGGATCCAGAACGGCGAAGTGCAGATCCGAACGGATCCAATCCCGATCGGCTGACGATGATCAAGCGCCTCCTCAGAAAGACGTGGGAGACGGTCGACGACCGCATCGGCATTTCGTCCCTCGTCGGACCGCTGCTCGAGCACCGTGTGCCCCGCGGCGCGCGCTGGTGGTACGTGTTCGGAAGCGCCACACTGTTTGCGTTCGTCATCCAAGTCTTGAGCGGAATGACGCTCGCATTCTCGTACATCGCTTCGTCCTCGCAGGCGTACGAGACCCTGCTCTTTATCACGAACAGCGCTCCGTTCGGCCGGGTCCTCCGCGGGCTCCATTACTACGGCGCTTCCGCGATGGTGCTGATGGTGGGCATCCACATGGGGCAAGTTTTTCTCTCGGGGTCGTACAAGTTCCCGCGCGAGATGAACTGGCTATCGGGCGTCTTGCTCCTCGTCTTGACCCTCGGCATGGGATTCACCGGTCAGCTCCTTCGCTGGGATCAAAACGCGACCTGGTCGGTCGTCGTCGGCGCAGAGCAGGCGGGGCGCCTCCCTGTGATCGGCGAGCGCGTTGCGCGCTTCATCCTCGGCGGCGACACGGTGGGCGGGGCGACGCTCAGTCGCTTTTTTGCCATCCACGTATTTCTCATCCCTGCCGTCATCTTCGCGGGAATCGGCCTCCACCTGCTCCTCGTCGTACGGCACGGGATCTCCGAGCCGCCAACGCCCGGCGATCTCGTCGACCCGAAAACCTATCGGAAGCGCTACGAGGCGCACCTTGCGAAAGACGGCGTTCCCTTTTGGCCCGACGCGGCCTGGCGCGACGTCCTGTTCGGTGTCGCGATGGCCATCGGCATCCTTTTGCTCGCGATCATCGTCGGCCCTCCCAAGATCGGCGCTCCGCCCGACCCGAGTCTCATCTCGGCGGACCCACGGCCCGACTGGTACTTGCTTTGGTATTTCGCCGTGCTCGCGCTCGCGCCGCCGAAGCTCGAGACCGCCATCATTCTTCTTTCGCCGCTCGCCATTGGCGGGTTGCTCCTGTCGGCCCCACTCCTTTCGAACAAGGGTGAGCGAAGCGCACGCCGACGCCCGTGGGCGATTGGGCTGGTGGTCGTGACGGTGGTCATGGTCGGGGCGTTCTGGATTCTCGGCGCGCGCTCGCCGTGGTCGCCCAATTTCGACGCGCCTCCGCTCACGGCGGAGCTCGTCGGCGCGGCCGAAGGCCCGGTGGCGGAAGGCGCGCGGCTCTTTCATGACAAGGGGTGCCTCGCCTGCCACCTCATCGCGGGGAACGGTGGGCGGCGCGGACCGAACTTGACCTACATCGGCGATCTTCTCACGCGTGAGGACCTCGCCATCCGCATCTCGAACGGCGGAACCAACCTGCCGGGGTTCGCGGGGACCCTCGCGCCCCAGGAACTCGAACGACTGGTTTCTTTTCTGTCGTCGCGAAGAGCCCCTACGCCGAAATAAGCCACCGACCGGGGCGAGTGCGAGCGTTTGCCGGGCCGACTCCTGATGGTGGCTACGGCGGCCCCTTCAAATCAGATGTCGTCCCGAACAAGTAAGAATGCAACGCCTCCACGACGGGCTGGTAGCGGATCGGTACGTTGTCGAGCGACAACGTCCCAGGCTGAATTTCGACGACCTCAATCCCGTCGGTGCCGGGAACGAATGCGGCAGCGCCATGCGCCCGGTGCCGATGCATCTTGTAGCTGACCGTCATCTCCCCGTGCGTGAAGGTCGGGTGGCTCATGGCCATGGTCTTCGTGCAAGACGAGGTCCACGCCGCCGCCGCTGCTGCGCGCGGGTCAGGGGCCCTCCCATCGCGCCGGCAGCTCATGAGACACGGACCGCGAGGGCGGCCCATGCGCGTCCAAGACTTATCGGCACGAACTCTGCCTTCACCTGTCGGCCATGAAGCCATCCAAGCTGACCGATGCCGAAGTCAATGCCGGACTGCAGAGCCTGCCCGGCTGGTCGCTCCGTGCTGGCAAATTGCATCGTGATTACGAGTTCGATGATTTCTCATGCGCATTTGGCTTTATGACAACCTGCGCACTCATCGCTCAAAAGGAGGATCATCATCCCGAGTGGTTCAATGCCTTCAATCGCGTGGTCGTGGACCTCACGACCGACGATGCAGGCGGCGTCAGCGCACTCGACTTCGCGCTGGCGACCGCCATGGAGGGCGCCGCGCAGCGGGCGACCGAGTCGATCGAACGGCGAGGGGACGCCCGGCGACTCATCGGGGTACGTCGCGGAGCGTGATCCTCGATTTTGGGCGGCTGATCGGGCCGCTTCGCGGAACGTGACCCTTCACTTGGATTGGAACTCGCGACCCCGGAACTTGCGGCTCCGAACTTGCAAGTAGACGGGCGTCAGCGAGCGAATTCCGCGTGGAACGACTTCAGAAACGCGGCATCCACCATCCGACAGGGAGAGAAACAATGGGCGAAATCATCGACAAGGTCAAAGGCAAGATCAAGCAAGCAGCGGGCGTGCTTTCGGGCGACAAGGAGCTCGAGAGCGAGGGTCAAGCCGACGAGGCCAAAGGCAGATTGAAAGGGGCGGTGGAAGAATTCAAACACGCCGTGAAAGACGCCGTGAAGCCAAAGGGGCCGTGAACGGCCACCGGCGGGCGGCGCCAAAACAAACGCTCACGGGACGGAGCCCGTCTCAAAGACCCGCCCATGAGCGTCTGCGCCGCTGCCGGTCCGTCGACAGGCGGTAGGCGATGCCGCGGTGCGGTCCGCGCCGCGCACACATCTCATCGCAACGCCGCCCGGCGACGATCGAGCGATTGACCTCGACCGAGCCGTGTCGGCGGCATCAGGTCATGGCTTGACCCTGGTCGTCCTTCCAAAAGCGCCCCGGACAATCACCTCGGACAGCACCGCGAGAGCCATCGCGAGCGCAGCTCCGCCGCCGAATAGTACACGCAAGCTCAGGCCGACTGGGTCGTGGAGTGGACCGATTCCGAAAGCTGCCAAACCAAACCCGACCTGATAGGCGGCGATCACCTTGCCAGGCGTCGCGTGCTGACGGCCAAGGCTGATGGCAAGAGGAAGAAGCGCTGAGCATCCGAGGCCCGCGAGGGCGAACGTGGCCGCACCCAGGCGCGGCGAGGACGACGGTACCAGCGCAGAAAAAATGAACGCGACGCCGATCACCCACGGGAGCAGCCGAAACACGTTGCGGGACGACAGCCATCGCTCGACGCCGGCAAAGAGCACGCGACCCGCCGTCGCCGTCGCCCAAAAGAGTGTGAGGGCAAGGGCGGCAAGCCCTGGCGTCGCGTGAAGCACTCCTTTCATATAGAGAATGCTCCAAGTCGAGTTTGTCGTTTCGACGATGCCGTAGACGAGCGCGAACGCCGAGAAGAGCCAAAAGCCAGTTGCGTGCTGGACGCCCGCCGGCCGCGCAGCCTCAGCCCCTCCACGCGGCAGGGGGACGAATCGTGCCCACGCGACGAGCGCCGCCAACAGCCCGCCGACGGCGACGGGCAGACCCCACCAAAAGCCGAGGCCGACGAACACTGCAACGAGCACCGGCGCGAGCGCCGTTCCCAAGCCGAGCAAAGCGTTGAGGGCGAGCACCGCAGCGTCGACTTTCTCCGAAAAGAGCGCGGTCGCGAAACGACTGAGCGCCGGAACGATGATGCCGAACCCGACTCCCATGAGTGCGGTCGCGCCAAGCAAGAGCCCAAAGGCCGTGGGGTGGACACCGGTCGCAAACCGGCTTGCGATGAGCAAGGCCATCGACAACAGGTCTGCGCCAAGACCGAGTGCGAGCAAGGTTTGCGCGCTCCTGCCTCGCGCCATCCGGTCGCCCAGAAGCGAGACGACGACCGCCATGACGGTCTCCGGCACGAAGAGCGTGCCGTACTCGGCGTTCGAGAGGGCGTAGACCCGTGGGTTCGTAAACACGGGACTCGCCGCCGGAAATGTAACCAAGGCCAAACCTTGCAGCAGCCCGGCCGAATAGACGAGGCCGACCTGAGCCCGGGTCCTCGGAGGAGGCGACAGGACTAGCCCAACCGCTCAATCAGGTGGTCGGCCACCCGAATGGCATTCGCAATGATGGTCAGCGAAGGGTTCACGGCCCCGCACGACGGAAAGAACGCGCCGTCGACGACGTAAAGGTTGTCGAGATCGTGGGCACGGCAGTCGAGATCGAGCACCGATTGCGTGGGATCGATTCCAAAACGGCAGGTGCCATTTTGATGACCGACCCCTTCGATGTTGATGTCTTTCTTGAAATAGGCGTGCCAATCGAAAGCCCTGTGCGCGTGGCCGCTTTGCTTGAGCACGTCGATCCATCTGCTTTTGAGGCGCTGGAACGAAACCTGATTGTTGGGCGTGTACTCGAGGCGGATCGACCCCTCTGCGATTCGAACGCGATTGTTCGGGTCCGGCAAATCTTCGGTCATCAGCCACCAGGGCACGGCGTGATCTTTGACCATTTGCAGCGCGAAGCCGGGCGTCAGAACGGGCGCGTCGCTCTTCAACATCTCGTGTTTGAACGAGCCGATCGGTTGAATGCTTCCCATGGGGTAAGGATAATCGGGTTCGCCGAAGTAGAAGTCGTTGATGCCGAACGTCTTCATGTACCGGTCATGATTTTCTTGGGTGGACATGGCTACGATCGCGTCTGAATTGTGGAACATGAAGTGCCGTCCGACCATGTCCGAGCTGTTGGCGAGCCCTCGGGGGAACCGATCACTCGTGCACCTCAGCAAGAGCGCGGCGGAATTGATGGCGCCACACGAAAGTACGACGATGTCCGACGTGAACGTGGCCGTCGTGGTCGCACCGCTCGATTCTTCGACCAGTTCTACCTCGACGCCGGTCACCGCGGTGCCCGTCGCGTTGATGCCAATGTTCGTCACCTTGGCGCGGGTCCTCAACGTCACATTGGGCAGGTCCATCACCGGCCTTATGCATTGGACCTCCGCATCGGCTTTGGCGTGTACGAGGCATGGAAAGCCGTCACAGGTGTCGCAACGAATGCACTCGCTGCGGACCGGGTCGCCTTCGCTGAGCTTGAGTGCCAAGGGGACCGGATACGGGCGGTAGCCGAGCGCCGCGACGCCGTCTTGAATCGCCTGCATCCGCGGCTCGTTCGAAACCGGTGGAAAGGGGTACTCCTGGCTCCGGGGCGGCTCGGTGGGATCGACGCCGCTCCTTCCGTGAACGCCAAAAAGCTTCTCGGCGCGGGTGTAGTACGGCTCGAAAACGTCGTATTTCAGGGGCCATTCCGGCGACACCCCGCCTTCGTGCTTCAGCGCCTCGAAGTCTCGCAGGCGCAGACGGAACATCGCCGCGCCGTACACCTTCGTGTTGCCGCCGACCCAGTACCCCGTGCCGGGATGCAGGGCTTTCCCCCGATGGTCCGTCCAGATTTCGGTCGTGTGGTACCGGTTTTCGAGGAACACGTCTTTCGTGTCCCAGTTCTGCTTCTCGCGCGGAAGAAACGCCCCGCGCTCGAGGAGCAGCAGCCTCTTTCCGGCGCGCGCCAACTCGTGTGCCAGCGTGCCGCCGCCTGCCCCGGTGCCAACGATGATGACGTCGTAGTGTTCGGCCATGCGGACTAACCTTATCGGCGCGCGGTATGGACCGGCGTCGTCATGATGGTTTCTTTGTGTCCGTTCGAGCACGCACTCCAGATTTCGAACCGGACCGCACAAGACCACGACCTGTCCAACACCCGCACCGCGGGACGGCGCCAATGAGGTCCCGGACGTGCTGAAGGCTCGTCACGCGTCGTGGATCGTGACGGCGTAGTTTTTGCCCTCCCACCGCTCGGCTTGCTTCCAGAAAAAAGTGAATTCAATCACACGACCGTCTGAGCACGTTTCGGTGGGAAGGTCGACGAACCACACGCTCAGGCCGTCGACATGCGTTGTCGCCGTCTTGTGGACGTTCGCCCAACCGTCGGCCGACCACGTGACGGTCGCCTCGACCCCTACGACGAGGCGCAGGATTTGTCCGGTCGGGATGCGGACGATCGGGTGATGGGCACTCCATATTTGGTGAAAGCTTTTCGTCGTGTTGACGACGTAACGTTGATAAGCGGGGCCGATCCGATCAAAGCACACGTGGTCGTGCGCACTACGGACGAGAGAAGCGTATTCGGCGTGTGCCCAGCACAAGGGCATGGCAGAGCCCGTCGGGCGTCCGCGCTTCATATGTTTTTCGGGCAGGTCGTCCGTGTCCCAAAGCTGCTCGGGCAACATCCCGCCTGCATTTGCGAATTTTTCCATCGCTTCAATGAAGGGCTCGGGGTCGCGGCCTGCCGCGAGTTCGTAGTGACCGCGCTCCCCCGTGAGAATGGGCCAGGACCGGCCAACACCCGTCCCGTCGAATGGGCTCCCGTCGTCCTTTTGCCCGTAGCCATCGTGATTGTAGCGACGCCAACACGGCCCTTGTGGCAGGTCGCGTTTCAAAACGTGGTCGATGACCATCACGGAGTCGGCCATCAGCGGATCGTTCGCCGCACGCACGCCGAGCCGGACCAACTGAAGGCAATCACCGCTCACGACGTTTCGCGCCAGTCGCTCTCCGCCGCCGTTCGCCACCTGGATGACGGCTGTGTTGGGATCCGCGGTTCCGTCGGCTTGCCCAGGAACCGCCGGTGTGATGCGCACGTAGTGGCGAGGCTTACCTGCCATGAGATCACCGCGATCGGTGACCGTCCACGCTTCGAGACGCGACGAAAGCCAATCGGCATAAACGAGGAGAAAGTCGGCCGAGATGTCGTTCTTGCGGTCGCGCGCGAATTCCGCCGCACAAGCCAGGCTGGCGATGATCGCGGCCAAGGTCGAAGGCGAGTACCCGGCGTTTTCCTCCCAGCGCTCCTGGGCGGTGACCGGTCCGTGCAGAATCAAGTAACCGGCGGCGCGACAGACGAGAGTAAAGGGATCGAACTGCCGAAGCGCGCCGGCCCGCTGCAACCGCCACGCGAGCAGGATGGGTACGGCCACTTCATCGAGCTGAATCCCCGTCCAATAGGGTTCTCCCGTGATGGCGCTATTTTGCGGCAATTTTCCGTCGACCCCTTGGACGCACGCCAGCCAAATCAAGGCGCGGAGCGGTGATTCGGCGCGTCCGCAAGCAAGCAGGGCCGTGGCCGTTTGGACCATGTCACGTGTCCACACCAAATGGTATCCGCCGCGGTCACTGTCGTCCTTCGTCTCGCCCCAAGGAATGCTGAGGGAGGCCACGAACGCACCAGGGAATGTTTTGTCTTCGTGCGCCAGCAACACAAGCTGGCTGACGCGATCCATCGCGGCGCCGCGCTGGCTGCGCGCGCTCAGCTTGACGTCAGGGACGGTCGGTCGCCATTGGGCGATGTATTTTTCGCGCTGCCGCGCGAAAGGGGTGGCCAGAGCTTGCAAGAGTCGGCTCGAAGCGCTTTGGACGCTGCGTCCGAACGCGACGGCCACGACGCACTCGAGGCTCCGAGAGACATCGATTTCGCCCGTCAGGGCGATGTTCCCGTCCTCGGCCTGCGCCCACTCCCAATCCATTTTGAAGTTCCCGGTCAAATCCTGCCAGCCGTCGCTTCGCCCGACGTAGCCGACCGAGCGGCGAGTGAAATCCGGCGTGCAACCGAAGACCATGTGCACATCCTCGCGTTGCGCGTGGAAGCACTTGCGACCTCCTACATCGCACACGACCGCCGAATTGTGCTTTCCCGTACCTTTGAGGTGCGGGGCCAGGAGCGCATAGAGGCGAAGCTTCCCGCGGAGCTTCGGGTCCATCACCTCGAGGCGCGTATGCATCAGGAGTACGGATGAGTGCGGCTCTCCGATGACGTCTTTGACGAGGCGATACCGCCCTTTGCGATCCGAATTGGTGAGGCGGTAAAGGAGCGCCTGCGGCTCCGGCGTCTCGGTCACATGGTCGAGATCGCGCCGCTCCTCGTGACAGAACGTTTCGCCGTCCGTAATGAGAAACTGAAGGTCGCGCGTGTTGGGCGTGTCGACATGGGGGTAGTAGACTTCGTTGACGATGCCGTGGCTGAGCGTAAACCAAAGGCAAGCACTGGTGCTGTAGGCTGTGCCGATGCCGTCCTTGGCGCTCGACGTCCAGCGCGGCTCGATGCCGGGAGCTCCGGGCGCGTTACGACCTGGTGTTTGCAATGATTTTCTTTCGGGTTCGATTCTCGGGTCAGCCGCCGTGAGAAAACGCCGGATAGTCGGTCATCCCCCCGTCTACGAAGATCGTGCGCCCGGTCACGTATGACGCGGCGTCCGATACGAGCACGACCACCATGCGGGCGATCTCATCGGGGTCTCCCAAGCGGCCCAGAGGTATTTTCGTCAGCAGATCTTGCAGGCTCTTGGGGTCGCTCCAGACGGCACGATTGATTGGCGTCTTGATGGCGCCGGGCGCCACGGCGAGCACGCGCACCCCATGAGGAGCGGCCTCCTGGGCGAGGGTCTTGGTCAGCATGCCCACGGCCGCCTTGCTCGCCGCGTAGGCGCTGTAGCCGGACCAGGCGATTTCCTCGTGCACAGAAGTGATGTTGAGCACGACACCGCTTTTCTGCGGCACCATGCGCTTCAAGGCCTCACGCGCGCAGTAAAAGGCCCCAAACAAGTTCACATCGATGACTTTGCGCCATGTTTGCAGATCGACCTCCCAGCCCAAGGCTGGGGCGCCGTCGATCCCAGCGTTATTAATGACAATGTCGACGCCGCCCCACGCCGCGTCAAGTTGCCGGAACAAATCGGCGACCGCATTCGATTCGGAGACATCGGCCTGGATCGCCATGGCTTGGCCGCGCGCTTGTCTGACGGCCCCCATGAGCGCTTCCGCGGTCTCGGGATGGGTCACGTAGTTGATCGCGACCTTCGCGCCGGCGCCGGCGAGACTTTGTGTGATCGCGGCGCCGAGTCCCGAATTTGCCCCGGTCACGAGCGCGCGTTTGCCATCCAGCGTGATGTTCATGGGACTCCTTTCACGGTCATGCCGCGACGACGGAACCTTCGCTTTTTGGTTCCGACGGCCGCGCCTCGCAAAGGCCAAGCTGAACGATGTTCGGCGGAAACGGAATGCTGCAAGCCCAGCTCAGGGCCACTTCGAGCTTGCGACGGAGCGTCGGCAGCTTCCACAAGTAGACGCCGCGCCACAACCACCAAGCGAAGAATCCGGATATCTTGACTCCGTAGACGATGGCGACAGCGTTACGATGGCCGATCGAGGCGAGGAGCCCTCGCGGACGAAAAGAAAACGGCCTCGTCGCGGCACCTTTCGAGACGCATTGTAGGTTTTTTGCCAGTTGGCGTGCTTGCTGGATCGCAAATTGCGCGGTCGCGGGGCTCGGCAACCCATCGTAAGCGTTGGGGACGAGGGAGCAGTCACCGATGGCCCACAGGTTGGTCGCGCCTTTCACGCTCATGTCGGGCTCGGTCTTGAGCCGACCTTTCTCCAGCCCGAGACCGAGATTTTTGATGAGTGGATGCGTGGTCGTGCCGACGGTGGAGACAATCATGGCCGTCTCGATGCACTCGCCGGAACTCAAATGCACCGCGGTGGACGTGACAACCGTGGCGGCCGCTTGCAGGCGTACGTCGATTTCATTCTGGCGGAGCTTCTGAAGGGTGAATTCGGACAAGGAGTCGTGGTGAAACTCGGGCACGAGGCGTTCGCCTTTCTGCAAGAGGACCATGCGAGGGCGAACGTTCTTCAATTCCGGGTAGAAACGCCGGGCGGCGTGCATGAGATCCGCGATATGCCCAGCGACCTCTACGCCACTGAAGCCTCCGCCGAGAACGACCACCGTCAGGAGGCGCTGTCGTACCTGCGGATCGGGCTCCGTCGCGGCCGCTTCGAAGCGGCCGACGAGCTCGTTGCCCATGACGAGCGCGTCGACGACGGCTTTCAGCGGAAAGCCCCGGGACGCGAGGCCCGGAATCTCCTTCATATCGGCCGCCGATCCGCAAGCGAGCACGGCGTGGGCGTAACGTAGCGACCCCGCCGTCCCGTTTTTCCGGAGATAGTGGGCTTCGCCGTTCTGGTGATCGATCCGGTCGACACGTGCCTCGAGCCACCGCGTCCGCCGGGTCAATTGCCGACCGGCCACGACGACGTCCAAAGGAGAAATCCCTCTCCCCACCACTTCCGGGAGCATGGGCGTGAAGACGAGATGATTCTCCGCGCTGAGGACGAGGATTTCCGTGGTCTCAGGCAGCGCGCGTTCGAGGCGTTGCGCCAATGTCACACCGGCAAAGCCGCCGCCTACAATCAAGACCCGATTGGGATTCTCCGGCATGAGAGCTTTCAGCGTTTCACGATAGAGCGATGCGTGGACAAGCACTGACCGTGCCAGGAGGACAGCCCTCTAGAACGAGAGCAGAGCAGGTGTCCCCCACCTCGGTCCCGACGCGGACGCCCCATCTGTTGCAATTTCGTCATCGCCTCTGCTGCCTCTCGACAACAACGCGGCGCAGGCGCTCAGCGTTCTTTTTGCAAATTGCAAACCGGTACAAAGCAAGGCCGACTCCTTTGCGCGCCGCTCGACGCAGCGCGCGGTGCTGCGGGCTTCTTGGCACTCGGGCCCCTCCACGCTCCACCCGATTCGAGCGCTGCCTTGCCGGAGTGGGAGTGAAGGAGTGATACGATCGGACGAACGACGGACCGAGTGAGGGCCATGCGGAGCATCGCCGCGGTTTTCGGTCTCCCGTCCGTCTCCACCTGCGGAGTGCATGGCGCGCCTCCTGGCCCATGACGTCGAGGTCACGCCGGACGCCCAGCCCACGGCCGCCGCAAGCTTACAGGCCAGCAGGCGGGGCAGGAGGCCGGCACGAATTGTTCCACGACCTCATGCGACGGATCGTGCGTCGACATGGCGCAAGGCCGCGGGCGTGATCGCCGACATGCGGCGAGGCGGCAAACGGTGCCAGTCAGCGGCGTGACGGTGCCGCCTCCGCTTACTGCGGTTTTGCGAGTTTCATGACGGTGTTGCTGCCGCTGTTGATCCAGTAAAGAGAGACGTTGTCCACGGCGATGCCGGTCGGGGCGGATTGATTCTCCGCAAGGATCGAAGCGGTGGCCGGCACCGACGTGATCGAGACTCTCGACACGGTTCCGGCGATCGAGTCGGTCCAATAGAGGTACTTCGAGTCGACGGCGAGTTGAACCGGCGCGTTCGCGAGCGTTCCCGCCAGGACCTGTCCAGTCGTGAACTCTTGACTAACCGGTGCCCGAGTCGTCCGATAAAAAGTCGATGTTCCGGCGCTGTCATACCAATAAATGTAGTTCGCATCAATCGCGAGAACGCTCGGGTTGCCAGGGAGCGAGGTGATCATCGGCGAGGTCAGCGACGGCCCGACCACGGCGAGGGTGTCGCCGGCGGCTTCGTTCCAGACGACCCCGTTGGCGTCGGCCGCCAACAGCGTGCCCGGCCCGCCCGTGAGCGAGCAAGTCGCGCCCGGGGTTTCGTTGCAGTCGAGTATGGTGGCCGACGTGCTCGACAGTGGGGAACACGTGAGCTCGATATAGTCCTCGGGCCCTCCGACCTGCGAGTGCTGCGAGCAAAGCTCCTCGGGGTTGCCAGGAAATACAGCCATGGAATCGTACGTCTCGATGTTCCCCTGGGTCAGGGTGAGCTCGTACTGCGTCATCGTGGCCTTCGTGATTCCCACGATGGCGCCCACTTGCGGATCGCCAGCCGGCTGGGGAATTTGCTCGAATGCATAAAGGTTATTCGTATCCTGCGTAAAGAGGGTGGTGAAGGCGCCGCCTGCCAGGACGGCACCGGTCGCGATGTTGATCGACACCGCGGCGGTCCCGCTCAGCGTCGCATACAGCGACGTCGAGTCGACGAGCAGCGGAGCAGTCAGCGGGCCCTTGGCCGCCAACTGCACAGGTGTGATGCAACTTCCATCGCTACAAAAGAGACACGTGGCGCCCGCGTCGACCCAGGCGCCCGCGCTCGTGCACATCTGCGGCTGCTGACCGCTGCACTGAAGCGCATTCGGCACGCAGCTGCCCGAGCATTCGCCCCCACTGCAAACGTACGGGCACGCCGACCCGGTATTGGCCCAGGCTCCCGCACTCGTGCATGTCTGCGGCTGCTGACCGCTGCACTGAAGCGCACCCGGCACGCAGCTGCCCGAGCACTTGCCGCTTGTGCAGACGTCCGCGCACGGCGAGCCGGTGTTGGCCCAGGCTCCCGCGCTCGTGCATGTCTGCGGCTGCTGACCGCTGCACTGAAGCGCACCCGGCACGCAGCTGCCCGAGCACTTGCCCCCGCTGCAAACGTACGGGCACGCCGAGCCTGTATCGGCCCAGGCTCCCGCGCTCGTGCACGTCTGCGGCTGCAATCCGTCGCACCCGACGGCCGTGGGCGAGCAAACGCCCGCACACGCCCCACCGCTGCAAACGAACGGACACGAAGCGCCATCATCGGCCCATTCGCCAGCGGTATTGCAAGTCTGCGGCTGCAGGCCGTTGCATCGCTCCGCGCCCGAGGCACATACACCCGTACAGCTTCCACCGCTGCAAACGAAGGGACAAGGCGACCCGGTGCTGACCCAGGCTCCGGCGCCGCTGCAGGTTTGAGGCTGCAAGCCGTCGCATTGGGCGGAATTGGGCGCACAGACGCCCGCACATTTTCCTGTGCTGCACGTGAACGGGCAAGCCGACCCCGTGTTGACCCACACGCCGGCGCTGCTGCACGTTTGAGGCTGCAAGCCGTTGCATTGAGTCGCCGCGGGCGTGCAGGCGACGCAGCTTCCGCTATTGCAAACGGAGGGACACGACGTTCCAGTGGCTTGCCACTGACCGTTCGAATCGCAGGTCTGTGGCTGAAGTCCGCTGCAGCCCGCCGCACCCGGCGTGCAGACTCCCGTGCAGGATCCGCCGTCACATACGTAAGGGCAGCTCGTGCCGACGGTCAGCCACACTCCCCCGTCGCTGCACGTTTCCGGCTGCGGACCGTTGCATTGCGCAGAACCCGCGACGCACGTACCGGTGCACGCGCCGCCGCTGCAGGCGTAAGCGCAAGCGTCTCCGAACCGTTCCCACGCGCCGGCGTCGCTGCAGGCCTGCGGCTGCGAGCCGCTGCATTCGATCGATCCAGGAACGCAGCTTCCCGTGCACAGACCGCCGCTGCAAGCGTAGGGGCAGGCGGCGGCATCGTTATCCTGCCAATCGCCCGCGTCATCGCAGGCCTGGGGCTGCAGGGCATTGCACCGTGCGGTCCCAAAGGCGCACGCGACTCCCGACGCGGCGTCGGCGATGACGCCGGTGTCGGTCGCCCCATCGTACGAGGGACCCCCCGCGTTCCCGGCATCGGCGACGCTGGCATCGGCGACGCTGGCATCGAGATTGCCGTCCTCGGCCTTGGCGTCAAGAGGAGCGTCGGGCATCGTCGCGTCCAGGCGATCCGGCGAGCCATCCGTGTCCTCCGTGGCACCCGGGAATGAAGGCAGACAGCCCGAGATGCAAAGCAGAAGCGCGAGCTCGAAGGGGGCGCACAGCCGAGCGAAGACCGTCATTCAGCGCCCCTCCACGTTGCGTCCTTGGACGCACGAGCTCGAGCTTTCCGAGCGCGGGGCCGCACTTTGCGTCGAAGCACCTGGCAAGTCAACGCGCAAAGCGGCGATTTAGCCCATCCGCGCTCGACGGGGCCCGCCGACGTTCGGCGCAGCCCCATGCCCGGTCTGTGCGATTGACTCGACGACGCGATCTCGCGTGCGCAGGACACCGGACGATCCGCTCGCCTCGGTGATCCGTTTCAACGGCGGCCGCCGCCACGGCCGCGTGCACCGCCGCCCCCGCGTCCGCCTGGACGCGACGCGGGCTCGAAGTTGCGCCGTGCGGGCCCCCCTTGCGCGCGATGCTGGTAGAGCCCCGGCGGCTCTCGGTCGTAATGGCCCCAGCGCCCCCCTTCGCCGCGGAAGTACCAGAGACCGCCGCAGTAGTAACTCGGATAGCCGTTGTAGTACACGGCTTCCGTCGTGGCGATGCACCCGTCAGGGTAGACGTCGCCGTAAGCCACGGGATAGTCCGCCCCTTCGACGCCGACCTCGCAGGCGGGGGTGGCGGCGGCAACTCCACCGAGGGCAGCAACGCACGCAAGGGCTCGAAGCAATCCGGCTCGGCTCATGTCTCATCCTCCGTTCGTGCTCGGATTGTGTTTTGCGTGCTCGCGCAGGATTGCGGCGAGCTTGCCCCGCTGCTCCGGCGTCAGCACCGGGCTCGCGGACTCGATGAGGTGCGCCATGTGCGCGCCGCCCCAGGCGACCATTTGGGCCGTCGCAGCCGCCCCGGTGGCCAGCGCCTTCGCGTCGAAAGCCGGCGCTCGAAAGGCGTCTGCAAACGAACGGATATGGGCTGCGACCTCCTGCGCGTCGAATCGCGGTACGGCTTTCATCGCTTCGGCCTGGCTCGCGCGGATCTTGTCGACCTGGTCCGGCGTCAGCGCGAGGTCCGCGGTGAGCTCGGTCAGGTGGTCGTTCTCGTCGGTATTCGCCCTCTGCCAGACCGACCAGTGGGCCTCGACCTTGTCGACGAGCGCGGCCCGCTGGGGCGGCGTGAGGACGGCGTGCAGCTGGTTCAGCGCATCGGTCGAGGCGTCGTGTACGCCGGCGGCCGCGCTCGTCAGCCGGGCGACCGCGGCATCGACCTTCGCGGGATCGACCGCCCCGGCCGCGAGCCCGTCGGCCAGCGTTCCCAAGAGGTTCTGCTCGGCAGCACGCGCCGGTTCCATCCGCGCGTGCAGATCGCTGCGGATCCTCTCAACAGCAGGCTTCTGCTCTGGCGAGAGGCCCAGCGTATCCAGGCTCATCGCGATGAGCAGCGTCACCCCGCCGTGGTGGTGATGGCGGTGGTGCTCGACGAGACCGGCCGTCGCGTCCTCCTCCTCTGCGCTCGCGCCCGCTACGGACTCTGCGCTCGCGCCCGCTACGGACTCTGCGCTCGCGCCCGGCGCGGACGCGGCCGGGGCACGCGTCGCCGCGCTCCCGCCACAGCCAAGCATTGCGCCGGTGCCAAGAAGCAACGTTGCGAAGATCCCGCTCAACTGTTTCATCGCTGGCATTGGCTCTCCCTCGTGACCCTCACGTCCTGCAGTTCAAAGCGCGACGAACGCCTGATGGGGCGCTTTCTGTCCTCGCGCACGCTCTCCCGGCCCGTTCGCGGAGACGCGCACGGCTGGGGCGGCGCGACGAGCACCCACTTCGGAAAGCGTGCGTGCGGCGCGCATGGCTTGGTCAAGCGTAGTCGCTGGCGCGCGGGCGAGACCACCTTTCTTCGTGCTCGTTTTGGCGAAGAGGCCGAGGCGGGCGCGTGGCGGTCCACCAGCCCGCCCGCGTGTGCTGATTTCGAGCCTCGGTCCGACGTGCGCTCCAAAGGGATTGGGTCCCGGACGTCCCGCCGACGAGCTCGCTGGCGAGATCGGGTCGATCGTCGACATGCAGCGCGCCGAATCGACGTGCGCGTTGGTGCAGGGAGGCGCCAGAACGACTCGTCGCGGTCGACCGGATGAGCGGCCTGCTGCTGTGTCTCCGAAAGTTCGCCTCCTCGGCACAATGATGGGCGAGCCAGTCGGGCCCGGGGGGCGAGCCAGTCGGGCCCGGGCAGGTCGTCAAGCGCGTGACGAAGGGGCCGCCGTCGCACGCGTTGCCACGCTGGTGGCAGTCAAGTAGCATATTCGTGTGACTCCTAAAGTCCGCCTTTCCGCCTCTGTGGACGCCCACCTCGTCGCCGCGGCCGAAGCCGCCGTCGCCGCCGGTCGCAGCGGAAGCGTCAGCGCCTGGGTCAACGATGCGCTGCAGCTCAAACGCGAGCACGACCAACGGCTCGCGGCACTCGGTACGTTCGTGGGTGCCTACGAGTCTGAATACGGCGAGATCACGCCCGACGAAATCCAAGCCGCGGTGCGTCGCGCGCACTCGCGCGCCGTGTTCGTCCGGCCAATACCCCGACCGCGCCGGACCGTCTCAAAGAGACGGATAAGCAAGTGACCCTCGTCCTCGACGCCGGAGCTCTCGTCGCGTGACCCTCGTCCTCGACGCCGGAGCTCTCGTCGCGGTGGAGCGGGCCGACCGCGATGTCGTTGCCCTCATCAAGCGAGAGCTCTCGGCCGGACGTCCGCCGGTCACCCACGGGGGCGTCGTCGGCCAGGTGTGGCGTGGCGGCGGCGGCCGCGGAGTGCGCGTCGCGCGGTTGCTGCCCGGTCTCGACATCCGTCCGCTCGATCTCGTGCTGGGTCGACAGGCCGGCGTGCTCCTCAGCAAGGCGCGGCGTGCCGACGTCGTCGATGCGGCTCTGTCACTCCTCGCTGCCGACGGCGACATGATTCTGACCTCCGATGCCGGCGACATCGTCCCACTCGTGCGCGCCGCCGGCGCCCACGTCGACGTCGTCGGCGTCTAAATCAGCAAGTCCAGCGATCCACGTCTCATCGTTGACGTCGCTACCCTGCGGACTGGAACGGCTTCATGTGAGCCGCGTTCGTGCTTGGAACGTCGACGGCAACGCCGGGTGGTGGGCTACCCTTGAGCGGCGCTCTCGATGGGGTGGCTCGTCGCCTCCGCGTCACCGGTCGTTTCGCGCAGGCGGAGAGCGTCAAGATTCGGGCTGAAGCGGGCGACGACTTTTTCGTGACGACCCTCGTTCAAGTCGCGAAACGCTTGCAGCAGGCGCGCGCGAAAGATCCTGTGGTACATGGCCCGGTTCCCTCGGTTCGATGGATTTCGGACGCCAGGACACGGCGCGCGCGGTGTCGGGCTCGGTGACTGCGTGGCTGCGTTCGGTTCTCCCGTGCCCCGACGCTTGAGCGTCCACGCGCCCATCGATAGCACGCTCAGGTTCGTCACGCCGCCCTGGCCGGCGCGCCCGCCCAGGGTGCGGGTACCATCAAAAGTTCAAGAAGGTGAGCGGGCCACCGGCGCAATAGTTCGCCGTACCAAATGTCGTCAACGGGTAGCCGAACCCATTAAGGACAGAGAGGAGGAGGCGGTTGTTGCTGACTCCTTGGAGCGCAAGGCTCTGGCCGGTCTCGAAGTATCCGCCGAGGCTGCCGGCCATGACGACCGGCACTTGCGTCGTCTCCTCGAGGCCCGTCCTCATGTTGTTCATCGCCAAAAAGAGGCTGCTGTCGAGAATCGACGCCCCCGTCGGGTCCGTGATGCTCTTCAGGTTGCCGATCATGTACGCGAGCTGCTGCTGAAACCATGTGTCGCAGCTGACCTTTTCCGCGTCGTCGCGGCGGGCGATCGACAGAAATCCGTTTACGTCGCCGACGTTGGGATCCGAGGCAAGCGGCCCGCCTGGCACGAAGCCGAGCCACGTCATGATGAGATTGGCATCGGCCTCGTCACCGCACTGGCAGACGACCACACGGGTCATGTCCGCAGCAAACGCCGCCGCCGACATGTCGAACTGCATCTTGAGGAGCGTCGGAATATTCGACGTCAGGGTGACGCCGAGGGGCGTGCCGTTGGCGGCGGCGGCCGCGGCGCCGGCGGCTGAGCCGCATCCGCCCGTCGTCATTCCGGAATCGGCCGAGAGCCCAGGGCCGCCGTCCACGCCGTTGAAGAGCGTCATCTCGATGTCGCGAACCGATTGCATGTGGTTCTGAATCGTGATCTTGTCGACCGACCCAACGATGTTTTGGAACCGAGTCAGGTCGGCAAGCACATAGTCGAGGATGCTCTTTCCGATCACCGCGCTCTTGGGCGACGAGGAGGAACTGGGGGCCGGGGCCAGCGTGCCCGCGTCCATCGGCGTCGGTAGTTTGCCAGCGAAATACGTGGCGAAAACGTTGTACGGGTTGTTATTCGGGATTACGATCTGTCCTGCGCCCTTCCAGGACAGGTAGCTCGTGCCTTGGACGAAAACGCCGAGATTCAAGCTGGGGATTCCGGTGTAACCGGCTGCCACCATCTGGTTTGCAATGTATTGGTCGATCGAAATGCCGCCGGCGAGATCGGCGTTCGTGCTCGAGAGCAATTGGTAGTTCGCACCGGTCAGCATTCCGGGAAAACAGGCGGCCCCGTTGGTCTGGCCGCCGTTCGGGTTGGGCTGATCCGAGATGAAATCGTAATCGATTCCGTCGAGCAGGATGAGGTCGCTTTGGTAGTCGGCCAGAGACTTGGCGGGCATTCCGGGCAATAGCGAGCTGCCGGACGGGGGAACACTCTGAAAGGGCGCGAGGCTCCAGGCGGAGGGGGTCGTTCCGGTGGTGGCCCAGGCCTGACTGCCCAGCATGCCATTGGCCCAAGCAAAGACGAAGAGCCGCTTGATGCCGCTCACGTAGCATTGGGCATCCGCCGGATCCGCCTCGATCATCGGCAGGAGCGCGGCCCCCGCCCCGATCGCCTTCAGCAGATTCCGGCGCGAGAATCGCAACTGACGCTTCGTCATCGGCGCATTCCTCCTCACGTTGGCGTGCATCGTCGAAAGGTGCACTCGAAAGAGTGAGCGCCCCCTTGTGCGGGCGGAGGCGCTCCTCCCCCGTCGGCATCGCTTGGCATGCGTCCGGCGACGTCTGATCGTGTGCGCCGTGAGCCAAGACAAGAGGGCCTTTGAAGGTCGAAGCGGAGTCGCAGCGCTCGGGCTCACGACCGTCAGAGAACTCAAGGCGAGTCGTTCGAAGTCATCGTGGCTTCAGACTACTAGTGAAGCGAGACACGAAATTCCGTCATCGCTCCGTGAAGAAAGTGGGGCGTCGACCCACATGTGCGGTCGAAGCGGCACGATGCGGGAAACTCCCGGAGCTCTCGGCCGAGCCTCTCAGCAGCGTTGTCGTCGAGCCGCCGGGGGGCGGTCTGGGTCTCGCGGCGCGCACCGCACCCTTGCAGCGGGCGCTCCCGAAGCTCTCCTTCGAGCTACCCCTCTGCGTGCTGACGCGCCAAGTCGCCGGGGGTCGTTCGCTTGCGCGTTGACGCGGCGGGGCCCCTCTGCCCGAGCGCGCCCGCCACGGGTCCGCAACGGGTGCGCCGCGCGTCCGCGACGACGCGCGCGCGTGCGCCTTCTCGCGACGGCCAAAGCGGCCCCGAAAAGTCGAGCGCGCTGAAGGTCATCGTGGCGAAGTCATTCGTCGCTTGCGACCGGCCATGGCAGCCGCGGAGAAAGCTTGAGCGCCCGGCTCGACTCTGGACCACACAAAGAAAGCGCTGAGCATGATGAGGCCCACGTCCGCGGGTTCGCGAAACCGCCAGCTGCCCCAACTGACAAGCGCCACGGCCGACGCGAAAAGAGGCAGCGTCCAAAGCATGGCAAGGCGCCTCCAGGCTAGACGCAGGCGCTCGATCGCCAGCAGGCCGCCGAGCTCGGCCAGAAGAATTGGAATATTGCCGAAGAGCGTTTGGGCCAAACCATTCCAAAATGGGTATAGCCCCCACATATAGGCTAGCTTTGCACCTTCGAGGTAAGCCGCCGAGCCGGGATTCGATGTGGCCCAATGCAACGTGCGCTCCAAGAGCCGCGACCCGCGCTCACTTCGCGGCAAGAGGAGCTCGTCGGGCTTCAGGAACCCGGTATCGTCCTCTGGAAGCCACTTGCCCGGCCCCACCCACGTGCGTCGTCCATCAGGCGCCGTCACCGCGCTGTAGCCCCGCCTGAGGAGCTCCGGGTTCAGCCCACCCGCGAGCGTCTCCCCACCGTTGGAAGAAAGGAGCACCGGCCGCCCGCTATGCACCGATGCGTAAAGTGACCAAGGCGCCAGTGCGAGCGCGCATCCGAGGGCGATCCAAGCGACCGCCAGGAGCGTTTTGATGGTCTTGCCAATTTCGAAAAAAAGAATCAGCGGAACGAGAGGCGCGTAGAAAAGATACATTGGTCGGATGAGCATGCAGGCACCAAGCAGCGCGCCGGACAACATCCAACGCCACGGCCGCGAGGCCAAAGAGCGGCCTTGGGCAGGCTCGACGGGCAGAGAGGCGAGAAAGCACAAGAAACACGGAAGCGCCGTCGTTTCGCTGTAAAGTGTCCTTCCATAAATCACAAAAGGTGGCCAGAAGGCGGTGGCGACGCCGACGCTGAGCGCGATAGGCTCCCTCGGTGTGAAGCGACGGGCAAGCCAATAGGCCGCCGGGGCACTCGTGCTGAAAAGCAGCGTGACCAGCGTCTGCAACCAGACCAAGTTGTCGCGCGTGAAGAGGCGAAACCCGGCCAGGATGAGCGCATGTCCCGGCACGCGCCGCACGTCGAATGGGTATGTGCCGTCGAGAATCCGACCCGCGAGACTGAAATACTCGAGCGCGTCCCCATCGAGCTTGTTCGGGTCGGCGGTCGGATGCGACGCCAGGAGCGCGATGACATTGCATGCGCTCGAAAGTGCAAAAAGCCAGAGAACGCTCGGTGGCCGAGAGCGGCTCAGCGAGACATTTGCAATCGTCGACTCCATCGTCGGGACCTTTGGTTTGGCGTGCAATGCACACTGCGCGGTCGCGCGCGACTCGATGACTAACGCCGCGGGATGAAAGGCCGTGTTTCCGCGGCGTGACAATTTGGGTCCGTAAACCCGGACAACCGTAAACCCGGACAACCGTAAACCCGGACAACCGTAAACCCGGACAGCCGTAAACACGGACAGCCGTAGAATTCAAACCACCAAAGAGCGATTGGAAGAGAAGCGGGGTCGCGACGGGCTACAGGCGGAACTCGGCAGCGTGCCCTGTCCAAAAGCTCTAGACCGGCTTGGACCGCGCGACTCTATCCGATTGTAGCGCGAACGAAAAGCGTGATATCGAGCGCGGGGCGGGGCAAAAACGGCAAACGCCATCGGCCGTTGGTGCGTGCGGTTGAAAGCAGCTGCAATTGACGACCCACCGACCATGGGTATGGGTATCCGCAACACCGTCCTTTCTCCGCTCGGCCCGAGTTCACGAAGGATCGTCGCGACACGACGTCGCTGCGCGTGGCGCGAGCGGTCGGGGTTCGATGATGGGCGCGCCGCATCGTCTTTTATCGCCAACGTGGGAGGTTTCGGATGATGGTCCATCGAATGCACCGGAAGCTTTATGGCGTTTCCTTGATATCGGCTCTCGGCGCCATCGCGGCCTGCTCCGCGGGCGGCGGTGACGGCTCGGTATCGTCGAAACCCGCGGCGAAGGGAGCCCCGCTGCGAAGCGCCGTCGCAGCACGACCGACCTGGGCCACTTCCGCGCGCTTTCGCGGCGAAGTACCCGACGATGTCACGATCGCGATTCAAGTCCATCTTCAGCTGAGAGAGCCGGACGCGGCGGCCGCCGAACTCGCGGCCATCAGTGATCCCGATGGCCCGGAGTATGGGCATTTCTTGAGCGACGCCGAGTACAACGCGAAATACGGACCGACGGACGCCGACATCCAGGCCTTGCGCGCGCACCTCGAGTCGAAGGGTTTACAGGTCACCCACGTGCCGCAAAACCGCACGTTCATCGCCGCGACGGGAACGGCGGCCCAAGTCGGCCGGGCCTTCTCGACGCGGCTCGGCTTGTACAACGTGGATAACGACATGCGGCGCGCACCGATCAACCCGCCCGTCATGCCAGATGCCCTCAAGCCCCTCGTTCTCGGGGTCCTGGGTCTTACGACGCCCCTCCAGATGAAGCCGCGCAACGTGGTCGTCGGGGGCATTCAACGCAATTCGATTGGACCGCCCCCCGGGACGCCCGCGGCCTCGTCGCCGATGCCTTCGGCGGCCGAGCCGAAGGCCATCGGCGGTACGGGCACGTGCTCCGAATGGTTCGGGGCAACTCTCGATACGGTCGATCCTCCGTACGGCCCCGGTTATCCACCACTGACGTACGCGCCCTGCGGCTACCTGCCGGCGCAAATCCGCGAGGCCTATGGATTCACCGAAAGCGTTCGCCAAGGAAATGATGGTACCGGGGTCACCGTCGCCGTAGTCGACGCGTACCTCTCGCCCACGCTGCTTGCGGATGTCCAAACATATGCGGCGCAGAACGATCCCGATTATCCGTTCGCCACGTCGCAACTGACCACCTATTGGGCCCCCGGGACGCCCACGGAACCCATTCCGGGCTGGTACATCGAGCAAACCCTCGACGTCGAAGCGGCGCACGCCATCGCGCCGGGAGCGCCAATCGTTGCGGTAGCGGCCCAGAGCCAGTCGGACCAGGATCTGGTCGCTGCCGTAAACCTCATCGTCGAGAACAGGCTCGCGACCATCGTGTCAAACTCGTATGAGACCCAAGAGGAAGCGCAGCTCACCGACGCTCTCATTTGGGAGGCGCTCGCCACGCAGGCGGGTCTCAAAGGCGTCGGACTCTATTTCTCGTCGGGAGACAGCGGTGATGACCAGACGTTCGGAATTTCGGGGACCCCCTCGCCGACCGTCGACTTTCCAGGATCGCTTCCAACCGTCACCTCGGTGGGAGGGACCTCACTCGCTCTCGGGAGTCTCGGACAGCGACTCTGGGAGACGGGGTGGGAGACAGGCCTCAGCTACCTCCTCGACATATACGTCCCGCCGCCCCCGCCGGAAGAGGACGCGTCGACGGGGTCGCCCGATGGCGGTGGCAAGCCGATTCCAGGCGAAGACAGCGGGTCGTCGCTGAACGACGGCACCCGCGTCAGTCCTCTCCAGCGGGTGTCCTTCTCGACATCTTTCGGCGAGGAGAGCGACGCGTCCGACGACGCCGGCGTCACGGACGCCGGAACGTTTGACGGCGGTCGAGGCCCGGAGGACGCCGGATCCGACGGCGGGGTCTTCGACGGCGGGGTCTTCGACGGCGGGGTCTTCGACGGCGGGGTCTTCGACGCGGGCAGCGACGGAGGATTCGTTTTTGACAGCGGGCAACCCACGTTCGAAGAAGAGTGGTGTCCCTCGCCCCCTGGAGAGTTCACTTTCGGCAGCGGCGGCGGGATCAGCATACTTTTTCCCCAGCCAGCGTATCAGGAAGGGATCGTCCCTTCGGTGCTCGCCAACGCCCCCGGGGTGCCCGCGCGCGTCGTGCCCGATGTGAGCATGGTTGCCGACCCGGTGACGGGCTTCCTCATTGGGACGTCGCAGCTCTTCGGAACATACGACGAAGTCGTCATCGGCGGCACCAGCCTCTCTTCACCGCTCTTTGCCGGCGTCATCGCGCTGGCTCAGCAACATGCCAAGCGAACGTTCGGTTTCGCGAATCCGCTGCTCTACAAAGCCTCGAAGAGCGGGGCCTTCAGCGATGCCGTGCCCTTGGCTTCGCCTGAGGCCGTCACGGTTTCGCCCGGAACGGTCGCGACGTTCGATTTCGGTAGCAACCCGGTCGTCGACGCGGGTGGCGCTGCGGACGCCGGGTCACCTGGGGCAGAATGCGAGTTTTTCTTTTTCAACGAGCAGATCACCATTCACACGACGGTCGGGTACGATGACGTCACGGGGCTCGGATCCCCCAGCGGGGCGGCCTTCCTCGCGCACGTGAAGTGATGGCTTGCCGGTGCCGGGGCGCCAACGAGGCGTGCACCCCGATCCGCCGCACGAATCATCCGTCGAGGGCCCCCGCCGAGTTGCGGAGCCGTCGCTCGAGAAGGCGCTTCTCGCCATCGTTGGTCGCGAGCGAGATCGCCCTCTCCAGGTCGGCCCGTGGGTCACCTCCGCTATGCTCGATCATGTCTGCGCGCGCCGCATAGAAAAGGTGGTAATCGGCAAGCGGACGCTCGATCGCCTTCAGGGCTGCGAGGCCCGCGGAGGGGCCGGCCAGCATCGAGACGGCGACCGCTCGGTTTAGCGCCACGACCGGTGAAGGCCAGACCTCCGCAAGCGCATCGTAGGCCGCGACGATGGTCGCCCAGTCGGTGCTTTCCCACCTCGGCGCCGTCACGTGCACGGCCGCGATCTCGGCTTGCAAGACGTACGGACCTCGCCCTCCGAGCGAGCGCGCGCGTCGAAGGGCCATCAGCCCTTCGCGGAGGAGGTCCCGATTCCAACGCGATCGGTCCTGCGCGGCGAGCAGAATCGGCAGCCCCTCGTCGTCGACGCGCGCGTGTGCGCGCGCTGCGCCGAACGCCATCATCGCCAGTGCGCCGAAGACTTCAGGTTCGCGCGGCACGAGGTCGCAGAGAAGCCGCGCGAGGCGCAGCGCCTCCGCCTGGAGGTCGAGTCGCATCAACGGACCACTCCGCCCGGTGTACCCCTCGTTGAACATCGCATAGAGGACGCCCAGCACCGCCGACACGCGTTCCGCGAGACCATGGCGTTCGGGTATCGCGTACGCGACGCTTTTCTCCTCGATCGTCTGCTTCGCGCGCAAGATCCGCTGCGACACCGTGGCCTCCGAGCAGACGAATGCCCGCGCGATTTCCTCAGTCGAGAACCCGGCGACCACCTTCAGCGTGAGCGCGATCTGGTTATTCGCCGACAGCTCGGGGCGACAGCACGTGAAGATGAGCCGGAGGTAGTCGTCGCTCACCGTATCGATCGTGTCTCGCGCGTCCATTTCGTCCTCGACGAGGAGCGGCGCGTTCGCGTCGGCGACCGCGCGCCGGCGGCGCGCATCCTTCGCTCTGTTCTTCGCGGCCGTCATCAACCAGGCGCCGGGGTTCGACGGGACCTCCTCGCGCCACGCTTGCAGCGCGGCGAGCGCAGCCTCTTGGAACGCTTCCTCCGCAGCGTCGATGCTGCCGCTCAGGCGCAGGAGGGCCCCGACGATGCGACCGCGCTCGGCTCGCACCGCATCGTCGACGATCGCCGTCAGGTCCGCCACAGCTCGCGGATCTCCAGCGTTCCGTGCACGACGAAGGGAGTCTCGGCGGCCCACCGCACGGCGTCCTCGATGCTCGGCATGCGCACGAAGAACAGTCCGCCGATGACCTCTTTGGTCTCAAGAAATGGCCCGTCGAAGGCTGTGCGCCTCTCGCCGCGCGTGACGATGCGCTGCCCGCGCCTTGGTGGCTCGAGGCGAAGGCCGCCGAGAAATGACGCTTCCGGGAAGCGACCGCGCGTTTCAGCGTCGATCCGGTCCATGACTTCGACCCACGCCTCTTCCGTCTCGGTGCTCGCGAGCACCGCGCAGGCGAAGATCTTGCCCGGCTTCGACTCCTTGTCCGCCGGGACGGTGCCCTTCATCAGCGGGCGCACCTCGATTTCGTCGGTCGGGAGCACGGCAGCCTTCGCCGCAAGCTCCGTCGCCTCGTCGAGGCTGTTCGCCTGGACCCAGGCATACCCGCCGAGGGCCTTGCCGTCCTCCGCGAAGGAGCCGCCCTGGATCTCGATGCGGTCGCCCTGGCGACGCACGCGCTTGCCCTCCTTGCTCGGACGAAGACGCCCGCTGTCCTTCAGCCGCCCCGCGCGACGCAGCCCGTCAGCGTAGGCGGCGCTCTTTTCGATGAGCTCCGCCATCGCCTTCGGCGGCTGCGACGCGTGGGCGTGCTCGTCTTCCAGCGTCATCACCAAGTACTCGGTCACCGGTTCACCTCCGCGGGTCGTGCGCGCGCTGCTCGCCGCGACTCTTCGCCCGACTCGGACGACGCTCGTCCGGGTTGGGCTGTCCCGTGCCCTTCGCGACGAAACCGCGAAGGCTCTCGTTCACGTAGAAGCCCCAAGCGCCAGAGCACCCATCGTAGCACTCGATCGTGGGAACCAGGCCGACGTGCGTGAAGCGGATCTCGGTCCGTTCGCCCTTCGTCGCGATTTCGAACACGATGTCGGTGCCGTCCCACTCGCTCTTGTCGCGCACGAATTCGATGTGGCTGTCCGTCACGTGCCACACGATTTTCTTGCCCGGCACGAGCTCCGTGACCCTCTGCGTGGTGCGGTGGATCTTTTCGTAGCTGTAGGTGAACTCGGCGCCGAGCGCGTCCGTACGGCCCTCGATCTGTCCCGACCACCAGCCGCGGACGTCGTTGATCGCGTCGAAGGCTTCCTGCGGCGTCTGGTCCACCAAGATGGTCGTCGTGAAATTCTTCGTCTTCATGGTCGTCTCCTTTCGGTGGCTGGCTCTCGCGGCCTCACATGCTCGCGAACGCGCGCTCGTAGTCCTTGGGGCTTTTTCGCCAGATCGCACCCATCTCCAGCGCCATCGCGTCGGGGAAGATGTCTTCCTCGCCGCGGGCGACCGCAGCCAGGACGGCGCTCGCCACGTCGGCCGGGCTCGTCTTCGGAATCGGTAGGTCCTTGACCATGTCGGTGTCGATCGGGCCCGGAAACGCCGCGAGGATCTCGATGTGCTTACGCCTAAGCTCCGGACGGAGCGCCTGCGTGATCGAGTACGAGGCCGCCTTCGACGCCGAGTAGCCGCCGAGCGCGGGGAAGCTCCCGAGCGACACGAGCGACAGCACATTCACGATCGTCGCGCCGCCGCGCGCACGCTCGAGCACGGGCAAGAAGCCCTTGATCACAGCGAGCGTACCGAAAACGTTGGTGCGGAAGTCGGTCTCCAACGCCGCCTGGCTCGCCGTCAAGACGTTCGCCGACGCGGAGACACCCGCGTTGTTGACGAGGAGCGTGACGTCCCCGGCGGCCGCGGCCGCCGCCGCGATCTGCTCGGGATTCGACGTGTCGAGCACGAGCGGGACGACCCGCGGACCGTCGGAAGTGACCTTCCTGACGTCGCGAGCCGCCGCGTAGACCTTGGCTGCGCCGGCCTCCAAGAGCGCGGAAACGAGGGCCTTTCCGAGCCCCCGGTTGGATCCGGTGACGAGAGCAACACGGCCTTGGATCTTCATCATGCACCTGCCTTTCATCGAGTCGACGTTTCGGCCGGCCGGGATCCGACATCCACCGTCAACGCATCGACGAAAAAACGAGCCGGCCTTTCCGTCTCACGGATGAGATCGACTCTCGTTGGTGCGTCCCATGCTGCGCCGAGCGCGCTGGCTCGGCCAAGGCGCCAGGCAGAGCGCGGGGTCGGGAGATCGGGCTTGGACCTTCGCGTGTGACGCTCGGTGAGCCACGCCTCGCCGATGCGCGCCACCCGGGCGCCGGGTCGTCGCCATGACGCCGTGCGCCGCGTCCCCGCTAATCGTCCAATCCGAGACCCTCGAGGATCCTCGCAATGTGCTTTTCCACCCGGGCAGCCCGCGTCGCAGACAGCTTTGGTTGCGAAAAGTGCAAGATGTACGCGCGCCGCCGACCCGGCGTCAGCGCGGCGAACGCCGCCTGCAATCGAGCATCCGCCCCGAGCTTGGACTCGAGCTCCTCGGGCAGCTCGATGTCCTCGATCTTTTTGAACTGAACCTTCAGCCCAGCGCGCTCGATCTCGATCGCCTCGTGCACGTAGGCCTTCACGGTCTTCTCGAGCCGCGTCACGTCTTGGACGCTCGTGAACCGGATCTGCCGGGCCGACTGCACGTTCTTGGTCTGTTGAATGAGGACGCCCTTGGGGTCTTTTAGCAGCGCGCCCTTGGCAAACAGGATGGCGCAGTATTCTTTGAAGCCGTGGATGAGCGCGACGTTCTTGCCGTCGAGCGCATAACAAGGCTGGCCCCACTTCAGCTCCTCGGTCAGCCCGCTGGCGAGGAGAATCCCCCGGAGCTTCTCGAACTCGGCTCGCCACTTGTCTTGCCGTTTCAGAAACGCATCCACCTTGGGGTTCATCGGCGTCCTCCTCGGTCCGCGGAGCATGAAAACACGTTCGAAGGGCAGCCGGGTCGAGAAGGCCTTCAGCGGATCGTCAGACCTTTGCGTGAAAGGCGCTTTCTGACGCCTCTCACCTCCCGAAAAACTCCAGCGCGGTCGTCACCGCAGCGATCGCGTCGTGCTCCCGGATCGGCGCGTTCGTGTCGTTATAGCCCGCCGTGAGAAACAGCCATTTGTCGTCGCGCGCCCGCTGGAGGAGAAAGGTCATGTTGACAACCCCAGGCTCGCTGCCGCCTTTGAAGCCGATGTAGCGGTACTGCCCCTTCTCGTCGCGGAGGCCCGGATTAATGGACAGGATCGGCCCGACCGGTGCGGCGGCTGCGCTCCTCGCTCGCTCGTGAAGGTCGATCATGACCATGCAGAGGTCCTCGGGCGAGGCATACCATTCGAGCGAGTCGATCATGGTGGGGGCCGTAAACGACGATAGGCGTGCCAACATGTCCGCCGGATCGCGCTTGCCGTAGCCGTCGAGGAGCTGGCGCTTGTGGGGCACGTCGGCCGCAACATAGGCGCTCCGCTCGTCGGCCGACGCGAGGAGCTTGAGGGCGAAGAGTTCGCGCGTCGACAGGAACGGGACCAGGCGCGACGGTGTCGCGTGGCCCGACGCCTTGACGGCATCTTCGATGGCGGCGCGCCCCACGAACGCGATCATGTGATCGGTGGCGGTGTTGTCGCTCACCGAGATCATCTGCTCGGCGAAGTGGCGCACCGAGAATGTCCTGCCGGCCGGCTCGCTTCGCATGTCGCCCGACGGCAGGCTCTTGTACGCATCGTCGATGGCGATCGGCTCGTCCCAGCCAACCTTGCCGGACGCGATTTGCCTGGCCAGGGTGTCGAGGACGTAGAGCTTGAAGGTCGAGCCCAGTGCGAGAGGCTTCCGCGGCTCGATGCTCATGATCGGAACGCATTTTTTTTCTCCGATCTCCGCAGCAAGGAAGTTCACCGACGGAGCCACCGCACGCAGCGTCTCGGCGACTTCGTCCCACGAGTTTGCGATCCTGGCGTCGACGTAGGGCCGAATGAAGAGACCTTGAATCCGGTCGCCACCGCGTTCGAGGGTCAGGTGGACGTGGAAAGCTTGGCCCTGACTCGAACGCACCAAGGCAACGAGTGCTCGGTCGGAAGCCGGCGAAACGCTCACCTTGTCGAGCGTGTAAGGAGCCCCCTGGACCACCTGACCGGCGGTCGTGACGAGCTTCGCGGGGGGCATGATGGCGAGAAACTCCGGCGAGAAGTGTGCCGCGAAGTCCGTTTCGGCTGGGACGCTGTTCATCGCGCGGAGCACCCACGCAAGCTGACGACCGGCGGGCGTGTCGGGTATGCCGGCCGGCAGCCCTGGGGGCGCGACTGCGACAGGTGGAGCTGAGGCCGCCGCGGTCGGGGCCGGCGCAGGCGCCGCTGACTGGGCGGGGGGCAGATGTGGCCCGCAGCCCGGAAGAGAAGCAGCGAGGATGGCGAACGAGCCTTCGCGAACGACGGGGGGCATGCGCATGGGGTCAGGCTTAGCACCGCTCGAGCACCGCCTTTGCGACCAGCCGGCGCGACCCGGGCTGTAACGGACGTATCAGGGCCCGCAGTACTTGGCGCCGACCGCCTGCAACCAAGCGCCGAAGTCGTTTTGATACGTCGCCGGGTTGCACAGGGCGGCCGCCCCGTCGAGGGCCTGCGTGACGCATGGATCGGCCCGAGCGTAAGTCAAGCACGACCCCGTTTGGGCTTCGGTTTCGCATTGGTCGGTCGAGGCCTCATCGACGCAAAAATAACAGCTCTGCGTGAGGCAGTCGACGAGACACGCGCTGTTATCGTTGCAGGCTTCGTCCACATAAGGCTCAACGCACAAGCGGATTCCGATTTGTCCCGCAAAATCGGAGTCGAAGGCCGAAAGACACGTGTAGCACCCGGGATTCACGCTGTACTCGAAGGCAAAGAACGCGGCGCACCCCGACGTGTCGGGCCCCGCCGAGCACGCGCTGCCGGCGCTCTGAAGATCATCGGTCGAACACACGTTCTGCGGGGTGGGGACCGCCTCTTTGAGGCCTAAAGGACAGCTCGGATAAGGAGCCGGACACTGCATTTCCTCGTTCGCGCACTGGACAACGGCCGTCAACGCGACGAATTGGGGGGCCGCGGGAACGGTCACATTGCAGGTCGACGGCGGGCTGAGCGCCGTGCAGTCCTCACAGGCGATTCCGGACACGCCGCATTGCGTATCGGCGAGTCCGAGCTGGCAGTCGCCGTGGGCGTCGCAGCATCCAGAACAATTTTGTGAACATAGCGGGCCGCCGTCGGGTGCGGCGGCGTTCAGCGTCGCGCAGTCGACGCAGGGACTCCCGTTATACCCGCAGAACATGGCGTTCCCCACATCGAGATTGCCCGACTCGACGTTTTGGCAGTTGCCGAGCGCATCGCAGCAGCCATTGCAGTTAAATGAGCCACATGCCTTTCCTCCGTCGAGGGTCGTGCACTGCTGGTTCGAGCAAAGAAAGCCAGCTGCGAGGCAATCGTTGCAAGTGGTCCCGAAGCTGCCGCAGTTCGTGCTCGTGACGCCAGACTGGCAGACGCCGAAGGCGTCGCAGCACCCGGACGGACACGTCTCCTGATTGCACACGCCGCCATCGACGTTCCCAAAGCACACCTGATCGACACATTGAGCGCTTGATGCGGTGCAGTCCTCGCACGGCCTTCCAAACGCTCCGCATTGCGTGTTGGAAGCGCCCGGGTGGCACTGATTCTGCGTGTCGCAGCACCCCTCATTGCAAGCGCAGACGCCGGCATCTTGCGCCGGCAAGCCACATTGCTGCGTGCTGCCGCAAACGCGGCCCGACGGTTCGCAATCCACACACGACGCGCCGCCGGTGCCGCACGCAGAGTCGAATTGGCCGTTTTCGCAGAGTCCGCTGGTGTTGCAGCAGCCGGTCGGGCAAGACGTCGGAGTGCAGGGTGACGCCACGCACTTCTGGGCACGGCAGAGCATGCCAGCGGCGCAGCTCTGACAAGAAGCTCCGCCTTCTCCGCAGGCCATGGTCGATGTGCCGTCCATGCAAACGCCCGTCACCTCGCAACAGCCCACGGGACAGTTTTGGGCATCGCACGCTGCCGCGGCCTGACAGGCGCCCCCCTCCCCCCCGGCATCGGGCGACGCGCACGTCGAACCGGTCGCCGTGCAGTCGGCGCAAGGCGCGCCCTGGCGGCCACAGGCCGTCGGCGCGGCGCCCGGGAGGCATTGGCTGTCCGCGCAGCAGCCCGCGCATGTTTCTGCATTGCAAGCCGCGACGCATTGTTGCCCCACACAGTCTTGACCCGGGCCGGCGCAAGCGGCGCAAGCCTGTCCCCCGGAACCGCACTCGGCGACGTCGATTCCCGCGAAGCAGAGGTCCTGCACGCAGCATCCGAGGCAGTTGCCGGTCCCACATTGCGCCACTTGACTGACGCAGGCGCGTCGAGCGGCGTCGCACGCCAGATATCCAGCGGCCGCGCAATCTTGGCACGCCTGCCCCGACGTTCCGCACCCCTGCACGTCGTCACCCGGTTCGCACTGTCCGGCAAGATCGCAACAGCCTGTGGAGCACGTCGCCCGGTCGCACCCGGGGGCGTTGGAGTCTCGCGTCGCATCCGGACTCGCGTCGGTGCTCGCGTCGACACGAGCCCCGACCATGGGCATGGAAGCGTGGTCGGGAGCTGCACGCCCGCACCCAACCTCGACCAAGATGAAGATGAAGACGGTGGAGGCGAGAGGCGCCATGAACGCCGCGGCGGGCTTCATCACGGCCCGCAGTACCTGTTGCCAACGCCTTGCAGCCATGCGCCGAAGTTTCCTTGATACGTGGTGGGATTGCACAAGGCGGCCGGCCCATCGAGCGCTTGAGTCACGCATGCGTCGGCTTGCACGTAGTTTGAGCACATGCCCGCCAGGGATTGGGTGTCGCAGTCTGCCATCGATGCAACGTCAATGCACCCGTAGCAGCTCTCGTCGAGGCAATCGGCGAGGCACGCGCCAGCGTGGTTGCACGTCGCGCTGACGTAGGGCGCGACGCAAGGGAGAATCCCGAGCTCGGTCACGAAATCGAAGTCAAATGTCTGCAGACAGATCCCACATGGCTCGTTTGCATTGAGCTCAAGCTCAAAAAAATTCGAGCACGGAACGGCATTCGCTCCGGCCGAGCACGCGGAGGCGGCGTTTTGAAGCTCGCTCGTCGAACACACGTGCTGGGTGGCTGGCGCCGGCTCTTGCAGCACGGCGGGGCAACCCGCGTACGGCGCGGGGCATTTTTGCGTCGGCTGGCCCGTGCAAACACGTGGCGATTCAGTCGCGTCGCACGTCGACGCGGAGTTCAGTGTGGTGCAGTCTTGGCAGGTCGCACCCGATTGGCCGCATGCGGTATCGGAGAAGCCGTCTTTGCAATTGCCTTGGACGTCGCAGCATCCCAGGCAGGTCTGAAGGCAGAGGGCGGCGCCGTCGGGCGCCTCGCACACGTTAATTTCACATGTCCCACCGACGAGCGCCGTCGTGCAATCGACGCAGTCGATTCCGTTTGGATTGGGGCAGTGCGTATCGTCAAGGTATCCCCCGTTCCGACAGTTACCGGCGTCGTCGCAGCAGCCGGCGCAGTTGAGACTGTTGCAAACAGGTCCCCCGTCGGGGATCACGCACTGCTGATTGGAGCAAATCTCGGCGGAGAAACGGCAAGTCTCGCAGCTCTCCCCGCCCGTACCGCAAAGCAAACTCGTGACCCCTTGTTGGCAAATGCCAGCTTGGTCGCAGCAACCGGAGGGGCATGAGTCTGCATTGCACACGGATGCGTCGAGCGGCGCGCCGCACTGTTGACCCGCGCATTGCGTGCTGGTCAGCCTACAGTCCTCACAGGACACGCGCAACCCGCACTGGGCATCGGAGTTGCCCGGTTGACACTGCCCGCTCGTGTCGCAGCAGCCATCGAGGCAGCCACAGGCCGACGAAGGCGTGCACGCTTGGTGTGCACACTGGCCGCCTGGTATGGCCGTACAATCCTGACATCGCGCGCCACCGGCGCCGCACGCCGATTCCACGAGGCCCGGCTGACAGGCGCCGTTTGCATCGCAGCAGCCCGTGGGGCACTCGTCTGCACCGCAGGTGGGCGCCGCCTGGCATGCTCCGCCGACTCCAGCCTCGGAAATGCACGTCGCAGCGAGCGCCGAGCAGTTCGTGCACTCGCCCCCGCGCTGGCCGCACGCGCCGGCCGTGTTGCCCGAAAGACATTGGTTGCCGACGCAGCACCCCGCGCAGTTTGCCGGGCCGCAGGGCGTGACGCATTGCTGCCCTGCGCAAGCCAGATTTTTGGATTCGCACGACTGGCAAACTTGACCCCCCGAGCCGCATAGGGACGAATCGATTCCGGGGTAGCAAATGTCATTTTGGCAGCAGCCCCCACAATTCGTCGAGCCGCATGCGACCACGTTCGCGTAGCAGACGTGCTGCGCAGCATCGCAACCTTGAAACCCCGTAGCCACACAGTCTTGGCAGGACTGCCCCGATGCGCCGCACGCGACCGAATCGTCGCCGGTCTGGCAACGCCCGGTCGCGTCGCAGCAGCCGGTGGGACAGTCGACTGCGTTGCAAACGCCCGCTTCGGGGGCGGCGGCGTCGGTGATGGCTGCTCCGTCCATACGCGCTTGACCTGCATCGTCCGACACGAGCGTGCTTGGGGACCCCGTGTGGCCCGCACATGCGGCGAGAAGCGCGGATCCCAAGAGGACCGCCGCCCCTGCCTTGCCGCGCTCCGCCTGGCCGCGGCGAACAAGCGGTGCCGGACGGGCACGAAGGCGGGCTCGCAGACGCATGTCGAGTTGCCCCCCGGGGGATCCTTCTAGCATTTCTAGAACGACCAACGACGGGAAGGACGAAAGCGGCAGAAAGCCGCGAAGGGCGGGGAAAGGACGCTTCCATTTCCACGGAGCCGAGGTACTGGGGACCGAACGTTCCGATCGAGGCACCTCGGGCGAGCCCGTGTCGTGCTCGTGAGTCTGGAACTTGAAATCGGTGCTCGATCCATCCGGTGATGGACCCCTGGGAGGCAACACGGATTGGAGAGGCGCTTCGCTGGGTGACGCCGCCCGCGGGCGCAGGGGCCGCTCGGGAAGCGCCGGCGACGGCAGCAGGGCCCCGAGAGCGAATCCTCGCTGCCGACGACAGCGCCGGCATGCGCGACTACGTCACCCGCCTCCTCGGCGAGCGATGGGACGTCGAGGCCGTCGGGGACGGCGTCGCGGCGCTGACGAGCATCCAGCGCAATCCGCCGGCGCTCCTTCTCTGCGACGTGATGATGCCGCGCCTCGACGGCTTCGCCCAAAACTGGCAAGGGAGGGCGTGTCGCTTTTCGTGATCGCGGCGCCCGTCGTCGGGGATTACTCGACATGCCGATTCGGGCGGTCCGTTGCCTCGCCGTCACCCTCCTGGCAGGCACTGTGTGCCGAGCGGGCGGCGCCTCCGCGCAGGCGACGCCAGTCCAGGTTGCGTATGCCGCGGGGGTAGGGTGCCCTTCGGGTGCCGAGTTCGCTGCCGCCGTCTTTGCGCGCGGCAGGAACGTCCTTGTCGTGGACGACGACTCCCTTTCGATGATTCGCGTATCCATCGCGGCGGAACCAAACGGGGGCTACCGCGGGACCCTCCGGATGGCATCGTCCGGGGAGGGCGCACGCGAGGTTCGCGGCGCCATGTGTCGCGATGTCGTCGATGCACTGGCCCTTGTGGCCGCAAGCTCGCTGGGGCCCGGGGAAGCGATGCCGACACCGCCAACGGTCCGCGTGCCCGCCGTGGATCCCCCACCGCCTCAGCCCACGCCGGCCCAGGCGCCGGTCCCACCCACGGTCGCCAACCGGCCGGACCGTCGGCAAGAAGACCGCACGCGCGCGGCCCCCCGCGAACCGCTGGTCGTCCCGGCCGGAACGCTCGCCTTCGACAGCACCAACTCGTTTGGCGCGTTCGCGGGCGTCATGACCGGCCTTTTCCCTAAGGTGGCGGCTTTACGAATCGATTTCGTCGAAGCAACGAGGACGAACCTGGTCGCGTCGCCCGATGGGCACACCTATCGAGTGTGGCCTACGGTCCGACTGCACGGGAGCACATTTCCTTCGCTGCAATACCGGTCCCCCTATGGGACGACGAACGCTGGCGGCGGTCTCGCCCTTGGCGCCGACCTGTGCGGCGCGATGTATTATGACCGAAGCGGTCTGCAGGTTCTTGCGTGTCCCGAATTCATGGTGGGCTATACCGGCGTGACCACCACGACTCCGCAAGGTGTGCGGATCGCCAACGGTCTCGAGGGCTTCGGGACGATAGGGCTCGGGCTCGACCTCACGTACAACATCGGGCGCCATTTCAATGTGGGGCTCAAGACGGGGGCCGCTCTCATCGTGGGAGGGCTCAAGGCCGAGGCGAGCAACGGCGCGACCATCGTTCAATCCTCGACATGGAGCCTCCACGGGATGCTCGGCGCGGGCGGTCACTTCTGATGGCCGGGGGGTCGTTCGTGCGTTCCGACCCGGCCCCCGCGGCGGACTCGACCGACTGCGAGCCGTCGAAGGTCTCAACCCCGGGTCGAAGTGCGGACGCCGTTCGGAGAGACGTCGCCTCCGAGACGGCGATGCGCCGACTCTTCGAGACGCACTACGCGGCCGTCTGGAGGCTTCTCCGCCGGCTCGGCGTACCGTCCGGCCAAGTTGATGATGCCGCGCAGCAGGTCTTTTGGGTGGCTGCAAGAAAGCTTGCCGAAATTCATCCGGGCAGCGAGCACGCTTTTCTTTATGGCGTTGCAATCCGCGTGGCCTCCCAAGAGCACCGTCGGCGCAGGGCGGCATCGCAGGCGGCGACTGTCGACGAGGCCGCCCGCATGGGCGACTTCCCGACGCCGGAGGAAGAGCTCGAGCAGCGGCAAGCCCGAGCGCTGCTCGATGTCGTTCTCGATAGGATGACAAGCGAGCTACGCACGGTGTTCGTTCTCTGTGAGCTCGAAGAGCTCCAAGTTCGCGAAGCGGCCGCGATCGAGCGAATCCCGATCGGCACGGCGAGCTCTCGCCTGCGAAGAGCGCGCGAAGAATTCACCGCCATCGCGAAACGCATTCGCGCCACGCTGATGGCCGAGAGAGGTCTGCGATGAGCTTCATCGATCGCGGCGACGAGGACTTCGAGCGCGCGCTGCGACACTCCGCAAGGGGCGACGCGCCGGCTGCAGACGCGACCGCGCGGGCCTGGTCCCGGTTCGTTCGGGCGGCGTCGTCCGTGCCTGGGTGGCCCGGATCGGTCACGGCCCCGCCGTCCGCCGCGAGTCCGGTCAGCCGTTTGAGGAATGCGGTGGCCACCGCAAAGTGGGTGCTGCTTGGCGCCATCGGAGGCAGTGCGGTCACCTTCGCCCTGGTCGACCGTCACGCCGGCCCACCCGCGCGGGCAACCTCTCCCGGCCCGCTCTCGTCCCTTCGGGATCCACCGGCCGAAGCTCCGGGCGAGGCTGCCCCGAGCCCGCGGGACGCCTTGGAGACGCAGCCTGGCACGGGGGCCGTCTCCGTGTCGACCGTTGTTTGGCCCTCACCGGGGCCGGCGTCGACACGGAGAGCCTCGCCCCTCGCGAACGTCGCGAGGCTGGGCTTGGCTACACCCGCAGAGACCTCGAGCTTGGCGGCCGAAGTGGCGGCGCTCGACGCTGCGCGCGGTGCGCTCGACGCCGATGCGCCCGACGACGCACTCGCCCTGCTGCATCGCTATCTTCTGGGCTTTCCCAAGGGCAAGCTCGCGCCCGAGGCGGAGGTGCTGGCCATCGAAGCGTATGCCAAAAAGGGTGACCGCCTCCTTTTGACCCGGGAAGCGACTCGCTTTTTGGACCGATATCCGAAGGCACCGCAGCGCACACGGGTGGAGCAATTGTGCGCAGAGGCGAGCCCTCGTCGGAGTCCACCTTGACCGGGACGACGGGACGCGCGCTTGCGAGCCCGCGTCGCGCGCTTGGCGAATCGCCGTAGAGGCCAAGGGTCTCATCCCTCGATGGGAGCAGCCGCCTCGCGTGTTGGCCAATGTGTGCCACCCCGCGACGTTGGGCCGCGGATGCCCGTCGCCCGACCTGCCCGGGTTGCGGGCAGCCCACGCACCTCGCGTCCGCAAGGAACGAGGCCGTCAGAGCGGCGCGGACCTCGTTCTCGTAGGCCGCCTTGCACCAAGGCGGCTGCCATGGCCATGGTGTGGGACGGCATGTTGCGCCGCGAAGCGGTCCGAGTGGGCCTTGGGGGATCGGAAGCAGTCATGAAATTTTCTACTGAGACGACGCTCGCGTGGCGGAGCGCGGTGCCTTTCACTTTCGCTGCCCTCTCGATCGTGGTCGCAGGTTGTGGCGGCCGCCTCGACGTGATCTCGGGGCCTTCGGCCGACTCCACGGCGTCCGGGGATCGGGGATCGGGCGGGGCCAGCGACGTCGGTGGTGGGTCGTCGAGCGGAACGAGCTGTGGGATCTGTGCCGGAGCAACACAAGCAGCTGCCGGCGCATCGAACGCCGTCCTCGGGGGCGGCGCGTCCGGGTCGTCGAGCGGGGGGGCGATCGAAGGCGCGGCTGGCGGATCAAGCACAGCGGCGGGAATCGGGGGGGGCGAGCCGGGCTTGACCGCATCAGTGACTACGACGAGTGTCGTAAACGCAAGTGGCGGATCAAGCTCAACGACGGGAGCCGGCGCAGGGCCCGGTTCGCTCGGTTGCGCGGGCTGCATGCAGGGCGATGTCTGCCAACAAAACATCGCCTGTGTATGCGCCGTCACCTCCGCGGGGACTCCAGAGACGTACGAGGGGTCTGGTTGCTTTGTCAGCTGCACGTGCGACGGCTCGAGCCACCTTGTCTGCACGATGGACTGTCCGCCTTCGACGGCCCCTTCACCGTCCCCACCGACAAACGGCTCCTGCAGCCAAGGTTCGCCCTGCGAGCCAGGCAGCGGGTGCGGCACCTCGGGCGGAGCCATGTTCGAAGGGTCGTATCCGGGCGCCAATTGCGCCTTAACTTGCACCTGTGATGCCGCCGGCGCCTACCAATGCACGACCACCTGTCCCCCCGAGCCGCCACCCGCGCCTGTGCGAGCCCCTCCGCCAGGCGATTCGAACTGCGCATCCGGCCTTGCGTGCATTCCGGGTTCTGTGTGCGGGTTCGGTAACGTGGGTCTTGACAGCTGCTGGCAATACTGCATCTGCAGCGCCGGTGGATATGCATGCGTCGAGAATGTTGCCGCCTGCGACGGCGACGCGGGGGCCGCGCCTCCCATCACCGGGCTCCCGTGAAATCCTCAAGTGATGTCTCGATCTCCGCCCTCGAATATGCCGTGCCGTTCGTGACGGCCGAGGTGTCGAAATGGCCCTCTTGCGCGAATGACCGCAAGTCCCTGTTCGAAACCGCTTGCGGCCGAAGAGGCACCTTCGAGGTCGATCTCGCAGGGCGAGCCAAGCTACGGACACCCGATGCGGCTGCCGGCGATGGCGATATCGTCAAACCATAGCGTGTTGCTTCCGGTGTCGAATTCGACCCAGCCGAAAGCGACGCTCTTCACATCGAGCGTCGGTTTGCCCTGGCTCCAGGGCATATCGATCGCCGTGAGGGGCGTCGTCCCTGGCACAAAGGTCATGTCGGTTTCTGCCGTGCCGTTCACCCACACCTCGACGGAGCCCTGACTCATCGAGGTGTGAAACTCGATGCATGTCCACGTGTCGGCCGCCGGATACACATTGCCCGCGAGCTCCATCCCGTCCCGTTGAGGGAGCTCGAGATCCATGTAATTCCATTCCATGATTGGCGTTGTGCCGTCCGCAATCGCCGCCATTTGCAAGTATTCCGACGCGTTGTTTCCAAGCGGGCCCCCATCCGCCTCGAAACCAAGCGCGGCAAAAACCGAGTGAGGAAACGGCATGGCCGTCGAAAATCGGGTGTAGAAGCGACCGTACACTTCGCCGTTCGAAAGCGACGAAAACGCGGTCGAATTGACCATGAGCGGCCCACACGAGTCGCCTCCGACGACCTTTACGGACTTCGATCCGCTGTGTGCCTCCGATGTGTCGATCGCGATCGAGTACGCCGATTGGCCGCTACACCCCATTCCGTCAATGATCCCCCACAGCGACGGATTGGGCGGCGAGCCAACCGTGTCCGATTCAAAATCGTCGCACAGCGGAAAACTGCCGCAGCTGGGCGCCGCGTCGCCCTGCGGGGCCGAACTCGAGGCGTTCGACGAGCTCGCGCTCTCGGAGCTCACGCTCTCGCTGCTGCTGCCCTTGCTGATCGAGGTCGACGCGGTCGTCGAAACCGCAGAGGTCGTTCCGCTCGGCGCGATGGCGCCGTCAGCGCCACTTTCCGCGCTGGAAGATGTGCTTGCTCCGGAGGGAGCCTTCGTGCCCACGGAGGTGCACGCGAGCGGCCAGGAGGCGAGTAGCCCAAGAAGCAGCAAGTCAAGCAGACGCACGAGGACATCTTCATAGCATGGAGCAAACCGCCGGCACGAGGTCGGCGGTCCAAACGATGCCATCCATCAAGGAAACCGAAAGACGGGAGTCGACGTATCGACGTAATCGGGTGTCATGTGAACGCTTGGTACCGCCCGCATCGCGGCCGAGCGAACCGCTTTCGCATGGCCGAAACGTAGCCGCAGAATCGCGGCTGCGGCCTGCGCCAACACGTCCCCTTCGAGGTCTGGACTTTGACTTCGGTCCACCGCCGAGCAAGCGAAGGCGGGCTTGTCGCCCGCCGCGGCCGAGGGCTCGGTCGGGTCGACGGAAAGCGGCTTTGGAACTCGACGAGGACGGCCCATGAGCGCGGCGAAACGCCAATGCTTCGGCCTCAGGCCTTGATGGCCTCGATCTCGATGGTGATGTCGACCTTTTCGCTGAGGGCCAAGCCCCCAGCCTCAAGAACCTGGTTGTAGGTCACGCCGAAATCCTTGCGCATGATGCTGGTGTGGGCAGAGAAGCCCGCGCGCTCACCCATTTGCGGGTGTGCGGTGCGCCCGGCGTACTCGACGTCGAGGACGACGGACTTCGTGACGCCGCGGAGCGTGAGGTCCCCGGTCACCTTGAAGGCGGCCGCGGTGCCCTGCACCTTCGTGCTCTTGAACGTCATCTGCGGGAATTTTTCCGCTTCGAAGAAATCGCCGCTGCGCAGGTGCGCGTCCCGCTGCGGCTCTCGCGTGTCGACGCTCGCAACGTCGATTGACACCTCGACATGCGAGGCGGCGACGTTCGCCTCATCGAAGGCCAACGTCCCTTGCCACTTCGTGAAGAGACCGTGCACCTTCGACACCATGAGGTGGCGAACGGTGAAGCCGACTGTGGAGTGTACGGTATCGATCTTCCAGTTCTCGAGAGCCATTGAGTCCCATCCTTTCGAGTTCGTGCGGCGCGAGTGTTCGATGCCCGAGGCTCGAGACACGTCGCGGGCGTGAACGAGTAGCCCGAGCGAAGCCTGCCGGTCGACGAAAAAGGGCGAGGCGGCAAGTCTTAGGACGCTCAGGTTAGCGGCTCCGCCGTTATTCGGGTAGACGGAGCTCCCGCGAGAGCCGCGACGGCGACAGCCGACCGATTTTTTTGCCAAGCTCCGTGCTGAGCCCGCATTCGGTGCGCTCATCCGCTGGACCCACACGGCATCGAACGAATAGACCCCACAATCCGGCCGTCCGTGCGCCTGCGGAACGCTCGACTCATGAAGAAGGCTTCGCTGACTTCGGCCAGTCGGGCCGTATCCATGGCTTCCGCCACGACGAAACGGATCCCCCTGCGACGCGTAATGCTTCTCGGGCGCGGTTTTTCGCAAGAGGACGGGACGATGCGTTACATCCGCACGACGAACGCCGTGGGCTTCACCATGTTTCTCTACGCCTGCGGCGCGTCGCCGCGGTCTCCGGCTGGAACGCCGGGTTCAACGGTGGCCGTGGCGACCGGCGCCGAGACGGCGGCGTGCAACGATGGGCCGGCTTGGCAAGACGCGCTGAACGCGCTCGCCCGTGAGGCGGTTGTGCACGTCGAGCCGACGTACATGAGGGACACCTGCGCCGGGAGCGCGCAGGTGAGCGGAACGAAGATCGCCGTGGCATCGAGCGCGGTTCAATCCGCACCGTGGACCCGCCTTCTCGCGTGCCGGGCTGCGCGCGTGCGCTTCTCGTCGTTCGACCGATCCACCCGTGGGGGCTCGTCCGAATGGGCGCCGGACGGGTGGGTCGAGATCTCCGTCGTGCGCGAACCGAAGCAAGTCGTTCTCACGCTGAGTGCGGCGAGCGTCCCGGAGAACATTCGTCTCCTTCGACGCATCGCTCGCCGTGTCGGTCCGCCATAAACGGCGCGCCCGGGATCAATGGGTGCGCGGGTATGAGTGCGAACAGCCCCCGGTCCTCGACGAATCCGAGGCGCGCTGGACGCACGAGCAACAGCACCTGCTCGCACGCGCGCTGCTCACGCTGTCGACGGAACAACGTCGCCTCTGCGAGCTCCATTACTACGGCGGACACAGCGCAAACGACCTCGCTCGGAGCGCAGGCGTCGAGCCCGCCACCATGCGCAAGCGCTTGCAGCGCATTCGCGATCAGTTGCGAAAGGAGATCGAAATGGACGAAGCGAGAACCCTCGAAGGACGCAAGGTGCCGGCGAACCTGCCAGAGCACATCATCGAGCTTTTGGCTCGGCCGCGGCTGGCGGAGCTGCCGGAGCATCCTGTCGGTACCACGTTGGCCACGCTGCGTAGCGCATTTCCGGGCTTCTCGGCCGTCGATCTGCCCGAAGTCGTCGACCTCGATCAGGCCCAGCGCCAGCTCGGTGGCGATGCCGTGTATCTCGAACGATCGACTCTACAGCGAATCGAAGGAGAGACCGTACTTCGCTACGACCTGACGTTGCCCCTCCTTCTCAATGTCCGCTGGGCCGGAAGTGCAATGCGTCTCACGGCCGCGGGAAAAACGCATCGTGTCGAAGAGGAGAGCGAGACGCGCCTCGAAGCCTTTCACCAACTCGAAGTCTTCGTGGTCGATGAGCGTTCATCGGTCGATATCTGGTGGTTCGCCGGACGAATTCTCGATGCGATCGATCGCCTGCTTCCTCGGTCGGAGGTCCGGGTCACTCCGACCGACTATCCGATGTGTGAACGCGCCTATAGCTTGGACGTTCGGCGCGCCGATGACTGGTACGAGGTCATGGCGTGGGGACAGTATGCCGCATGGGTCGTGCGCGCACTCGGCGCGGATCCAAGCGCCCACGTCGCGCTCGGCGCCGGCTTCGGGCTCGAGCGCTGCGCAATGCTGAGATACGGCATCGACGACGTCCGCAAAGTGGCCACGGCGTGTGTCGCCTGAGGTGAGCGCCGCGCGCGAGGCCGGAGGACCTCGATGGTTTGGAGCTGCAGAGGGCCGCGCACGGCTCTGCAGACGCATTTCTTTCTGGCCAGCCCGAGAGTGATGATAAACGTACGCCACCGTGAGGGACCGCCTCAGCGCATACTTCGCGACCATCGGGACGGGGTTGAGCGTGCTGGCGTTCATGGCTGCTGCCTTGCTGGTGCCGGATTCACATCTTCGGATTGTGCTGTTTTGGGGTGGTGGTGGTGCTCTCGGTCTCACGGCCATGCTCGTGGGAGCCCTCGAATTGGGCCGTTCCCTTGAGCACGGTTCAAGCGGTGACCGCCGCTCGCTGGCGCCAGTACCCCTGCCTCCACTCTCCGTGGCGCCTCCGTCACCGCCGCCCGACGATGCGTACATCCACGGAGCCAACTCGTTGGCCCTGTGGAAGGCGGCCTATGCATTCCTTTCGTCGGAGAACGAGCGAGACGCTCGTAAGGCGGAGGCCGGCATTCTAGAAGTTTTCCGAAACTGCATTGCGCCGCGAACCGGCGTACTGCGGCGCGTGTCGGTCCTTCGCATTGTCCATCAGGCGGGCGCCCGCGACATGCGTGTCCAAGTCCGATCCCCGGCGGCTGAATTTCCGATGACACGATCCGTTCTCGCCGAAGAGGAGTGGGAACGCGATCGCGTCGACCTTTGCTGGGCAGCCGTCCACGACTGTCAGGGGGCCGTTCCGACCGCGCAGGGCTTCTGGTTCCAACAGTACGATGACGTCCATGGCCCAAACCCGAAGCTCAGGCACCCAACAAGGCACTCACATTTCGAGTCGATCTGGATCGCTCCCATTTGGAAGAGCGCGCCGACCGGCGACGGACGGGAGCCGCTCGGGGTCGTATGCTTGGAAAGCTCCGAAAAACGATATTACAACGTGATCGACCAGCAGCTCGTGGTCATGACCGCCCAAGCTTTGGCCATAGGCTGGACGAAGTGGGCCCCCTAGCCTGGATTTCAACGGCTCCCAATTGACCTAACCTGACTCGGGGCGTGGAAAGCCACGCCAGCGGCTCGTGGGCATGACTTTCCGCGCGAAATGTGCGGGGCGGGCACGCACCGGGCGGGGCGGCGCCAAAGCCAACGCGATTGCCTCATTCTGGCGTCCCCCGGAGCTCGCGAATCCAAGCCAGCCAGTCATTGACTGGCAGAAAAGGGTACGAGAGGGCGAGCATCTGCTCCTCGCTCGGGTTGGTCGCTCCGGCGTGATAGAAGGGCAGGCAATGAGGTACGGGAGCGTGAAGGGGCTCGCCGACGTCGACCACCGTTTTCGCCGGCCTCACGCGGAGGTACTCGATCCACATGTCGCGAAAGTGCTCGACGCTCAGCCGCTCGATGCCGGCGCCGCAGCGCGCACATTTGGCGCGATAGCCTGGCTTGCCAGGCAACGGTCGTCTCTCGACCAGGGGCGCAGCCCGATCGAACGCCAGGACGAGCGACTGCTGTTCCGTGCTCGTGTAGCCCGGCGCGCCGACCGCCGCGGTGTCTCGTTCACAAAGGGCGCGGAAACGCGGGAACCGGCATGGGCACCCGTGGGCAAGAAAGTAGTCCATCAGCCCGTCGACGGCGAGAGACCAGACCTTCGCCGGCGTCTGTGGGTCGCTTTGCTCACCCATCGAAGAAATCCTCGTCGGTCGCCTTTTTCGCCTCGTCGTCGCTCGGCCAGTCCTCAAAGTAATTGTTTAGCGCGTAAAGCTTCGGCAGCAACGCCTCGACCTCGGCGTTACGCACATCGGCTAGCTCTCTCGCCGCGATGAGGCCAATCGAAATCGTGTCGCGCTCCGCCTGTGTGGGCGTTCGCCCGCCCGACGTCCAGCGCTCCATCGCATCGAGTTGGGTGTCGATGACCTCGATCACCTCGTTGTCGGGCCGAGCCTTGAGCATCCGGCGCGTGATAGCGCGGGCCTCCTTCAGCACACGGTCGAACCCGGCGCGCGAGTCGATCTCTCCGTAGACTCCTGCCATCCTGGTTTTCTTTCGATCTCTAGTTCGAATCGATGGGCGTGGGGGCCGCGGTCCCGGCGCTCGCGTTATCGGCTCTCGGGACGAAGCGTTGTGTGGCGCCTCCCTCGGTCCCGTAGCTGTGTCCGGGTGCCGACCAGGTATCGTTCACCGGGGCGGCCGTGCTCTGCATGTAGGTCGTCGTTGGATCCATCCCGTAGTTCGTGGCTTGCTTCGGCCCCATGGGACCAGCCCCGTACTCGCCATGCGCTCCGAAAGCATTGCCATTTTTCGCAATGCCCAGGCTGCCGGGCGACGTGCCGGGATCAGCGAAGTACTGCCCCGGTCGTTTGGGGTCTCCGCCCGGGTTCTGCCAGCACGCCTGGGGAGACGGGATGGGCGGCGGTGGTCCCACCGAGAGCGGTTTGGTGAAGTCGATTCCGCGCATGTGGTTTCGTGCCTCGGCCGCGGTCATGGCGCCTTTTTGCTTATAAAAGCGTTTTGCAACCTTCTCTCGCGCCTTCAATTGTTCTTTGGTGCTTCCGGGTTTCGCAGCCAGCGCAAGCTCACTGGGCGAGACGCCCTTGATGGTTGACGCGGCCGCTCCGGCTCCGCTCCCTCCGGCCCCGACCCCTGCGCCAGCCGCCGGTGCGCTCGCGCCGGATAGTTGGGTCGCGCCCGAGCCGGTGCCGCCGGCCCCTCCGGCCGCGCCGCCTGCGTCCGCGGCACCGGTGGCGTTGCTCGGCGCACCAACCGTGATGGCCTTGTTCATCTGTCCGGGGCTTCCGGTGATGGCGGCCATGCCGAGCTCGATGAACACGTTGGGGGCCCCCATGATCGGGAACGTCGGGCCGCCCGTATTGAGGCTGACTATCTCCTTCAGCGTGCCGGGCTCGTTGCCGTGACAGACCTTCGCACACGATCCCACGGTGCAAATGGACACTCCATCGATCTTCGTGCGCATCGGCGCGTCGACGATTCCCTCGGAAGTCATGCCCATCGTCGGATACGGGATGGGCAACGGGCTTGGAGCCGCAGGCGTCAGACACACGCTGACTGCCAACCCCGTGATCTGGTGATTGGAGTTCTCCGTGACGATGTCGACACCGACTGCCTGCACGTCGCTCATCGCGTCACCGGTTTCGCGACCACTCCGCCCCCCCGCACATCATGCAACGCTTTCGACGACATTTCGTCAACCACAACCCATCGAAATGCGCGGCGCGGTCTCGGCAGGGCGGAGATGCGCCGAGAGCGGGCATGACCCTTCCAGAAGACACCCCCTCGATGCGGCTGCCGCCGCGCAACTGGAATGTTCCCGCGATCGAGGGTCAAGCCACCTCACCCCTCACTATGGCGCCCCGAAAAGCTCCTGGTGAACCGCCCAAGGGCGTCGGAGAGCCCATGGGCGCGCCGGCCCATCGCGGACTCGATGGAGAGCAAATAGTGTTGATTCGGGACCTGCTCCTCTTGTCGCTTCTCGATGAACCAGCGCGTCACCGCCAACGCAAGCGAGCCGGCGGCACTGAAGGATCCCAGTACGGGCGTCGACGCGCCGGCCACCGCGATGCCCGCGGCGATGGAGGCAGGCGCGCTGACGCCGAGCAGCGACCAACCCAACCTGATGTTGGCTTCTTTCATCGCTTCTCGGGCCGCGTCGAGGTCGTCCTTGATTTCCTTCGCCAGAAAGCTGAGGTGGTCGCGGACCGCCTCGACGCTCGGCAGCTGGGCAATGGCCTTCGATTGCTCCTGTACCTTGCTCCGGAACGCCTGACGCTGCTTTGCGTACTTTCGACGAATTTCGAGGAGACTCTTGACGGGCAGCGGCGCCACGTCGTCGAGCGACGGAGTCGGGATGAGAAGCTGAGCGGCCACGAGGCCCTCGGTCGGAGCGATGTGCCCGCGGTTTTTCGTGAACTTCACGTTGTCGATGTACGTCGTGATGGCATCGAAAATCGGATCGTCGGTCACCGGCTCGAACCGTCGATCCCGCGCGACGACGTTGGCCGCCACGATGAAGCAGAGCCCGAGGGCAGGCATGGGCTGCGCTCGAATCGCTCGGGCGGCAAGAGGGCAACCTCGCGCCTCGAATTGGTGAGCGTGGTCCTCGATTTCCTCGCGAAGCACGCCGGGCGGGATCCCGCGGAGCCCCCCAAGCGACGGCATCGATCGCAACACGCGATCGCCGTGCGACCGGACGAGTTGCTCGATCCGCTCGGCAAAGAGAGGGGCCCCGCGCGCCCGGAGGTCGCTCAGCGGGCCCATCGAGACGTTCTCGATCAATCCGGCCGCCGCGAGCTCGCGGATTTCGCGATCGTCCTCCGGCTCGGGCACGCGGGGCGAGACGAGCCTGGCCATGCTTTCCCAGTAGAGCAGGGCGCGCTTCACCCATGCCTTGGACACGAACTCGGGGTGCGGGAAATACAGCGCTTTGGACGGCTGGACTTGGGGCACGAAATCAAGCCCTCCCGGCGTGCGAGCGCTCGGGCCTCGATTAGCCATCGCCTTCGGGCGGAGTCAAAGGGCCGCGCCGGCGAGGCCTCGATCAGCCGTCCATCCGGCGGAGATTTCGAGGACGCGAGCCGGGGACGACGCCCCCGCTCAGGATGGGCGACCGATGCGCTTTTGATCGAACGCCGGAGTGAAACGTGATAGACGCGCGATTGGCGGCCGACGCGGGTAGCCCGTCGTCAAGTTCCAAGTCGTTCTTGGAGCACGAGCTTTCTCGGCGCAATGGCCACGAAGGGCACGACCCATGGATCGACGAAAAGTGGCGCGCGCATTCGCGATTTCAATTGCTTCCGGCATGTTCGTCGCGTGCGGCAGCAATGGATCGGTGCAGCCAGGCTCCTCCGGGTCGGGCGCCGGTGCGGGGAACGACACCGGCACGTCCGCCACGGTGGCCGGGGCGAGCTCTACGACAGGGTCGGCCGCAGGGGGATCCACGACGGGGTCGGCCGCAGGGGGATCCACGACGGGGTCGGCCGCAGGGGGATCCACGACGGGGTCGGCCGCAGGGGGATCCACGACGGGGTCGGCCGCAGGGAGCCAGTCGTCGGCAACGGCCACGAGCGGCAGCGCCGCCGGGAGCGCGACCAGCTCGGGTGACGGGGGCGCCGACGCCACGGCGCAGCAGACGACCGGCGGAGCTCCCGACGGCGGAGGCGGGAACGGTTCGGCGGACGCGAGCCTCGTTCGCGAGGGCGGCGGGCCAGGCGGCGACGCGAGCTCGGCGACGGACGCAGCGTCGAGCGCCACCGGCAATTGTACGCCGGCGCCGGGCGCGGTCGTCGGGGTCTTCACCGATCCGGTCACGACGACCAACATCGCGCCGCCAAACCCTCCGGGCATCACCTTCAAGGACACGGACGGCAATCTCGTGGATGCGCACGGCGGCGGAATCATCCGCGTGTGCGACACCTTCTACCTGCATGGCGAATACTTCCTCAGCACCACCACGGACAACGATTTCAACGGGTTCTCGATGTACTCGTCCAAGGATCTGGCGACCTGGAAAAACGAGGGAATCATCCTCCCCCAGCAACCGAGTGGCCAGCTCGGGCCCAACCGGAAGGGCGAGAGGCCCCACATCATCAAGTGTCCGAGCACAGGCGAATTCGTATTGTATGCGCACTCCGCGGACGTGACCTATGAGGTGGACAAGGAGGTCGTCTACGCGACGTCGCCCACGGTCAACGGCATGTATTCGTTCAAAGGGTCGCTCCTGAGCGCCACAGGCGCAATCGCAGCACACAGCGACATGAGCGCGCTCACGGACGGCAATAATGCCTATGTCGTTACGGAGAGCGGCTGGGTCTATACCTTGGCGAGCGACTGCCACAGCTGGGTTTCGGGCAACCAATATCCCGCCGTCAACGGGACGACCGGTGGAAGCGAAGCGCCCACGGTGTTCAAGGCAGGCAATACATTTTATTGGATTGGCTCGGACAAGACGGGCTGGAGAGCCAATGACGATTTCTACTCCACGGCGTCCGACATGAACGGCCCCTGGACCTACCAGGGATACGTGGCCCCCGTCGGCAAAAAGACGTGGATGACCCAGACGACTTGGGTCCTGCCCGTCGTCGGCACTCAGGGGACCGTCTATATGTACTGGGGAGATCACTGGTACGGTGACCAGGACACGACCGCCCCCGGAGTGCATAACTACCTGACCACGTACGTCTTTCAACCTCTCGTCTTCACCGGCACGGCCATCTCGATGCCGACTTACGAGATCAGCTGGAAACTCGACATCGGCGCCGGCACCTGGTCGGCGAACTAGCGCGCCGAACATGTCGTCGGTTTTCTGCGGCTTTCGGTCCCTCTCGCTCCGTTACGCGTCCTCAGAGACGCCATCTCGGCCAGGAGAGCGGACACCTTCCCTTTACGGCGGCGGCTGCTGCCAGCCTTTTTCGTCGTCGTGCTTTGCGCCGCGCCAGAAAGCCGCGGGACCGCGCGACGGACGGCCATGAACGCCCGGTTTCTTCTGGGTCTTTTCTTTCCGTTCGTGCTCCTCGCGCAATCGGCCGACGCGGACGACCAGACCGCGTGCCTGCAAGCAGCCTCCACGGGTCAAAGCCTGCAGGCCAGCCACAAGCTCATGGAGGCTCGCAAGTACCTTCTCGCATGTGCCGTGGCCGGATGCCCGCCGGCCCTGCAGCGCGACTGCGCGGAGCGCCTCGAAGCCTTGGAGAGTGCGCTTCCCACAGTTGTCATCGCAGCGAAGGACGACACCGGCGGAGACCTCGTGGACGTGACCGTGAGTGTCGACGGGCTGCCATTGACGTCGAGGCTCGACGGCCTTGCGGTGCCGACGAACGCTGGGCTGCATACGTTCCATTTCGAGTCGGTCGGTCGAGTAAGCATCGATCGACAGGTGCTGGTCAAGGAAGGGGACAAGAGTCAGCTCGTGACCGTCGTGTTCGGGCCATCCGCCTCGCCACCTCCTGTCCCGAACGTGATCCCGAAGCCGCCCCGACCCGAAGGCCGCGCGCCGCCGAGGGACGCGTCCCATGCGTGGAGGCCGGTCGGCTGGGCGCTTCTCGGGGCCGGGGCCGTCGGCCTCGCGGTGGGATCGGTTTCGGGTGTCATCGCGCTCGTGGACAAAAACGACGCTCACTGCAACGCGGACGGCGTCTGTGCTCGCGGAACCGTCGGCGGGATCAAGACCGCTGCGCTTCTTTCGGATGTGGGGTGGGCGACCGGTGGCGTCCTGCTCGGCGGCGGCGCCGCATTGGTTCTGTTCGCACCGCAATCAGGCCATCCTGCAACCGCGGGCCTCAGGCTCGTGCCGGTCGTGGCCCCGACCGGCCTCGGGATCATGGCGCGATCGACCTTTTAGTCAGGTGCTCCGGCTCTTGGGTTCGCCGCGGAGCATGGCGCGATCGGATGGACCCTTGGCGCGATCGGATTGGCGGCGCGAACGTCTGGCCATTAGGGTTCAGGGCATGCGCGGCCTCGTCTCGGATGCGGTACGGCTCCCGCCGGCGCGGACGTCCGTCCGCATCGAAGAAAAAAAGCGAGGGATCGATCATGACGACCAAGCAAACAGCTCTCCACACGGGATACGGACCGAAGACGACGGCAGAGGAAGTGATCGGCACGACGAGGCTGGACGGGAAGGTGGCGATCGTGACCGGCGGATACGTGGGCATCGGTCTCGAGACGACTCGGGTCCTCGCGCGTGCCGGAGCGACCGTCGTCGTCCCCGCGCGGAGCCCAGAGAAGGCCCGAAAGGCGCTCGAAGGGATCGAACGGGTGGAGCTCGACTCGGTGGAGCTCGCCGATCCGGCATCGGTGGACGCCTTCGCCGCCCGCTTCGCGGCGTCTGGCCGGCCGCTCCACCTCCTCATTAACAACGCGGGAGTCATGGCCATCCCGTTCGAGAAAAGCGTCCGAGGCTTCGAGCTTCAGTTCGCCACGAACCATCTCGGCCACTTCCAGCTCACGGCTCGCGTCTGGCCCGCCCTCTTGAAGGCGAACGGCGCACGGGTCGTCGCACTGACATCGTGGGGGCATGCGATGGGCTCCGTGGACCTCGCTGACCCAAGCTTCGCGCGGCGTCCCTACGACAAGTGGAAGGCGTACGCTCAGTCGAAGAGCGCCAACGCCCTCTTCGCTCTGGCCCTCGACGCGCGCGGCGAGGAGCACGGCGTGCGCGCCTTTTCGGTGCATCCAGGATCGGTCGTCACCGAGCTCGCTCGGAGCGTACCCGAGGACGAGCTTCAAGCGATGCGCAAGGCCCTGCAGAGGAGCGACGCGTCGTTCCTTCGAAAGATGCCCGCGGAGGGGGCCGCGACGAGCATTTGGTGCGCGACGAGCTCGGCCTTGGCCCGAATGGGTGGGGTTTATTGCGAGGACGTCGACATCGGCGAGCCCGTCCCGGCCGACTCGAAAGAGCCACGCGGGGTGAGGCCATGGATCATGGACCGGGACCTGGCCGAGAGACTCTGGAGTCAAAGCGAGGAGTGGACGGGCACGCACTTCACGGCCTCCGGCCGATAGGGATGCCACGGTAGCGCCGCCGAGACGTTGGCCTGGGGTATCGGCGCCGGTCCAAGAGTTCAAGGAGCGGGAACCGCGGTGGTGACCGCAAGCGTTCAGCTTGCCGGCGCGCCCGTGTTCTCCCAGGCCGTCCTTGCGCGCCGGAACCCGCTTCGGGGACGCGGGAGCCGCTTGGGCGGCGGATTCCCGTTAGCGCAAATCACGCGCGCTTCGGTCGTACCTCGGTTGCGCGCGCCGGAGGCCCGAAAAGGCGCGCGAAAGGTCGCCTCGCGAAACTTTCTCCATTCGAGTGAGCCACTACGGCACCGAAGGGCATCTGCGTGGACGGGGCATCCAATGCGAGGTGTTGCCAGTGCACGATCACCGAACATCGACAAGCCGGATCCAATGGAGAGCGATTCCGCCATGGGGCGCGCCCATGATGGCTACGTTCGCCCTCGCCTGCGGCGGTGGCGGCAGCGCATCGACCGCAAGTACGGGGGCGGTGGCGTCGAGCTCCGGGTCCGGTCCGAGCGCCACGGCGAGCGGCGCGACTTTGACATCCGGAGCGACCGACAGTTCCAGCAGCTCGACCATTGGTTCTGTCCCGGCATCGGGGAGCTCTGCAGCCACGACTTCGAGCAACGCCCCGATGACCGGCTCGGGGTCCACATCGACAACGGTGGAGACATCCGGCCCGAGCAGCTCCTTTTCGGCGACGTCCCCGAGCAGCGTCTCGGGAAATGGCAGTCCGGGGTCTTCTTCGGGTAGCAGGTCGGGATCGTCGGGTAGCAGCTCGGGATCGTCGTCGGGCAGCAGCTCGGGATCGTCGTCGGGCAGCAGCTCGGCCATCGCGTCGGACACGGACGGTGGCTCGCAGTGCGGTTTCGAGCCGGTCACCCCCAATGCGACTTCGCAAACACGCAAGGTCCTCTGCTACCTGCACAGCATATACGGCAACGGTATTTTGTCGGGTCAGGAGGAAGACAACAACGACAACGGCATGAACACCGTTTTTGCTGCGACCGGAAAGTATCCGGCGATCCGTTCATTCGACGTGAACAACAGCGAAGCACCCACCCAATGCGTCACGCAGTGGAACGCCGGCGGCCTTTGCATGTTCGGCTATCATATGGGCATTAATGGGGGGACCTACAGTACGGCAACGGACATCACCAGCGTGCTCACGACCGGCACGGCCGACAATACGAGCTTCAACCAGGATTTGGACCGAATCGCCCAATACGTTCAGCCGCTGCAAAGTGCCGGCGGCGTCGCGCTGCTGCGATTGTTCCACGAAGCCGGCGACGGTTGCGCCTGGTTTTGGTGGTCGATGGGCACATCGGAACAGTGGCAAGAGTTGTTCAAGTACGCATTCAATTACCTGACGGCCACCAAAGGGCTCAACAATGTTCTCTGGTTTGCGCCGCTTTGCGGTAGCCCGAGCGCAGCGTACAATCCTGGCTCGTCGTACATCGATTTTGGGGGGGCAGACGATTACGTGGCGGCCGGCGACACCGAACCTCTGACCAGCTTGTTCGAGAAGACCGAAAGCTCGTTCCCCAACATGATGGTTGCCTTGCACGAGTGCGGCACGATTCCCGATCCGACTCAGCTCCAGTCGACCGGAACGAAGTGGCTATTCTTCAACGTCTGGGCAAGCCCCTACTTCGATGCACCGTACAACACCACGGCGCATCTCCAGGAAGTCTATTCAAACCCGTACGTCATCACGCGCGACAAACTACCCAGTTTCAAATGATGTTCAAGTGACGGTGTGAACGCGCTGAGCGTCCATTCGTCGGAAGCGGCGGGCTCGGCGGCGGTCGGCCGCGTCCGCATGAGAACGAAGTCCCCAGTGACCTCGATCTCCGACCCCGCCGGGCGACCCGGGATTTCAAGGCTTCGGCTGTATTGGAGGCACGGCGACAAAGAACGCCGGCCAGATTCTGAGGAGGAGCAACGCAGCGAAAAGGCCCAGAGCCGCAGAAAGGCGAGGGGCCGTGTTCGGTGCTCGCCTTGGCCGGCGGAACGCTCCGTGCTCTGGCGCGCGCGCGAGGGGCCGTGTTCGGTGCTCGCCTTGGCCGGCGGAACGCTCCGTGCTCTGGCGCGCGGCCGTGTTCGGTGCTCGCCTTGGCCGGCGGAATACTCCGTGCTCTAGCGCGTGGGCGCGTATTCGGCCACCGCAACGCAGCGGAGAACGCGCCCACACCGCGCGGTACCGACGTCTCCCATGCACGTGTCGACCGCCTCGATTCGGGACTCCCCCCGGCGTAGGCCCGCGAGAATGGCGTCGGTCAGATCGTAGCTGCCGCGCTTGCATCGCGGCTCACCGCACGGAATCGTAAAAACCGACGGCGCGTTGTCGAGCGCGATTCGCTTGATGTGCGAAAACTCGACCTGGCCTTCGCCGCGCGACTCCTTCAGTTCAAGCCGCAACGAAACGAGGTGCGGAACGATCGTGAGCAAGCGCGGCGATTCATCTTCTTGCCGCCTTCGTGCTGCCACGTCTTCAGTCAATCGCGTCGGTCTGGTCATGCGCGCGCCTCGGGGCCGCGCGCGCGTTCGTCGGCACGCAGCAAAGGTATAGGGGCTTCAAAAGGAGCACCCTACCATTTCGGCCGCGCTGAAGGCGAAATGGTACGAATCGTGAGCACCGCTTGTCGCGGGGGAAGGATACTTTTCGTTCTCTTGAGTCAGCCCTCTTCTCCCCAGCCGGCCTCCCCCTACCCCGCTCGCCCGCGGCCGCTGCATTCCCCGCAGCACGACGCCCCCGACCGCACCGCGCCGCGAGCGGACGCCTGGAAGCCCTGGGTTACCTACAGCCTGATCGCCGCGAACCTCGCGATGTTCGCGTTCGAGCTCGCCGAGGGTGCGAACCTGAGCGGAGCCACTCCCCAGCTCATGGTCGCGCTCGGCGGCAACTTCGCGCCTCTCACGCGGAACGGCGAGGCGTGGCGCCTCGTGACGGCCATGTTTCTCCACTACGGAGCCATCCATATTGCGATGAACATGGTCTGCCTCTATCAGATCGGCATCGTCGAGCGCATGCTCGGCCGGGCGGAATTTCTCGCGCTCTATTTCGCCGCGGGCCTGGTGGGCGGCCTGGCGAGTCTGGAGATCCATCCGCATGCCGTCTCGGCTGGCGCGTCCGGAGCCGTCTTCGGGATGTTCGGCGCATTCGCGGCCCTGATGGTCGTCCGGCGAAAGCAGATCCACCCGTCGGCATGGCGCCGCACCATGCAAAGCTTGGGAACCTTCTTCGCCATCAATCTGGTTTTCGGACTGGCCCAAAGCGCCATCGACCTCAGCGCGCACTTCGGAGGGCTCGCGGTTGGATTTATCGGCGCGTTCGCATTGGCAAAGACGGCGGGACCTCGGTCGAGGCCTTTGTTGCGCGCACTCGTCGTCGCAGTCGTGGGTGCGGCAACCGCGTTCGGAGGATTGTACGCACTGCCGCATTGAGGCGTGGGCTAGAGGGTCGCGTCGGCCGCCGTCGCGGCCTCGTTTTCGTCCGCCCCGGCGCCGCTGTCCGCCTCGGTTTCGCCCAGAAAACCGGCCGACGCTTCGCGGCCGGCCGGTAGACAACACAGAAGTACGGTATCCTCACACAAGGCGGCGCTTTGCTGCGGGGGTGGGCACGCTTCGACATACGGCACGCACGTGCCACCCAGCGATGTACAGCCTGCGGTGCTTCCGTCCTCGGCGGTCTGCACCTCCCCGGAATCGAGAGCGCCGGACAAGACGGCTTCGTGACTGCACGCGCCGAGCAGCATGACGAGGGACGCAGTTGTCGAAAATGACACGGTCAGCACACCGAAAGGCTAACGCGGAACGTTTGATGAGGCGATCGATCGGGCGGGGTCAGTCGACCTACGGATCGGTCGGCCCCGGAGGTGAGGTCGAGGATCCGCCCCGGCGCGGATGGACGCGGCCGCTCCGCTGCATTCGATTCGCCGGCGGCGGCTGGACCGCGCTCGAGGCCCCCTTCGTCGTCGGCTCGCTCGCGAGCGGGCCCGCGTAGGCAGCTTCGGCATCCTTCGACTCGGGCGGAAGGTAGTTGCCTTTGGGGAACTGAATCGAAACCTGGCTTCCGCCCCCGCCCGGGGACTCCACGGTGACCGTGGGCGTCACATTGGCGCGCATCGTGACGACGAGCCAAAGATCCCGTCCGTGGGGCACGAGCTGGGCCACGGTGACGGGCGTATTGAAGTACCGCGTGAGGAGTGGGTTGCAATCATTTTTGCGTCCGACGCGAACAGCCTTGAACACGTAGATGGCTTCGTCCCCAACCGACTTCATCTTGTATGGAGCGGGCGCCGACAGGCCGAGAAGCAGCCGCGTCGAACCGTCGGGCAGCACCTCGAAACCGGGCGTCGCCGCCGCGACCGACCCATTCGAAGCGTGTGCCTCGGCGCCGACGGGCCGTCCCGCCGATGCCGAGCTCTGGGCAGCCAGACGGGTCGGGAGAAAGACGGTGAGGACGAGTGTTGCCCCCGCGTAAAGGATCGAGCCCCGGTTCCTGAGAGGATGCGTCATGCCCCACCTGGCGCCACTCTTTGACCTCGGGGCGCGATTCACCAGGGTACGTGCGGGGTTTGATGGGAACAAGGACGAGACGCGCGGGCGCGCTCGATCGGCCCAACCGTCGAGGACCCATTGTGGGCGCACGTGCGCGGCCGATGGCGCCTGCATGCCCAGGGCGTGCTAGGTGCGCATGGCGCTCATGCCGACCGCGCAATCCGCCCCGACCCTCGCCGACATTGCGCTCGTCTATCCGCCGACGTGCGATCCGACGGCGCCTTACCTCTCGGTGCCCATGTTGACGGGCTTTCTCAGGATGCACGGCGTCCGTGTCCTGCCGGTCGACGCCAACGTCGAGGCCTTCGATGCGGTGCTCGAGCCCGGCGTGCTGGTCGGACTTCGCGATCGCCTCGAATGGCGTCTCGGCGAGCTCGAAGGGCGCGCGGCGCTCGATCACCAGGGCCAGCTCGAGTACGCCGCACTCATCCACGCGCGGGGTGACGCCCACGCCGTGCCCGCTGGTATTTCTCGGGCGAAGTCCGTGCTGCGCGATGGTCAACGCTTTTTCGATCCAGATGACTACGGATCGGCGGTTGCCACGATCGAGGCCGCCCTTCGTGTCATTTCCGCCGTCCATTACCCCCTTCACCTGGACTTCACCGCATATCGGACGCCGTTCGGGCTCACCTCTCTCAGCGAGATCGAACGGGCGAGCCGGCCGGAGAGCGACCCGTTCGATGGCTACGTAAACGGGTCACTCGTGCCGCGGCTTCTCGCGGCGGGCGTAGGGATCGTAGGCCTGTCCGTCTGTTTCCCCGGTCAGCTGCAGCCGGCCTACGCGTTCGCCCTCAAGATCAAGCGAGCGATGCCCGAGGTACACCTTACGTGCGGAGGACCGGGCATCACGCAGATGTTGATTCGACTCTCCGGCGAGCGTCTGGCGCGCGCCCTCGGCCGATTTGATTCCGCCTGCGTCTTCGAAGGAGAGCACACGCTCTTATCCCTGGTCCGAGCGACGAAGGAAGGGCACGGCCTCCGCGCGATTCCGAACGTCGTATTGCGCGACCCACTGATGGGCGCCCGGTGGCTCGCCGGCCACGGCATGGAAGATCTCAAGGCCCTACCCCCGCCGGACTTCGACGGCCTCTCCCTCGACCGCTACTTTTCGCCGGCGCTCGTGCTCCCCTACGACCCAACGCGCGGCTGCTATTGGGGTCAATGCACGTTTTGCCACTACGGCCTCGCCGAGGTCGGTACCGCGGCGTACCGCGAACGGGACGTCGAACGCGCCGTTTCAGACCTGCGCGCCCTCGCCGAAAAGCATAAAACCAGGCATTTCTACTTTTCGCAGGACTCGGTTGCGCCGAAGACCCTGGTCAAGCTCGCAGAGGCCATCGCGGCCGAGGGCCTCGAGATCCGGTGGGCTACCGACCTCAAGCCAGAGAAGTACCTTACGGAAGGCCGTGCCGCGACGCTCCGCAAGGGCGGGGCCGTCGCCTGCGCGCTGGGGGTCGAGTCTGGGTCACCGCGCGTCCTCAAGCTCATCGACAAGGGAGCGCCCATCGAAGTGGTCAGCGATGTCATCGATCGGCTGGGGGCCGCCGGCATTGCCACCGAAGCCATGTGCTTCACCGACTTTCCGACTGAAACCCACGCAGAGGCGCTGCAGACTCTCGACTTCTTGGCCGCCCGCAAGGACCGCGTCGCCGTATTCATCGTCGGCGAATTCGGACTGACCCATGGATCGCTCGTGGCCCAAGACCCGTCGCGCTTCGGGATCCGCGACATCTGGGGCCTCGCTGGGGACGAGCTCGGCCTCGGTATCTTTTTCGAGCCCCTTATGCCGTGGAAGACGGACGAGGAGCGCGCCGACGTCGAGGAGCGTCTCGCGACCCTTTCGGCGGCCTGGAGGTTGCGCGCCTACCCTTGGGCTGGGGCCGTGTCGACGGCGCATACGGTTATCTATTATGACCGGTTCGGGGCGGGCGTCTTCCGCGACCTCGGCGCCCGTCGCATGAACGACCGGGTCCTCGGCGGATCACGGCTCGAGGCCGAAGTGCGCTTCGACCCTGCCGAGGCGGCCGGCGCGCAAGCCCGAGAGGGCGAGATCTGGGCGAAATTGGTCGTCGAAGAGCGCCGCGTCGACCGCGCCGCGTACGAGGCTTTGGAGCGCGACATGCCGGCCATCGATCCACGACCGGCGCGCTTTTCGTTCGCGGCGGGGGAGCATCCTTCGAGCGTTTCGCGCGCGCGCTCCCGAGCTTCCGGACGGCGAGCCTCCCATTCCCCCAATGCGACGCGGCGCTAGCTCGGACCGCGCGACCCACCGCGAGCCTTCGGCACGCGGAAGGAGCGCCGCCCTGCGTGGTCGCCCGGACCGCGCGACCCGCCCCGACCTTCCCTGGAAACAGTCGAGTTTTCGCGCAGTCCGCTCAGGCGAGAGCGCCACACCGCCGACCTTGGCTGCGGCCGAGCGACCACGATGGCCCAGGGGAAGGCGCTCGGCAGGGGGGCGCGCCGCGGGCATCGCGGCGGTCGGGCACGGACGTGATCACGCGCAGCAACGGCTGAATCGGCCGCGGCCTTTTGGCGTCACGCTTGCAGCGACAGGACGCGCGAGGAACCCTGCATGGCCTTCAAGCACGTCATCGTGGCGACCGACTTCCATGATTGCTCGCAGGCAGCGGTCGAGCACGCGATCGAACTCGCTCGGACAGACGACGCCGCGCTGACCGTGGTGCACGCGTTTGATCTTCCGCACCGGTCGATGTCGTTGTCGCTCTCGCCGTTGACCGGCGAGCTTATGACGGCACTCGAGGACCAGGCGCAGGTTCAGCTCGAAAAGGCGCTCGTGCCCATCCGGGCTCGGTTGCCCGGCGCCAAGGGAGTGGTGCGCTTCGGGTCACCCGGCGAGGAGATCCTCGAGGTCGCGCGCGAGCAGGGCGCTGATCTCATCGTGGTGGGCACCCACGGGCACAAGAGTCTGCCGCGCGCGCTGCTCGGCAGCAGCGCCGAAAAGGTCATCCGTCTGTCGCCGATTCCGGTGCTCACGGTGCATGGCCCCTAGCGCGGGGGAAAACGGGCGACACAAATGTCGCCGCGCAGGTCCTTGGCTCGCCAGCGGCGGCGCGGCGTGCCTTCATGCCCGATGATGGCACGGTCGAGGGCCGTCCACGCCAAGGGATTCTATCGCCCGCATCATGGGCCACCCGCGATGATCGCGGCACGCAGGCCGTCGAGAATGGGGCGAGAGCCCGTGAAGATCTCGTCCGGATATCGCTTGAAGGCAAGCATATTTCGGTAGATCTCGCCGCGCTGGTCGACGTTCATTCCGAACCCCGCGAGATACTGGAGACGCAGGTTGTCGTCGCGGTTGATCTCGGCGTCGCGAAGCCAAGGTTCGAGATCGGACCCTCGAGCGCCATAGGTGGCGAGCAAAGCCACCGCCGAACCAAACCCGATCTGTCGCAGCGACGTCGCGACCGTCGCGAACTCGCGGCTCTCGAAGCGGCGCTCGATGGCATCCACGTTAATCCGCATCGGCGCGGCCTGACCGAGAAGGACGATGTCGTAGCCTTGGCCTTCCACGGGATTGCCCAAAACGATGCCGTCCGGAAATACTTGAAAGAATGTCGCAGCTTCGCTCTTTACGGCCGCCATTCCACTGTCGTAAAGCTGCACGAAGACGGTCACCACGCCGCCGGGATTGAGGTGCCGTCTGGCGAGCTCCCAAAATTCGCGCGTATAGAGATTGGCGGTGCCTTTCACCCACGGATCGAACGGATCCGACGTGATGCCGTCGAACTTGTCCCTTGTCGTCGTGAGATAATGTCGAGCGTCATCGACTTCGATGTGAACTTTGGGATTGTTCACGACGCCAAAGTTGTAATCGCCGAAGTACCGCGCGGCGACGGTGGGGACGAGCGGTTCGATTTCTGCGATGGTCAATCGTTCGACACGCGGATCGATGCTTGCAGCGCCGGCCGTTACGCCGGCACCGCAAGCGACCACCAGCACATCGCGAGGCTCCTCGACGATCAAGGTGGTCAGGTGCCCGAGCATTCGCTGAAGACGCATGTCCTGAGGCAGACTGGACGCTTGGATTTTACCGGCGTTGTAGTAGCTCATCGTTCCATTGACGTCTCGCGAGACGGCAGGCGAAGAATTCATCCCCTCGCCGACATAGAGAAACGTTTCTCGAATGGTTCGCTCGACCGCCGAGAGACGACCATGCGCGATGAGCAGGGGGGGAACCGGGCTGATGTTGCGGCCGAAGACGGCGGCCAGCTCGATGACGGCCAGTGCCCAGATGGCATCACGCGTCGTGAACCGCGGTGACGATCGACCCGGCAGGAGCGCCGGAATCAAGGTGATAGCGGCGGCCCCGGCCGAGAGTGCGATGAGAATGCGCTCTCCGTTTTGCGTCCCGACTGCCGCGATCAGAACCAGGCTGGTGCTCAATGCGCCGACGATGGCGCCGACCGTATTGGCGGCATAGAGACGGCCCAAGACCAAGCCGCTGTCGGCTCCCCGGAACGCCACCGCTGCGAGCGCCAGAGGGAAGCTCGCGCCCCAGAGGCTGGCTGCCGGTAGGATGGCCCAGAGGCAGCGGACAAAGTCGATCGGAAACTCATGCCACGGGCTGACCGCCAGCCGCGGATTGACGGGCCAATAAGGAAGCGAGCTGCTGATGTTCCACGACGTCCATGCGATCGCCGCGATGAGCGCGAGCTGGCCAAACCCGAACCATCGACGCGGATCGGACACCCGCAGCGCCGCGAAGGAGCCGATGGCGCTGCCGAGCCCGATGCCGACCAAAAACACCGCGAGAATGATGGAAAAGGTGTACGTCGTGCCGCTCAGGAGCAATCCGAAGAGACGCGTCCAGATCACCTCCGCTCCGAGAGCGCTCATCCCCGAAAGGCCGATTGCGAAGTGGATGACCCAGACTTCTGTCCCGTGCGCGGACGGTGCGCGAGCGGCGAGCTCGGGGCTCTTGTCGATCAGCGCGACAAGAGGTCGGGCGCGCGCAAGCGCAAGTGCGCCTGCAGCGGCCGCTAGGTTGAGGAACGCGGCGACGTACGTCGTCGTGTGCGCGTCGTAAACACGGAGAAGGTAAAAGCCGGCCAGCAGACACCCCAAAACAGCCCCGAGCGCGTTGCCGCCATAGAGGAACCCGAGCCACGATACGCCACGGGGACTCATCTCGACCCAGCGCGAGACGGCGGGCAGTGTCGCCCCCATCATCATCGTCGGCGGCAGGAGACAAATGGCCGCGAACACCCCACGCAGGATCAAGCCGGAGAACCCGTGCCACGCCGCTGCCGCGTAAAGGACTTCGACGAGTGGGGTGGCGACGAGCATCAGGAGCCCGCAAGCACCGACCGCCATCTCGAGGGTCGCGTAGACGTACAGCGGGTGCCGCTTACGACGGATGAACCGCCCAGGCGCCAAGCTCCCCAGGCACATGCCGCCCATGAATGTGGCGAGGAGCACGCCGACGGAGATTGCCGAAGACCCGAGGACGAGTTCCAGCATCTGAAACCAGACGATCTCGTAGATCAATGCGGCGCAGCCGCTGGCCGCAAAGAGCGCGAGAAGAAGCCACATGGCCCGATCGTCGGCGCGGGCCGAGGGCGGCGATGGCGTCCGCCGGATCCTTCCGTTCACGATTCGTCCGAGAACGAGCGCCACGATGGCGGCCCCCAGCGAGAGCTCGAGCCACCCGACCGGCCGTTCACTGGAGCCGCCCGCGCTCGGATCCTGGCTTGGGTCGGTCTCTCGATGGAGGACGATGCCCACAGCCAGCGCCAGTCCTGCACCTTCGACAAGGAGAGCACGACGGCGCGTCATGGGTCCCTCATCGGTTCGACGGGCCAGCGTAACAGATCGTCGATCGACGCACGCCGACTACCGCAGCCGCTCGGTGAAGCGATCAGAGTTGCTCGATCGAGATCCGCCCTGTGCCGAGACGCAGCTGCCGCGATCTCGTACGACGCTCGACGATGTTCACGGCGTCGAGAACGCCCGCGCCCGCAAACTGCCTTCGGATGCGGAAGACGTCGATGTTGAGCTGAGGTGGGGCCATCGTCGGATCGTGCGCCAGTTCGTCATGGTCGATCCAACCGCACGCCGGGTCGGCGAACCCCGCTTGCGCGTCAGCCAGCCGTCGGCGCGCGAGGGTGAGAAGGAGGTAATTGTGGGCACGCGATCCCATATCGATCGTATTTTCACCGGCCGTCATGGCGAGGCGTACGAATTCCTCGTCACGCGACACATAGAACGTAAGGTGCACTTGCCACACTTCGACCTCGAAGAATGGATCGGCAATCGACGTCTTGGGAACGTTCTCGACGCAGCAAAACCTCCACGATCGCCCCTCGAGCTCGAATGTTTGCAGGTTCGCGACCGGCAGCGGGGATTCATTGGGTTGCTCGAGAATCCAGGATCCGTCGGGAGCGCGGTAAATCGTCGCCCGCGGATCGTCGGCGGAGGGCAGGGCGAGGAGATCGCCGTCTTGAAGAACCGGCTCGCCCCCGTCGAGGGGAACGGCCATCGCGCATGGAGCTGAATCGTCGACGATCTCCCAGCGTTCTTCAGGCGTCCCGAACGCGATGACGGCGCCACGACGGATCGGATGGTCTTCGGCTGGCTTGACCCGCGCCCCGTCGATGAAGGTCCCGTTGCGACTGCCGAGATCCTTGAGCTCCCATCGCACCCCGGTCCACCGGAGCACCGCGTGCTGCCCGGAAACATATCGCGGGTCGAGGCGGAGCGCGCAGAGCGCGGCGCGGCCGACAAGGTGTTCGGGCTCGAGCACCTGGGTCCGTCCGGTGGAATGCTCCCTTATCGATCCCATGGCCGCCGTGGAGGTGTCGTCGGACGTTTCTTACCGTGGCGAGACTACGGCCCTCCAGCATAATTTCCAAGGCCGGTCGGGGCCAGGCACGAGACCGCGCGGCGCCGAACGTGTCGCGACCCAGGATCTCGAGGCGACGGCCCGTTCGCCAGGCACGACGACGAAGAATGCCGGCAGCATCGGGCGAGGAGTCGGCGAGGAGTCTTTCGGGCAGCCAATTGATGAGGAGTCACGCTGCGAAAGGCCGAAAGCCATCCAGGTGGCGGAGCCTCTGCATCTCGTTTTGCATCATCTCTTGGCGACGCGGAAAGCCGCTTCGAGGTGCTGCGCGAGGGCCGAACGCGCCCGAGCCTCTTCCGCAGGGCAAGCCGAAAGCCGCCGAAAGCGGCCGGCGCAGCCCGCTCCACGCTCGAAATCGCTCGCGTCGTGGCTCATGGCGCGGGCGTCGGCTGAACGACGTCCCCGTCGCCGATCTCGACGGGGACATCGATGCCGATCGTCTCTCCGCCCAACAAGCCACCGAGCACCGTGACCTCGCGACCGTCGTTATAACCGAGCTTTACCTCTTCGTAATGGGCGCGGCCCTCGTGAACGACGCAAACGTTCGTTTTGCCGTCCCGGATGACGATGGCCTCGTCGGGGATGAGCGGCGAAGGCGGGCCTCTGAATCGCAGCTCGACGTGCGCAAACGTTCCCGGCAGGATGCCCCAAGCCCGGTTGTCCAAATCGACCTCGACCTGCATCGTGCGTGTGCGCACGTCGAGCGCACCCGTCGAATGAGTCACCGAGGCCGTTATTCGACGAGTTGGCAATTCGTCCTGCCATACCGTTGCCCGATCGCCGGCGTGAACGAAGGGTGCCGCGTCCTGCCCCACGTAGACGAAGACGCGAAGGTCGTCGATGTCGGCTATGTCGACGATCGGCAGCGCGCTTTGCGTTGCTCCCGTGGCAGCCGGGACGAGTGCACCGGGATCGACGTACCTCGCGGTCACCACGCCATCGAACGGTGCGCGCACCGTCGTGTACGAAAGGACCGCTTGGGCGCGGCCCAGAGAAGACCGGGCGACCTTCGCTTGCGCCGCGGCGTTGTCGCGATCTTGCTGGGAGACGACTCCGCTCGGCGCAAGTTGCTCCGCGCGAATCGCGTTGATCCTCGCGATGGCCCAGTCGTGCTGGGCGGTGACGACGTCCTTTTCGTTCTCGGGCGACTCGATTTGCGCCAGCACCTCGCCGCGCTCGACATGCTGGCCGCGCTCCACCCTCACGGACTGCACGTAACCGCTGACCTTCGCATAGAGCGTCGTCTGGCTGAAGCCGTACACGTCGCCCGGCAAGGTCACCGTACGGTCCTCCGGCCGAACCGTCACCTTCTTCACCGAGAGGCGGACGCCATTGGCGCGCTCTCGATCGAGCGACGCTCGGCGGACCGACACGTCGTGGCCCCGCTCGAGCCGCAGACCGATCACGGCGGCGGCCGCCACGACGACGATCAAGACGCTGAGGATGACTGCATGGCGGCCCGCCCGAGCGGCCCCGCGACCCGAGCCGCGCAAGGCGGGATGTTCAGCGTCGGCCGTCATGGCTGCGCCGGATGGGTGGTGGGCTCGTCCTCGGCCTGGGCCACGGCCCGGTCGTGCCGTCCCATCGTAGGTGGCCTTTTGCGAAGCAGCGCGTAGGCGCACGGAATGACGATCAGAGTCGCGAACGTCGAGACGAGGAGCCCGCCGATCACGGCGCGCCCGAGCGGGGCGTTTTGTTGTCCTGCCTCCCCCAGCCCCAGCGCCATCGGCAGCATACCGAGAATCATGGCCGTGGCCGTCATGAGCACGGGGCGCAGCCGCGTACGCCCCGCGTCCTTGGCCGCACGAACCGAGTCCTTCGCCTCCCCTTGCGGCTGCGCGCGTCCTTCGTTCGCGAAATGCACGAGCAGGATGCTGTTCGACGCGGCGATCCCGATGGCCATGATCGCCCCCATGAGCGATTCAACGTTGAGCGTCGTCCCGGTGATGGTGAGCATCCAGAGCACGCCGCTCAAGGAAGCCGGAACGGCGAGCATGATGAGAAGCGGATCGACCCACGACTGGAACAGGACGACCAGGAGCAGATAGACGAGCGCGATGGCGACGGTCATGCCGAGACCCAAGCGGCCGAACGCCGCGAACATCGTGTCGGGCTGACCCATGACCTTCGCCTCGACGCCAGGCGGGAGCTTGCCGAGGCGCTCGACGGCTGCGGCGATGTCGTGCGCGACCCCACCGAGGTCTCGCCCTTCGACGCTGCACTCCACGTCGATTGCAGGTTGCACCGTGTCGTGGTGGATGCTCGACCGGGTGGCCACAGGACGAAGCGTGGCGAGCGCGCCGAGGTACGGAGCCATCGGGGACATCCACGAGCCCGGCGGGGGCGGCGGCGCCGGCGCATAGCCGGTGCCCGCAGGAGGTGTGGCGGCCGACGACCCGGTGACCGGCGTCTTCATGAGCGCCGCGACGTCGTCCACGTGAACGATCGGGGTCTGAACGGCGATCGAATAATTCACTCCGTTCTTCGGGTCGACCCAAAAGTTGGGCGACACGAGGGCGCTCGATGTGAGCGACGTCAGCACGCTGCCGGCGATGTCCCGTTCGCTCAAACCGAGGCCAATGGCGCGCTCGCGGTCGACGTCGACCCGGAAGGCAGGGCGATCGAGAACTTCGCCGAGGTGCACGTCGACCGCGCCGGGAATCCGCTGCAGCTCCCGCTCGATGCGGAGCGCGAAGGGCATGGCGTCCTTGTATTGGCGTGCTTGCAACTCGACGTCGATTTGCGCCGGCATTCCGAAGTTCAGCACCTGACTGACGACGTCGGCCTGCTCGAAGTAGAGAGTCGAACCGACGAATTCGTCGCGCACGGCACGCCGGATCCGGTCCTGGTATTCACGAATCGACTTGTGTTTCGGCTTCAGCCCGACGGTGACCTCCGCGTCTTCGTCGGCCGCATTTGGACTGACGACGAAACCGAGGTTGTAAAAGAGCGGAACGCCGATGTTGTCATCGATGACCTGCAATTCTTCGGGCGGTACGATCCCCCTCACCCGCTGCTCGACGGCGTCGACGAGGCGCTCCGTCTGTTCGAGGCGCGTCCCTTTCGGCGCACGGAAGTGAAAGCGCATCAGTCCGGCGTCCACGGTCGGGAAGAAGTCGAGCCCGACGACGCCGTAGAGCATCGCGCTGATGCCGACGAAGATGACCGACGCTGCCAAGACGAGCTTTCGCCGGCCCATCGCCGCATCGAGGACGATAGAGTAGCCTTCGCGGACCTTGTCGAACGCGCGGCGGCGTACGCGGTCGGCACCTCCCCAAAATCCAGGACGCCCGTCATCCTGCCCCTGCGCGTTGCGTTCTTCCTCCGGCATTTCTTTCGGTAGGAGCATCGACGAGAGCGTCGGGACGAGGGTCCGCGACAACAGATACGACGCCAGCATCGAGAAGACGACCGCGAGCGCGAGCGGAAAGAAGAGGAACTTCGCGGGTCCGGTCAGCAAGACGACCGGAAAAAAGACGATGCAGATCGAGAGCGTTGCCGAGAGCGCCGGCAGGGCCACCTGACGCGCGCCATCGAGGATGGCGACGAGAATCGGCTTGCCCTCGTTGCGATTGCGATTGATGTTCTCGATCTCGACAGTCGCATCGTCGACGAGCATTCCGATGACGAGCGAAAGACCGCCGAGCGTCATCAGGTTGAAAGTTTGCGAGGTGAGCTTGAGGCAGCAGATGCCGACGAGGATGCTGAGAGGGATGGAGAAGCAGACGATGAGGGTACTGCGCCAACTGCCGATGAACGCAAGCACCATGATGGCGACCAGGCCGGCCGCGATGCCGGCCTCGCGGACGACGCCTACGACCGCAGCCCGCACGAAGGTCGATTGATCGAATGCCAAGTTGATCTCGATGCCCTGGGGAGCGATTGCCCGGAGCGAAGGCAGCATGCTCTTCACCGTGTCCACCACGGCCAGCGTGGAGGCATTCGACTTTTTGAGGACGGCCAGATACGTGGCACGCCGCCCATCCACCCGCACCAGATTGGTTTGGGTCGCATACCCGTCGTACGCGCGAGCGACGTCGCCCAAGTAGAGCGTCGCCCCGTTGACCACCTTGATCGGCAGCTTGTTGAAATCCGCCACCGTCGAGGGACTGCCGTTGATGAGAATATCGTAATTTATATTACCAAACCGTGCAGAGCCGGCGGGGATGACGACGTTTTGCGCAAGAACGGCCGCCACGATGTCCTCCGGGGAGATCCCGCTGGCCTGGGCGCGCGCCGGGTCGATCTCGACCATGACTTCACGTTGCTTGCCCCCATAGGGCGCCGGCGTCGACAGACCGGGAATCGTAAACAGCCGGACGCGGAGAAAGTTGAGCCCCCAGTCGAAGAGCTGCTGCTCGGTCGCGTTGCCCGAGAGGTTCAGCTGCGCGACGGGAACGTTCGACGCGTTGAACTGGAGCACGACCGGCGGCTGGATTCCGGGCGGCATGACACGGGAGGCAGAGAGCGAGGCCGATGTAATCTGGGCGATTGCACTGCCGATGTCCGACCCCGGCTCGAAGTAGACCCGCAGGACGGCCGTGCCGTCGATCGTCTGCGAATCGATCCGCGAAACCCCGCTGACCGACGTCGAGATGCCACGCTCGCTGACGAACGTAACTCTACTCTCTACGTCCTCTGCAGACATTCCCGGGTAGTTCCAGACGACGACGACGACAGGAATGTCGATCGTCGGAAAGATGTCGACCGGCATGGTCCCGGCTGAAAGGACACCGAGAAGGAGCACGACGAGGCAAAATGCAGCAACCGTGAACGGGCGGCGCAGTGCGAGGCGGACGATCCACATGGTGCGCAGTCAGCCCAAGCTTGCGAGTTCGATGCCTCGAGCCGTGGCTGGACGGCGGGACCGGCTCGCGAAACCTCATGGCCCGGATCGCGCCTCGCCGCGGCCGCCGTGGCCGCGAACACATCGACGCCGGCCCTGGCGACCGCCGGTTTCGACGATGGCGCGCGCCCCGATCCCGGCCGCGGCGCGAGCTACTTTTGGGCGGCGGCGGCCATGGCCGCCGCCGTGTCGACGATCGCACGCGCCCCGATCCCGGCCGCGGCGAGCTGCTGTGAAGGCGACGCCGATCCGGGCATCGAACGGACCGCCAAGCGGACGATGAGCGGGGGCGGATGGCCATCGAAGGCTTCCGCAACGGCATCGCCGAGCCCGCCTTCGGGGCGGTGATCCTCGACGACGAGGAGGCCGTGGGGACAGCTGCCGGCCGCCTCGAACAACGTCCGGCTGTCGATCGGTTTCACCGAATACGCATCGATGACGCGGACGACGATACCTCTGTCGTGCAGCTCGGCGTAGGCGAGCAGCGCCTCGTGGACGGTAACCCCAGCCGCGACGACGGCCACCGCGTCTGCGTCCGATCGCCGCAGCACTTTCGAGCGGCCGACTGGAAAGTCCTCCGACGCCGCGTAGAGAACACGGGTCTTTTCGCGGGTCGTCCGCATGTAATGGATGCCTCGGCGGTTCGCCATGTCCGCCGTCAGTTTTGCGGTCTGATTGGCGCAGCACGGGTAAAGCACGGTGCTGCCGTGGAGTGCGCGGGTCATCGCCATGTCCTCGAGGCCCATTTGCGACGGGCCGTCCTCGCCGATCGACACTCCGGCGTGCGAGCCGACGAGATGGACGGTTGCACCGGAGATCGATGCCATGCGCAGCTGATCGAAGGCCCGCGTAAAGAATGCAGCAAATGTCGACGCGAACGGAATGAACCCGAACGCCTGCATGCCGACCGCAGCGGCGACCATCTGTTGCTCGGCGATGTACATTTCGAAGAAGCAGTCTTTTTTCGTCTTGGCGACGCGGTCGGTCAACGTCGAATTGGAGACTTCCCCGTCGAGCACGACGATTCGCTGGTTGGCGGCGGCAATGGCGGCCAGCGCGTCGCCGAAGGCGGCGCGGGTCGCGACATCCGTGCCCGTCTCGTACGACGGCAAAGAAAAAGGCTGCTCCGCGGCCTCACCACGGGGCGTCGAGCGCACGGCCGGCTTCGCCAGGTCGACGACGAGGGCTTTCTGCTGCGGGCCGCCGAGCTCCTTCAACGCGCGCTCGGCTTCTTCTTTCGAGAGCGGTTTGCCATGCCACCCTGACCTGTCTTCCAGAAACGAAACGCCCGCTCCCTTTTTCGTCTTCGCGACGATGAGCGTGGGCCGACTCGCTCGTTCGGCTGCCGCATACGCAGCATCGATGGCACCGGCGTCGTGGCCATCGATCACGTGGGCATCCCAACCAAAGGCGCGGGCGCGGCCGGCGTACGCTTCGCCATTCCACTCGAGCATCGTCGGACCGCGTTGGCCCAACCGGTTCATGTCGAGGATGCCGATGACCTTCGAGAGTCCCGCGAACGCGGCGATCTCGAAGGCTTCGTAGTTACTGCCCTCGGCCATTTCGCTGTCGCCGAGAAGGACCCAAAAGCGCGCATCGACGTGCTCGAGGCGCTTGGCGACGAGGGCCATGCCGGTCGCCATCGCGAGTCCCTGGCCGAGCGATCCGGTCGCGACCTCGACGAACGGCAATCGCGGCGTCGGATGCCCTTCCAGTCGACTCCCCTGCTTGCGCAGGGACATGAGCTCCTCGTCAGAGATGGCGCCGGTCGCCTTGAGAACCGAATAAAGAAGGGGCGCCGCATGCCCCTTCGAGAAAATGAGCCGATCGTTGTGGATCGAACGAGGGTTGTCGATGTCGTATCGAAAGTGCGATTGGATAAGCACCGCCATGAGGTCGGCCGCCGATAAGGATGACGTCGGGTGGCCCGATCCGGCCGCCGTCGTGCTGCGGATGCTGTCGACGCGCAGTTGCGTGGCGATCGCCTTCCGGTCGTTCCTGGGCTCGGTCGCAAATTGAGCGGCAGTCGAGGTCATCTGGCGATCCTCTTGTGGACGCAAGTCGCGAAGCCAGGTTGCCAAAAGTGCGCCACGGGCGACCGCGATCGCCGAGGACCTTCTTCGAATCGTTGGGGCCTGCTCTCGTCGTCCGGACCGCGTGCGAGGGGGCAGGGTCGACCGGCCGGACCGACGGGCCGCTCGCCGCAGGCGCCGTGGCGACTTGGTCAGACCGCCACGCGCACGTCCGCGAGGCGGCGAGCACAGGCGGTCGGACCGCCATGCGCACGTCCGCGATGCGGCGGACCGATGCGCCACAACGTTCCGCTCCGTCACCCGCGGCGGAGGCGACCGCATGCCCGGCGAGCTGCGAGCGGCCGGGCCGCCGTCGAGGCGACGCCAACGTCTTCGACCTCTACTTCGGCAGCCGGTAGAGTGCGCCGCTATTGGGCTCGCCTGCACTCGTCTTCGTGTCGAGCGTTCCGTTGCTCAGCCAGAAGACGTACGGACCGCTGACCGTAACCGCTTCGGGGGTTACGAGCGACGATGCGAGCACCGTCGCCATACCCCCGTCGCTCAAGACCTTGCCGACCGTCCCGTCGTTCGCGGTGGAGCTTCCCCAGTCGGACCAATAAATGTAACCAGTCGAATCCGCGTAGAGGCCGTCGACGTCCTGAACCGTCGTGTTGATGGCGATGCCGCCCTTGGTCGACGTCTTCAGCGCGCGATAAATTCCGCCTATCTGGCCGTAGTAGACGGCCGCTGTGTCAAGCGCGACGGGCCAGCCGCCGCTTTCTGTTCCTTGGGCGATCTGGGTGGGCTCGCCGCCGGTCACGGGGACGCGGAACACGTCGGCATAGTCGTCCGTAAGGTAAAGGTACTGGCTGTCTACGGCGCATTGCTCCGGAAAGACAAAGGCGACGTCCGAGCCATTGTAGAGCACCTCGTCGGTGCCGTTCGGAGCAAGCGCGCGATGGACGGACTGGTCACTCTGGTCGACCCAGTAGACGTAGCCGCCGCCCACGGCGACGCCGTACGGTGTCTGGGGGTTGGCCAGAGCCTGGGGTCCTTTGACGCACCCGGTGAGTGGACACCAAAAGATGCTCCCGGTCGTCCCCCAGTAGATGTTTTGGGCATCGACGGCTATGCCCTGGGGATTCGATTGGTTCGATGCGTAAACGATGGGGCCCGACGCCGGACATCCGCTCACCGGACAGGCCTTCACGGCGCCATCGGCCGATGCCTGGGCGGTACCGTATTCGGTCCAGTACACATTGTTCGCGTCACTCGTCATGAGAAACGGGTGATTCAGCGACGACGCGAACAGACAGGGCCCGGCGCAGGTCGTGATGGCTGCGTCGGCCCCGGCCTCCGGATTCGCGGTGGCGTCCGAACCGCCCATTGACCCATCCTTCGCGGATCCGTCCATTCCTACGGAGGCGTCGAGCTCGGACGTCGAAGCCGATGCGCTTGACGATTGCGTAGAGCTCGACGCACTGGCAGAGAGCGACGTGACAGAAGCGGACATCCGCGTCGACGACGGCATCCCGATCGAACTGAGCTCGACGCTCGTGCTCGTCGAGGACGACCCGCCAACCGAGGTCGACATCGAGCTCGCGTTCGACGTCGAGCTCGATGTCGAGGCCGACGTCGAGGAGCCATCGTCCGGCCCGGCGTCATCGAGCGTTCGATTCTGCAAATCCAAAAGAACCGAGCACGCGGAAGTCGCGAGCGCCGCCGACGCCAGCGCCGCTCGCGACAGCCGGGCGCGATAGAGAGGCTTCATTTCAGCAGGGGAGTCTACGGGCTTCTGTCTCCGGCCGCATCCGCCCCGCTCACCCCCCGGCCTGGGGCTCCGCCGAAGCCGTCCATCCGGCGGTCCGCGCCCAAAGGCGAATGGCCGCAGCACCGCCGCTTGCGAGTCGTCCCTTGCGATGAGATCAGCGGGAGTTTGACAGGCGAAATTTCCCTACGGATTCCAACGGATGGCCTCCTCGGTCTCGTGGATCGCGTGGTCGGTCGCTTCGAGCGCTCTCTCACGCCAACCCCCATGGTTGTGCTCCGCGTTCGCAAGGTGATCGCGGGCGATGCGAAGATGTTCGATCGCACTGCGCATCCGGCGGTAGTCGCCCGCGATCGAATTCGGCGACGGGTCGGCGGGCCTTGCGGAGGCGGCCTGGTAGCCCACCACGAGCACCAGTGCAAAGGTCGAGAAAACCGTCGTGATCTTCCAAACGTTCATTGGCTTTCCACTCCTTCTCATTCGGGGTGGGGCGGAGCGAGCGACCAAACGCGGTCTCAGCGCGATGCCCCCCGCTTCGCGATACCCCAGTGGAGGATCGATTGGAACACTTCCGGTTGGGCTCGGTCGACGCGGTCCGTCGGCGCGAACGGCCGGTTCGTCGGCTTTCCGACTAAGGTCGCCCGCGCCGCCGGTGTCACCCGCCCGCCAACGCCCAAGGTGGGCGCGTGCGCACGCTTTGGCGAAGCGAATGGTCTGGTCGCACCCGCACCGATGATGGACTGGTCGCACCTGCACCGATGATGGACTCGTCGCACCTGCACCGATGATGGACTCGTCGCACCCGCACCGATAATCTGGTGATGCTGAGTTGCGGTGGTCGGTCGTGACGCCCATTCCTACCTCGATGCCAACCGAATTCGGCGCCTTCATCCTACCTCGATGCCAACCGAATTCGGCGCCATCATGAGATCATGACGTACCGGAGCCATTCGTCTCGAAGCGAATCCCGGACGCGATGAAGGGCCGACCTCTATTGGCCACGGCGTGCTTGCTCCTCGTCGGCGCTTCGGGGTGCACATGGAAGGAGCTCGATGCCCTCGTGCTTCTCTCCGACGCAAGCGTGGGCGGGGCAACGCAGGGGATGCCGACGAACGACGAAGACTCGGGCGCCCCCGAGCTCGAGTCGGGCGACGACGGCGCGGGCGGCGTCGAATCGCCCGACTCCGAAGCGTCCGACCTCGAGGCCAGCAGCGCCGAAACCGGCGTGATGGCGTCGACGGCAAGTCTTCCCTGCACCAGCACGCAGACGGTCGTTCGGCAGTGGACATTCGACACGTCGACCGAGGGGTGGACGATTGACAGCGACCCGAACTTTCAGTCCGTACTCGCCTGGACCGGCACGATCGGTTATCCCGCGCCCGGCGCACTCGCGATCGACGTGACGCCGCCGGATGACGCCGGCCCCTCGAGCGGCGTGTTGCTCGAGTACACCACGTCCCTCGGCAGTCTCGCAGGCCGCGTGGCCTCTGCCTGGGTCTGGCTCGACAGCGGATCGTCCCCGAAATTGAAGATGTTCGCCCAGACGGGAGCGCAGTACGCCTGGGCGGACAACGGGACAGTGACCCTTGCCCCAAAAACATGGACCTGCGTCGCGCTGCCCCTCTCGACGCCGTCGTTCAACAACGTGGGCTACGATCCGACGAACGTCATCGCTCTTGGATTCGAAATGCTGGCCACGTCGCCCTTCCACGTTTATGTCGACACCGTGCGATATTACTGATTCTCGCAGCCCGTCTTGGGAATGGATGTGCAGCTCGTCGCCGGCGTCACGGTCTTCGTCTGGATGCAGCTCAGATACGTCTGGTAGGTCGGACCGATCCCGCCCGGGGTGAAGCTCGTGACGTCATTCAAGAGAAATGGGTTGTTCGCGGTCGACCATGACCAAGCTACGTAGCCGATGCCCTGCGTGTCGGCCCAGCTGAGAAAGAGAGGCCACCACGACTGGCCGATGTTCCCGGAGCACGAGTAGTACCCCGTTTCACCGACGACGATCGGATAGCCCGCGTTCATCACGGCTTGCGCCCCGAGCCCGGAGGACGGGTCGCAGAGGGTTTCGAATGTGGTGGCGCCGTCGGTCGTACAACCTCCTTGGTCGTCGTAGACGTGCCAACTCGCGGCGATGTTCGGTGGCGATAGCGTGTCCGTTGGAACGTACTGGGGCCAAAGCTCCAAATGAGCGGAGAACCCCGGGCCCCCCAGCATGACGAGGTTGTTGGCCCCGGCCTGTCGTACGGTGGTGAGCAGCTGCTGCATGCCGGCAACGGCGAAGTCCATGAACGGACAATCGCCGCCATTCGCGGTCGTGCTGCCGTTCTTCCAGCACGAAAATTGCTGGTCTTCCGACGGGGAATCACCCATGTCGGGCTCGTTGAACAAGTCGAAAATGACGGAGCCGTTGTTCTTGTAGGCAGCGGCCACCTGCTGCCAGAACGTCACGCTGTGATCGACGTCCGGCATCAAGCCCTGATTGTTTGCAACGGTGGTCCCCGGTGCGGACATATGAAGATCGAGAATGACGTACATGGAGTTCGTTTGAGTGATCAGGTCGACGGCATCCATGATCGGAGTCTGGTAGTTCGCGCCGCCGACTGAAGAATCGACGGTGTTGATGCCGAGCCAGCAATCCTCGTTGAGAGGAATGCGAACGGTATTGAGCCCCCACTTTTTCATCGCAGTCAGGCTGGCCTGGTCGAGAGGCGAAGGTCCGTCGTTTGGCGACATGACGACGGCAGGAGGTCCCCAGGTCAAACAGAAGTTCTCGGTGCCGGATTCGTCGGCTCCCCGAAGCTCTACAACGGTGCCGTTCTCGTCCGCAATCTGTCCGGCGCGACCGTTCGCCCCCATCACCGCGTGCAGGCCGGCGGCTGCAGACCCGCCCGTGCCCCCGGTCGCGGAGCGCGAAGCGTTGCTGTGATTGCCGCTCGAGCTCGGGCTCGCGGATGTTTCGCCGGAGGAGGCGGAGCCGTCGTTCGAGGCCGAGATCGTGTTATCTCGCGCGCCGGTCCCGCCCGTGGAAGCGGCGTTGCTCCCACAAGCCGCGACGAACAGCAGCCCAGCGACCCGGAGCGGGGTTCGAAGTCGAATCATCGATTCCTCCAGAATGCGTAGCTTGAGGTCAAGCCCGCCTGCGCGGAGATTCGACCACCTCGGCGGAAATAAGAGGGAGCTTGCAAATGTGAACACCGAATGGGCGCCCATGTACGGAAGTCGAAGGCCGGAGGCGGCCGTGGCCGCCTGATCACGCCGATCGATTTGCGGCCACGCCTCGCGTGGGGAGAGAGTGGGTACGGAGCGCTCTTCGAAGTATTGCAAACGCTCGGTCGGGCGGTGCTCATAAGAGCGCCCGGGCTGGAAGGCCGGGCCACGCGGGCGACCGCCCATCTCGACCACACAATTGGTTGCGCTCCCCCGAGTGGGCCCTGTCGCCCATTGACTGACAGCGTCGCCCGATCCATGGAGCGACGGTGACTGAGCTCTTCTTCGACGACTTGGACGAGGGCGCACTCCGCCGGCGACGCAGCGCGAAATGGACGCATTTCGGGTCGGAGGTCCTTCCGGCGTGGGTCGCGGAGATGGACTTTCCTCTGGCCGACCCGATTCGGAAGGCGCTCCACGAGGCGATCGAGCTCGGCGACTCCGGGTATGCGTCGCCGATCGGGCTCGGCGAAGCGTTCAAGTCGTTCGCTCGGTCAACGTGGAATTGGAACGTCGCCGCAGCGGATGTGCATCTCGTGGCCGATGTGGTGACCGGCATCATCGAGGTGCTCCGCGTCGCAACGACCAAAGGCGACGGAGTCGTCATCGAGCCGCCAGTGTACCCGCCGTTCGCCGCCAGCGTTCGTGGCCTCGGACGGCGCGTTGTCGACGCTCCGCTCGTTCGCGCCGAAGCAGGGTGGAGGCCGGACGTGGCCGCCATCGAACGGGCGTACGCCGCAGGCGCGCGGGCCCATCTGCTTTGCTCACCTCAGAACCCGACGGGAATCGTCTACCCGCGAGAGGCCCTCGTGCAGATCGCCGACCTCGCCGACCGATACGGCGTCCTCGTTCTTTCCGACGAGATTCATGCCCCTCTGACGCTCCCCGGCGCGGCCCATGTGCCCTTTCCGACCGTCTCGGCAGCGGCGGAGCGGCGCTCGATCGTGCTCTCGGCGGCGTCGAAGGCCTGGAACGTCGCCGGGCTCAAAGCGGCCGTCATGGTCGCCTGCGCGGATGGGCCACGGACGGTTCTCGGCAAACTCCCGCCGGAAACGCCCTACCACGCTGGCCTCTTCGGCGTCATCGCCAGCGTGGCGGCATTTCAGGAAGGGGGCCCGTGGCTGTCACGTGCCCTCGCTACGATCGATCGCAATCGTGCGTATCTTGGCGAGCTTTTGTCCGCGGAGCTCCCCGGGGTGCGGTACGTCGCCCCGCAGGCGAGCTACCTCGCATGGCTCGACTGCCGTGCTTTGGGCCTGGGCTCCGACCCCGCGCAAAGCTTTCTCAGGCGGGGGCGCGTCGCTCTGTCGAGCGGCCCGACCTTTGGCATCGAAGGCGAAAGCTTCGCCCGCCTCAATATCGGAACGTCACGCACTTTGCTGAGGGAAGCCGTCCTGCGGATGAAGCGTGCGGCGTGAGCATCTCCCGCGGCCGCCGACGGACGTTGTCCTGGCCCGATGAAGGCGCGTTGTCATGGGCGTGGCGCTCCTTTCGAAGGACCGTACACAGCGGCTCGAACCTCGCGCGCGGCGTCCACCATGGCCGGACCGGGGTCGCCGAGAAGAGCGGCATCCATCTCGACGATGGCCTCGGGGTGACGGCACGCGCGAAGGCTCGAGAGAAGAGAGCGACCGCAGAGTCGATCGCGCATCCCTTCGTTGGTCACGATGATGTCGGGATCGAGAGCAAGAACCTCTTCGGTCGTGTACTGGGGCCAGCCGGCGTAGCCCGAGGCCGCGTCGATCAGACCGGCCGCGACGAGCACGTCGTGGTAACTCGTGCCCGCGGCGCCGCCGAAGAGGCTGGCCCCGATCGCGCTCAAGTAGATGGCCCGGCGCCGGCCGTCTCGGGGTACCCCGACGTCGACTCCGTTCATTTCCTCGACGAGGGTCCGGGCCAGTCGCTCCCCACGATCCGGATGCCCGACGAGGGCAGCCACCTCGATGGCATTCGGAATCAGCGTGCTCAGACCGCGCATATCGCCCAAATCGAACACCGCGATGCCGGCATCGCGCAGGCGCGCGAGGGGCCTCGGATCTCCCATTCCACTGACGACGACGAGGTCGGGGTGAAGGGCGAGGATGAATTCGACGTCTTCGATCCGCTCGATCACCGGCTTGCCCGCGTAGCGGAAACCTGAAGTGCTGCGCCGGGCGCTGTACGCGGTGAACGCCGCGATGCGGTCGGGCTCGCAAAGATCGAGGAGCAGCGCGTCGGAAACCGAACTTCCAGAGGCGATGCGGCGATAGTCACGACGCGGAACCGCTGTGCCCGAGTGATCGATGAGCGGTGCGCGAACGGACGATGCGGCGAGAGCGGATGGGCCGGAACGCGGATCGGTCGCGGCGGGGCCCGTCGGGTCGCGGGATGCGACCCTCGGCTGCCAGGCGACCGCGGTCGACAGGATGAAGGCCAGCGAAAACGCCGCGCCGTTGAGCGTCGTCAACGAGGTCATGTGCGATCATGAGGTCGTCTGCGGTCCGCCCTCGGCTCACCGTCGCGACGTGTGTCGCGGTCGAAGAGGCGAAAGCCGAGCGCGGCGTCGGGCACGAGACGAACGCCGTACACCGACTCGACCGCGCTCGCCGTGAGAACGGCTCTCGTGTCGCCTGCCGCAACCAGACGACCGCGTCGCAGCAGCAACACCTCATCGGTCCAGTCGAAGGCGTCGTTCAACGGGTGCAGGACGGTCAATACGCAATACCCGCGGACGGCGAGAGAGCGGAGCAACGAGTAAATCTTGAGCGCGTGCGCCACATCGAGTGCCGCTGTCGGTTCATCGAGGACCAAAACTCGGGCTTCGGTCGCCAGGGCGCGGCCGAGCAGGACGCGCTGGCGTTCGCCTTGCGACAGCGTGACGAACGACCTCTCCGAGAGATCCTCGATCTCCATGATCGCAAGGGCATGGCGGACGGCTTCCCGATCGGCCGCAGTCGACCCGACCTGCCCCATGCGGTGGGCGTAGCGCCCCTGCGCCACGACCGAAGCGACAGAAAGTGCTGATTGCAGCTGCGATTGCTGCGGAACGTACGCGATGCGACGGGCCCGATCCGCGGGGTCGAGCGGGCGCAAGTCCTGCCCATCGATGGATACGGTCCCCTCGTAGGGATGGATGCCCGCAAACGCTTTCAAGATGGACGACTTGCCGGCCCCGTTCGGTCCAAGAAGCGCGGTGACCCGTCCACCCCGAACGGTGAACGAAGCGTCGTCGACGACGGCGCGCCCGCCGAGCACCACCCGCAGCGACGACGTGTGGACTTCAGTCACCGCGCTTCTCTCTTTGCGAACGCGCAAGGACTGCGAGAAAGGCGGGGGCGCCGATGAGGCCCGTCACGACGCCGAGCGGGACGGAACCGCGGGCGGGTAGGACGCGAACGACGAGATCGCAGCTCGCGACGAACAAGGCGCCGCCGAGCGCTGCCATCGGAACGAGTCGGCGATGCTCGACACCAAGGAGCGGCCGAAGCGCGTGCGGCACGAGCAGGCCGACGAACCCGACGTTGCCTCCGAGCGAGACGGCGCCCGCCGTGAGGACCGCAACCCAGAGGACACAGTAACGTCGGACGCGTGCGACATCGACCCCGAGAGAAGCCGCCTCGTCGTCGCCGCTCAGCAGAAGATCCAGCGGCTTGGCCCAAAACCAGGCGGCTGCACAGCCGATAACGACCAGCGGAGCCGCAACGCCGACGTTGCGCGGCCCGGTTCCGGCGAGGCCTCCAAAGGAGAACGCCACGAGGGCGCGCCCGAGCTCCCACCGCTCTTGAGACATGCTCGTGATGAGACTGCCGAGGCTCACGAACACCGACGAAAGGAGAAACCCACTCAGAATCAGCGAGAGAATGTCGGCCGATCGACGCGAGAGAAGGAGCACAAGCGCGAGGCTCACCATGGCGCCGGCGAGGCAGCCGAGAGGCAACGCGACGTCGGGCGAGACGTCGTAGATCTTCCCGTGGGCCAATACGAGCTCGGTCAGCAGCATCGCCGTGCTGCCCCCAAGGCTCGCACCGGCCGTGGTCCCAATCACCGAAGGGTCCGCGAGCGGGTTGCGAAAGAGGCCTTGCACCACCACCCCCGCGACCGCGAGAGCTGCCCCGACGAGCAGCGCCGCGCAAAGCCGCGAGGCGCGCAGGATGAGGAGCGTCGATCGAAGACGGACGTCCGCAAGGGTCCCCTCGCCCAGCGACAGGGACGCGAGGACGACGAGAACGGTGAGGATGCTCAGCGCCGCGTAAAGGGCCCCCTCACGCCGAGCGCGGGGCTCGCGCGGCCGAGCGCCCCGACCCTCCTGCACCATTGCCTCCGCAGCCGCGCCTTGTTCAGCCAAAGAATGCCCATGGTCTAGGCCATCGGGTCCTCTGGGTCGAGTGGGCGCTTCGCATGGTCGGTGATGCGCCAGGGCGGCTGACTGCCGTCCTCTTCGACCTCGAGCACCAGCATCCCGTCCGATCCCTGGGTGACGGGATACGTGCGAAGGCTGCACGCTCCGACCAGCGCCGCTCCCGAGCGCAAGTCGAAGGTCCACTCGTGCAGTGGGCAGACAACTGACGTCGATCCAACGACACCGTCGGCGAGTGCCCCCCCCCGATGGGGACACTCCGCCTGCGTGGCGAACACCCGCCCTTCGCGTGTGTGGAACACCGCGACCCGCAGACCGCCGATAAAAAACGTGCGGCCCTCCCCCTTGGGGATGGCCGCGAGGGGACCGAGACGAACGTGCTTCACCATGAAAGTCATCCCGGGCGGGTCATCGTCGCCTATTCAGCTCACTTCGGTTTCGACCCCGGCGGCGCGCGTGGGGACGATCCCCCAAATTTGCTCGGCGTACGCCCGGACCGTCGCGTCGCTCGAGAAGGCACCGGCGCCCACGATGTTGAAGAGCGAACGCCGCATCCATTCCCGCGGCGATTCGAAGAGCGTCGCAGCCTCGCGCATCGACGTCATGTACGACTGGAAATCGGCGCAAACCATGTAGGGATCGCTCGTGCAGAGCTGGTCGACGACGGATGCGTACCGATTTCGATCCGTCAACGAGAAGAATCCCGAGCGGAGCAGTGCGACGGCCGCGGACAGATCCGCGCTCTGCTCGATGAAGCGACGCGGATCATACCCTCGGCGCCAGAGATCTTGCACTTGTTCGAGAGTTTGGCCGCAAAGAAAGAAATTTTCTGCGCCCACCTTTTCACGAATTTCGACGTTGGCGCCATCCAGCGTGCCGACCGTGAGCGCGCCGTTCAAGGCAAGCTTCATGTTGCTCGTCCCGGACGCTTCCTTGCCGGCCTGCGAAATTTGCAACGATACGTCGACTGCCGGGATGATGGCTTGGGCCAACGACACACCATAGTTGGGAACGAAGACCATCTTCAAGCGATCGCGGGTGTCCGGGTCTCCGTTGAGCACGTCTGCGACATCGTTGATCAGGCGGACGTGCAACTTCGCAATCGTGTATCCGGCCGCGGCCTTGCCTGCAAAAATGTAGACGCGAGGCGCATCGGTCCGGTCGATCGAGCCGTGTTTCAGCTGCAAATAATGGGCGATGGCCTCGAGGCACGCCAGGAGCTGGCGCTTGTATTCATGAATGCGTTTGATCTGTGCGATGAACATCGCATCGGGATCGAGCTCGACGCCGGTGAGCCGGAGGAGGCGCGCGGCGAGCAGGCGCTTGTTCTCGCGCTTGATCGCGCCGAGCGCATCGAGCAGGACCGGGTCGTCGGCATGCGACGAAAGCTGCGATAAAAGCGCGAGATCGCCATCGAGCCAATTGGGGCCGAGCTTTGCCGACAAAAGATGCGCGAGGGCGGGGTTCGAGTAGAGGAGCCAGCGGCGCGGCGTAATCCCGTTCGTCTTGTTGTTGAACCGTTCGGGAAAGAGCTCGTAAAAGTCGGGCAGCAAATCGCGTTTGATGAGCTCGGTGTGGAGTTTGGCGACCCCGTTCACGCTATGAGAGCCCACGACGGCGAGGTGTGCCATTCGGATCTGTTGCGTCGGCCCCTCCTCGACGATGGACATGCGGGTCATGCGGCTCGAGTCCAGGGGCCAATGCATGCTCACCTGACGCATGAATCGCGAATTGATCTCGAAGATGATCATGAGGTGCCGCGGCAGGACACGGCGCAGCATGGATACTGGCCATTTCTCCAGAGCCTCGGGCATGAGGGTGTGGTTCGTGTATCCAATCGATTGCCGGGTGATGTCCCACGCGAGATCCCAACCGATCCCCTCTTCGTCGACGAGAACGCGCATGAGTTCAGGGACGGCGATGGCAGGGTGCGTGTCGTTCAGCTGGATCGCCGCACGCTCGGGAAAAAGGCGAAAGTCCGTGTGCAGTCGTTTGAAGTCCGCAACGATATCCGCAATCGAACATGCGACGAAAAAGTATTGCTGTTTCAACCGGAGTTCTTTGCCGTGTTCCGTATTGTCGTTCGGATAAAGGACTTTTGAGATGTTCTCCACCTCGACCTTTTCCTCGACGGCGCGGCGGTAGTCCCCTTCGTTGAAGAGTTTCAGGTCGAAGTCTCGCGACGCGCGCGCCGACCAGAGGCGCAGCGTGTTCACGGTGTCGGTCTCGTGGCCAACGATGAAAGAGTCGTGGGGCACGCCCAGAACGAGGTTTGCGTTCACCCAGTCAACGACGACCTTGCCGTCAGGATCCTTTCGAAGGTCCGCTGTTCCGTAGAAACGCACGGCGCGAATGCGATCGTGGCGCGGCAAGTCCCACGGATTCCCATACTGGAGCCAGTTGTCCGTATGTTCGACCTGCTGCCCGCGCTCGAGGCGCTGTTCGAAAATGCCGTGCTCATAGCGGATCCCGTACCCGACCGCCGGCAAGTCCAAGGTCGCGAGCGAATCCATGAAGCACGCAGCGAGGCGGCCGAGGCCGCCGTTGCCGAGCCCTGGGTCGCCTTCGGCTTCGAGGACATCGGAAAGATCGTGGCCCATCGACGCCAGCAGCTGCTCGGCGACGCCGAAGAGGCCGAGGTTGACGAGGCAAAGTCCGAGGCTTCGCCCCGTCAGAAACTCCGCGGAGAGATAGTTCACCCGTTTGACGTCGCGCTCGAGGTAGCGCCGCTGCGTCGCGAGCCAGCGCTCGACCAGGCGGTCGCGGACCGTATGAGCCATTGCGCGATAGAAGTCGACGGGACCGGCGTCCCTGGGCTCCTTAACGCAGGTATAAAGCAAGTGATCGAGGAGATTGGCGCGAAACTCCTCGGCGTCTTCGGGCGCGGGAAGCCGGACGGGGGGGCCGATCGGTCGGCGCTTTGCTTGAACGGCCGCATCGGCGCTGCTCTTCGTGATGTTCACCGCGGCAGTTTTGCGCCTCATTCGCCCGCAGGCGTATCCGCCTTCTTTCCGGCGTGTTTCATGTGCCTCCTCGCCGATTGGCTCAGCCCATCGCGGCCCGCGCAGGCCACGAAGGCGTCGCGCACGTACTCGGCGACGACAGGTTCGCGCTGCGCCATGACGCGAAGGCGGGCGACGAGGCGAGCCAGGTGGCGCTTTGCCGTGGCCAGCGAAACGCCCAAGCTCGAGGCGACCTCCGTGAGCTCCTTCTCTTGCACGAAGCGGAGATCGAGTGCAACGCAGCATTCGGTGCTGAGCTGCGCGAGAATCTTCCGCGTGTGAGCGGACAGCTGCATCCCCTCGGCATCGAGGTGATGACCGGCGCGTTCGGGAAGCTCGCCGGTCGGCGTCAGACACTCTCGCCAGCGGGAGCGTCTTTCCCGCCGATCCATCGCAGCCGATCGAATTGCAATGCCGATGATGAAGCTCCGGAGTGCCCCCGGATCGCGAAGGCGCGGCAAGTGCTCGAAACAACGCACGAAGACGTCTTGAACGCGGTCATCCAAGTCCGCGCCGGTCAGCGAGGAGCCGAGGCAACGGCGGACGAGTGAAGCGTATCGATTCACGATCGCGGGCGCCGCACCGGGACGACGCCCGAGCGCCGCGCGGACGAGCGCAGCATCTTCGCTCTTGCGCGAGCTCCGGTGCGCGGACGAAAGACGCACCTGCGAGGCCGGCGGCGGCTCCATGGGCTGCGCCCTCGCGCGCCGCTCTTCCCAGGCGAGCCCCGGGTCGCACGGGGGCGTAAACGCCGCGATGACGGCCGATGACGTGGTTCCTTTCGAGTTCACTCCGCTAGAGGATTGGGGCGGCCGCCGCCAACCCGTCACGAAATCGACGGTGGGGGGGGCCGCGGACCCAGTTGCGTGGGCAGACCGGGGCAAACCACTTTGATTCGTCGCGGAGAGAGGGCTAAGGGCGGGCGATGACCGAGCACCGAGCGTGGGCCCGTCGCGCGAACGATCTCGTCGAGGTCAACCGTGATTTCTACGAGGCACTCTGGAGGCGTTCCCGCCTCGTCGGTCCCCGGCGATTCAACACGTGGCCGCTCGTGAGTTCGCTCTTGCCGTCGTGTCGCTCGCGACTCGAAGTGGCTCCTGGCCTTCGGCCTCGCCTACCGCTCGAAGGCACGCGCTTCGTCGACGTCAGCGAGGCCGCCGTCGCCAAGCTCGGCCTGGTTGGCGCGGACGCGCGCGTGGGCCTCGTCGCGTCGCTGCCGTTCGCGGACGCAGAATTCGATCTTGTCGCAGCATTCGACGTCATCGAGCACGTCGACGACGATGGATCGGCCCTGTCGGAGCTCGCTCGCGTGGCGATGCCGGGCGCCACGTTGCTCCTCTCGGCTCCGCTGCATGCGGCCCGCTGGACTTCGTTCGATGCGCTCGCCGGCCACAGGCGCCGGTACGAGCCGGCAGAGCTTGTCGCGAAGCTGCGCCACCACGGTTGGACCGTCGCCTCGAGCGCCTCCTTCGGCATGCAGCCGCGATCCTCACGCCTGCTCGATTTCGGCGTATGGCAACTTCAGCATCGGCGCGACCGCGCGATCTGGTGGTACGACCGGGTCATGCTGCCCCTTGCGGCCATCTTTCAGAAACGTCTGAAGCTGACGACCGGGATGATGGACGCCGACGATGTCGACGAGGTGCTGCTCGTCTGCCGACGAGATCGTCCAGCCGTGGCTGCCCCCTTGGCGGGATGACCAAGCGTTGGGTTGGCGCCGGGTTCGGCTGCTGCGTGAGCGCGGCTCAACCGTGACGATTCGTACGTCGTGTGGCCCTCGCCTCCGCCGGTCCCGGCCTCGGCCGAACGACGCGCAGCATCGTCTGCACGAGCGTCTCGGGGTCGCATGGCTTCTCGAGAAACGCAGAACTCGCGGAGCCAACCGCCCCCCAGGCAAGCTCCGGAACGGCCGTGAGCATGACAACCGGGATGGCGGACGTGCGAGCGTCCGACTTGAGAAGGCGCAACACCTCGGCGCCGTCCATGCCCGGCATGGAAAAATCGAGGAGGATGGCGTCGGGCCCGCATTTTGCCGCGAGATCGATCCCGGCGCGGCCATTCTCGGCCGACATCACCTTCCATCCGTGACACCGTGTAGAGCTCACGCGCCTCGGCGCTGTCATCGACGATGAGAATGAATGGGACCGGTGCGGTTCGCTTTTGAACCCCCGACATTTCAGGGCGGCTCATGGGTCTCCCCTCGTCGAGCTCGACAAAAGGGGTGAGCAACCATCGCCAAAGCCCTCCCTGAGTAAGTCGACGCAGTTGATGCAGGTGGCGTGCCTGATGCCTCGCCGGGCCATTTGCGAGGACACAGTGCCCGAAACGGCGCCTGCATCGTGGCGCGTTTGCGCGTTTGTGACGTGCTTGCGCTCGAACGCCCACTTACCTTCAGAACGCGGATCGCCTTCACCGGGCGACATCGGGGGGGCAGATGGGGCGAGCGACAGCCGCCCTCGCCCAGGCGCGCAGAGGGCGCGAGGATTTCGACGCGGCCGCTCCGTCCCGCAGGGGTTGGCCTTCAACGTCAGGCCGAACGTGCCGTTTGGGGGCACATGGCCGTCGCCAGGGGTGTTCGCCAGGTCTGTGTCGGATGCCACGCGTCGCCGCCGGATTTCGGGCGGGGGAACACCACTCTGACGAGCGGATCCTCGGGTTGGCGCTTGTCGCGTCGCAGTCGACCCGATGGATCGAATGTCGTCGAATGGCGCTGTCCCTCATGTTGGCGGAAGCGTAAGTCGCTTTCCCGCATCCAGAATTCGTAGCGCCTCGGATTCGGCGCTTCGCCCTATCCATCCGAGCCCGTCGCGACCCCCTCGCGTCGGCGCACGCCTTTCCATCCGAGCCCGTCGCGACCGACTTTCGAGTTAGCGCACGCCTATCCATCCGAGCCCGTCGCGACCCCCTCGCGTCGGCGCACGCAAATTGCTTTGGGACCAGCGCTTTGCAAGTGGTGGATGGCGTCGGAGCGAGCGCGGGAAATGCGGGCGAACGACCACTGACCGTCCTGTCGGTGGCCTACCCTTTTTTTCCCCTGAGCGCAGACAGCGCGGGAGGTGCCGAGCAGATTCTTGCCCTGCTCGACGGCGCGATCGTGAAAGCAGGACACCGATCGATCGTCATCGCTCACGAAGATTCGAAGGTGGCCGGCGAGCTCGTTCCGATCGCGAAGGCAGGCGCCCATCTCGACGACGATGCGGTCGCACGAACGCATGCAGCCGTGCGCGACGCCATCGACATGGCCGTCCGGCAGCGGTCGATCGACGTCGTTCATGTGCACGGACTCGACTTCGACCGGTACGTCGAGTCCCGAGGGCCGCCGCTTGTGGCGACGCTTCACCTGCCGGTCGCGTGGTACGCGAACGAGGCCCTCACGTCGCGCGTTCGCGAGGTTCACTTGTGCTGCGTCTCGGGCACACAGTCCGCCGACATGCCTTCGTGGGCCGCGCCCTGGCGAGTCATCGAGAATGGCATCGCACTCGAGGCGTTCCGTCCTTCGAAACGGACGTTGCCGTTCCTCCTCTGGCTGGGCCGGATTTGCGAAGAGAAGGCGACCCACGAGGCCCTCGACGCCGCAACGGCCGCCGACATGCCGCTCATCGTCGCGGGATCGGTGTCGGGGTGGAATGCTCACCGTCGCTACTTCGAACGATACGTCGTTCCCCGGCTTCGTCCGCCCCATCGTTTCGTCGGGCCGATCGGCCTGGCGCGCAAGCGAAGGCTCCTCGCCGCCGCGCACTGTCTGCTTGTCACCAGTCGCGTTCCGGAAACGAGCTCTCTTGTCGCGATGGAGGCAGCTGCGAGCGGAACACCCGTCATCGCCTACCCCGCCGGCGCCCTCGCCCACATCGTCGAGCCTTCGAGAACCGGATGGTTGGTCAACGACGCGGCGGACATGGCGCGGGCGATCGGCAGGGCAGAGGAGCTATCGAGGGCCCAATGCCGGCGGACGGCCGAGGCCCGATTTTCGGCCCGACCCATGTTGGACCGATACATCGACCTTTACCAAGATGTCGCGCCTGTCAAACCCAGTCGCGCGCGCGCCCCGCAAGCGGCCGGCTCGGCCGCTCGCGTTCACACCGACGGGGCCCTCACCGTGTTCGCGGCCGAAGGGATTCACGCCCTCGACGCGCTCGCCGACGAATGGATCAGGCTCTGGGAACGCTGCCCCTGGGCTACGCCGTTTCAAAGACCCGAGTGGCTCCTTCCCTTCGCATCGACCTTCTGTGGAAAAAAGGACGTACGGCGCGCGTGGGCACTGGCCGCGCGATCCGGCGGGGTTCTCGTGGCGCTGCTTCCTCTGTCGACCCAGCGGGGAGACAGCGAACGAACGACGCTGCTCGGAGAACCGATCAGCGACTACCTCGACATCCTTGCGACCGCCGAGGCCGCTCAGGCCGCGACGACGCGCTTTCTCGAGGTGCTCGGCGGGAAGTGCGCGGACGGATCGGATGTCGTTTTGGAGCCCTTGCGTTTGAGCTCTCCTATCCTTTCCGCCTGCGTGCCCCGCGACCTGGAGGACCAAGTATTCGAGCGTGAGCCGAGTCCCGTGCTCTCTTTGCGGGGGCGCCTCGGTGTCCTTTCCAAGGGGATGACCGACCGATTGCGCCGAGCCCGGCGACATGCGAGCCATTTTGGCCCGCTCGAGTTCGTCGATGCGACGGATGCCGGCGCGGTCTCTACGTGGCTCGGCCACCTGTTCCGCTTGCACGCGAGTCGCTGGGTGACCCGCGGCGAACGCGGCGTTCTCGCCGCCCCGGAAGTGCGCACATTTCACGACCGAGCTGTACCGGCCCTCGCTCGGGGCGGCTTGGCCCGCCTGTATGGGTTGACGCTCGGGGGTCGCGCCGCGGCCGCACTGCTCTGCTTTCGCGACGTGCGTACCGTCTATCTCTATGCGAGCGGTTTCGACCCCGCCTTCGGCCAGGCAAGCCCGGGGTCGCTTTTGATCGGCCATGCGGTCGAGCAAGCTGGTGCTGAGCGGGCGGCAGAGGTCGACTTCTTGCGCGGCCGCGAACGTTACAAATATGCCTTTCTCGCGGAGGATCGACCGAGCCGGGCACGACGCCTTTACGTGTCCAGCCCGAGCTCGACGCGGGCCGCCCGCATGAGTTCGCAGACTCTGGCTCCGGTCCAGCCGAATGACCATCGCTCATAGTTCAAGGTTCCGGCGTGCGGTGGTCGATCGAAATCGTAGGCCGGCGCGCACCGAAGGGGTTCGTCGGCCGCGCCGAACTGCGCGAGTACACCGGCCTGCGAAGCGAACGCTTCGAGCATCCGGATCTTGCGCTCGCGGCCCTCGGCGTCGAGGCGCTCGGTTCGGCCCCGCCCGCACGGCGGGTTCGCGCCGTCACTCCGGAACCTGCCGGTGACGACCGAATCACCGGCTCGGTGATACGAGGTCATTTCCGCGTGTCCAATCGCGGTTGCGCCCCCGCCGCGCACGATGCGGACGGCCGCATGGACGGCGAAAGCCACGGCGTCGTGATCCGGGTGTCCGCCTTCGTAAGGGTGCGTGACGACGATCGCCGGGCGCTGCGTCTCGATGAATTGGGCCACCTGCCGGGCGATGGGAACGATCGCGAAGGCGGCTTCCTGGTCGACGACGCCCAGCGACGGCAGAAGAATCGTGTCCGGATCTTCGAAGCCGCTTGCGCGGACGGCCGCGCGCAGTTCGTCGCGCCGCACTTGTGCGGCCTGCTCGCGCGTGTAGCCAGCCAGCGAAGCCCGCAGCTCCGCATTGCGCGGAGATCCATCCGTCACGTGGAGAATGCGAACTTGCCAGCCCGCATGCGCAAGCGTGCCCATCGTGATGCCGAAGCCGACCGTCTCGTCGTCCGGATGCGCGGCCACGAGCAGGACAGCGGCCGGCTTCACCCATTCGAGCCGCCGCATCGCACAAGGGTGCCTTGCGAGCGCTGCCCGCCGTCGACCCGGGAACGGTGCCACCGGGTGGGCCCGCGTGCACGCGGCATGCGCGCGACCGAGCCTCGGGCCCGAATCGCATACGGCCGCCGCACGTGGGCAGCAACCCGAAGCCCGACAGCAAACCGAAGGCGCGGCAGCAACCCGAAGGCGCGGGTCACAAGAGCTTGGCGTTCAGCGTGATCGGGGTTGCGGCGAGCGCCTTCGAGATTGGACAACCTTTCTTCGCGCCCTCGGCGATGGCGGCAAACTTGGCGGGATCAATGCCCGGCACGCGCGCCTCGAGGTCGAGGGCAATCCCGTGGATGGCGAAGCCGTCTGCGACCTTTTGCAGGTCCACCGCCGCGGTCACGCGGAGCTCCTCCGGTGCGTGGCCGGCATCGGTGAGAGCGAAGGAAAGGGCCATGGCATAGCAACCGGCATGCGCCGCGCCGAGCAACTCTTCGGGGTTCGTACCGGCCTTGCCGTCCTCGCTCGCAAAGCGAGTTTGGAACGAATAGGGCTGATCCCGGAAAACGCCGCTCTGCATCGAGAGCGCCCCCTTGCCGTGGAGCCCGTCACCTCGCCATGCGGCCGTACTCTTGCGGATCATGATTGCCTCCTTTGGATTGACTCTTTACCGACTCGCATCACCAGGTTCCACCCAGTCGAAGGTCGCCCGGCCCCATGCCGAGCCAGACGGAGCGACTGGACCCGCGCTCGCTCGGCTTTCCTAGAGGTGCGAGCAGCACGATGCCGCCCGCAGCAAACGCCGCCCCGCCCGCGATGCAGGCAATCAACCCGGCGGTCCAGACCGTTCGGGCCGAGTTGTAAGAGCTCTTGTCCTGACGAGCGACGGCATTTTTGGCCTGGTTCAATTCGACCAGCATGAGGACCGCACCAGCCGCC
>JBEKFX010000007.1:0-184089 GCA_050013115.1 Polyangiaceae bacterium
CGAGCAAACGCGGGCGTGCAGCGTGTTCTCGACTTGATCTTTGTCGTGAAAGCCCGGCGCAGGCTCGGGCCAAAGGTTTGCCATGGCATTGGAGCCGCCGAGTTCGAGCGGCACGAGGTGGTCTACCTCGTACGCACCAGAGGGTTCGTGCGGCGGCAAGCCGTAGGCCTCGAAGACCCGTCGCCGCAGCTCCCGCGACACCTGCCGTCGGCCCTGCGTCGCGGTGTGGCACACGATGCGCAAGTCCGTGGTCTCGACCCCACCGGGCGTGCATGCAGCGTCTGGAAGCAAGCCGTTCACATGGCATCCAGCCGTTCTCGCCGGGTCGGGCGGCGTCCAGGCCAGCAAAGCAAACGCCATGAGGCCGAGCGTCACCGACCGAATCGACGCCGATCGTTCCCGGGCTCCAGCGCTGACTTGGGGGTCGATGGACGAGACGCGTCGCGGACGAGGCCGGCACCCAGCGGAGAACCCCGTGGCGATCGCTTGCACCGTCGTCGTACGGCCAGACTGCAGCGGCGGGGTGGAACCGGAAATCAGGAGCGCTTGCGGCGCCGCGCCGCGGCGAGACAGCCGGCGAGGGCAAGGCCGGCCAAGGCGCCCGGTGACGCGGGGAAGCTGCCGAAGCCCACGTCACATCCTCCCGACTTGGAGCTGCTTTTGGTGGTGGTGCTCTCGCTTGTGTTGCCCGTGCTTGTGGTGCTGGTCGAGCTGCCGGCAACGCTCGTCAAGCTGCCGGGCGGCGCCACGAACAGCCCTCCGTCGGCCGGATTGGAGCAGGTTACGCCCATACAGATAGCACCGGCGTCGGCGCACTTGCAGTCGCTGTTCGTCGTGCACCAACCGGTGGCTCCGGTACTGGGCGGAGTGCACATCGGCTCGTTGTTGCCGTATTCACAGACGTTGGTCCCGCACGCCGTACCGCCTTCCACACAATCGATGTCGTTCAAGCACGTCGATTGGGCGTACGCCGACGGGGAGGTCAAGAGCACCGAAGCCGCAAAGGCGGCGGCCGAAAAGGCCAAAGCGTTGAGTTTCACGTTGTCTCCTTGCCCACGAGGGTCTGCCGTGCCCGAGGACTTCCGTAGGGTACCACCACCGGGGCCCCTTCAGGCGAGTCGAAAGACTCGGGCTTTCGAGGAGACCGCCGTCGGAGCCGCGGACCCGATCGACGCCGCCAGTGACGCGTAGTAGGCTTTCGTTGCCCATGGCCGCGCAGGTTGCCGATCCGGTGCGCGAATTCGCGCATACGCACGAACACCTGAACAAGCTTGCCCTGGCAGCAGGGCAGCTCATTCGATCGACCCCAGGCGCCGAGCCGACGGAGGACACGCGCCGGCGGCTCCGGGCCGATCTCGCCTCACTCCGTGAAGCGCTTCTGCACCACTTCGCAGTCGAAGAGGAAGGCCTTTTTCCGTTCATTCGTTCCAAGCTCCCGTGGAAAATCGACCACGTCGATCGGCTGACGCTCGCGCACGACACGATCTGCGGCACCGTCCTGCGGCTCGCGCACGCAGCCGACGCAAACCAAGTCATCGAACGTCAAACGGTGCTCGCCGGTCTCTACCAGCGCTTCGAAACCGCCTATGCGCTCCATTCGCGCGAAGAGGCGGCTCTGCTCGCGGATCTCGGGCATACGCTCGATGCGAGTCTACGCGCCGAGCTGGCCGACCTCCTGCGTGGGCTCTGAACGCCGCGCCATACGGATGACAGTCCGGCAACGGAATCGGCCAGCACGACTGGCGCTCCTTTTGCTCCTGCTCGGGTGCGGCAGCGAGCCCGTCGCGGCCGCGGCGCCGGCAGCCCCATCCCCCGCCTCGATCGCGACGCAGCCGGCCGGGCCGGACACAGCGCCCAGCGCCACCGCTGTTTCGTCCGCACCCATCGCCGCCAACGACAGCGGCAGCGATACCCCGACGCGCCTTTTGCCAAAGCCGGTCGATCTGCCCGGAGCCATCGCACCGGCATCGCTCGACTACATCGCATACGAACCGCAGCGGCGACGTGTCTGGGTCCCGGTCGGCGGCACCGGCAGCGTCGATGTCTTCGACATCGCACGCGGCGCCTTCACCCGCGTCGACGGATTCAAGACCGCCGAGCGCGAGGTGCGGGGAGCGAAGAGGACGATCGGGCCCAGCGCGGTCGCGATCGGCGAGGGATTCGCCTACATCGGCAATCGCGCAACGAGCGAAATTTGCGCCGTGAACGAAAGCACGCTCGCGCCGGGCAGGTGCCTTGTTCTCACATCGCCGCCCGACGGCCTCGCGTACGTCCGCTCCGCGAAAGAAGTCTGGGTCACGGCTCCGCGCACCCACGAAATCGCGGTGCTCGACGCGTCCAGAGCGGATGGCCTCTCGCTCAAGACCGTCATCCGGCTCGGTGGAGCACCGGAAGGCTACGCATCGGACGAATCGCGCGGGCTGTTCTTCACGAACCTCGAGGACAAGAACCAGACCGTCGTCGTCGACGTCGCGGCCCATCAGCCCAAGGCGACATGGGACCTCGATTGTGCGAGCGACGGCCCTCGCGGGATTGCCGCCGACGCGATACGACGCCTCGTCTTCGTCGCGTGCACCGATCACCTTCTTGTCCTCGACGCGGCTCGGGGCGGCTCGCAGGTGGCGACGTTCGAGGTCGGGGCCGGCGTCGACAACATCGGCTGGCTCGAAGCGAAGCGATGGCTGTTCGTGGCCGCAGCGAAGGCAGGCACATTGACCGTCCTGCGCATCGACGACGCTGGACACCCGTCGGTCGTCGCCCGCGGGGTCAGCGCCCAAGGCGCACGGAATGGAGTGGCCGACGACGTGGGGAATGCCTACGTGCCCGACCCCGTACACGCCCGGCTGCTCGTCTTTCCCTTTCTTCCCTGATGCGTGGCCGCGCCCGCGTTGCCTGGCGGCAGCCCCCGACCGTTCGGGTGTTCATCAACCCAAACGGGCGGACCTGCCACGCGGGGAAGCTCCGCGACGCTGGCTGAGCACGGTGGCTGCGCCCGAAATGATGCGCGCCACGGCTGGCGACTGGGCGAGACCCTGGGCCTTGGCCTACCGCGGTCTCGTCGAGCCGGGCGCCTTACGACGCCCGCTCCGGATAAAGCGACAGCAGGCCGCTGCGGCATGCGGTCGCAACGCCGCGCTCCGTGATGAGACCCGTGACGAGGCGCGCCGGCGTCACGTCGAATGCATAGTTCGCTGCCGCCGAGCTCTCTGGATGGATTTGCACGGTCGCGTGGACAAACTCGGCGCTGCCCTGGCGAGCGTCTCGACTCGCCAGCCCCTGCACGCCGTACACCTCGGAGGGGTCGCGCTCCTCGATGGGGATTGAGCCGACGCCGTCCTCCACCGTCCAGTCGATCGTCGGGTACGGCAGCGCGACATAGAAGGGAATCCGGTTGTCCTTCGCGGCCAGAGCCTTCAGGTACGTTCCAATCTTGTTGCACACGTCGCCGAGCGCGGTCACGCGATCGGTTCCCACGATACAGACGTCCACCATCCGGTGCTGCATGATGTGCCCGCCTGCATTGTCGACGACAATCGTGTGCGGCACCCCGTGCTGGCCGAGCTCCCACGCAGTCAGCGCGCCTTGGTTGCGCGGTCGGGTTTCGTCGACCCATACGTGCACTCGAATTCCTGCATCGTGGGCCATGTAAACGGGCGCGAGCGCAGTCCCCCAGTCGACCGTCGCGAGCCATCCGGCATTGCAATGCGTGAGAATGTTGAGTTGCTCTCCCGCAGGCTTGCGCGCATGGAGATCCTTCAGAAGCGCGAGCCCATTTTTGCCGATGGCCTTGTTGATCTGGACATCTTCTTCGCAGATGGCATCGGCTCGGCGCCACCCCGCTTCCGCGCGGTCGACCGGAGCAACCGCCAAGGCCGTGCGGCGCACCTCGTCGAGCGCCCAGCGCAAGTTCACGGCGGTTGGGCGGGTCGCGAGCAGCTTCTGGCAGGCCCTCTCGATCGCCGGCTCGGACGGGTCGTCGCGAAGCGCAAAGCAGAGACCGTAGGCCGCGACCGCGCCGATGAGCGGGGCGCCGCGCACCCACATCTCACGAATCGCTCGAACGACATCATCGGTTGCCGAGAGCTTCGCGACGACGAACGAATGGGGCAATGCGCGCTGATCGATGACCTCGATCCATCCGCGATGGCTTGCGGTCGAGATCGAACGCCGATGAACCCCCTCGACCTTCACGGCGCACTCTCTCTTGTCGGGCGGTCGAACTCGAGCGCGGAAGGCTCGCCCCCGCCGAGGACCGAGTGGTCGAGAATCCAATCGACTTCGTCGAAGTCCCGCGCTTTCGGATGCCCGCACGAAGCGTTCGGCTCACCGCTGCGGTCGAGCCAGATCGCGACCATGCCCGCCTCCCGGGCGGCGTCGAGCTCTTGGACGGTATCGGAGAGAAACGCGACGTCGTGCGGCGGCAATCGAATGGCCGCGGCGATCCGGGCATACGACGCAGCGTCGCGCTTGGCGCCCGTCGTCGTGTCGAAAAAGCCCGAAAAGAGGGCGCTCAGATCGCCGTGCGCCGTGTGTGCGAAAAGGGCCTTCTGGGCCGAGACGGATCCTGACGAAAAAACGTAAAGGCGCACGCCGCCAGCATGCCACGCGCGTAAGCGCCTGACCGCGTCCTCGTACACGTGCCCATGGAAGGCACCGGTTCGGTATCCCTCCGCCCAGACGTACCCCTGCAGGGTCTTCAGCGGCGTGACTTTTCGATCTTCGTCGATGAAGCGGCAAAGCAGCGCCACGATGGCCGCTTCGTCGAGCGACGGATCCTGCTCGCTCGCGCGAAGCTCGTCGAAAATGGAAAGAAGGCCCGGATCGCCTCGATGGGCCTTCACATAGTCCGGGATGTGCAGCCGAGCATAAGGGAAAAGGACATCCTTGACGAACGACAGACTGCTCGTAGTGCCCTCGATGTCGGTCAATAGAGCGGGCGGCATCGCGACCTCACGCCCAAAGACGCCGCGCTCGCGACGACCGACTCCGCGCGTCTCCACCGGAGGAACAAGACCCACCGAGCCTCGACGCACGACCCGGCGATGGCGCCGCGCGATGTCGCGCGGCGTCCAGCGAGGGGGTGGCGCGGGCCGGGCGGACGGCCCGGCAAAAGGGCCCGTCCGGCATCATGGCTCGGACGGGACAAAGCGCCGCGCGATGTCGGTCCCTGTGAAGCGCGCGATCCACCCGTCGGGATTGGTAAAGAGCCGGATGGCGGTAAAGCGTGGCTGGGCCCCCATATCGAACCAGTGCGTCGTGTTCGAAGGCACGCCGATGAGATCGCCCCGTTCGCAACGAACCGCGTAGACGTCATCGCCCATGTGCAGGTAAAAGACGCCCGCGCCCTCGACAAAGAACCGGACTTCGTCCTCGCCGTGCGTGTGTTCGTCGAGAAACTTCGCACGCATCGCGTCCTTCTGAGGGTTATCCGGCCGCATGCGGACGACGTCCACCGAACGATAGCCGCCCTCTTGCATCAGCCTGTCGATGTCCGGGCGATAGGCGGCGATGACGGCCGTCTCGTCGGCATTCGACGAAAAGTCCGATGCCGCCTCCCAGCGTTCGAAGCGCACGCCGGCCGCCAGCAAATGACGTTCAATTTGCCTCCCATCGGTGGTGTCGATGCGCGGCGCGTCGGGGGACTCCTGATCGTGGATGCGCAACCTGCTCATGATCCAAGCTTTCTCTTTTCGATTTCACACGCGAAGAGGAACTCGAACGCCTCGACCGATCGCAGCGCTTCGGCCATCGTCGCGCCCCAGGTGTAAAGACCGTGACCTCGAATCAAATAGCCGGGGCACGCTTTATTCCAGCGCTCTTCCACGCTCCGCGCAAGAAGAAGCATGTCTTGCGTATTGTCGAAGATGGGCACCGAAATGCTCGTGTCATGTGTCGAGATCCCCGGCAAGGCCTTGAGCATTTCGTATCCGGCCAGACGCAGATCGCCGCTCCGTTCGGCGCCCATGCCAAGGACGGTGCTCAGCACCGAATGGGTGTGCACGACCGCGGCCAGGCTCGGATCGAGTCGGTACATGACGGCGTGAAGCGGGGTCTCGGCCGACGGACGCCGCGCGTCGAGCGGTCTGCCGTCGCAGTCGACGACCATGACGTCTTCGGCCGCGAGCCTGCCCTTGTGGCGACCCGACACGGTGATGGCCATGTGCCTCGAATCGAGACGCACCGAGTAGTTGCCTGCCGTCGCCGGCGCCCACCCTCTGGCGTCCAACCAGCGGCCGGCATCGATGATCTGCTCTGCGGCTTCCGATAGCTGCATGACGGGTCTGAACCTCGACTCCTTGAACCACCGGTCTCGCTCGGCTTTGCTCCGCAGAACCTCTCGAACACCGCCGATTGTCACTGAGCCGTCGCCCGAACTCAAGGGCGACGGACCGGGCCGCACGCTGCTTCGGACGGCCGGCGGCAGACGCGCGTCGGCTACCGCCCCCCCCCGCGTCACTTGGGCGGGCGCGCCGGTGCGACGATCTCATAGGGTCGCATCATCTCGTTCGCCGCGTGCTCGAGCACGTGACAGTGCCAGACGTACCGCCCCACGTAACCTTCGAACCGCATGATGATCCGCGTGACCATGCCCGGGTGCGCCGGCACGGTGTCCTTCCACCCGGACTCGCTCGCCTGGGGACGGACGCGTGGACCAAGCCAGACGAGCTCGCGACGAAGGCGGAACTCGTCGGGACGAAACGCCTGCCGGTCGAGGATCTGGAATCGCACGAGGTGGAGGTGAATCGGGTGCGTGTCCTCGGTTAGATTGACGAAACTCCAGATTTCGCAGCTGTCGAGCTCGGGCGTCTCCGTCACCGGCTGTCGCCAGTACGTCGCGTTCAACAGCATGACCATACGCTGGGTCTTCGGTTCTTCGTACTCGTCCAAAGTCAGCGTCCGAGTCATCCGAGCCGACCTTTCGTCGATCCGCTCGACCGGCCGCAGGCGGGGCGGCAGCGCAGGTGCCCGAACCGGCGCCCCTTGGGCCACGCGAAATTGGAGGAGCGGAGCCGCACCGTTCAAGAGAACGATGGTCTCGCCCCCCGCCGCGGCGAAATCCACGAGGACATCCGCGCGCTCAGCAGGCGCCAACGTGAGTCGTGTGTGAGCGACCGGTGCTTGCAAGAGACCCTGGTCGGCGCCGAGCTGGACCATCGGCCGCCGGCCAGACAATGACAAGATGTAAAATCGTGCGTTCGACGCATTGATGATTCGAAATCGATAGCGTCTGGGTTCGACGTCCAAATAGGGGAACAGCTTGCCGTTGACCAACCAAGCATCGCCGAAGACTTCCGGGACCCACGGCCTCTCGACGTCTCCCGAGACCGGGTAGTCCAACTGGCCATCGGCCGACAGCGAACGGTCAAAAAGGAAGAGGGGGATTTCGTACGGCGGCGCCGGTAGCCTGAGGGCGTCCTCCACTGCGTCTCGCACGATGAACAGCCCGAAAAGGCCCGCATAGCTATTCAGCCGCTCGATGCCCATGGCGTGATCGTGGTACCAGAGCGTCGCCGCGTCCTGCTGGCTCGGGTAGTGCGCAAGCCTGGAGGCGCCAGGGGGGTACCAGTCCTCCGGATGGCCGTCGCTCTCGGGAGCCACGCGCGCGCCGTGGACGTGGACGACGGTCCGGACCTCGGGCGCGCCGTGGACTCCGTGAAGGGACCGATCGACTGGAAGGAAGTGGAGAAGCGGAAGCTCGTTCACCCACTCGATCGACAGCGGACGGCCTCTCCTCGTCTCAAATGTCGGACCGGGCACTTCGCCCGCGTAACCCCACATGCGAGTCGGGGGCACGTCGCGGTGAACTCGAACCTCGGTCTCGCGCATCGACACCCGATACAAGTCGCCGCGTTCGGTCGGTTCGGGCGAGCGCGCCGCGGGCATGATGACGCGCGGAACAGGGAGCGGATCGACGAATTTCTCGAGCGCATCGACGTGCAGCGGGGGACGCGGGGCGGCGACGGAGCTCGCGCACATGCCGCCGTCGAAAGCTCTGCCGTTCGAGGTGACGCGCGTTTCGAGAGAGCGCCCCTTGCATCCGCGCCAGCCCGTGAGCCCCGGCAGCCCAAGCAGCCCGGCGGCGACGGGCGGGCCTTGCCTCAACAATTGTCTACGACCAAACTTCATTCCGAGGACCTGCCAGCGCCGAACGGGTGCGGCACATCCCGCCAGCCCCACGCGGGAGCGGCCCGCGAACGGAAGCACGCTACCCGCGGATCGGCCTACGCTGCAACCGACCGGCGCCGTCGCCGGCCAAGGGCGCCGGCGGCCAAGGGCGCCGGCGGCCAGCCCGGCATCGTCAAAACGAGAACATGTTTTCGATCGAACCGGCAATCGTATCGAAGGAGCCGCCGTCTTGGACGCGCTGGCCCCCGAGCCAGTTGTCTTCGATGAACTTCGTCACGGACGTTTGGTCGGTCAGCGTGTGATCAATGTAGTTTTTCTTCGCATACGGCGAGACGACGAGGAGCGGCAGGCGCGTACCGTAACCGCAACGCCCTTGCGCGGGGTAAGGCGCTCCGCCGTCGGCCGGGGGGGCGCCGAGCAGCGGAGTCGAGGGGACTCCCCCGTCGCCTTGCTGCGCGCCTTTGAGGCACAGGCCCGGCCCGTTGAGCGCGTCGGCCGCCGTCTTGGACGGATTGACGATGGGTGGAGTCTGGTGATCGTACCAGCCGTCGGAGTCGTCATAGGCGAAGACGACAGCCGTCGTCGCCCAATCGCCGCTCTGCTGGACAGCCGTCAGAACCTGCAAAATGAAGTTCTGCTCGTCGAGCGGGTCCGAATATCCGGCGTGCGCATCCTGGTATCCCGGGGCCTTGAGGAAGCTGACCGCGGGGAAGTTGCCGGCTTGCAGCGCTGTGTAGAAATCGTTGATGTCATATTGATGATTCGCCGGGTCGGGCGTGACGCCGTCGGCCTCCAGGGTGCTGCCGATGGCGCTCACACTGCTCGGTCGGAGGTGATTGGGGTTGGCGGTCGACGGATAGTATTGGAACGGCTCGTGATGCGGAATGTAGTCGGCCTTCAAGACGCCATTGGGCACGAGCGCGGTCGACGACCGGTGGCAGCCGGTCGTGCCGTTCGGGTTCGTGATCGACAGGTCGAATCCCCCCATGAACCAGCCCCAGCTTATCTTCTGGGCATTGAGGAGGTCGCCGACGTTTCGGCCGACGAAATTATTTTGGTAGGCCGCCGTCGAGCAGACGTCGCCCAAGGGATCGGTGTCGGAGATGAGGGTGTAGCCGCCCTGACCGTCCGGCACGACCGAGCCGGTCATCGTGGCGGGAGGGACATTCGTTTCCCCGATACCGTTCGTTTGGCCGGAAATGAGGTTGATCGCCCCCGGCGTCGACGGACCGAACGTCGAAGTCCACGAGTTGTCGTTCAGCGCGTATCCTTGGGCGAGCAGCCATAGTTCGCTGACGGTGTTGCCATCGAAGTAGGCCATGACGAGCCCCGTCGTCGCAGCGGCAGCCAAAGCGGCATCGGGAGCCGCGCCGTCGACCTCGGGCGGCGGCCCTGCCGTTCCCGTGTACTCGGGAAAAAGGTCCATTCCACCGTCGTCGGATGCCTGTTGCTCGGGCGTATAGTCATGGTTCTGGTCTTGGGTGAACGCCTGAAGCGGCCCCAACCGAAATGGATTGACGGCCCCAGCACCGTTGGCGGCCTGGGCGACCGTCGGGTTGCTCGTCAGCAGGCCGGCATCGGCCTGAGCGGTGAACCCGTCCGCAGGGTCGAGCGGCGTCACGAGGTTATTGGCCTTGGGCGTCGACGCGGCTGCCGTGAAGGGCGGGTCGCCGGGGGTATTGGCCGCGTTGGGGTAGGTGCCGAAGTAGTGGTCAAACGAGATGTTCTCGCCAAAGATGACGACCAAGTGCTTGATCGCGGTCGTCGTCGGCAGGCTCGCAGCCTCATCGTGGCTGCTCGAGGCTGCATCGATGACGGTCGCGTCCGAGCCGCTGTCGAGCGCTCCCGCGTCCCCTGCGCTTCCCGAAGATCCCTGCGGACCAGGCGGGCCCGCTTCGCCCGGAGGACCGGGCGGCCCTGCTTCGCCGGGAGGACCAGGGGGCCCCTGAGGACCGGTGTCTCCTTTGGATCCGCAGCCGAGCGAGGCTGCGGCCATTAAAACGGTCAGACTGCACCAATGTCGTCTCAGCATCTCGAGGACCTCCGCCTAAGCGCCCGGCGACAGTAGGCGCTCGTGCCCAGAGCTCGAGCAAAACGTCGGTCACCGACCCGTGTCGATTGTGTGACGCGCCCCGTCAGAGGCTTGGTTTCCGTCGGGATTCTCGTTGTGGCTCCACGGCTGAACACCGCCGCCCTCCCGTGTTCGATGCGACGGCCGGGCCCGGCGCCTCGCAGCCTGCTCGGGTGTCGATCCCTTGCAGCCGGCGACCTGCTGCAGCCGGCGACCTGCGAGACGGCAGCGGATGAGGCCGTCGATGCCGCGTGACAACGCTCCATCCTCAATCCGAATGCCGGCCCTCATGCGGCGGCCCTCATGCGGCGGCCCTCAAATGCGGCGGCCCTCAATGCGGCGGCGTCGTGGGTGCGCACGTCGAGACGCCCGCACCGACGATTTCGAACCCGACGTCCGGGACGTAGCTCGTGTCGATCGTGCCCGTCGCCGCCGTGTAATGCGTGACGCTCGAATTGGCGTTCAGTGAGGGCGCCGTATAGAGGTAGAAGTCGCCGCCCCAAAACGAGAACGCAAAAGCCCACGGGCAGTGAAGCCCTGGAATCGAGATCGGGCTCGACGTCGCTCCACTCGTCTTGTCGATTTGTGCGACCTGAACGACCGAAAGGTCGAAGAACCCGAACAGTCGACCGTCGCCCGTCCCCGTGAGCTCGGCGTTCTGCCCTTCGAAGGCGCCCGAGAAGGGACCAATCGGAGACAGCATTCCGGTATTGAAATCGATGCTGGCCAGGCCGGCGCTCGATGGGGCGACGCCGCTCTCCACGCAAGGATCGACCTGGCTGTTGGCCGAGACATAGAGCGTGTCGGTGGGATCGTCGACCGACGCCGTGGAAAACCCCATGCCCACCTGATACCAGCGGGGCAAGAGCGTAATGTTCGTTGCCTCACAAGTCCCAGTTGTGAGGTCGACTTTGAATATGGCGCCGCCAAAGACGTTTCCGTAGCCATCGACCGAGACATAGTCGACCCAGGCATTTCCTTGCCGATCGATGGCCATCGAATTCGGCGACATGCTCCCATCGGGGCAGTGGAGCGAGACGACATTGGTAAAGACCTTCGTCGGCGGGTCGAAGCTGTAGATTTCGTTCTGGTTCGAAAGCACGTAGACGAGCTGCGAGGCGGCTGAGCACGCGACTTCGTTCGTTCCCGAGTCGACGGACCCCAAGAAATTCGACGACCCATCGTTGTAGAAGACGGGCCCGGCGGCGTCGGAGCCGGGCCCGCCCGCATCGCCGCCCGCCGTGAGAGGCGCGTTCGTGCATGCGCTCTCGGCCAAGAGGACAGCCCCGACGACGCAGGAGAACCGCACGCGCATCGCCAGGCGCATGGGCCGCTCGTAGCTCTGGTCCTGGTCCATCATGTGCCTATCACCGTACCCCAGAAGCCCCCCCGAGACATGCCCACCCGAGGTTTGCAAGAGACGGCCGACGCTGCGGACGGCGCGGAGCGTCGAGCTCCGACCCGCCGGTGTCGCCGCAAGCGCCTCCCGCGCCATTCAAATAAACCGTTCAAGTGAACGGCGTCTCGGCGAGCGGGCAGGCCGCGGATTCGGCGCGGTTAGATGAGCAACCGATGATGCACCTTGGGAGCTCGGCGATCGAGCTCGAGACCCCCGACCTCTGCTATCCGAAACAGGACGTGTTCTTCCCAAGGGCGGCCGATGGCCTGAAGGCCGACGGGCAGACCGGCCGCGTCGTAGCCGGCTGGAAAGCTGATCGCGGGATGGCCGGTCAGATTCGATGCAAAGACATAGCGCATCATCGCACTCGTCAACCCGAGATCGCTCTCACCACGTGGCATGACGTCGGCACGGATGGTCGGAGCGACCACCCCGGTCGCCGGAGTGACCAAAGCGTCGCACGACGCGAGCGCGCGCTCGAAGTGCCGGAAACACCGGGTGCGAACCTGCTGGGCCCGCACGTAGTCTCGACCTGTGAGGGCCCGCGCAAGCACGAGGTTCAGCCGTGACCCCCAAGCCAAATCCTGCCGATGATCCGCGTCGTAGGCCTCCATCGTCGTGGCATTCTCGCAGAGAAAGCTGATCCCCTGCGCCATGCGTGCGAGTTCGAGGTCGGGGATCTCGACTTCCACGATCCGCGCGCCGCGGCCTACGAGCCGCATGAGCATCTCCCGGCACGTGCTCACGACCTCCGGTTCTGCATGCTCGAACCATGCGCCATAAACGCCGAGACGAACGCCGTCGAGATCATTCTGTCCGAGACCATCGAGACGCACCGGCGGCTGCGCGAGGGTGATCGGACTGCGATCGTCGGGGCCCGCCATCAGCGCATATGCGATCGCGACGTCGCGCACCGTCGCGCCGATCGGCCCGGCATGACCGACGCTCCAGCACAGGGGAAAGCAGCCGGCCTCGCTCACTCGGCCATAGGTCGCTTTGAGCCCGACGAGACCACAGAGCGACGCGGGAATCCGAATCGAACCCCCTCCATCCGCCCCCACGGCCAGCGGTCCGAGTCCGGCCGCCACCGCGGCGGCCGAACCGCTCGATGACCCCCCCGTGTAGCAGCGGGGATCGTACGGATTGCGGGGGGTTCCATGGTGCGGGTTGAAACCGGTCACGTCGATGCCGATTTCGTGCATGTTGCTCTTACCGTAAATGAGCGCGCCCGCTCGGCGGAGCCGAGCGACGACGGTCGCATCCGTGTCGGCCACGGTCTTCAGAAAGGAGGTCCCCGCGGTCGTCATGTAGCCGGCGACGTCAAACTCCTCCTTGACCGCAACGGGGACCCCGTCGAGGACTGAAAGCGGCTGTCGCCGCCGAAAGCGCTCCGCCGAGGCTTTGGCTTGTGCGCGGATCTCGTCTTGCTTGAATGCCGTGATGGCTCGAAGGGGAGGGCTGGAGGTCTCCGCCAGCGCAAGAGCAGCCACAAGAGCGTCGCCGACCCGTTCGGGGTCGCTCTGACCGCCCCGGTACGCGCGCGCGAAGTCGGCGACCGACTCGAAACGGAAGCCGCGCCCGTCGTTCGACCCCTGAACGACGCCATCGAGATCCAGTGGCGGCGCCGCCCCCGAGTCCACAAGAGTCGACGGCCGAGGAATCGGCGGAACGACCGAAGGGGGCTCCTCGATCACTTCTTTGCGAAGCCGCTGAATGCCCGTTTCTCGGAGCAGCCGTGGCCGAAGGGCCACCGCGGCAACCGGGTTTTCCAGCGCCGTCACCGCTGCCGTGAGCGTCACGCCGGCCAGGCGGGGCGCAGCGATGGTCTGGAGGTCGTAGGGCATGCTTCTCCTTCTAGATCTAGCAGAGGCCTTCGCCTCGCGAACGCGTGCTCGGTGCCGCCGAAGCTTCGCGGCTGTGCACGGCTCGACGCGTGGACGGCGATCGCTGCCGCCGACCCCCGCGGCTGCCCAAGGGGCTGCTCCCCGCTTGCGGTTGCCGGGTTCCAGTTACGATCGCCTGCATGAACCCGGGCCGGCGGTCTGCTCTGCGTCACATGCTTTACGAGCTCCGGGGGGGATTCCTTCTCCTCCCCGGAGCCATCATGTTCATTGTCTCCGCCGCGGGCTTCATGCTGATCCTCGCCGAAGAGCGCGTCCCATGGTTGGCCGAACGGGCGATTCACTGGCGGTGGACGATCGCACGAGACGCGACCGTCGCGCAGTACGTGCTCAGCACGATTGCCGCATCCATCATGACGGTCCTTTCCGTCGTTTACTCCGTCTTGCTTTTGGTTCTGACGTTCGCTTCGATTCAGTTTTCTCCGCGAATCATCGTCGCTTTCATGAAGGACCGAGTGAGCCAGGTCACGCTCGGGGCATTCTTGGGCACGTTCGTCGTCTGTCTCCTGACCATGGCGTCGATCCGCACCGGACCGCCGCCGCTCGTACCGACCCTCGCGGTGACGTTCGCCATGGCACTCGCCGCGGCCGCGCTCTTGTGTCTGCTCTATTTCGTCCACAACATGGCCCTGTCCATCCAGCCGAACAGCATCGTGCAACGCATCGCCCTCGAGACGGAAGTCGTCATCGATACTCTCTTCGATCCCGATCCCGATCCCGATCCCGCGCATCCCGCGGGCGACTCCGCCCTGGCGGAGGGCGACGGCAGCACCCTCAGCTGCTTTTCGTCCGGATACATTCAGTACCTCGACCTGCGGGTGCTCGCTGCAGCGGCCGAGGCCCACGACGTCTGCTTTCGCATGACCCGGGCCATCGGTCAGTTCGTCCCGAAAGGCGGCGCGGTCGCCCTTGTCCATCCCGCGAGCCGCGCATCGGCCGCGTGCCAGCGTGCGGCGCTGCGCGCCTTTCACGTCGCGGCCGTGCGCACGATGGAAAGCGACGTCGAATTCGGCGTATTGCAAATTGTGGACATCGCGCTGAAGGCGGTATCGCCTGCCGTCAACGACCCGACGACGGCCATCGCCTGCGTCGATTACCTCAGTCACATCCTCACGATGGCGGCAACGAAGAGACCGCCGGCGACCCGCGTGTACGACGAAGTTGGAGTACTGCGGATCGTCCTCAAACGGACCTCCTTTCCGCGTCTGCTCGACATGGCATTCGACCAGCTGGCCCACTACGCCAAGACGGACATGGCCGTGTGCTTGCGGATGCTCCGTGCTTTGAGGGACGTGGCGGATGTCGCCCGCGACCCGACCCATCTCCAGGCCATCCACGTTCGAGCCAAAGGCGTCTACGACCTGTGCTCGAAAAACTTCTCGCTCGAAGAGCGCGCCGAGCTGAGCGAGCGCATGGCCCAGATCGACCGCAGGACATCGCGGCCCGAGGGGTGACCGCAAGACTGCCCCGGAGCCGTCCGGCGCGCAGGGAATCGGCGCTCCTTCTCCCTTTCGATCGCCGGCTCAAGCGGCACGGGTCCATGATCCAGGAGTAGTCGGTCTCGACCCGCCCGAGGGGATCGGGGCAATCGGGGCCTCTCTCGCCCGGGGCGCGGAGCCCGCGGCAGCGGGGGTGGCCCACGTGGCCGTTCGATTCACTGCTCGAGGTAAAATGCGGAGCCCGCGGCAGCGGGGGTGGCCCACGTGGCCGTTCGATTCACTGCTCGAGGTAAAATGGGGTGTTGACGACGACGACGCGCGGGCCGCCCCGCAGCCGGAGAAGCTCGCGGAGCATCGTACCGCGGTTATTGTGGAGAAATGCCTGGTACCAGCGACGAACGACGAGGTCCGGTACGACCACCACGATATCGCGGTTTGGGTGGCTGTTACGCAATTGGACGACGTAGTCGACGAGTGGCGCGAAGAACTGGCGGTACGTCGACTTACACAGGATAAGCTGCGGAGGCACGAGCCCCGCGGCGCGCGCAGGCGCCGAGGCGAGCTCTTCCCAGACCGGCGTCAGTTCGCAGATCGTGCTGTCCTGCGTAAGGATGTGCAGTGCCCGCACGTCGGGCGACAGTTCGAGCGCAAACCGAAGGCCTCGGCTCGTGAGGCGGCTCCATGATTGCATGGGCACGAGCACGATAGGGGGCTCCGTCTGCGTCAGGGTCAGCGGCTGATCGTCGGCGACTTGCCGCCCCACCGAACGGTAGTGCCTGTTGATTCCCGAAAACAGCAAGAGGACGAGGGGGATGGCGATGACGGCGAGCCATGCCCCGTCGACGAATTTCGAAATGACAACGACGACGAGCGTGGTTCCCGTTGCCACTGCGCCGACCGCGTTGAAGAAAAGAGAGTGCGCCTTGGCCTGCCCGCCGATTCGCCGCCAGTGCTGCACCATCCCGGCCTGCGAAAGCGTAAAGGCGAGAAATGCACCAATCGCGAAGAGCGGAATGAGCCGGTCGGTCAGTCCCCCGAACGCGACGAGCAGCAAGCCAGAGAAGATCGACAGCACGATGACGCCGTAGGAGAAGACGAGACGCCGTCCCCTCGTTGCGAACATGTCGGGCAGAAATCGGTCGATCGCCAGCACACGACAGAGGCGGGGGAAGTCCGCAAAGCTCGTGTTTGCAGAGAGGGCGAGCACGGCCACGACCGACCCCATCGTCAGATAGTAGAACGCGCCCCGACCGGCGACCGCAGCCGTCAGCTGCGAGAGGATGCTTTGGTACCCTGCGCCGCCGGGTTCGGTCGCACCGATCGAATAGGCGCCGCACAAGAACGCGATGCCTCCGAGGAACACGATGAGGATCGCGATGATGATGCTGAGCGTCGACTGGGCATTTCGAATCGTCGGGTGCTTGAAGACCGGCACCCCGTTGCTGACCGCTTCGACCCCGGTCATGGCCGTACATCCGCTCGCGAACGCGCGCATGAGCAGCCAGAGGCTCACGGTCGTCGATGGCGCGGCGAGCGCGGGCGGCACCGCCACGGGAGCCGGGTGTCCGCCGGCAAGAACAGCCTTGCCGCACCCGATGACGACGACGGCTCCAAGCGTGCCGATGAAGAGGTAGGTCGGCAGCAAGAAGGTCAGCCCCGACTCGCGCGTGCCGCGGAGGTTCACCATCGTCAAGAGAGCCAATATGGCCAGACACAAGGGCAGCGTGAACGGCAGAAGCCCCGGAACCGCCGAGACGAGCGCGCCGACCCCGGCGGAGATTCCGACGGCGACATTGAGCACGTAGTCGAGCGCGAGGGCGGCGCCAGCGAGAAGCGCCGCCGACTGGCCGAGGTTTTCCTTGGCGACCGTGTACGATCCTCCGCCGTTCGGGTACGCAAAAATGGTTTGCCGGTACGAAAAATACACGACGAGCAGCACGCCGATGATGATCCCGCTGATGGGCAGGACATGCACGAGGCCGAGGGCACCGAGGGGCAGAAGCAGCGTGAGCGCAGCCTCGGGGCCGTAGGCCGCCGAAGACAGCGCGTCGAGGCCGAGTACCGGCACACCCGCGAGAGGGCCAATCCTTTGTTCGTCTTCTTCGGAAGAAGCAAGGCGCCGGCCGAAGACATAATCGCCGAACGACCGCTCCGTCGCCGGCCGCGCCGCGCTCTCGACAATTTTCACGATGTGCGCGTTCGCTCTTTTCGTCGCGTTCGGCAAGTCCGTCATTTGCGCCCCGAACGACCTTATACGATGAAGCTCTGCGCTCGGCACACGGAACCGGTCCGCCCACCTGCCCCGTGCGCCCGCCGGAGAGGCGAGTGACGGCCCACCCCGCCAAGGAGAGACCCGTCGAAGTCACTGCCGTCCCCTCGCGTGACTGCCCGAGCGAATCGAGTAGCGCGTCGAGCAAGTCCGGCACTCTCCCCAGCGCCTTCGTGAACGCAAAGTGTCAGGCCGCCAACGCCAAGAGGAGCCGGAGGAGCCGGAGGAGCCTGGAGGAGCCGGAGGAGGCGACCGCCTTCGCGCGCCTGTCGTTTCGATTCCGGGACGACAAGGAGCGCTCTCGGCAGCGTCTACTTGCCATTCCTTCTTTCGTCTCGTTCTGCCGCGTGGTACTTCCTGCGAATCTGCTCGAGATCCACTTTGGGCGGCGGCGTCTTCATCTTGAACGACTCGAGGTGGTCCACGATGATGGTGGAAATGGCGAGATTGCGAAACCACTTATGGTTTGCCGGAACGACGAACCATGGCGCGTGCTTTGTGCTCGTCTTGCTCAGGGCCTCGTCGTACGCCTTCACGTACTCGCTCCAGAACATCCTCTCGGAATAATCCGCCTCGCTGACCTTCCAGTGACGGCGCGGGTCGTCGAGACGTTTTCTGTATCGACGGAGCTGTTCGTCTTCGCTGATATGCAAGAAAAACTTCAGGATGTGCGTGCCATTTTGCACGAGATTGGCTTCGAACGCGTTGATGAGATCGTAGCGCTTGGACCATACGTCTTTCGGGACGAGCGAGTGCACACGCACGACGAGCACGTCTTCGTAATGAGATCGGTTGAAGACGACGATCTCGCCGCGGGCCGGCGATTGCTCGTGCGCGCGCCATAGAAAATCATGGGACGCCTCGAGCGTCGACGGTGTCTTGAACGCATGAGCCCGTGCGCCCTGCGGGTTCATCGCGCCGAGGACGTGCCGAATCGTGCCGTCCTTGCCCGCGGCATCGAGCCCTTGCAAGCAGATGAGCAGCGAGCGACGGTTCTCCGCGTACATCAAGTACTGCAGATCGGCGAGCCTGCGGGCGTGTTTTGCAAGCTCCTCGTCAGCCGAGCTCTTGCTCTCCTGGTCGTCTTTGAAGTCGGGATCGATGGTGGAGAGATCGACTTGGCTGCCGGGTTCGACGATCAAGCGTTTTCTATAGTCCATCGTAGAGAGCCTCCGGCCGGTGCGGGGAAAGACGGAAAGCGGGGTTCCTCGGATTCGCGTGGCCTGCTTCGATTGCCCATCAAGCGTATGATGAATTCGCCGATCCGTCTTGCCTCATCGGCCCGCACCGCACCCGAGCGAGCGCGCTTTCTTTTGTCGTCCGGCTCGCGACGCTGATCCTGGCGATGGCGTACATCTCCACTCCTTCGGGCTGAGCGCCTTCATCGAGTCACCGGCCTGGGCGTCCGTCGAGCGAGCAGATTCCCGCGAGCACGGGTGCGGGTCGAGCACCGTCACGCGGCCGGGCTCTGCGCGGGGCCGGGGCGGCGATCGTCCGCAGGGCTTCGCTTTGGCCGGCGAGGATCGCCAGGACCGCCCAACCGATGCGCACGTCGACTGGGGGCGCGGTCGTCCTCACGGACGCCGTGGTGGCCGCGCCGGCCCCCGTGCGCTACGCCTGGTCCGAAACCCCGATGCGAATGTGGACAATGCGGCGGGGTCGCCGCGCGGCGCCCTGCCGCACCGACCGACAGCGAAGGGCCCCTTGATCATCGACCACGGTGCTCCCGATTCGCAGCCAGGCCCGATCGCGTCTCGCCGGCCACTCGGACAGAGTGGCCTGCTCGTGCCGCCCATCATCTTTGGCACGAGCAGTTTCGGCAACCTTTATCGCGCTTATCCGCAGGAAATCAAAAACGACATTTTGCGCGAAATGGTCCGCTGGGGCGGCGCGGCCAGTCCTCGTTCGGGCAACGGACCGATCGTGCTCGACTCCGCGGGCAAGTATGGAGCCGGCCTCGCACTGGAGTCGATCGGGGCCGGTCTGCGATCGCTCGGCGTGCCGGCCGGTGATGTCCTCATCAACAACAAGCTCGGGTGGGCGCGGGTTCCACTGCGTGCGCCGGAGCCCACCTTCGAGCCGGGTGTCTGGGCCGGCCTGCAATACGACGCCGAACAAACCATCAGCCACGACGGCATTCTGCGGTGCTGGCATGAAGGCAATAGGCTCTTGGGATCTCCGTATTCGGCTGAGCTCGTGTCCGTTCACGATCCGGACGAGTACCTGGCGCGCGCGGGCACCGAGCCGCACCGCTCGATGGCGAAGCGCGACGTCGTCGAAGCCTACCGCGCGCTACATGGGTTGAAGCGCGCGGGCAAGGTCCGGGCGATCGGCGTGGGCGCCAAAGACTGGCGCGTGATTCGGGAGCTGTCCGACGAGGTCGATCTCGATTGGGTCATGCTGGCCTGCTCTCTCACCGTATTTCACCATCCCCCCGAGGTGCTGGCGTTCGTCGACTCCTTGCGTCGCCGCGGCGTCGGAATCGTGAACTCGGCCGTCTTTCATGCGGGCTTTCTCACCGGGGGCGCATTTTTCGACTACCGCATCCCGGATCGCGAACAATCGGCGGACCGACCGCTCTTTGCATGGCGCGATCGATTCTTCGCCCTTTGCGATGCGCACGGCGTCGGACCCGCAGCCGCCTGTGTACGCTTTGCACTGTCGGTGCCTGGGGTCGCCGCCGTAGCGCTCAACACCAGCCGACCCGAGCAAGTCCGGCAGAATATCGCACTCGGCACCGCGGACATTCCGGCCTCCTTTTGGACGGCGGCCAAGGACGCCGGGCTCGTACGACGCGACTTCCCCCATCTTCCCTGACGCATCGAGCCATGCCGTGACGATCGACAACCCCGCCGCCACTGTGCACCCGGGCAGCGCCCCAGCCATCATCGACGCGCATCATCACTTCTGGCATTACGAGCCGGAGGCCTATCCTTGGATCGACCCATCCATGACCGTCCTCCGGCGCGACTGGCTGGCGGTCGACCTCGCCCCTCGACTTGCGGCCGCTCGGATAGACGGAGTCGTCAGCGTGCAGGCCCGTCAAACGCTCGAGGAAACCAGCTGGCTGCTGTCCTTGGCCGACGCACATGACTTCATCGTGGGAGTCGTCGGTTGGGTGCCTTTGGTGTCTTCGTCGGTCGTCACCACCCTCGGACGTTTCGGCGACAACCCCAAGTTTCGGGGCGTACGCCATGTCGTGCAAGGCGAGGCCGATCCGCATTTTCTGGAGCGCCCCGACTTCAACGCCGGGATTCGCGCGCTCAGACCGCTCCAGTTATCTTATGACATTCTGATTTACGAGACGCAAATCCCGGCAGCGCTGGATTTCGTCGACCGCCATCCGGACCAGGTTTTCATCGTCGACCACGCTGCCAAACCGCGCATTCGCGACGGCGTTCTCGAACCCTGGCGCACGAACGTGAGAGAGCTTGCGCGTCGGCCTGGTGTGTACTGTAAGCTCTCCGGCCTCGTGACCGAGGCCGCGACCCACGCCTGGACCGACGCCGACTTACGGCCGTACGTCGATACCGTCCTCGAGGCCTTTGGCCCGACGCGCGTCATGTTCGGGAGCGATTGGCCTGTATGCCTTCTGGCATCGTCCTACGATCGATGGTTCGACGCGGTTCGGAGATTCCTCGCAGAACTCACCCCGACCGAACGCGCCAGCATCCTCGGCGGATCGGCGCGCCGCGCTTACCGCCTTTAGCCGCGCCTACCGCCTCTAGACGAGTCCCTTCGCACGATCCGAGCCGCCTATCCCCCCCAACCATTCGACCGCCCTACGGAGAGGCGGCGCCAATGAGACGCTCCGGGCCCTACGGCCGATGAACCTTCCCACCACCCAGCCGCCTGCACCCCCGACCATTCGACCGCCCTACGGAGAGACAGCGCCAATGAGACGCTTCGGGCCCTACGGCCGATGAACCTTCCCCACCACCCAGCCACCTGGACCCCCCAGACGTTGGACCGCCCCACGAAACGGCGTCCATGAGCCGCTCGGGGGCCCTTGGGCCGATGAACCCGCGTCGCGCGAGACCTTGCGTTTTGAACGAACACCGAGAGAGACCATGAAAGCCGGCATTCTCTACGACGATCGCAGCATCCGAATGGGCGACGCGCCCGATCCGTCACTCGGCGTGGACGAAGTCCTCATCGAACCGGCGTATGCTGGGCTTTGCGGCACGGACCTTCACATCTTCCGCGGCGAATTTCGAAGCCGGGTGAAGTTTCCCGCAATCCTCGGTCACGAATTCGGCGGCACCATCGTCGAGCTCGGCAAGAACGTCGCCGGATTGAAAGTCGGCGATCGGGTGGCGGTCGATCCAATCGTCTCCTGCCACCGATGTGCGCCGTGCCTCGCCGGACAGATCAATGCGTGCCGCACCCTGAAGCTTCTCGGCGTGGATCTGAACGGCGGCTTCGGCCAGCTACTCAATGTCCCGGTCGGTCATGTCTTTCCGCTGCCGGAAAACGTTCCGCTTCACCAGGTCCCGCTCGTCGAAGTCTACAGTCTTGGACACCACATCCTGCGCCGGGGCCGGGTCCAACCGGGTGAGACAGTCGTGATCCTGGGCGCCGGCAAACTGGGGCTCTCGGTGCTGGACGTGCTCTGCCACAGCGCCGGGGCGGCCCTCACGATGATCGTCGACGTCCAGCCGTTCCGCTTGCAGACCGCGCGCGCGGTCGGTGTCGACTTCGCGATCGATGCCGGACGGGAGGATCCGGTCGATCGCGTCCTCGAAATCACGAGAGGCGTCGGCGCGGACTGCGTGATCGAATGCGTCGGCCACCATCACGCGGTGGAGGGGCAGGAGGCGCCGTTGGCCCAGGCCGTGCAAATGATACGGAACGGCGGGCGGATCGTGACTGCGGGTCTCGGTGAACAGCTGTCTAACGTGCACTTCAAGACGTTGGTCATCAAGGAAGGCGAGATCATCGCGTCGCGCGTGACATTGGGCGAGTTTCCCCGTGCCATCCGCCTGCTCGGCAAGGGTCTTTTGCATCCCGAGTCGCTCATCACCCACAAGATGGCCCTCAGGGACATCGGCGCGGCGTTCGAACAATTGGACCGCGAAGAGCCGAGCACCATCAAAATCGTCGTCGACGTGCAGGCGGCGTGAAGTGATCTCCGTCGAGTCTCTGACCGCCACGGGTGCGGCGCCGTCGGGGTTACCGGAAGGCCGCGGGCGGCGCGCCCGGATGTTTTCGAACCCGGTCATCCCCGGCTTTCACCCTGACCCGAGCGTGTGTCGGGTTGGCGACGACTTCTACCTCGTCACGAGCAGCTTCGAGTACTTTCCGGGCATCCCGATCTTCCACAGTCGCGATCTCGTCCACTGGCGGCCGTTCGGGCACGTCCTCACGCGCAAGAGCCAGCTCGATCTGCTCGGGATGCGCTCCTCCGGCGGGATCTACGCGCCGACCATTCGATACGCGCGCGGTCGCTTCTACGTCATCACGACCAACGTCTGGGGGGGAGGAAACTTCTTCGTGACCGCCCGGCGGCCCGGCGGCCCGTGGTCGGACCCCGTCTGGTTGGATCGACAAGGAATCGACCCTTCCCTCTGCTTTGACGATCCGCATGTGTACTATACACGGAACGGAAAAGGAGCGGATTTCGATCACCCGGTCATCGTCCAAACCAGACTGGACGTCCGGACCGGCAAACTGCTCGGACGGCCGCGCCCAATCTGGGCGGGCACGGGCGGCGTCTGGCCCGAGGCACCCCACCTCTACAAAGTCGGGACGACCTACGACCTCATGATCGCCGAAGGGGGAACCGCCTACGGGCACACCGAGATCGTTGCGCGGAGCTCCACGCCATTCGGTCCCTTCGAGGTCTATCCGAAAAACCCGATCGTGACGCATCGGGACCGCCGGCACCATCCCATCCAGGCGCTTGGACACGCGGACCTCGTCGACCTGCCCGATGGGACGTGGTGGGCTGTCCTCCTCGGGATACGTCCGAAGAACGGGCGGCATCATCACCTGGGCCGCGAGACGTTCTTGGCTCCGGTCACCTGGTCGCTCGACGGTTGGCCCGTCATCGGCCATCAGGGCCGAGTCGAGCTCGAGATGCAAGCCCCGGTCCTCGAGCCGTCGCCCGGGGTCCTTCGCGAACGAGACGATTTCGACGATCAGGACCTCCATCCGGTCTGGAGCTTTCTTCGTAACCCTTACCCGCGAGACTGGTCGCTCCGGGCACGCCCCGGTTTTCTGCGCCTCGTTGGTTCCAGCGTCACGCTCGACGACGTCGACTCGCCCGCGCTCGTCGTCCGTCGCCAACAGCACTTCGAGGTCCGGTGCCGTACCGCCCTCGACTTTGCCCCGTCCACCCCGCACGAAGAAGCCGGCCTTGCCGTGCGCGCGAACGAGAACTTCCATTACGAAATCGCCGTTCATCGCGCCACCTCCGGTCGCGAGGCTTTCCTCCGAACCCGAATCCGCGGAAAGTCGCGCGTCGTCGGGCTTCGCGCGTTGCCCGAAGGCCCCATCGAGCTCGAAGTGGCTGCCTCCGCGGAACGGTATGTCTTTCGTGCAGGGGCCCCGGATGCACTCGTCGAGCTCGGCTCGGCTCCGACGAAGAGCCTGTCGACCGAGAGCGTCTTTGCCTTCGGGCAAAACAGCTTCACCGGAGTTTGCATCGGCCCGTACGCCACCGGCAACGGCCGACCTTCCAAGGTTCCCGCCGATTTCGATTGGTTCGAGTATCGGCCGTCCGAAGCTCCCGCTGTCGCGTGAAGGACCCGTTTTTCGCTATCGGCGCGGCGATGAACCCTTCCGTCGGCTGCGGCGCACGCGGCGACGACCGATCGATGCCGCCATCGCTGCAATCGCTGCGATCGTCGACCCCTTGGCGGGGTCGCGACCGCTTGCACGCGTCGTCGCGGTCGAACAAGCGAGCCCGCAGCTTGGCGCCGGCCCCGCGGGAGCGGCGTCGCCACATGCGATCGAAAGAGCGGATGCCCCGTCTTCCGCGGCCGGCTGCCCCACACCGGTCACGTGCCCCACGAGCGTCGTCACACTCTGGGGCGCGAGCATAAAGACGATGCGGCTTCCGTCGGGGCCCCCGTCCAGTCCGCCGTTCGACACCTCGCCCCCATCCTCGAGGTTTTGGGAGCTTGAGGTGACAAAGGACGTCCAGGAGCCGGTCGTGACCCCGTCGAACACAAACCCCTGCGCGAAAGGGACTGTGCCCGAATTAATGGCAACAATCACCAGGTTCGCGGACTGCTGATCGGTATACGCGCTCACCTCGACCGGCGCACAGGGCTGGGGGTTCTCCGTCGCGTTCACGCGGAAAAATCCTGGGCGCACGAAACGACTGAAATTGCCCATCGCGTAGAGGCGCTTGGTTGGCACGGGGTTGCCTGACCCTGTCGGGGCAGGGTCGTAGAGAGCGCCATTGCCTGGCCCTTGCGGATAAATCCACCAGTAGTGCCAGGCGTTGGCGTTCGCCGAAACAAGCGCCTGATGAATTGAACTGGCGACCCACAAGCCACTGAGTATGCCCGGGTCCGCCGCGGGGTCCGACACTTCGGTTTCCCATAGGGACTTTCCAGCCTGCGCGACCGCCGGAACGGGTGAGGGGCTGGTTTCCGCATACGAGTGGGAGGCCAGGATACCCACCGCGTTGCGACCGGCGTCGTCGGCCCAGATCGCCCCTTCGAACTGGGCGAAAGTCGTCCAGTCTTGCGTCTCCGGAGCAATGATTTTCAACGCACCGCCTGCGTCGATGGCCCCCGCGTCGATGGCCCCCGCGTCGATGGCCCCCGTGTCGAGGGCCCCCGCGTCAATGGCCCCCGCGTCAATGGCCCCCGTGTCGATGGCCCCCGTGTCGAGGGCCCCCGTGTCGAGGGCCCCCGCGTCGAGGGCCCCGGCGCCCAGGGCCCCCGTGTCGATCGGCACCCCAAGCAGCCCGGCGTTGCTCAGCGCTGGGGCAAGGTATTGTCCGACGAAGTCGACGAGCTCCGTCGGCGTGTAGAGACAAGACTCGTAGCTGGCGGGGGTCGTCGGTTCATTCTGAGCCGACAGACCCACGAGGTGGACGCCTTGGGCCTGCAGGCTCTGAACGGCCGACACGAGTCGATTGGCCCACGCGCCGTAGTACATGGGCAAGAGCGAGCCGCCATTGCCCGCATCGTCGGTCCCCGTCTTCCACTCCGGCGGGGGCGACCAGGGCGTCGCCCACACCGTGGCGCCTCGCGCAATGGCTTCCTGCGCTGTGGCGATTTCGCCGCATGTCCCATCGGGCGCGATTCGGACGCGCAGCAACGACAACCCAGCGCCGCCAACGGCCGGGTCGGTGGAAAACGTGAGATCGGCCCCCGCGTCGCCCATATCCGGCGCCGTCCATGCCGATGACGCGCCAAACCCATCGATCACTTGCTCGCGCTGATTCGGATGAACGATCGCATCCCCGGCGTTCGCAGGGCGCGCCGCTCCGAAGGTTCCGACGATCAGCCCCAGCACGGCCGCCAAGGGTCGAACGGGCGTGGCCACGCCTGCAGCCCGAAACCGCGTTCGATCACGCGTACCCACGCGAAGCATCAAGACGCTCCGACCTTACCAGAGCGCAGGGCGGATGCCAGGCGTCGCGGGTGCATAAGTTAAGAACCATTACCAGAAGGGCGGCGGTCCCCGCTCGTTCGCGATTCGCCCGAGATTCGCCTTTGAAACTCGGTACACATCGACCTATCGTTTGGCCATGCGAAGGCCGCGCCCGAACGGGCCGTCGAGGACCGCTGTCCGAGCCCACCCCAGGCGGGTCGTCGGGTGGGTGTGGCTTGCGATCGCCTCGTCAGGCTGCATCCAGCGCAAGCTCGACTGTCCGCCGCTCAACGCGTCGACCGGGGTCATCGTCGGAACAGGACAGGGACTGACGGGACCCGCCGGACTCAAGGCCTTCGTCATCGAGGGCGACGCGGACAAGGTGGTCCTTCAAACCGTGCCGGTCACGGGACAGACCTTCGTCGAAGCCGTGCGCGCCGACATCAAGAAGGGCTCGGCCAACGAATGGTCCGTTCAAATTCAGGCACCGACCACGGCGCCGGTCGAAGACGGCGATGTCCTCCTCGCCACCTTCTTCCTTCGCACCGACAAGCCACTCGATGGCGAGGTCACGGGGCAAACTCAATTTGTCTTCGAAGAATCGAAGGCCCCGTTCTCGAAACAGGTCATTTACGATGTTCAAGCGGGGTCCAACTGGCGCGAGATCCACGTGCCCTTCGTATCCAAGCAACGGTTCGGACCCGGCGAGGCGCATGCGGTCTTCCGTCTCGGCTATGACCCGGAAACCATCGATATCGGCGGGGTCACGATCGAGAATTTCGGCAAAAAACTGAAAATGTTCGCGTTGCCCACGACCAAGCCCTGGAGTGCCCCGAAGGTTGCGGAGGCGGCCCTTGCGCTCGAGCCGGTCGACGCGGGTCCCCTCGAAATCGCCATCGACCCGGCGAAGACGATCGGATCCATCAGTCCGTACGTGTACGGAATCAACTCGCAGGAGGCCAACGACACGGGCGTGACGGTCCGCCGAATGGGCGGCAATCGCCAGACGACCTACAACTGGGAAATCAACGCGTCGAACGCGGGCAACGACTATAAACACCAAAGTGACGACTGGTCCTGCACGGTGCTCGGGTATCGCAATTGCAACGAGCCGGCAGCTCAGTTTCTCGATTTTGCCGGCGAGAACAGGCGGCTGGGCGCCGAGACGCTCGCCACCGTGCCCCTCGTCGACTACGTCGCGGCCGACAAGAAGCTCGCCGTCTCGGAGCAAGAAAAGGCGCCGAGCAAGCGATGGAATCGATCGGTTCCGCACAAGAACGGGCCTTACGCCTCCGCACCGGATCTCGGTGACGGCGTCGTCTACGAGGACGAATTCGTCGACTACCTCGTCCGCAATCTCGGGCGGGCCGACCAAAAGGGCATCAAGTTTTATTCCCTCGACAACGAGCCGTCGCTCTGGCCGTCCACCCACCCTCGCATCCATCCCGACAAGACCACATACCGGGAAATGGTGACGCGTACCGAGGCGCTCGCGTCCGCCATCACGACAATCGATCCGACGGCCGTCGTGCTCGGCGGCGTCATGTACGGCTGGCCCGCCTATCTGACGCTCCAGGACGCGCCTGATTCACGAGAATTCAATGCTCGATACGATACATACGTCGACTTCTTTCTTTCTTCGATGAAAGAGCTCGAACGAAAATACCATCGGCGGCTCGTTCACGTCCTCGACCTGCACTGGTACCCGGAGGTTCGCGGAACGAAGCGAATCACCGAAGACGACGAGTCCCCGAAGACGGTCGATGCGCGACTGCAGGCGCCGCGGGCGTTTTGGGATCCGACGTACCGCGAGAAGAGCTGGATCGACGACGCCTGGGGCAAGCCGATCCGCCTCTTTCCGTGGCTCTTTGAAAAGGTGGCAAAGCAATATCCGGGCACGAAGATCTCCATGACCGAGTACAACTTCGGCGGAGGCAACCACATTTCCGGCGGCCTCGCCCAAGCCGACGCGCTCGGCGTCTTCGGCCGCGAAGGCGTTTATCTGGCGAACTACTGGGGAAACGGCGCGGGCGTCGGGCCCCTCCCGGCCTACGTGGCCGCAGCCTACGAACTTTATCGGAACTACGACGGCAAAGGGGGGACCTACGGGGACACGGCCGTCGCCGTCAAGGTGCCTGACGTGACCAAGGCCTCTGTCTTCGCGTCAACCGATTCGCGGAAGCCCGGTCGACTGACGGTCCTCGTCATCAACAAGGACCAACGTGCCAAATACCTCGGAACAATCGCCATCCAGGGAAGCGCGAAGTACAAAGTGGCTCACGTCTACCGGCTCGGCCGCGACGCCCCCAAAGTCGCAGGCCTCGAACCGAACGTCGTCATTCAGGACAATCGGCTGAAGTACGATCTCCCTCCTCTCTCGGCCACGCTGTTTGTCTGCGAGTCAGATTGACTGCGCCTCCGGTGCACCCATGTTCCTCGTGTTCGAGCTCTTCTTCCATCCCGCATTTCACCCCGCACCCCGGCCGGGCCATGCGGCCGTTCCGCAGAGGGAGCGCGGCTTCGGTCACCGCGTAACCCGCGACCCAAGCGCTTTCGCGAACGCGGCCCGCAATGCCGTGCGCATGACGCTCGCGGGTGCGGTCTTTTCGTCGCTCTTCGGCTGCACCCGCGCAGACGGCACGGCAGACATTCCGGACGCCACCGCCACGACCGGCGGCCTTTGCATTGGCAACGGTTGCCCTGCGGACCCGGGCTGGGGTCCCGTCGACTGCACGCAGGAGCAGGGAATCGACAAGCTCGAAATCGAGAGCTTCGATGACTTCGGCACGTCGGCGGGGACCCTCGCCGCACAAGATCTCTACACCTATTACGACGGTACCTCGCCAGGGCTATTTTTCGAACCTGCGCCCGACTCGGGCGCAGGCGTCGACGGGGGCGGTTTCGAACCAGCCGTGACGCCGGTCGCTCTGTGCGCACACCCTGCCCTGGCCCCGAACCAAGTTTTTCATATCTTCGGAGGTCCGTTCCTCTCATGGGGAGGGGGGTTCGGCATCCCGATGGCCAAGCTCAACGGGCGGGACCCGAACGGGGGAGATCGCGACCAAAGTCCATTCGCCGATCCCAACGCGCCAAAGAACATCTGTTGCCCGATTCCGGGCAATCCTGGCGGCCATTGTCCCACGAACGTCGAATTGCCGCCCGAGTGCCCTCCGAGCGGCACCGAGTTCGCGGTGTCGATCGGCGCCCTCGACGTCAGCCAGTACGAGGGGGTGAGCTTCTGGGCGCGTCGCGGTCCGGGCGGTCAAGCGGGTCTTCGCGTCAACGTGGGCGACAAGTTCACCGACGACGATCTCAATTATCTCGCACAGCGTCAGCAAGCTGCGACGGGGCAGCCGGAGCCGCTCTACTGCACCCGTTCGCGCGAGTGCGACTGTTTGAATCACCACGCCTGCCAGTTGCTGGCCGCTTTGCCGGAATCCGTCAACGCTCCGGAAGGTACGTCGGGCTCCTTTTGCCTCGCGCCCGGTCAAGCCATCGCGCCGCAATTCGAAGGCCAAAATCTCAATTCCGTCTGCAACACCGGGACACTGGCATGCCCGGGAGGCGTCGGCAGCCTCCCCGCGGCCGGCGGGGCTGGCATCACCACTTGCTGCGGCCTCACGGTCTGCGACCAGCCTTACGCCGCGTACCCGTGCGACCCACTCCCCGAAGCGGGTGCGTTCGCGAATGCCGGAGGCGCCCTCGGTGATCCTCAGTTCTTCGGCCGGCCATGCACGCCCTACGTCTTCGCGAACGGCTTCGCGGCAAGCTACTGCTTCGACCCGGCCACCGACGAGCCCCCGCCACCTTCGACGGAAACCTGCGGCGACTTTTGGATGACGACTGTCACGCTCGGTACCGAATGGACCTTCTACAAGGTCCCATTCAACGCCTTGCGTCAGCAGGGGTTCGGCAAGAGGGCCGACATACTCGACCTGCACTCGGTCTCGGTCGTGCGCTTCACCTTCGACGTCGGCTGGGTCGATTACTGGATCGACAGCGTGAGCTTCTATCGGTTCGCGGACGACTGACTTCAGACCATCGGCTCAACGACAGTCGACGAACTGAACGTCGTCAATCCACAGATCGAACACCCGCCCGGGCCCAAATGACCAGTTCATCGCAATGAGCTTGCTTGGATTGATGGCTGGGTACCGATCGCCCCAGCCGGCTTCCTGCTTCATGTCGGCAAAGAGCACTGTGTATTCGTGCCACTCGCTCGTGAGCTCGATTGGCTTCCCGAAATGATTCCAGCAGCTTTTGCAGACCCCTCCGTCCGGGTGCGTGTCCACGTCGGCCACCTTGAAGCTGACGACCTTCGTCGCCGTGCTGCTGCCGACCTTCGCTTTGAATGAAATGCCGGCATGGTCCGACCCGTCGTAGACACCCTCGCCGACGAAGTTCGCTCCGACGAGCGAACCCCATGCGCCGTTCGCGCTCGCCGTCTGTCCGTGGACGTGGAACGCCTTCTGCGACCCGTGGGCGCCGCCCGCCGAAGTCACGAGCGGCTCCGGCTCGATGGACGACCCGTTGGGGTCGTGGCTCGCAAACCAGTAGCCGTTGCGATCGGCGATTTTCGAAAGCTGGGTGTCGCCATCTTCGAAGTCGTCGATCGTCCCGTCGGGGGCCGGCTGAACCCCGTTCGTGCAGAGCTTCGGGCCCTGCCCCGGCGGCACCGGACAGGTCGCCTGGCGCGCGGGATCGAGACAAGCGACGAGGAGCACGAGGATGAAGGGCGCCGTCCGACCGGTCATCCGAAAAAATCGACGGGGTACTGCGCGGTCAATAGAACGCGATATCATCGAGCCGTAGATCGAAGCTGACGGGCGTCGGAACAGCCCCGTCCGCCGCCTGGTATGCGGCAAGTTGGAATTCGACCTTCGTGAGATTGGCTACGTCGAACATGTCGGTCGCCACGGGAGGCGTACTCGAAAAGCCATCCCGTTTCAGCGAACTGAAGGGAATCTGGCAAAAGACCCATCCGTTTCCGGCGTCGCCTTCGGTCGGGCAGTAGTACGCATAGTCGTCTTCGTTGCGGTTCGTCGTCGTCGGAAAGATGACTTTAACGGAATTGTTGGCCGCGACGTAGCCGCTCGTTCGGGTCCCCGCCGACGTTCCCATTAGCCAGAACTGAAAGCCCGTGTAACTTGCCGCGACCCCGTCGGGAACCACCCCGCCATCGGCCGCCGTCGTGCTGGTGTTGAAGCCCACGAGCGCTCCCCACCCCGTGTAGCCGGAGCCCTTGAAATGGTACGAGCAATCGTTGGCGCCGGCGCACCCCGGCGTCGACGTCGCGTCGATCAGCGTGCCCGCATCGGATGTCCCATCGTCGGACTCGAACCAGCCACTTTGGGGCAGATTGATCGTGCTCGGGCACAAGGGATTTGGCGTGGCGACGAAAAGCGTGAGGCCGGCGTCGGGGGCCGGCAGGCTGCACATCGAGCCCGACGTGGCGGCATCGAGGGATCCGGTTTCGCTCGCCGTGCTGCTGCTCGTCGCCGTGGAAGAGCCGGTGCCCGTGGGGGAGCTGCTGGCGCCTGTGCTCCCCGAAGTGCTGCTCGTCGTCGACCCGCTTGCCGAGCCACAGTCGACTCGACACGAGTTGCCGCTGCTGCTGCAGCCGTTCGCCACGCTGACGCCGGCCATCAGCGCGAGCGATGCACATGCCACCCATTTCGAGCCACCAGGTGCTGCCATGTCGACCTCCCGTCGCACAAAAACCTGACGTGCGCGTAAAGACGGTTTACCAAATCGCCATCGCATAATCCACCCCCTTCGGACTCGCTTCCCGCGGCAAGGCACTCCGGCAGACAGGCCCGGAACGGCGAAGAATCACCACCCTATGTGGGTCGACTTCCCGCGGCAAGGCACTCCGGCAGACAGGCCCGGAACGGCGAAGAATCACCACCCTATGTGGGTCGACTTCCCGCGGCAAGGCACTCCGGCAGACAAGCCCGGAACGGCGAAAAATCACCACCATATGTTGGCCGACAGCGAGAGCGTGTCCGCATCGGGAATCGTCGCAATGTCGTCGGCCGGCGCGTTGTAGAGCTTTTCGTCGCGCACGGTGGTGCGCGCACCGTCGAACCAATGGGAGTACTGAAGCACGATCTCGTCGGTCGCCATCCACGCTGAGCGGAAAATCACCCGCGGCGAAATCACCGAAAATTGCACGGTCGGGTCGTCCACCGCGGGCATGACCCGGTCGAAACGAGCCGAGAAAGCAAGCCAGGGCAGCACGCTGTAGGTCCCCTCCGCGCCAAACTTGATTTTCGTCACGCCGTTCCCGTAGACGCTTCCCGGCGCCCGGGGCACGGCGCTCGTCACCTTCGTGCCGAGCCCGAAGAGGCTGACGAACACGTCCGGGCCATCTCCCGTGAACGGTGCAGGGAAGCTTGCCAACCTCGCAAGGCTCAGATCGTACTGCGCCCCGCCAATCGTCAGCGTTCCGCTCTCATCGCCGGTGGGAGGGCAGCTCGGACATCCCGCCGGCTGGCTTCCGAAATAGTCCGCACCCAGGCCCGGCCCCCCAGGCGTGTTGAGAATACTGATGATCCGACTGACGACCACCGCGTGAACGGCCCTCGCGCTGGCGAGCGCGAAGTAAAAGTGCCCGAAGCGATGCATCGTAAGGCGCACGTCGGCGGCGACGACCGTGATGCTACCGTCGGGGCCGAGAGGGCCCGTCGCGCGATCGTCGTGACTCTGCGCGTTGATGAAATGGCCTCCGACCGTCAGTGTCGACCGGTAACCGAGGCCCGCGTGAAAGTGATTGACGAAAGTGGTTCCCTCTTCAGGATTCGCGAATTCGTTCCAGACGTCGGGTGTGATGCTCGATCCGGCGTAATTCGTCTGCCCTTGCAGGCCCTGCTCGAGCGTGAGCGCGTAGTCCCCGAGCGGAACCCCGACGCTCAGCAGATCCCCGACGCCGCTGATGCGCGCGATGAGCGGCATGCCATAGCGCCCCTCGTCGTATTCTCCCGTCGTTCCATAGCGGCTCGTGAACGCTCCGAGAATGGCTCGCATCCGAACCCGGGGGCCGAGCTTAGGCACGTAGCTCAAGAAAGCATCGGTGATTCCCAATTGCGACGCCGGCTCGAGAAACGACTCCGAGACATACTCTTGGCGGGCCTCGACGCTCACGTTCGCCGAGACGACGTCGTTGCTCTCGGAGAAGTTCAACTGCGTGTACGTCATCGGCACCACAGACGTGTGCGAGAACGTCTCGAAGTCGTCGGGCACGACCGGAGGAGCGTGGAGAACGGTGGTGCTCTGGCCGGGCTGGGCGTTCGGCCGGCTGTTGACTCCGACATTGAGCGGGGCCGTGATGTAGCCGTGAAAGTCGAAGCGCCAGTCCTCGCCCGTCAGCGGATGTCCGAATGCGGGCGCGACTCCGCCGGGCAAGGCCGCCGCCTGTGGCGCGGTCGGGTCGAGCGCCAGCGTCGTCCCCGAGCCGAGCGAGCCGCTGTTGTCGGGCGAGCCGCCGTTGCCGGCGCCCGGTGAGGGGCCCGTGCTGGGAGGGCGCGTGGCATCGGAGGTGCCCGCCGGGCCGTCGGCGCGCGCGCTGGGGCCGACGGCCGCGATCGCAGCCAGAAGGAGAGATTGGGCTCCCACGCGCAGGTGCCGCGCACGCCACGGGCGCCCTGGCTCGGTGAACAAGCGCATCATGGTCGACTCCGCCGGTCTGGACGTCATGGGTCCGCTCACCAATACATCTGCGCGTTCAGCGCCAAGAGCTGGGTATCGAGTCGTTCGCCACAGGTGACGGAGCTCCCCTCGGGATGCGTGTGCGGGCCACAAAACCATTTCCCGTAGATGAGTGTCACCGTGTCGTGGCTATGCCAATCGCTCTTGAAGACGAGCCGGGGGGCGACGACGTAAAACGTCTCTTCCGCGTCGTGCGAATTGGGAACGACGGCGTCTGCACGAAAGCCGACACCCACGTAGGGAAGAAAAGAGTAGAGCAGGTCGGCGCCACCCTTGTAGCGCATGCGAGCGTCGAAGGCCTGAAATGAGGACCAGGACTCCGCGAACACGAAACCTGCATTGAGCGCGAGGTCGGGGCCGTCGGGATTGAACGCGACAGGATAGCTGACGATACGGCCAATGCTCGCGCTGTAGTTGACACCTGCCGCCACGAGCTCGCCGGTACCGCCGGAAGTCTGGCCCCACCAATTGTTCGTCAGAGACTCACCGTCGCCCCCGAACGAGGACGCACCCTTGACGGGATAGGCGTTGTTCCCCCGCGCGTACGAGGCAGCGGCGCCCAAGTACCCCCATAACGGCGACGCGACCGTGGTGTCGAAGCCGAAAATCTGAAGTCGACCGTCCTTGACATACGCTTCGTCGATCTGCCGTGTGTTGGGATTGTCGACGGCCGTTTGCACCCGGTCGTCTTGCTGCCAGTTTGTGATGTAGTGGATCCGCGCCCGCACCGTCAGATCGCCCCGCATCTCGAGGCCGGCATGCGCATGATGGATCCAGGCGGACGGCCAGATGATCGGGCTGCCGGCGCCATTTTGCCCGCTGGGCGTGATGTTGATGGCTCCCATCCCGTTGCGGTTGCCCATCAATCCATCCTCGACCGTCATCGTCAAGGAGTCACTCAGGTCGTATTCGGCGACGAGATCCTCTCCGACGCCACGCACGGCGCCGACGAGAGCGTTCGTGTACATGCCGAACCCATACTGCCCGATGGGGCCGTACGCGTTGTAAAAATAGCCGGCAAGCACGTGCCCTCGGATGGGCCCGAGGGGTGGCGGGCTGTAAGAGAGGTACATGTTGTTGATGAATTGCTGACTTCCAAGTTGATAATAAGTCGACGCGTCCGAGGGGTTCCAAGTCGTCAGTGAAGCGTTCGCCGTGACGTAGCGATTGCCATATGCGAAATTGATCTGAGCCCAATTGCCGGGCATCGTCGTCGTGCCGATGAACGAGCCGTACTGGTCGAGCGTGCTGGGCGGCGAGTGGAGGACCAACTTGCTCTGACCCGCCACGGTATCGACGCGCTGGTTCACACTGGCCTGCAGCGACGCCGTCAAGAAACCATTCCAACGGAAATTCCAATCGCTTGCCGGCATCGGCGCGTGGTATCCGGGCGTCATTCCGCCCGGCAAAGCTGGAACTTGGGGCGAGTACGGAGACATCCCGATGCCGACCGTGCCCTGCCGATAGCCGGGGATGTACCCGGCCTGCTTCAGGTCGTCGGTGGACGCGGCGGGGGCGACCCCCGCCGCGTCCACCGGCACCGCAACTGCGGCCGGGGCCGCCGGCGTGCGGGGCGTTCGTTCGGCCGTCGCAGCGCGCGCCGTTGTGGACGGCAAGGGGAGAGCGGGGGGCGGCCCGACCCCCACGGGCGTCTCTTCAGCAGGCGTCGTCGGCTGCGTCCCTCCGTCGAGCACGCCATTGGTCGATGGCGACGCGCTCGATGGAGAAGCGATCGTGGACGACGGGGCACCCGACGCGGAGCCGCTCGGAGAGCTCGGCCCGGCGGGGCCAGGATCACCGCCCGTGGGCGCCCCCCATGCGGTGCGCGATGCCAGAGCGACCAAGCCGCTCGCGACGATGAGCGCACGCTTTGTCATTCGACAGCCGCGCCCCGCGGCTTGCGGAGCGTCCCGTTGCAAGTCGAATGCGTGGGCCTCCCGATGGGGCTCACGGCTGCGTTGAGCCCACGCGAACGCGTGCGCGACTCGGCATCGTTGACGCCGAGAGCCGCGGCCTCGCGCAGCTCTGCGCGGCGGGGTCGCCGCCTACGCGCCGGACTCGATTGCGACACGACATGCAGCGCTCGCGCCATCTCACCATGCGAAAGGCCCCTCGCCGTAAAAAGTTAAGGCGATTTACCATAACGGCTCGCTCGCACGCAATCGCGAGCCACACCGCCTTGGCGATCCGCCGCGCTCTCTGCACCGCGGTGCGTCGGCGCAGACGGCGCGTCGTCCTGCCGTGAAGTTCCCGTCCGATTTACTTTCCACGAGGCCGGCGTCCCGCCCCATCGCGTGAGACAGCGCCGCCGATCGCTCTTCGCGCTCGCGCCAAACGGTCAGGGTGCGCTTACGACCTGCCCGATTCCTTGTCGACCCCGCGAGAGATTCATGGATGTGGCGCTAGGGCGCCGTCACATCGAGGCGCGTCGTCTGAAGGTCCGTCGAGCTCGGGCCGACCTGCGTCGATCGCTGGGCCGCGGCCGCGGGGGTGCAGCCAACGAGGGCGCAGAAGGCCGCCATCGGCGCCGATGCTGCCCGACGCGGGCTGGAACGCGTCGCCGTCTCCGGCGGAAAGTCGCCGCCGCTCCCCGTGCCGCGTCGGCGGACCCGACGCGAGGAAGTCCGGACGATGTTCGGCCTCATCCCTTCACCGCGCCGGAGGTCAGCCCGCTGATGAACTCTTTCTCCAGCGCGAAAAACAGGATCATCGGCGGCACCATGGCGAGCGCTGTCCCCGCAAGAAATACACCGTAGTTATTCTGATAGTCGCTGATGAACATGTAGAGGACGATCGGCAACGTGAAGTTCTTTTGCGTCTGCAAGAAAACGTTCGGCATGAAAAAAGCGTTCCACGTTCCGAGGAACGTCATGAGACAGAAGGCCGCGGACATCGGGCGGACGAGCGGCATCACGAGCCGGAAGTAAATGGCCATCTCGCTGCAGCCGTCGATCCTCCCGGCGTCGAGCATCTCGTCGGGCACGTTCATGCACGCCTGGCGGAAGAGGAAGATGCCGTAGGCGCTCACCATGCCCGGCACGATGAGTCCCGCGAGCGAGTCGACCATCCCGAGGTCGACGACCATCTTGTAGAGCGGCGCAAGGAGAAGGGCCGACGGGATCGTCATCGATCCGAGCATGAAGATCATGAGTGGCGCTTTGCCGCGGAAATCGTATTTGGCGAGCGCGAACCCAGCCAACGAGCAAAAGAGCAGATTGAGAACCGTGCTCACCGTCGCGTACACCGTCGAGTTGATGATGTATTGCCAAAAGTACACCGTGCCGTGCACGCTGGGCTTGCCGCGGAAAAGTTCGCGAAAATTGTCGAGGTTGATGGTCTTGGAGGACCATTGCGACGGTGGGGGCAAAAAGAGGTATTCGTCGAAAATGACTCGGTCTTTGAAGATCGCGGCCAAAAGCCACACGAACGGCGCGAGAACGAGGATGGCGGCGACGCCGAGGAGCATCCACCGGCCGTAGATGCGCGCGTGCCGGCGTGAAAAGACCGACAGCAGCACAAAGATCGCCACGGAAATGACGAGAACGAAGCGGGTTGCGTTCATGGGGCCACTCAGTCGTCGAGCACGCGCGAAAGGCGAATCTCGAGCAAGCTGATGAGAAAGATGATGAGGGCTGCAATCCACCCGACGGCCGAACCGAGGCCGAGATCGCCCGACCGAAAGGCGACGTTGTTCAGATACGTAACGAGCGTCAATGCGGCGTTCTCCGGCCCGGCGCCGTCGGTGGAGTTGAAGAGGGCGAGCGGGAGCTCGAAAATCTGATACGAGCCGATGACGCTCGTCACGACGACGAACATCGTAACGTGCCGCATCGACGGAAACGTCACGTACCGAAAAACCTGCCACTCGTTTGCACCGTCGATCCGCGCGGCCTCTTCGAGCGAACGGTCGACGCCTTGCAGGGCGGCGAGGAAATAGACCATGTTGAAGCCAACCCAGACCCACAGAGACGTGAGGACCAGCGCGGGCATGACCAGCCATGGATTGGCCAGCCAAAGGACCTCCAGTCCTCGGCCGAAGACGGCATAAAACGCGCGGTTGATGAGCCCATAGCGGGGAGTGAAGAGCGTCGAGAAGAGAATCCCGACGAAGATCTGACCGACGAGATTCGGTGAAAACAGCACCAGACGCAGAACGCCCCGGAGCCGCCCCTCGCTCGAATTGAGCAAGAGCGCCAAACCCATCGAGAGCGGCAACTGCACGAAAACCGAAGCACAGGCAAACACCGTCGTGTTCCAGAGCGCGCGATAAAACGTCGGATCGCTCAGCAGGAACCGAAAGTTCGCCAGCCCGACGAAAACGCGCGCACGCGGCCCGTTCGTCTCGAAGAAAGCAAGGGCGATCGCGTCGAGGAACGGGACGAGGAAAAAGACCGCCGTCAGAACGACGTAGGGCAAGACGAAGGCATACGGCGCAAGCCCTCTCTCGGGCGGCGCCAGCCCGCGTCTCGCCCTGGCCCCCGTCGCGGAGTCAGGCGGAAGCGCCATCTTCGCGGGCTGCGGAGGGAGCGCAGGCGCACTCATCGCGATTGCGCCATCACGGTCGCACGCTCGGCAAGGCGCCGCACGTACCCCTCGGCGCGCGACAGCTCGCGGTGGATCGCGTCCGAAAGCCCGTCTTCCCCGAACCGACGGTAGTACTCGACGCAACTGCTGAAGGCCACGATGAGCTGCGTTTCGGCAACGGCGCTCAGCGGCGAGACATACGACGGAGGAACGTCTGGGGCGAGATCGGCATACATGCGGCCGATGGGTTCGTTCGAATAGTACGGGTTGGGCTGATCGAGCTCGGGCATGCTCCATGCGTCGCGCACGACCGGAATGATGTTGGTCGCTTCGAAGCGGCGTCCCATTTCGAGCGGATCGAAATAGAGAAACGTGGCGAGCTCCCACGCGAGGTCCGGGTGCTTCGTGCGTTTGCTGATCATCAGTCCCGTTCCGCCCCAAACGCTCGTACGCCGGCCACCCGGTTGCCATGCCGGCAGGGGCAAAAGCCCCATCTTGCCCGCCAGGCTCGGCACTTCGTCGGCGAAAAAGCGGCTACGCCAGTCGGGTGCCAAGTAGAAGAGGACCAGGCCGTCGACCATGGCCTTGCCCTGGGCCTGGCCCCAGCCGGCGTCGTACGCGATCTTCTGCGGGCCTTGCGTTTGCCGAAGATACCAGGCAAAAACCTCGGCGGTGATGTCGCTGTTGAACGCGATGTTGCCGGTTTCGTCGAAGAGCTGTCCCCCGCGCTGAAGGAGCAGACTCGTCAGGCCCCAGCTCCCGTCGAATGGCAGGTCGAGCATGTAATGGTCGACGACGCCGTCACCGTCGACGTCGCGCGTCACGCGTCTGCCGGCCTCGACGAACGCATCCCAGGTATCGAGCTTGCTCACATCGACCCCGAGCGCTTCGACGAGGTCGCGGCGATACGCCAGCATGACCGGATGCACGTCGTTCGGGAGCGCGTAGACATGGCCGTCGGTCGTGGACCATGAGCTCAGACGCGACGCAACCAAGCGCCGGTCCAGCCCTTCGGCCCTGACCCGGTTCGTCAGGTCAAGAAGGCCGACGTCGGCGCGCGGCCCGCGTGTGAAAAAGCCGAGCGAGCCGACGAGGAGCTCGACGAGGTCGGGGACGTCGGCACCGGCCAGCATGGCGCTCTCGAGGCGGCTCTGCAGCGCAGACCAGTGCGCGAATTGAACTTGGACGCGCACGCCATGACGCCGTTCGAAACGCGGCACGGCGCTCTTGTAGGCCTCGAAATGACTTGGAGAGTTGGCCACGACGACGATGTCCGGCCGCCCGTCGACGCCCCCCGAGACCGACCAGCGCGCGATCGACGACACCACCGCGATGAAGAGCAGCCAGAACGGTGCCTTTCCGTATGGGAACTTCTCGACCATGACGCCGATGAGAAACCGAGGCGGCGCGGACGCTGGGAGCGCCCTGGCCATCGATCCGATCGTGGACGCTCTTATCACACAGCGCAATGGCCGAGGAAGCGCGGAGCGGCGTTGCAGCACCACGGCTTCAATTGTAAAGCAAACTTACGTTCGCGACCGGCCTGCGTCTTCGACATCTTCGACATGCCAAACCTTCCCTTTCAGGATCCAGACCTTCCCGTCGAGACCCGCGTGAATGACCTCGTCGGCCGCCTTTCGCTCGAAGAGAAGGCCGCGCAGATGTTGCACGAGGCGCCTGCCATCGCTCGGCTGGGCATCCCTGCCTACAACTGGTGGAACGAGTGCGTGCACGGTGTGGCGCGGGCCGGCATCGCGACGGTCTTTCCTCAGGCCATCGCACTCGCCGCCATGTGGAACGCGCCCCTCCTCGGCGAGCTGGCCAGAGCGATTGCCGACGAGGCTCGCGCCAAACACCACGAGTACCTGCGCAAGGGCGACCACGGAATCTACAAGGGCCTCACCTTCTGGGCGCCCAACATCAACATTTTCCGTGACCCGCGCTGGGGCCGAGGCCACGAAACGTATGGCGAGTGCCCGTACCTCACCGCGCGGCTCGGTGTGGTCTTTTGCAAGGCCCTGCAGGGAAACGACCCCCGCTTCCTCAAGTTGGTGGCGACGCCAAAGCACTATGCCGTTCACAGCGGCCCTGAAGGGCTGCGGCACGGCTTCAACGCGCTGGTCGGCGAAAAGGACCTTCGCGAGACGTACTTGCCTGCGTTTTACGCGTGCGTCACCGAGGCGAAGGCCGAGAGCGTCATGACCGCGTACAACCGCACGAACGGCGAACCGTGCTCCGGCAGCCCGACGTTGATCGCGCGCATCTTGCGCGAGGACTGGGGGTTCGAGGGATACGTCGTCAGCGACTGCTGGGCGATACGCGACTTTCATCAGTCCCACGGGATCACGAGTTCGCCTGAGGAATCGGCCGCGCTCGCGGTGAAGGCCGGCTGCGATCTCAACTGCGGCTGCACCTATGAGCACATCCCCGCCGCCGTCGCCCTCGGCCTCTTGACCGAGGAGGACGTCAACCGCAGCGTGCGACGGCTGTTTTCGGCGCGGATTCGCCTGGGCATGTTCGACGCGCCCGCGCGCGTGCCCTACGCGTCGATTCCGTACGAAGTCAACGACTGCGCGCGGCACCGCGACCTCGCCCGAACGGCCGCGCGCGAGTCGATCGTCCTCCTGAAGAATGCCGCCGGGCTGCTTCCATTGCGCAATGACGTCGCACGAGTCGCCGTCATCGGACCGAACGCGCACGACGCGCATGTGCTCCGAGCAAACTACTCGGGCACTCCGTCGGCCTCGGTCACCCCACTCGACGGCATACGCGAGCGGGTCTCGCCGGCGACGAAGGTCTGGTACACGGACGGCTGCAAACATCTCGGCACAGCGACGGACGGCCTGGACCGTGCCGGCAACCTGTCAGAGGCCATCTCCATGGCGGAGCGGTCCGACGCCGTCATCCTCTGCCTGGGGCTGTCCGCGGACATCGAAGGCGAGCAAGGGGATGCGGGCAATTCCGAGGCGGCCGGAGACAAGCGCGACCTGCGCCTCACGGGCCTGCAGAATGCGCTCCTCGAGGCTGTCGCCGCGGTCGGCAAGCCGACGGTGCTGGTCGTCGTGAGCGGGAGCCCCGTTGATCTGTCGTGGGCCGACGAGCACGTCGGGGCGATCGTCCAGTCCTTCTACCCGGGGCAGGCGGGCGGCGCCGCCATCGCAGACGTCCTCTTCGGCGACTACAGCCCGGCGGGCCGGCTTCCGGTGACCTTTCCGCGGAGCGTCGCGGACGTACCGCCGTTCGAGGACTACGCGATGCGCGGACGGACGTATCGGTACCTATCGAAGGAACCGCTCTATCCGTTCGGCTTCGGCCTGTCGTACACCCGCTTTCGCTACTCCAATCTCGCCGTTTCGAACACGCGCCTCCCTGTGGGTGCAGGTGTCGAGGTCACGGTGACCGTCGAGAACGTCGGCCCGCGCGCGGGCGACGAGGTCGTCCAGCTCTACCTGAAGAACGTGGAAAGCACGCACGCCCTGCCCCACCACGACCTCCGCGGCTTCGAACGCGTCGCAATCGAATCAGGCGAATCGCGCCGGCTTTCGTTTGCTTTGAATGCGCGCGACTTCTCGCTCGTCGACGACGGCGGCCGCCGCCTCGTCGAAGCGGGTCGCTTTCGCATCACGGTCGGTGGTAGCCAACCGGATCCGCGCAGCGTCGAGCTGACGGGGGCGACTCCGCTGGCGATCGAGGTCGACCTCACCGGCGCGCCGATCGAGCTTCGATGATCGAGGCTCCTCAGCGCCTCGGGATGGCCACGGAGCTCGCATCATCCAAGGTCAAACCGGCGGCGGGCAGGTCCGCTCCTTGAACCGCGAGCATGAAGGCTACGACTGAAAGGAGGCCATCCTCCTTCATTTTCGCGATCCTCTTCTTCGGCAAGTGCGTGCTCAGGAAAACGAGCAGATCCTGCGCGCTACGGAATGGATCGCGCATGGGCGGCCGCGTGCGACGCGTTTGCGCCTCGATTTGAAGCTCCTGCGGGTCGTAGACCCCCGGAATCCCCGACGCGGGCGCCTCACGCGCGTACTCCGGTAGTGCGCGAGGGCCGAGAATCGCGGGTCCGTCGGCGAAACCTTCGCCGTGCCGGCCGTGACACCGGGCGCATTCGCCCGCGAACAACTGCGCTCCGAACGACGTCGCGGCCCGACCCCGCGCGAGCTGTGCGTCGCTCGCTCCCATCGCCGCGACCCCGCATGCCGTGGCGACCCATACGACGAAGGCAAGACAGCTGGGCCCGATGGCCGGGCGGTCGTGCTGTGCGGTGCCCTTGCACAATTCCTTGGCGCCCGCGGCGACGATCATGTCAATTGGAGCGCCGCGCCGTCGACGACGACCCCGATTTCGCCTCCCGGTGGAATGGCAAATGGAGCTTGCCGCTCCTCGTACCGTACGGATCCTGTGGCACCCGGAGGGCCGCGCAACGTCGCGCGTTCGAGGCGGCCGTCCGTCCACACCAGATCGACGCCGAAGCGTCCGCGCGCCCGCAGCCCGCGCACCGACCCGGAATTCCACGCCCTTGGCAGGGCGGGCAAGAGCTCGATGACACCCCCATGGCTCTGCATGAGCATCTCGATCATCCCAGCCGGGCCGCCGAAGTTGCCGTCGATTTGAAATGGCGGGCATGAATCGAAGAGATTTGGATAGGTGCGCTCGGGACCGAGCAGCGCGCGCAGAACAGCGTGGGCGTGATCGCCCTGCGCGAGCCGCGCCCAGAGGTTCAACCGCCATGCGAGCCCCCACCCCGTCGCGTCGTCGCCACGGATCTCGAGCGATCGGCGGGCCGCGGCCGCCAGTTCCGGCGTTCCGCGACGCGTGATCTGGTCGCTCGGAAAGAGGCCGAAGAGATGGGACACATGACGGTGGTGGAGCTCGGGCGCCTGGAGGTCCCAATCTTCGAGCCACTCCATGAGCTGCCCGGCCGCCCCGATCCGATTCGGCGCGAGCCTCGATCGCGCACCGCGCAGCCGCTCGACGAGAGGTGCGTCGACGCCGAGTATTTCGGCGGCTTCGACGCAGCGACCGAAGAGATCGCGCAGAATTTGCGAGTCCATCGTCGGGCCGGCGCAAATCGAGACCCCGCCGGGGTGCGCGTTCTCCGGCGACAGCGACGGACACGTGACGAGCCAGCCATGCCCCTTTTCCTCGATGAGCACGTCGAGGAAAAACTCGGCCGCCCCGCGCATGAGCGGGTAGAGTCGCTCGAGCGTTCCACGGTCGCGGCCATAGTCGTAATGATCCCAGAGGCTGAGGCAGAGCCAGGCTCCGCCCGTCGGCCACATCCCCCAGGTGGCCCCGTCGATGGGGGCGGCCGCACGCCAGAGGTCGGTGTTGTGATGCGCCATCCAGCCGGAGGCTCCGTAGTGAACGCGCGCCGTTTCGGCGCCCGTCTTGGCGAGCTCCTCGACCATCGTGAACAGCGGCTCGACGCATTCGGCGAGGTTGGCCGCCTCGGCCGGCCAGTAGTTCATCTGCGTATTGATGTTGATCGTGTACTTGCTGCCCCAGGGCGGCGTCAGCGACTCGTTCCACAGCCCCTGCAAGTTGGCGGGCTGCGTCCCCGGCCGCGAGCACGCAATGAGCAAGTATCGGCCAAACTGGAAGTAGAGGGCCGCAAGCGCCGGGTCGTCGGCGCGGTTCGAATCGCGCAGGCGTTCGTCGGTGGGCTTCGCGCAAGCCTCGGTCGTTCCCAGGTCGATGGCCACGCGGCGGAAGAGGCGCTGGTGATCGGCGACGTGATCAGCACGCAGGCGCTCGAAAGCTTTCTTCCTGGCGACCGCCAACTGACGTGCTGTCGTCTCCCAGGGGTGGCCCGTGACATCACCGAAACTCTTGTAGCTCGTTGCCGCCGCGACCAAGAGGGTCGCCGAATCGGCCCGGCGGATGACGATGCGCCCGTCCTCGGCGACGCAGGACCCGCCGACCACGGCGACTTCCGTCCGCACCTCGAACGTCAGCGCACCGGGGACCCCCTCTGAACCCGCGTTCGCCCCGCGCAGGACGAGGGCGCATGGCCCATCGGCCTCCGTCGTCGTCTGCTGGGGCGCTCGGAGCGACACGTCGACGTCGATTCGGCCCGGCGCATCGGCTGCGAGGTGCACGACGATCACCTGGTCTAGGGCCGAAGCAAATGCCTCGCGCACGTGGAGGACGCCGCCCGCCGTGAAGCGCGTCCGAGCCACCGCCGTGTCGAGATCGAGCTCGCGCTCATAACCGTCGATCGGCCCGAGCGTTCGAGACGCGATCGTCAAGTCGCCAGCGGTCTCGTATTGCATCTGCCGGAGCGGGCGCGCCATCATGCGCGCCTCGGCGAGATCGTGCGCTTCGCGGTAACGGCCCTCGAAAATGAGGCGGCGGACCGCGGGCAAGGCGCCCAGTGCATCGGGATTGTTGGGCACGTAGGGGCCGCCCGACCAGAGCGTCTCTTCGTTCAGCTGCAGCCGCTCCACGCCTGCGCCACCGAACACCATAGCCCCGAGTCGTCCCGTGCCGATCGGGAGCGCCTCCGTCCATTCCAGCGCCGGTTGTCGATACCAGAGGCGCAGCGGCGCAACGCGCGGCACGAATGGACCGCCAGAACCCATCATGGCCGCCACGCCGCCGCCCCTTGCCGACCCTCGAGCCGCAGCAGCGAAACCCGCGGCGCAAACCGACCACGAAGGGTCTTCATAAGGAAGATGACTTTACGAAAACGGCCCCGATGGCGCAAATCCCTTGTTCGTACGCCCCTGCTCGGCCTATCGTTTGTAGCCCGGGGTCGGGCCACGCAAGCGCGAGGACCCGGCGGACGCGCTCGATCGGACCGGCAGCGAGAGCGCGAGGACAAGAGCTCGGCGGAGCGCCCGCACGATTCGAGGTGTAACGGTGCAGTATGGCGAGCGTTGAACTCGTGCACGTGGAAAAGACGTACGATGGAGGTGCCAAGGCGGTCGACGACTTCAACCTTTGCATCGCCGATCGCGAGTTCATCGTCCTCGTCGGTCCGTCAGGCTGTGGAAAGTCGACGACATTGAGGATGATCGCGGGCCTCGAGCGCGCGACCGCAGGCACGATCTCGATCGGAGGCCGCGTCGTCAACGACGTTCCTCCGAAGGACCGCGATATCGCCATGGTCTTTCAGAGCTATGCGCTCTATCCGCACATGACCGTCTACGAGAACATGGCGTTCGGGCTGGCCATGCGAAAGACGCCGAAGAGCGCCATCGAAGTGCGCGTGCGGAGGGCCGCCGGCATGCTGGGCATCGCGGCGCTCCTCGACCGCAAGCCCAAGCATCTGTCGGGCGGCCAGCGGCAGCGGGTGGCGCTCGGGCGCGCGATCGTGCGCGACCCGAAGTGCTTTCTTTTCGACGAGCCCCTCTCGAATCTCGACGCCAAGCTCCGCGTCGAAATGCGCGCCGAGATCAAGCGGATTCACGTCGATCTCGGATCGACGACGGTCTACGTGACCCACGATCAAGAAGAGGCGATTACCCTCGGTGATCGCGTCGTCGTCATGAAGGACGGCGTCATCCAGCAGTGCGCGGCTGCGCTCGAAATCTATCACCGGCCCGCCAACCGCTTCGTCGCGAGTTTCCTCGGAAGTCCGCCGATGAACTTTTTCCGAGGCCGCCTCGTCGAACGAGCCGGTCAGCTGTATTTCGACGAAGGGAGCGGGCTGTTGCCCGTGCCGAGATCGGCAGAACAAGCGCTCTTTTCACGCCGGGGCGAAGAAATCACGCTCGGCGTCCGACCCGAAGCGTTGAGCGACCGGGCGCATGCCCGGTTCCCGACGAGCGACGACGCGTTGACGATGAAGGTATGGCTCGTCCAACCTCTCGGCGGGTCGATGCACCTGCACCTCGCGACCGCTCGCCACGACAAGATCGTCGCGCACGTCGATGCCTTCCAAGGTCTCTCGGTCGGCGACACGCTTGCCATCCACTTCGACTCGGGCCGGCTTCACTTCTTCGAAAACGGTGAGCTCGGCCGAAGCATCGTTCACGGCTAGCCTGGATTTCTACGATGGCGCTTGGGCGCCGCGGAAATCCAGGCGAGCGCACCGTGCGCCAGGGTCGGCGATCCAGGCGAGCGCACCGTGCGCTGGGTTCAGCGATCCAGGCGAGCGCACCGTGCGCCAGGGTCGGCGATCCAGGCGAGCGCACCGTGCGCTGGGTTCAGCGATCCAGGCGAGCGCACCGTGCGCCAGGGTCGGCGATTTCAGGCAGGAGGCGCAAAGGCCGTGCGCAGCCGCGCATAAAGGTCCCGGTACCGATCCATTCGCAAGCGATAGGCCTCCTTCAGCCGCTCGTCGGGCTCGACGCGACGAACGACGGGCGGCGCGACGCAAACACGCTCCACTTGTTCTCCGGTCGTCGCGATTCGCCCGAGGCGCGCAGCGCCGAAGGCAGGGCCGAGCTCGGCACGCTCACGCACGAGCAGCGCCTCGCCGAGCGCGCTCGCGAGAATGCGTACCCAGAGCCCCGTCCTCGATCCCCCGCCGATGACGGTGATCTCGCGCGGCTCGCCCCCTGCGTCGCGCAACGCGCGCAGGCCGTCGGCAAACCCGAATGCGACTCCCTCCAGTGCGGCGAGGGCGAGGTGGGCGCGCGTCGTCGCGTGGGTGAGTCCGAAAAAAACCCCGCGCGCATAGGGGTCATTGGGCGTGCGCTCGCCCGACAAGTACGGCAGAAACAAGAGATCGCCCGGTGGAGGCGCTTCGGCCTCGACGCCCGCAAGGAGCTCGGCCACGTCGAGCGAGCCGACGGCTTGTGCCAGCCACGAGAGGCAGCTCGCGGCGCTCAGCATGACCGACATCTCGTGCCATCGTCCGGGAACGCAATGGCAAAACGAGTGGACGCCGAGCGCCGGGCTGGAGGCGAAGCCGTCGGTGACGAGAAAAATGACTCCAGATGTTCCGAGAGAGAGCAGCGCGTCACCCGGTCGAATGACACCGACCCCGACGGCGCCGGCCGCGTTGTCGCCGCCGCCGCCCGCCACGATGGTCGACGGCGAAAGGCCCCACGCGCTCGCGACTTCGGCCCGAAGATGTCCGGTCGGCTCGGTACCCTCGACGACACGCGGCATGGCGAGCTCCGTGAGCCCGGAGGCCGAGAGCATTTCGGTGGACCAGCGGCGGCGCGCGACTTCCAGCCACAGCGTACCTGCCGCATCCGATGGATCGGTCGCGAGTTCGCCCGTAAGCCGGAGCCGGAGCCAGTCCTTCGGCAGGAGGACATGCGCGGTGCGAGCGAAGATGTCCGGCTCATGCTTCGCCACCCACAGAAGCTTCGGGGCGGTGAAGCCCGGCATGGCGGCGTTGCCGGTGATGGCCCGGGCGCGGGGCTCCCGCGCCTCGAGCTCGGCGCACTCCGACGCGCTCCGTCCGTCGTTCCAGAGGATCGCAGGCCGGAGGACACGGTGCTCGGAATCGAGCAGCGTGGCACCATGCATTTGCCCGGATAGGCCGATCCCGCGAACTCCGGGGAAGGCCCGCGGAGCCGCTTCGCGCAGCCGGGCCACGGCTCGCGATGTGGCGCTCCACCAGGCGTCGGGAAACTGCTCGGACCACAGCGGGCGCGGGCGCTCGACGGTCAGCGGCTCGCTCGCCTCCGCAACGATGCGTTGCTCGTCGTCGACGAGCAGCGCCTTGACGCTGGACGTTCCCAAGTCGATGCCCAAGTACATGATCGTCTACCTCCGCGCGCGCACGTTCACTGCCCCATGGCCGGGTTGCCATCGACGCGATCGCCTTCCATGGCGAGAAGGACGGCGCCCCGCAGCATCACGTCGTCGCCGGCCGTCGAAGGCACGATCGGTACCCCAGCCCCGCGCATGGCGTGTCGCGCCACGGACGCGCGGATGGGATCGAGCAGGCATTCGCCAGCCTGGATGACGCGGCCTCCCAAAACCACCATCTCGGGGTTGAGCAAGTTCAGTAGATACGAGATCCCGATGCCGAGAAACTCGCCCGCCCGGCCGAGGATGCGCCGCGAGTCCGGATCGCCCATTCGCGCGGCGATGGCGATGCCCTGGGCGTCGCGTTTCGAGCCGTTACGGCCCGTCGGCTTGCGTCCCGCGAGGTTGAGGCGCGCAGCCGCTTCGATGGCCGCACCTGACGCGACCGTCTCGAGACACCCGAACCCTCCGCATCCGCACGGCGCTCCGTTCTCGACGACGGCGCAGTGCCCGAGCTCGCCGCTGAAGCCGCGGTTGCCGTAGACGAGGCGCCCGTCGACCACGATGGCCGCGCCGACGCCACTGCCGACGTAGACCCAAACAAACGAGCGCTTGCCGCGCGCGGCGCCGAGGCGCCCCTCGGCAATGGCCGCCGCTTGCGCGATGTTCCGGACGGCGGTGGCCGCCCTCAATCGCTGCGCGAGCTCGTCGCGGACGGGCGCGTCGAACCATCGCAAGTTGGGCGCAAGGACGCACGTGCCCGTCCCTTGGTCGACGAGGCCCGGAATGGCGACGCCGACCGACTCGAGCCTTGACCGAGACAGACGCGCTTTGCGCAGGGCGGCTTTGACGAGATCGGGAATGTCGCGAACAGCATGCCCGAATCGGCCGCGGAAGCTCCCGAGAACCGTCGTCGATCGAATCTGGCCGCGGGCATCGGCCACGGCGAGTGACGTGTGGCGCACCCCGAAGTGGATTCCGACGAACGCCGCGGCCGCGTCGTTCAGCTGAAGGAGGCGCGAGCGCCGTCCCCTGCGCGATTGCGAAGATCCGAACCCCACCTCTCGCACGAGGCCCTCGCCGATGAGCACGTCCACGATCGCCGAGACCGTCGGCTTGGTCAGGGCGGACCGGCGCGCGAGGTCGCTCCGCGATACGCTCGTCTCTCGCCGGATCATCTCGAGCACGAGAGCGCGGTTCATCTCCCGCATGGCGTGACTGTCTACTTTGACGAGCACGGAGAACGCCGACTCTATCATACGGGTCCGGCGCGCACGCTCTTGCGAACGCAAAGGGACTTGGTAAACTAAATTTCCAAAAGACGCTCACGAGAAAGGTCACGAGCCGACATGCCCAAGCCAGCGTTTCCAGGCCTCGAGCCAGTGCGATACCGGGGCCCTGACGCTGAGGCGCTCGCGTATCGCTACTACGACAAGGATCGCATCGTGCGCGGCAAGCGCATGGAGGATCAGCTCCGGCTCGCCGTCTGCTACTGGCACACGTTCTGCGGCGATGGCTCGGACGTCTTCGGAGCCGGAACATTCAATCGCGCCTGGCAACGGGGCGACAATCCCGTCGATCTCGCCCAAGAGAAGGCCGCCGCCGCCTTCGAGCTCTTCGAAAAACTCGGCGTCCGCTATTTTTGCTTCCACGATCGCGACGTCGCGCCGGAAGCCGGCAGCCTGACCGAGACGAACGCGACGCTCGACACGATCGTCGAGACGATGGCCGGCCACATGCAGCGAACCGGAGTGAAGCTTCTTTGGGGTACGGCGAATCTCTTCAGCCATCCCCGCTACCTCGCCGGTGCGGCCACGAACCCTGACCCGTACGTCTTCGCCTACGCGGCCGCGCAGGTGAAGAAAGCGCTCGAGGTCACCCAGCAGCTTGGGGGCGAGAACTATGTTCTCTGGGGCGGCCGCGAGGGCTACGAGACACTGCTCAACACGGACATGAAGCGCGAGCTCGATCAGCTCGGCCGATTTCTCGCCCTCGTTGCGGAGCACAAGCACAAGATCGGCTTCAAAGGGCAGCTGCTCATCGAACCCAAGCCCATGGAGCCCACCAAGCATCAGTATGATTTCGACGCCGCGACCGTCTTTGCCTTCTTGCAGCGCTACGATCTCGATCGCGGCGACTTCAAACTGAACATCGAAGCCAACCACGCGACGCTCGCCGGGCACACGTTCGAGCACGAAATCGCGTATGCCATTGCCAACGGCATCCTCGGCAGCGTCGACATCAACCGCGGCGACACCCTTCTCGGCTGGGACACCGACCAGTTTCCCAACGATCCGGTGGAGCTCGCGCTCGTCTTGCGGCGCATCTTGCAGGCCGGCGGGTTCACGACGGGCGGATTCAACTTCGACGCGAAGCTGCGGCGGTCGAGCATCGACTTGCAGGACATCTTTCACGCGCACGTCGGCGGGATCGACGTGCTGGCGAGAGCCCTGCTGATGGCCGATCGGATGCTCGACGACGGCAAACTGCAGCTGTTCGTCGATGAGCGGTATGCGGGCTGGGACGCGCCGTTCGGACGGGAAATCCACGCCGGCAGCGTCACGCTGGCCGATCTTTCCGACCGCGTCTTGTCGCAACGGATCGAGCCGATGCGGCGATCGGGACGGCAGGAAATGCTCGAAAATCTTCTGTCGCGCTACCTCGTCTAAACGACTCGCAGCTCGTGAACGGCGCGCTTCGTCGTCTTCGCCAAGGGGTGGAGACGCGGGACCGCCTTGGGGCACCGGCCGTTTCGTGGCCACGGTGCCCCGGAGCGGTCGCTATTTGCGGTGCGGTGCTCTTTCGGTTGGGTGTGACTCAGGCTGCCCATCGTCCATCGTCTTGCGCCACCTCACTTGGCTCGCGAGACCGCCCTTGCGCCCCGCGATGCGCGCCTCCTCTGAGGTGAACTCGTGCGCCGTACCTGCCGAATGGGCGGCCTTGCCACCCTTTCGAGCAATTTCTTTCACGAGCGTTGGGGCCATCGTGGCGAACCCGCGCGGACGCTTGGGCTTGGTTTCGTGGCCGGTTTCGTTCAGGAGCGGCGGGCGATCCGGCGTCAGATCCGCTTCTCGCATCGGTTGTGGGGGCGCTCGTGCGGCGCCGTTCTGCGGCGTACGGTCCTCGTGATTGTTCGCTCGATCGACTTGCGACACTTTTGTGCTCATGGCGCGATAACCTCCGGGAATGCCTGTCCCCGCCAGCGCGGGTGGCTGAGCCCATGGTGAATCGCGATTCATGCCCGGACCTTTCGTGAGCGTTACAGTTCGGTAGGGTTTTCCGACCGCGGCCGGCCGCAAAAGCGATTTGGCTTTCGCACGGCGGCCGACTCACCGTTGGGGCGCGAACCCCCTGTCGGCCAGGACCGGTCCCTTTCGATTGATGATTTCGGTTTTTACAAATCGTATGCGCAATTCGAGCGAGCCACTCGGGGGTCTCGGCAGCGCGTCTTCCATCGCCGCGACCTGTTCCGGACCGGGTTCAGCGGGACCACGGATCACCGCGCGCACGATGACGCCATGATGATGAACCTCAAAGCGGATGTCGGCGACGTGGGCGCCTGACGAGCTATCTAGGATCCCGTCGAGCTTGTCATGCACGGCGGACCGGAACCGCTCCTCGGCGATCGTCCTCTTGAGATTGATGGTGAGCTGTATGCCGAGAGCCGAGAGGAGTGCGAGCGCCACGAGGTTCGAACGTACGAAGGCTCCGAGCGCAAAACGATGCGCCCCCGTTGCCGTGCGAAAGGAGCCCTTCGCCCGGCTTCGCCGAGGAAATGACGTGGCCCGCAATCGACTACATTGAAACGGCGCGGGCAACGGGCTGCCTGTCGGCGTCGAGTACCTTGCAAGGGAAACGAGCCCAAGGAGAAAGCGTCGTGCCGACCCTCGAACGCCTAAAGACCATCGCGGGCGAGCCTCTTCTTCGCCTTGCCGGGGGCCCGATCACGCTCGGCTCGCTCCTCACGGGCCTCTTGATCATCGTCGTCTCCTATCTCCTCGCCAGTGCGGCGAGCCATACGTTGACCCGCGTCCTCTCGCGCCGCGAGGTGGGCCACGGCGCGCGTTTCGCGCTCGCGAAGATGGCCCGCTACGTCATCATGTTCGTCGGGAGTCTGGTGGCCGTAACGGCGCTCGGGATTCGGCTGGACGCCCTGCTGGCCGCATCGACGGTCGTGCTCGTCGGCATAGGCCTCGGGCTGCAGAACATCGCGCAGAACTTCGTGTCCGGGTTGATCCTGCTCATCGAGCGCCCCGTCGCGCGCGGCGACTTCGTGGAGATCGGGCAAGCGCGCGGTTCGGTCATGGACGTGGGGATGCGCGCGACGCGTGTGGTCACACGCGACGAAGTCACCATCATCGTGCCGAACAGCGAGCTTATCTCCGCGCAAGTGATTAACCACTCCGTGCCCACGACCCACCTACGAATCGCCGTCCGGGTCGGCGTCGCTTATGGGACCGAGACAGCACGGGTCAAAGACGCGCTCCTCGCTGTCGCACGGGCGGAGCCGGCGCTGCTCGCGGAGCCTGCGCCCGAAGTCCGCTTCGACAATTTCGGCGAGTCGAGTCTCGACTTCTCGCTTCTTGTGTGGATCGATAACCCCCGTGAGGATCTGCGGATAGCCTCTCGCCTCCGCTTCGCCATCGACGCTGCATTCCGCGCCGCCCGGATCGAAATCCCGTTCCCACAGCGCGACGTTCACATCATCCGGGCGGCCGGGGGCTAAGACCTCGTCCTTGAATCAACGGCCTTGGCGGGACCCGAGACCAATTAACGGGCTCGGTTCGTTCAATCGTTTTCTTGGGCCGCGCCTCACCCAGCGGCTCGGCCGTTGTCCGGGTGGCTGCCGCTTTTGCGCTTGCCGATGTCAACGTGCGTGGACATTCACCTGGGATGCGCGCTGGACGAGAATCGCGCGGGCGCGCTCGACCTCGGCCGCAGTTCCGGCAGCGATGAGCACGAACTTGTTCGCTTTCACGTCGGCTTCGTAGCGGATGACGCTGTCCTTCGGAATTCCCGCGCCCGCGAGCGCTGCGGCCAGCGCGCTCGTTCCACCGCCGACGGCGGCGCCGACCGCTGCACCTTCGACGGTGCCCATCAAAATGGACCCGATGAAGCCGCCGGTGAGGATCGGGCCGATCCCCGGGATCCAGAAGAACGCCGGAGCGAGCAGGATCCCGAAGATCGTGCCCCAAAACGCTCCGAGCTTACCCCAGTACTTCACCCGGTCTCCCGCGTTGTAGAAGCCGACCGCGTGCTCCTCGGTATGGTAGTCGCGACCGACGATCGAGAGCTTCTTCATGTCGAAGCTTGCCCGCTGCAATTCGCGAATTGCGGCCTCTGCATCGTCATGGCGATCGAAGACGGCGACGCAGTTACTTTCGTCTCTCAGGTCCATGTGAAGGATCTCCGTTCGTGACGGCCGGCGGGGGCCTGGTAGAGCTCGGTAGACGCAATCTTGTCGTGATTCTACGCGTATCTCTTCGAGCGCTTATCTTCCCTGGCGGAAGAAAAGTCAACGCGCAGACGGTCGCGAAATCCCTGAGCTCGAGCGGCGCGGCCCTTCCGTCACGGAGCGACGGCGCCCGAGGCCCAGGCGACGGCCCCGTCGAGCTGTGCGTACCCGAAGGTCTTGATCTCGGCGCGGACGAAGTGTTCGCCGACGCGAGGAGCGAGGCTCGCCAGCTTGCCGTCGGTCGCCAGCGCAATCCTTCTGACCTGACGGTGGTGGTCGCGCACGAACTGCACTTGCCGCACGAGACTGCCGAGATTCTCCCAACCCGGAAACGTGCGGGCGTGGATGACGACGCCTTCGAGCGAACCGTGCGATTCAATCCAGGGGTCGACTGTGAGTGCCACAGCGTCGAAGTCTTCCGCGTGCAGCGCGCCTTCGGCGTCGATCACAACGACGCCCTTGTCGGGCAACAGACGATGGCGAACGCCGACCTCGTGTGGAAGCGAGCAGAGCCACTCGATGGCCTTGTCGCGATCCCGGCTTGCGAAGACGCGCACGGGGCACGGTAGAAAGAAGCCAGCAAACTTGCTCGATTCGCGGATCCAATCGTGGTCGGTCACAACGGCGCAGCCCGCAAAGGTCCGCAAGTGACGAACGCCGAGCTTCGCGTCTTGCCAGGCTGCGCCCGCGCTGAAGCCGTCGAACTCCGGACCGGTCTCGTAGAGGAATCGAAGTCGGCGACCCTCGCGCCGCGCGCCCTCGAACAGCGGTACGAGCACTTTTTCGTAGTCCTCGCGGGTCAGCTTCCCGTTGGCTTTGACGCCCACGACCTCTTCGGGGACATCGCTGAGTCGCTCCAGCATGGTCAGCCTCCTCTTTCGAAACTGTTACCCCTCACGGAGCACGTCAATTCCTCATGAGAGCGTCCACCCTCCTATCGTGAGCTCATCCGGCTTCTTTCCCCACCGGACGCCCAAGGGTCGAGCGCGGTCAAATCGCACCGTCCTCGCCATCAAGCTGATGCGCGAACTGCTGGAGCATCAGGTTATGTCCGTCCGCGCTCTCATGGGTGGCCGCGTTGACATGGTCTGCGCCGACGGATTGGGCTACGGACAGGCCGCTTCAGATCAGATGTTGCGTGAACGGAGCGCAGCCACGGCTGCGGCCGCCGAGGGTTTCGGTATCCCGAACGACGCTGGAGCGACCGACGCGGTCGTCGATGTCGCTGAAACCGATAGGTTGGTGCCCGTGCTCGTCACCGAGTGCAAAGAGTCGCCGAAGCTCACACTATGGCAGAAGCTCAAGAGATACTTTTGAATCGTCGCCAGACCCGGTCCGATGGCGTGGATCGACAGCGCTACGGCCAGCCTGATCCGCCGGTCGCTTTCAACGAATGCGAGTCTTGCCCTGGCCGGGCTCGGGACACCGGATGACGAGCACCGGACAGGTCACCCGGTGCAGAACGGCTTCCGTCACGGAGCCGACGGTCAGCCGCTTGAGGATTCCTTTTCCATGGCTGCCCATCACGACGAGGTCGAAGTCCGCCGAACGGCTTACGATCCCCTCGGCGGGGGTGTCTTCAATGAGTTCCCCGAGGGCGCGAACGCCAGCCGCGTCGGCGACCTCCTCAGCGCGCGCCAATATGGTCTCTCCCTGAGCCGTCAGTAGCTCGCGCGCCTCGGCTATGTTCACCACGCCCTCGCGGCGCGCGCCGAGTGTATCCATGACGAAAATGAAAGTGACGGTGGAACGCATGGCTCGGGCGATCTGTACACCGTGGACGATCGCGAGCTCGCTGCATGCGCTTCCGTCGGTGGGCACTAGGATTCGGGCGTACATCGCAGTTCAGTCCTCGAACATCTCCATACCGTCCGCGAGCGCCTCCGCAATGTGTCCTTTGGTGACGACCCCGCGGACCCACGAGGCGCCATTCCTTCGCTGGGCATCGGTGGTGACCACCACCGCGAGCTCGACCCGGGCCCGCTGCAGGGTCGCGATGAGCGCGAAGAGGGTCGTCTCGCTGCCCACGACAACGAAGTCGCGACGGACAAGGCTGGCGAGGGGCGCGGCCGCGCGGAGAGCGTCACGATGGTCGCTGGCCCATTGTCTCGAGATGACGCCGACGATCTCGTCCGCGTCGACGAGCACCCAATACGCGGGCCCGTCGGCTTGCTCGTCGATGGCGAGGTTGTCTTCGGCACGAGCCACGGGGAGCGTGGCCGCGGTGGCCATCATCATGTCCCCGACATGATGCACGAGGTGCGCGTTGGCCTGGAGTGCTTCGGGCATGTAGTGTCCCCGACGCGCGAGCTTCATCGTGTAGATGTTCTGCTCGAGGATCAGGCGTCTTAGCCCGTGACTGACGGCCACGGTCAGCGTCATGGGGAGAACGACCGAATAGTCGAGAGTCATCTCAAAGGTCATCACGATGGCGGTCAGCGCCGCCCCGGTTGCGCCGGCGACGAGGCCAGCCATGCCAGCGAGTGCCAATGCAGCCGGATCGAACGGAACGCCTGGAAAGAGCCAGCGAAGGGAGAGGCCGAACCCTCCTCCAAGCGTTGCACCCATAAATAGCGAAGGAGAAAAGACGCCGCCGGAACCGCCGGAGCCGAGCGTGAGCGACGTCGTCATGAGCTTGAGTGCAGCGAGTGCGACGAGCATCCACGCATTCGTCAGGGCCCCCGACAGGACGTCCACAATGGTCGCATATCCGACGCCTTCGACGTAGTAATGGCCACCGAAAACCCTCGTGACTTCGATCGCGAGGCCGACACCCAACATGCCGACGATGTGTCGGAAGTAATCGTCACCTATGTTTTTTTCGAAAATGTCCTCGGCGCCATAGAGGGCGCGGATAAACACCACGGCCACCAAGGCCATCAGTGCGCCCAGAACGACGTACGCGGGCAGCACCGCAGCGGTGGCCGAAGCATGGATGGGAGGAACGGTGAAGGCCGGCGCGTCGCCGAAGAGGTTTTGCCCGACGTAGGTCGCCGTTGCGGTCGAGAGTGCCACCGGCACGAGCGTTCGCACGCTGACTTCGTGCATCAACACTTCAACGGCGAAGAGGACCCCACCAAGCGGAGTGTTGAATGTCGCGGCAATGCCTGCGCCACCCCCCGCCGCGACCAGCGTCGCCCGCTGCCATCGCGAGACGCGTGCGGTCCCGCCGAGCCAGGATGCGAACGCAGCACTGATCTGGACGATCGGGCCTTCGCGTCCGACCGAACCACCGCTTCCGATCGAGATGGCCGACGCAATGGACTTCACCCCTGCCACGACGGGACGGATGATGGCCTTGCCGTAGTAGATGGCGTCCATCACTTCGGGTACGCCATGTCCCCTCGCTTCGGGCGCAAAGTTCTTCACGAGGAAGACGACGACAACCCCGCCCAGCACCGGCGCGAGCACAATGGCCGACCCCCAAGGGCTATGCGGCGTGTGCTGGCTCGTGTCGTAACGAACCGAGAAGCGTCCGAGGAAGAAGAGGTTGTGGATGATGCTGATGAGCATCCGGAAGGCAAACGCGCCCAGACCAGCGGCCACCCCGAGAAGGACAGCGAGACACGCGAACGAGAACGGGCCAAACGCCCGATGCGCATCGGCGACGAGGCGGTTGGGGGCGGAGGCCACCGCGATGGTCCGAGGCGGTCGGTGCTCTCGGGCAGATCCCATGGGCGCCATCTATTTGCCTTCCACCGGATAACGCTCGAGCCCTTGCTCGATACCTTGCCCGAAGGGCCGTGGCCTTGTCCATCGGCTCAAGGCGCCGCCACTGACGAAGTCCCGACAAGGTCGGTGAGTCGCGCATTGGATGGTGCTTCCGAATCGAAGTTCGCCCCGGCGCGGCTGAGGCCGCCAGGGCGGCCGAGGTCCGAGGGGCTCCACACCCGTCTCGCGATCCCGAAAGACGCGTACTCGAGTCGACGAGCCGATCGGCTTGTTGCGGTCGACCTTGGCGCGATGCCCGAGCCCTGACCTAGACTCGCGACGCGACGGTCCGCGCCGGGCTTGCTGCCACGCGGGGCGCTCACATACGTTCTTTCGCGCCTGCACGCAGTGACACCTTGGAAGGAAATCGCCAAGCATTTGATCGTCGCCATATCGATCGTCGCCGTGAGCCGGATCTTGGGTTCGTGGATCGGAGCACACGTCTCCTGAGGACGAAGACGAGGGAGTGGCATACCCACGCAGCTTGTCGGCAGCCAGTCCGCGTGGACCGATGCGCCGAATTGCATGTCCGCGCAGCTCGTCGATTGCGACGGAGGTCGATAAAGTTGCGGCCGTGCGACTCGCGGCTCATCCATCGTTGGTTCGCTTCGCACTCTTCATCGCGACTCTTTGCGTCGCCGGCTGCGACGGGCCAGGACGCGTGCAGTACGACGCCGGTCACTGCCTTCGGGATGGGCGAGCGTTGACGACGCAGGACGTCGAAGTCGCCCAGGCTGACGTGGCCCGGCGCATCGCCTCGCGCCAGCCATGGTTTGCGGTCATCACGATCGGCGTCGTGCTGCTCGCTGCGGCAAGCAATGCAGAGAAGGGGCTGCTGTTGATTCGCGCCCGACGTGTCGACGACCATCGCCCCCTCACAGATGCACTCCGAGAAGTGCTCGCACGTCAGCGCGACAGTCCCGTCCGCTTCGCAGTCATCGTGGGCGGTTCCTTGGCGCTCATTGCGATAGCCGGCGCCGCGTACATCTATCTCGACATCGAGAAGCGCACGAGCGAGAGGGCGCTCGGGATGCTCCAGTTCTGCCATCTCGCGCTTCGCACGGAGGAGGAGGAGCGAGCCTTGAGCGAACAGCAGCACAACCTCGAGTCAATCGAGTCGACGGCCGGCGACATCCGCGCGCTCGTCGGGAAGCTGCCACCGGACCAGCAGCGCAAAGCGCAGCTCATCGTCGAACAGATGAATTCGGCCCTTGCGAAGCAAGGAAAAATTGTCGGCGAATATGTCGCCCGCACCGACGAGGCGCAGAAGGACTTGAGTGCCCACACCACCGCCATGGAGAAGGGCCTCGCATCGGTCGAGGACAGGCTGGCCGACCTCCGGTCGGTCCCCACGAACTTGAAAGACTTGGAGAGCGCTGCGCACCGGATCGACGAGACGACAACGACCTTTGACGGTCGCTTCGTCGAGCTCCGTTCGCGCATCACGGATGTCGATATCAAGCTCGACACGTTGCTTGCGCGGCCCCCCTGTTCCGCGCTCGAGCCAAAACCTCCACCGAAGGCTTCGGCCGCCGCGACGGCCTCAGCAGCGGCAGCAAAGCCACCAGCGCGAGCCATGACAGCCCAGGATGGCGGCACCAGCATGCCATAATTCGCCCTCCCGCCGGAACTTGCCATTCGCTGCCCGAGCCGCCGGCCGCTCCGACGCCAGAGGTTTTGTGATGAGAATCGCGCTCGAGGATCCCATTTTGCGAGCATCACGTCGGCCTGGCGATCGCGGGCCCACCCGCTTTCATCCGTGCCGAGCGGGTTCGCCTCAAAATTCTGCCGGTCGTCGTCCCCCACCGGGCGCAGAGGCAAGCGGTGCAACGGGATGCGGCTGATACGGCTTGTTCCGAGAACTCGAAGGCGGATGTCGACAGCGGGCGATCTCGAGAATCGAATGCACGAACGGGAGCGACTTCTTCATCTCTTGCGGCGATTCGGCGCCGACGCAGTGTCCTTCCTCGCGGTCGAGTCGGGCATGCAGTACTGGTTCGAGGAGGGCTCGCTCGGCACGCCGCGAGCCTGCGTCGCCTATGTGGACACCGGGCGGGTGTGGGTCGCGGCTGGGCGCCCAATCGCCGATTCGTCCAGCGTCGCAAGCGTTGCCTCCGCATTTGTCTCCAGCGCGAGAGCGAACGGCCGCAGCGCCTGCTTCTTTGCGACCGAGACACGCGAGATCGAGGGCTTCGCGTCGCTTCTTCTCGGCAAGCAGCCCGCTTGGCGGCCCATGGAGTGGCCCGGCATTCGCGCCCGGTACCGGCGTCTCCGGGAGCAAATCCGACGAGCCAGGGCGAAAGGGGTGCGCGTTCGCCGTATCGATGCGCGCGAGCTTGATCCCGGTTCACGCTTGCGGTCCGAGCTGGAAGCGATCGCCGATGAATGGTTGGGCTCGCGCCACATGGCGCCAATGGCCTTCTTGGTCGCGCTCGAGCCATACCACGTCCCAACCGACCATCGCTATTACGCGGCGGAACGCGACGGACAACCCGTTGCGTTCCTCTCTGCCGTGCCCATCTACTCGACGCGAGGCTGGCTGGTGGAGGACATCGTGCGGAGTCGGCGCGCTCCGAACGGCACGACCGAGGCGCTCCTCGATATGGCCATGCGAGAAGCGGTCGATAGCGAATGGGTCACGCTTGGCCTCGCGCCTCTTGCTGGTCCTGTGTCTCGCTGGCTCCGGTTCGCCCGGTTCGTTTCTCAGCCACTTTACGATTTCCGTGGGATTCAAGCCTTCAAAGAACGACTGCATCCTTCTTTATGGCAAGACGTATGGCTCCTATTCCCGAAGTCAGAGCGCCCAGCGAGGCACGTCGTCGAATCGCTCCGCGCCTTCGCCGGCGGCTCATTGTTTGCTTTTGCGGTGCGCTCGACAGGTCGTCATCCGAGCGGAGCGCCTTTGGCGCTTGCGCTGCCTCTCGTTCCATGGATCCTCGTCCTGGCTGGACTGACCGCATGCGGTCGATCGGACGTTCTGGGCTTCTCTCGAAACGTGCTCGTCGCGTGGATCGGTTTTGACATCCTCCTTCTTGTGCAGCTCCTGCGAAGCGCAAGAGGTCCTCGACTGGCGCGTTTGGCTTGCTCCACGGCTGCTGCGGCGGTTGACGCCCTATGGTCGGTCCTCCACCTCGCGTCCGCAGGTTTCGGAGCGACGCCTTTTCGCTTCACCCTTCGGGCAATTTCCGCGTTCGCGCCGTGCGTCGGCGTCGCTCTCCTCGCTTGGGCCACGTCGCAGGCCTTCGTGCGATCGCGAAGGGCCCGCCCGTCGTCGCCCGCTTTCGATCACGCGAGGGAATAGGGGCCGGCCCGAGACGATTGGGCAGCCAGACGCGGAACGTGGACCCCACGCCGACGTTCGACCTCGAGCGTCCTTCCACCCACCACCCTACGCGGCCCCACCCCAGAATCACCGGTTCATGCTGCTCACGGTGACTTTGCCTATTCGCCTCCTGCCTTCGTGGCTGCGCTTGCGCCGGTGTTCGAGAGCGTGTGATTGGACGGAAGCGCTGAGACTCACGCGAGGCCCTTTGCCTGATAGGCCAACCGTGGAATTTCGGCCGCGAGGCCGTACCCGAAGCGTTGCGGAGGTCCAAACGTGAAGATCATCCTCAAGCTGACGCTGGCGCTACTCGGCGGAACCTGCGCGGTGCTCGCCCTCAACGGGTACTTGCGGGTCGAGAGGGAGCGGAGCTTCTTTGAAGCGGACCGACTCCGCGACCATGAGCTGATCGGCATTTCACTCGGCGCGGCGGCTGCCGCGGTGTGGAAGGCCGACGGTGAGCGCGCCGCGGTCGCAGCGATCGACGCCGTGAATCGCCACTTCACGACGATCCAGATTCGCTGGGTTCCGCTCGAGCACTCGGACATCCTTTCCGTCGACCAACACGCCCTTGGAGATACCCCGACGGGGCAACCACTGACGCGGGTCTTCTCTGCGGGAAGCGCGCGATTGAAGACGTTCGTTCCCCTGGACGTCGACGGAGTGCGCCGCGGGATCATCGAGATCTCTGAACCTGCCACGAACGAGCGACGTTTCGTTCTGGGAGCCATCGCGGATACCCTCGCGACCGCGGCTGCCCTCGCGGTTTTGAGCGCCGTTCTTTCCTTTGGGATGAGCCAGTGGCTCATCGGTCGGCCCGTTCGGGCGCTCTGCGAGCAGGCGCGCCGCGTGGGACGCGGCGACTTTTCAAGCCATGTGACCAACCACGAGGAGGACGAGCTCGCGGAGCTCGCCCTCGAGATGAACGCAATGTCCGATCGCTTGGTCGCCACGATGGGTCAGCTCCGCCATGCTGATCGACTGGCAATCGTCGGAACGCTCGCGTCCGGCGTCGCACACGAGCTCGGGACCCCGCTCAACGTGGTCGCAGCGCGCGCAGAAATGGTTGCTTCAGGCGAGGCGACGGTGGAGGAGGCGAGGGACTATGCAGGCGTGATCGTCGGCGCAGCGGATCGGATGGCGGTGATCATTCGGCGCCTGCTGCAGTTCGCGCGCCGAAGTGGGGCCCGGAAGGCGCCGTGCGATCTGGCGGAGCTCGTCAGCGAATCGGTTGAACTGCTACGACCGCTCGCCCGCAAGAGGTCCGTCGACCTGACGGTCGGTCCGGCCCCCGCTGACGTCGTGGCAAGCGTCGACAGCGCCCAGATCCAGCAGGTGATGAGCAACCTGCTCGTGAACGCCATCCAGGCGATGCCCAAAGGCGGAACGATTCAGATCGCCATCGAGAGAGGACGGGGACTACCCCCAGCGGACGTCGGCGGCGAAGCAACGGACTACCTCTGCCTCAGCGTGAAGGACCAAGGCGAAGGGATCACGCCCGAAAATCTCCCGCATATCTTCGAGCCGTTTTTCACGACGAAGGACGTCGGCGAAGGGACCGGGCTGGGGTTGGCCGTGACCTATGGAATCATCCGAGAGCACGGAGGTTGGATCACGGTGGAGAGCACACGGCACCAGGGAACGACGTTCAGCGTGTACTTGCCCGTCGCGGAGCGCTCATGACCGACGGGGTAAAGCGGCGGCTTGGGATTGAGCGGCCGAGCTGCCTCGCGTCGATGAAATCGCTGGCCAGAAACCGGCGATGCGATGAGTCCGATTCTGGGGATCGAGCGAAAACGAGTGCATCGAATGCTGGAGAGGCTCGATGTCGGCGCTTCGCAGGCCTCGACTTGCGTCGAGTCGTTTCGATACGGCCGCATCGAAAGGACCCGATTCGTTGCAGCTAAGCCTGCGACACGAACCATGGCGATCCGCTGGAGAAGAACAGGCGACGACAAATGGCCAGACGGCGAGGAGAGCGTGAACGTGCGACGCATGGGTCCCATCGGGGGGAGAACTTCATGGCCACCTCCATCAGGCACGCTCGTTGCTGTAACGGTCTCATCATGAGCGATGCCACCATCGAGTGCGATTGGGTCAGGGCGCTCGCGGCGCCCCCCACCCACGTCCCGCCCCGAATACTGGTCGCCGAAGACGACGCGGCGATGCGGCGCGTTATCCTCGAAACGTTACAGAAGGATGGTTACGACGTCACAGAGGTGGCCGACGGGGGCCGACTGCTGGTCACGATCGCGGGCGAAATCATCCATCGCGACGGCGCGGAGCTCGTCGACCTTCTCGTCTCCGACGTGCGGATGCCGATATGCACGGGCCTGCAGATGCTCGAGCAGCTACGCGCCGCGCATTGCCGAATGCCCATCATCTTGATGACGGCCTTCGGCGACGACAAGATGCGCCGTCAGGCCCACACACTCGGCGCGGTGCTGCTCGACAAGCCGTTCCAACTGGCCGAGCTGCGCGCGGCTGTGGCTCGTCTGCTGCGCCGGCCTTCGTAGGCTGCCCAAAGTCTCCGGGGCGGGGCCGAGGCGGCTCGGTTCACGGGCCCTTCTTGGCGTAGGTGCCGACGAGGGTCGCCTGTCCCAAGACGTGGCCCTGCATGGCGTGCTCGATCGCAGTCTTGTCGGGCTGCCCCAAATCGTTCAAAGTCGTATCCAGCGCATAGAGCTTGTGAAGGTAGCGATGACGACCGACGGGGGGGCACGGGCCTCGGTAACCGAGGGCCTTCCAACTGTTCTTTCCTTCCCGCGCACCGGCCGGCAGATTCGTCGATGCTCCCTCTGCGAGGGCCGTTGCCGTCGGCGGGATGTCGTAGACGACCCAATGAATCCAGGTCATCTTCGGGGCTCGCGGGTCCGGCGCGTCGGGATCGTCGACGACGAGGGCAAAGCTCTTTGTGCCCGGAGGAGCGCCTGACCAAGCGAGCGCGGGCGACCGATCGGCCCCTTCACACGTCTGCGCGGGGGGAATCGCTCCCTGATCTTCGAAAGTCGGCGACGTCATGCGGAACGTCATCGCAGCACCTCCTTGACCCTCGCAACCGAGCGCGACCGCGAACAGCAAAGCCGGCACCTTACGCATCACACGCCGACGGATGAAGCAATTTGCGTGCGCGCCGGCGCGCCACCCGGATCGCCAAACATCGATGCGGCAGCGGCGACGACGGCTCTGCCGCACTGGATGCGTGCCTGAGATCCAAGCGGCCACCCGAGACCCTTCGCCTCAAGAGACGATGGCCAGGCGGGCGCGCCGCTCCGGCCGATTGACCGGATGGCCGCCGGAGCGGACGTTACGTGCTGGAGGCGCCCTGCGCCCTGCCTCGTCTTAGACGAGAGCCACTGTGCTTGCGTGCGGACCGCTTTCGCCTGCGTCCTCGACGAAGCGCACACGCGTGTCGATCTTCAGGCGATCGAATGCCCCGTCGAGGACGGCGTTTCGATGGAAGTAGAGCTCGTCGCCCTCCGGCGTGCGCAAGAAGCCGTAACCCTCATACGGAAAGAGCTTCGCCACGGTGCCGTGGCGAGATCGCTCGTGGGGCTTCACGTCGCCTCGCTGTCTGCGCACGAAGTCCTGCAGACGACGACCCGCGTCATCGAACGCTGCATCGATGGCCGCGTAGACATTATCGTAGCCGCGCGCTTCATCTGGGACGCGTTCGACCACGATTTCACTGCCTGGCACCGTCATGTCGATGCGCACGCGGTAGTGCTCGCCGTGGTGGGCGTGGCGGTGCGGCATCTCAACCGCAACACGACAACCGACGATGCGCGGGGCGAATGTGTCAAGCTTTTCAGCCCGATTGCGAATGTACTGCTCGATCGCATCCGAGTGTTGCACGCCGTGAAAAGTGATCTGAAGGGGTCGTTGCATGGCAATCACAAGTGCAAGCAAAGGACACGCCTTGCGCGGACCCAACCCGCGGACCCAACCCGCGGACCCAACCCGCGGACGCAACCACGCGGACGCAACCACGCGGACGCAACCACGCGGACGCAACCCCGCGGGCGCAACCCGCGGACGCAACCCGCGGACGCAACCCGCGGACCCAACCCGCGGACCCAACCCGCGGACCCAACCCGCGGACTGGGTTCTCCGATCGGTTTAGCGGGGCATCACGTCGCCCCGGACGACGAAGAGTGTTCCCTCCGCAATGTTCTGGGCATGGTCGGCAATTCGCCTGAGGCAGGTCGCGACATTCACGAAGGCGAGCGCCGAAGCCACGTCCCTTGGGTTTCGCGCCATGAAGCCAATCGCATGGCCCACGACCTCGTCGTAGATGGCGTCGATGGCCCGATTGACACCAGACGCCTGCTCCGCAGCGGACGCATCTCGGCCGAGGAACGAAGAGACGGCCGCATTGAACAAATTCTCAGTCCGTTCTGCCATGTTCTTCAAGCGCGCCCGCACGGGATCCGTGTCGGCGCCGGTTTGCGCAGCGCCTTCTCTCGCAATATCGACGGCTTCGTCGCCGATTCTTTCCACGTCCGTGACGAGTTTGAACGTTGCGGTCAGCGTCCGCAAATCCGATCCGGCTGGCGACCGCAAGGCAAGAACCTGCAGGGTCAGAGCGTCAATCGCCTTCTCCTCCGAATCGACAACCGCATCCGAGGCCTCGACGACCGCCCTGTTTTCGTTCTGCTCGGTCCAAAAGCCTTCGAGGGCCAGATGCAACTGGTCACGGCATCGCGAAGCCATCGCCGCAAATTGCTCCCGCACCGTGCGCATTTCCGCGTCGAAGTCGCGCGACAGGTGGGGCACCGGCGGATCGCTCATGGCCGCCGACCCCTTACCAGTGCCTTTTCATCGCGTCCATTCGGCTGCGGAGCCCTCTACGACGCCGCCCGCGCAAGCCGTCGAACCACTTCGGCCTCCGCAAGCCCCGTGACGGCAACGACCTTGTTCCTCGATGTCTCACCCGACACGAAGCGAATGGCCCGCTTGGGGACTGAAAGCGCCTTCCCCAGCACGCGGACAAGCTCCTCGTTGGCGGCGCCATCGATGGGCGCCGCGGCGAGCGACACGTCGACGGCCAACCCTTCGGCCCGGGTCAATACACTCGTCTTGGCCCGTGGCTTGGCGCGGACCACGACGCGAACCGCACCTTGCTCCACTTTGGGGCGGCCCATGCGACGTTCAGTCGAATCCAGTCTACCCGGGATCGCGGCAAATCTTGAAGCCGCTTTCGGCCGGACGTTCGCGCCTCGTTCGGTCGATCGGCGAGGGGCATGGAATCGTCGGACGCCGCCGCGCAAGTCGACGCTTTGGCTCGCGGCTTGCTCTTAGGCCGCGTCGCGCGGTGATCGAAGCTCATGTTGGACCGTCTCGAGCCGCACCCCGACACGGCGCAGTCGAAGAGCGAACACGAGCATCGTCGTGCCGAACAAGAGGGCATACGAACCGAGCAGAACGACCATGACGAACGCGCTGGCTGCAGGCCACAGGAACATCAAGGCGCCGAGGACAAGAGACACCGTGCCTGCGAGACCGAGCAGGAACTCACTAGCGTGAATGCCGCGGAGCCGCGCCGCCAGGGCGATCTCGAGAATCCCTGTCACGATCGCCCAGAGGGCGATGAGTTTCACGAGCACAAGCGCGGTCATTCCGGTCCAAAGAAATGCCGCGAGGCCGAAGCCCACGCCGACCAGGCCCTCGAGAACCAGCTTCCAGGCGTGCTCGGGGGCACGCTGCCGCGCCGCCGCGGCGATCGCCAAGAGCCCGTCGAGGAGCGCGTACGCCCCGAAGAGAAGGACCAAGGCGGCAAACGTGAGCGACGGCCAGAGAAGCGCGACCGCACCGAACAGCACGCCAGCCAGTCCCCGGAGCGCGAGAGGCTTCCACACGGGAACGAAATGGGTCTCCAAAGCACGCCTCCTCTTGACCAAAACAGCACCTTGCGTTCCATGAGAAGCTCGCTGCGCGCTGCCCGTTGCCGAAGCCGAGCCGGCGGTCCAAGCCTTCGTATCCCGACCCACGAGCCCGGCGCAAACCCGAGAGCGCGACGGCCTGCCCGAACGGGCACGGGCCCCTCCGGTGGGTCGCGGGGAATCTCAGCGTTTGCTCGAAAGCTTCTCTTCGGTCGCGCCCGCCGAACGGACGCGGGCCACTCGCCGGACCGACGCACGGCTTGCGTGGTCGCGCAAAAGGGCGATTTCGCTGCCTTCGACCGTCGGGTGCCATCGAGGGCCCGGCCGGCGGACGAGGCAATGCGCAAAAAAAGAAGCCGGCGACGCGAAAGTCCACCACTCGAAATGCGCCCTCCGCCGAAGGCTTCAAAGGAGAGCCCGGCCCAGCCGTGGTCCAGAGCCCCACTTCGAGCCCCCGGCAGGCGATTCGAGGCATCGGTCAACGCCACCCGTGGACGGACCGGCCACCGCCCTTACCCCGCGGCAAGGCGATTGCACCGTGGTGACGCGCGAGGGGCCACACCATGAACAAGCTTCGCATCGCCTATGTGGCAGATACCCTGAACGGATTGGGTGGCGGCGTTGCGGTTGCCCGTAGCGTCGTCGACCGGCTGCGGACGGAGCACGACGTCACGGTCATCGGGGCCGACGCCGACGGCGAAGGTGCGGTCGTCTTGCCCGCGTTCGATCTCCCCATTCGAGCCATGCGCCGCATGAAGTTCATCATGGCGAGACCGGACCGCGCTTCGATCGCCGGCGCCATGGCAAACGTCGACGTCGTACACCTGCAATTCCCATTTTGGCTATCCTTCGTGGCATTGTCCGAGGCGCGCAAGGCGGGTCGCCCCGTCGTTGCCGCGTTCCACGTCCAGCCGGAAAACGCCCTCCTCAATGTCGGCGTACGGTCCCCGGCGCTCTGCCGCCTCATGTACCGCGTGTGGGTAAGGGATCTCTATGACAAAGCGGACGCGGTCGTTTGCCCAACCGAATTTGCAAAACGAAAGCTCGTCCAGCATGGGCTGCGATCGCGCGCCGTGGTCATCTCCAATGGTGTCCCCCCCGACATCGTGCCGAGAGCCTTCGCGCCCAAGGCTGATGGCCGGTTCCGCGTGATGATGGTCGGCCGGCTGGCAGCCGAGAAAAGGCAAGAAGACATGATCGAAGCCGTGCGGACCTGCCGCCACCGCGACGTCATCAGCCTGGTTATCGCCGGCGCAGGGCCGAGGGAGGAAGAGCTGAAACGGCTCGCCTCGGCGTTGCCGAACGGAGCCGAGATTGGCTTCGTTTCGCGCGAGCGTCTGCGGACGCTCCTGGCCGAAGCAGACCTCTTCGTACACTGCAGTGAAGTCGAGCTCGAGGGGATTTCAGTACTCGAGGCGCTCGGCGCCGGCGTTCCCGTTCTGGTCGCGCAGAGCAGCGAAAGCGCTGCTTCCGAGCTCGCGACAACCGACGACTTTCGCTTTGCAGCAGGCGACCCCCGCGAGCTCGCGGCGAAGCTCGATGCACTCATTGAACACCCGGCCCTCTTGTCGAGCGCCCGCGCCCGCTCGCTCGCCATCGCGGGCGGACTCGGCTTCGAGCGCAGCATCGCGCAGCTCGTCAGTCTCTACCGTTTCGTCGCGGACGAAAGTCGGGCGCATGCGGCCTAGCGCTTTGGCCTCGCTTCGGCTTGCCCCGCGCAGGCCGCCCGGCGTCCTTCGACCTGGCCCACACGGGCCGCCGAAACGACCGTCAATCGAACGGACCCGATCCTTTCGAATCGCCCGCCTCATGACCAGCCGAGTGCCGCGGCGCGGCCTTCGGGGCTCCGAATCTCGCCTTCGGCTTGAGCGAGCAGACCGTGTAGGTGAGCGAGCACGCCTTCGAGCTGGGTCGCCAGCGGTTCAGCCTCGAGGAGCCTTTGGTGCTCCTCGACGGGCAAATGCCTGAGGAGACCTGCCGCAGCGCCGGCGAGTTCGCATGCAGCGATCGGAGCTTTTAACGCCGACCACGCGCCGCTTGCGTGGCGACAGCCCGGTTTGCGTTCGTGCAACTGCGTCACGGCCCGGCGTATCGCAGAGCCGAGCGCTTCGACGACCAAAGACTGGCCGGTCGATTCAGCCAGCGGCTCGACCTCGGCCGTGCGAAATGGCTCCCACTGAACGTATTCGATCGACCGAGCCCGCCCCGCGCCACGCAAGTTGGCCACCCACCGGCCACAACATCGCCGCCTGGTCAAGCTGACGACTTGCGCGAACGTTCCCACCGAATAGAGATCGTCGCGGTCACGCGGCTCGGGTGTGCGGGTCGCAAAGACGGCGATCTGCTTCGGCCGAGGCCCCTCGATGACAGCCCGGACGGCCGCCTTGGCCTGAGGGGTCGCGAGCAAGATGCCGCAGCGCATACCAGGGAACAGTACGGCACCCATCGCGCCGAGAACCGGAATCGTGCTCACGTTGGCACCAGGCCTTTCCTCCCGGCCTGCGGGCCGAAAGTTGCAAAGAGGGCCTACTTTACTACTTTTTATGCCTGAGTCACCGCCCGTCGACGGCACTTGAACCGGATGAGGATCGAGCGGCCGCCCGCCCCCCCGGGCCCGCCCCGGCGCCGATCGCCCCATCCGTGGCATTCGCGCGCCGCAGGCGCGGATGAATCGTCAACGAACCCGCAGCCAGCCCCAACCCCCCGCGCAATCGCTCGCAGACGGAGGGCGTCCGCTCGCGCAACGCGAGAGTCGATGCTCGAGGTGCCGGGACGACCGTTCGTCGAATGGCCAGCTCACGCGAGCCAGCGACCCGCCAAGATGTTCGCGGCGAACGCGACGAGGGCGGAGTCTCGCAACGCCAGACTCGGACGCCCTTGTTCCGCGACCCTCGGGGCCAATCAGTCGATCGTGGCGCACATGGGAAAGCGCACGTCAGCGCTGCGTCTGGGGAGGGGTGCCCCGGATGACGCTCATGTCAGCGACGAGTCGACATCTCCCGTGTACGTGGCTTCGCCCACGCCGGCCACCTGGAGGCCCATGCCGTGGCAGATCGTCGTCAATAGCTTGTTGTTCGGAATCGCAGGGCTGAAACCGACCTGTTGCCCGGTATTGAAATAGCCTCCGAGACTCCCGATCATGACGAATGCGATTCCCGCCGAATAGTGATCATTGCCTTCTCGCATGTCGTTACACACGAGAATGAGGCTGTTGTCGAGCGACGTCGAAGACCCCTCGGTCGAGGCGGCGAGCGCGCTCGCGAGCGTCGCAACTTGCGTGTACCACCACGTGTCGATGGCCGTCTTGTTCGTCGCTTGTGCCGCACCTTGGTGGGCGAGCGCATGGTAGTCCGGGCTGGTGATCGGTGGCGTCAGCCACGGGAAGGTCAGGATATCGCCGCCGCCGTCGTTGATGAGGTCTATCGTAATGGCCCGCGAAATACCGCACGTGACCGCCGCGGCCGCGAGTCGCATCATGAAATTGACTTGGCTCGTATAATTCGTAATCCCACTGAACTGCAAGCCTTGGGGCGTGAGTGAGGGCGGCGTACACGTCGCTACGGCCGCTTGGAGATCCATCTCGAGTGTACGAACCGAGTCGAGGTGACTCTGAATTTTCACCTTGTCGTCGGTGCCCACGATATTTTGAAATGCCGTGAGCTGCGTCGTCACGAGGTCGAGCACGCTCGCGCGCCGCTGAGAAAGCGCCGAGAGCTGACTCGTCGACATCGTCGCACTCGGAAACAGCTGGTTGAAGAGCGTATACGGGTTCGTGACCTGCGTGTTGTGGCCGGTCGTGCTCCAGCTCGTGTAGCTGCCCTCGGGGAGCGCCCCGATGTTGAGCTGCGGTTTCACGACCCCCTGCGTGGTGAGTTGGGTCGAGATGAGCGAGTCGATCGAGGGCGACGTCCCGAGCTGCGTCCCGGTCAGAATGCACGGATAGCCGAAGTGGCCGCCGTACTGGTTCTTGTCGAACACGGCCTGGAGATTCACCCCCCGCGGGAGGATCATCTTCGACACGTACGGAGCCAGCGGCGACATGATGGCCGGCAAATTCGCCGACGTCAGCGCCTGACTCGTGTTGCTCCACTTGCTGCAACCGTAGATTCCGTTCGTCCAGGTCACGGTGATGAGCCGTTTCGGAAACCCGGTGCTCGCGGACATGCCCGCCGTCGAGCCCCCGTCCGCTCCGAAGGCCTCGTTGTTCAAGAGAGGCAGCAGCGCAGCGCCACCGCCGATCGCTTTGAGAAGCGCTCGCCTCGAGTACTTTTCTTTCAAAATCATTGCAGCACCTCTCCCGCAGACGGGGTCCGGTAGCGGAACGTGCGTGAGCTTGCCAGGCTCGACAAAAGGCTCGTGACTTTGTACGTGGCGCTCTTGAAGACGGCTTGGGCCGCTTGGGCCGACGCCGCATCGTCGGTCGTCACGTCTCGCCCGAGCCCGTACGTCATGTATTGCGCCGTGAAGCACTCTTGCGCCGTCGTGCTCTGGGCGAGCAGGGGCGCCATCGCCACCGCGTTCGCCACATTCACGCTCTGGCCGTCGATTTGAACGGCGATCGACGCGTCTACCGGCAAGCTGTTGTCGGTCGTCCGCCACTGGCCGAGGCCGTCGTAGTTTTCGAAGGTGTATCCGTAAGGATCCATGAGACTGTGGCAGTTCACGGCGCACGCCTGCTGGTCGTGCATTTGGAATCGCTGCCTCGTCGTTCCGCCTGCGGACGCCGAAGCCGGAGGCGGCACGTTCGGCGGCGGAGCCGGAATGATGCCGCACAGCATCTGGGTGTAAAGCGAGTGGCCTCGGTAGACGGGATTCGACCCCGCCGGGTCACCGTTCAGCGTCAGCCAGGCCGCCGTGGTGAGCAAGCCAGCTCGCTGGGAGGAATTCAACGTGGCCGTCTGGAACGCCGTCCCGCTGACGCCCGTCATGCCGTAGAGGGTCGCGAGGTCCGAGTTGATGGACGTCGTCGTGCCCGTGAAGAGCTCAGAGAGCTCGCCCGTCCGGTCGAAGATGACGCCAGTCACGAAGTCCTGAAACTCGGTGTTCATTTCGCCGGCGAGCGTGGCATTCCAGTTGGCGTATACGGTCGCGTCCTTGGGCTGGGCGGCCAGCTGGTACATGCCGGTCCATTGCTCGAAGAAGTTCGCGACCGCCGTACGGGCCTTCGGGTCGGCCAGCATCCGCGTCGCCTGCGTGGTCACCTGATCAGCCGTCGACAGTTGGCCGGCCGCCGCAGCGGAGAAGAGCGTCGCGTCCGGCATCGTTCCCCAGAGAAAGTACGAGAGGCGATTGGCCATCGCGTACCCGTCGAGCTGAACTTCGGTCCCCGAGTACACCGTGGCGCCGGGCCCGATTTCCCAGTGGTAGAGAAAGCCCGGCGACTGAAGCATCTCTTCGATGACGAGGTCGATCGCCCCATTGAAGCTGAGAGCGAGCGTGGAGACGCCGGTCTGAAAGAGGGCCACGAGGCCCGATATCTCGGTCGCGCTCAGCGGGCGCCGGTACATTTGCTGGCCGAACGTCGTGATGAATGTGGTCGCGCAAGTCGTGTCTGTGGCGCTCGCCGGCGTACAGGTAAGGAGCGAGGAGACGTTCGGCAGGACGGCGGCGGCCAGGGCCTCGGCGTCAGCCTGGTACGCGGTCGCCGTCGTGACGTCGACCAAACCGGGCAGCGGGAAGCCGCTTGCCGTGTTCGGTACCGGCGGCTCGGCCGGAACACTGTTCGTGTTCACTTGAGCGGTCGTCACCGCGGTGGCACCGAACAGGGACGTTACCGTGTTGATGTATTCGAACTGCGTGAGGTGCCGGAGCACCATCGCGCCGGCCGCCGTCGAATCAGCGGACCCTGAATTGAACAAGGTGTCGACGATAGTCGCCGTCCCGCTGCCCGCGCCGGCCTCCCCACCCGCCGCAGTCATCGTGCCGGACGGATTGGTCGAGCCGGCTCCGGAAGTCCCGCTTGAGCCGGGCTGGGTGGTGTCGCCATTGGGTCCCGACCCCGCCACCCCGGACGATCCGGGTTGCCCCGGCCCGGGCCCCTGCCCTTGCGAGCTGCCGATCACCCCGGTGCACGCTGCTGCGATGAGGGTGCACAGGGCCAGCCCCGTCGTGGTGTGTACAGCGGTAAGTCTCCTCATGATGACGCCTCCAAACGCAGTTCCATCGAGCGCCGCAAACCCCTCCCGGAGCGCAGAGTATAGGAGACTCGCACGCACCCGGCTGGTATTCGTTTCGTAAGCGCAGTTCCCCGAGCGGAAACAAACAGCTCAAAAAAGTCGGATATGTTCTAGGTATAATTATACAGCGTTGGCACGTTGCCGTCGCTGGGGCTGGGGCTGGGGGAAAAGCAAAGCCCGTCACGACAAACGATAGCGGCCGCGCACGCGAAGTCGACTAGCCCCCCGCCGCGGCAAGGGCCGAAGGCCACAGAATCGCGCGGCCGCAGGCGGTCCTCGACACCGACATCCGAGCACCAACGTTCGCCGCAGCCGACCGCCGGGCGGGCTCGTACGGGGCTCGTCCTTGTGGCGGGCGACGACTGGATCGGGAAGCCTTCGACGCGTGCGACGGAGGGGCGGGACGACGGCGCGCCCGCTCCGCAAGGCTCCGCTCGCCATCTCGGTCTCGGCACGGCCCACCGGGCATTTCGCTGAGGCATGTGGCATCAAGCCCGCCCGTCGAAGGCGACTGCGATCGCGTCGGGTCGCAGGCCGGTGAGCGCCACGCCTCACCGGGCGTGCGCTTCTCGCAAACCCCGGAGCACCCGCGCTCGAATCTAGCGTCGCACGCGCTGTCGACCGTCGGCGACGCCCTGCCAATCGAGCCCCGATAGCTCGGATTCGAGTAGGAGCAGATAATGCGCCGCCCGAATTCGTTGCTTGCGATGCGCCACGATCTCCGTGACGCCCAAGCCCACGGAGCCGACGAGGCCCACGGCCGCCAGGAGCGGCGGCGCTCCAGTCAGCGAGAGCGCCGATCCGATGGAGGCAGGCGCGCTGACGCCGAGGATTTTAAGGGTGTCCCTCACCATCGACGTTCGCATGGCGCGGCGCTGCTCTCGGACTTGGACATCCATTTCTTTTTTGCGGTCTTTGACGTGACCGCGAATGGCCTCTTCCGACGAGAGCTCGGCGACCGCAGACACCTGCGCCTGAATCGCATCCCGAAACGACCGCCGCTGCGACCGGTACGCTTCACGGATCTTGATGAGCTTCTGCGTCGACAGCGCGCCGCTCGTCTCGAGTGCCGGAAAAGGGTCGATGCCGCGCGCCCACGCAAAGCCATTCACCGGCACGTCAGGCTGCGGGCCGAAGACGAGCTTCATCCGGGCGAAGTAGGCTGCCACGTCGCCTCCGGACTCATCGGTCGCCGGCGCCGCATGGAGATCGGCGCCCGCGACGCACGTGAGCGCCGTTTTGTACAATTCCGCCATTCCGGGAGACATTCGGGCCCAATCGCGCGACGCTCGGGCGAGGTTGCGGTTCTCGAGTTCGCGCAATAGCTCGGGGTCGACCAAACCTCGGTGGATGAGCGTGTCCTCGTCGGTCGTGCCCCCGGCCGGCTTGGCGGCGGCCTCGAGGACCTTGTCGAAACGCGCGATCAGAGCTTCCCGTGCGGCTTTGAAGTACCGCGAAGGCGAAAGATTCTCGACCAACCCCTCGACGACGAGGTCATAAATGTCCGGCGGGTCCGACGGCTTGACCCCTTCGGGGACGAATCGCAAGAGTCCCTCCCAGTAAAGGAGCGCGGCCTTCGCCCACCCGACCGAATGAAACTCGATGCGAGGGATGTAGATTGCTTTGATGGGCTCGAGCCCGGCCATCATGTTCTCCCGAGGGACGACAAAACGCTGCGCAGGCGACGTTGCATGGCGTGTGCTCGATGCGCGACCGGCACGCGGCGCGTGCCTCGCCCGCGCGTTTCAGTCAGGTCGATGCGCGAGTTGTCCGACCGCCTGAATCAACGCTTTCGGTTCGGGCGGTTTCGGAAGTTGGCGCTGAAACCCGGCTTCGGCTGCACGCGCCGTCCCCTCGGGAATCGCGTGATCGACGAGCGCCAGGGCTGGGACGGCCGCGACCGGGCTCGGCAAGCCCCGCACCCTGCGCATGAAGGCGTTGTTGTCGCCCTCGGACATCACGAGATTGCTGACGACGACGTCCGGCGAATAGTCGCCCAGCTGGTCGATGGCAGCCTGTGCCGACGGCACGGGACGGACCTCGGCTCCCTCGACCGCCAGGGTCTCCGCGAGCGCCTCGCGGGCGCCGGGATCGTCGTCGACGAGGAGGACGCGCACGCCGTCGAGGGGCGCAACGGAAGTCCGGGTACCCCCCGAAACCGCAAGCATGCCGGCGAGCGGATCCGCCCTTGGTAACTCCAGGGTTATCGCGACGCCGTGCCCCGCGCCCTCGCTCTCGACACGAAGCTGGCCTCGGTGCTGCTCCAAAATGTATTTGGCGATGGGGAGGCCGAGCGTCATGCCTCCGCCGTCGGGCCCCGCCCAGGCGTCATGGCGTGTGAACGGCTCGAACACCTTGCGCAGCTTGTCGGCCGATAGCCCTCGGCCGTCGTCGACGACTCGAACGAGCACCACCCGCTCTTGCGGCTCGACTTCGACGCGAACGTGCCCGCCCGGGGGCGTGCACCGGAAGGCGTGATCCAAGACGACGCTCATGACCTGCCGGAAGCGCTCGGCGTCCGCCACGACGGTGGCCTGAGCTGCGGGCCCGCTCTGCAGCTCGAGGTCGATGCCCTTCGAAGCCGCAGCGGACCGCATCTCGTCCGCGCACGATCGCACGAGCGGTCCGAGGTCGATCGCTTTCATGTCGACCCTCAACCGCCCCGCGGCGATGCGCGACATGTCGATCATGTCGTCGACCAGGCGCGACTGCGCTTGCGCGCTTCGCTCGATGACGTCGAGCGCATGCTCGAGGCGTGCGCGGTCGGTCCCTTTGTCGCGCTTGAGGAGGTGCGCCCAGCCGATGATCGTCGTCAGGGGCGCGCTGAGCTCTCGAGAGACGACGGAGAAAAACTCGTCCTTGGCCTGGTTGGCCTCCTCGGCTTCCATGCGGGCGCGACGCTCCATCTCGAAAAGGTGGGTGCGCTGCGCGGCCATCCCGCAGTCTTGAGCCAAGACTTCTGCCCACGATCGATCCTCATGGGCGAACCGACGCGGCGCCTCGAACGCGAGGACAAGGACGCCGACCACCTTGTCGTGGACGATCATGGGAACGCACAAGAGCGCCTGCAGAGCCATGAAATTTTGCGCCTGGTCGCGATCCGCATGCATCGTGTCGTACATGGAACGAAAGCGCTCCCGGAGCTCCTTCTGGCTCCCGACCCCGACCGTTGCGCGGGTTCGGGCCGCGAAGGCCGCGGGGTTGTCGGCGTCCAGCGAAACTTCCTTGAATGGCTGCGGCACGCCGCTCCGCGGCGCCAGAAACGCAGACCCGTCCGCGATGCAATACGAGACGCGCCGGAGCGTTCCTCCCCCTTGGGACGCGAAGTACATGTAGACCCCCGTGGCCCCGAGGACGGTGTGCGCTTCGTGGAGAATGATCTCGGTCACCTCAGGCACCGTGCGCGTCGCGCCGAGGGCACTGCTCACCGAGTACATCGCCTCGACGCGCCGCGCGGCCATCTCGGCCCGGCTCCGCGACGCCTGAACCGACGCCACGAGCCCGGCGAGGCCGCAGCTCTCGATCCCGAACACCGAGGCGTGGACGAACGCATCGGGACTCGTGTGAAGGTCGTAATACGGCGGCAAAAACCAGTAGAGCACGGACAACGTCCCGAGGACCGACGCCACGATGCCGGGGCCAAAGCCGCCGTACCAGGCCGCAATCACGGCCGGAGCGGACAAGAGTAGAAATGGAGCGTCCCGCCCGAGGTCGGGGAAAAATGGCACCTTCTTGATGGCAACGACGAGGGCGACGAGACCCACGCCCAGGCCGTATCGAAAGAGCGGCGACCAAATGGGCGAGGCATGAATCTTCATCGTGGCTGCTCGGACCATAAGCAAGGACGACGCCGCTCGACGCCGAGGGGTCGACGCCGACCAACGGCAGGCGGAAGGCCGCGACGGCAACGGCCTTGCAAGCTCCGACGCGTGCCGCCGCAACACCTGAAAGTGTTTCCCTGGACCGTCTACCGCACGTTGAGGCGCGCCATCGACGGGGAGTACGATGGCGCGAGCGAAGCTGAAAAGCAGTGCGTCCTCGAGCACATGGTCCGCACCTCGAGCTCGGCGGCCAGCGTCATCGCGCTCGAGCCGATTCCCTTCGTCGACAGTGCCATCATCGCGCCCATCCACCGCGGACTCATTCGTGGCACCGGGCGCATTCGGACCCGCCACGTCGACGACGGCGCCGCGCAGCACATCTTGAAGGCGCTCCGCCCGCGCTTCGTCGCCCAGCACCTGACGTTGGCCGGGTCCAAGTTCGTGCCGTTTTTCGCCGGCGACCTCGTCGCGTTCTCCGTCGCCTACGCGGGGACGGCCACCCTCGGCGACCTGGCCGATCGATACTTCGCCTCGGGACACGCCATGACCGCCGACGACATACGCAAAGAGTTCGACGTCCTTTACAAGAGAACGTTCGAAGTCGTGTATCGACAGCGCCGAGACGAAATAAAATCCCTTTTCCGCAAGACCCCAGACATGCGGCGCCAGCTCGACGAGCTCAATCGGGATGTGAAAGGCGGTCGAGTCGATATGTCGGAAGCGCACAGACGCACCGAGCAGATCCTGAATCCCCAAGAATCGCCCTTCGAAAAGCCGCCTCGACCCTAAACGCCTCGGATCGGCGTGCTCGCAGCGGCGGGCGACGACGCAGGGCGCGAGCCGCGCGCGGGCGCGGGTCCCCGAGGGGCCCGGACGAGCCGGCGACGGCGGGGTGTCCCGCTCGACCGATCGAATTCACCGGGCGCCCGCCATGCGCTACGGCAAGGGCCCCGTACCCGTCGACGGGGGCGCCTTGGGGCGGGCCGCCGGGGCCGCTCCGGACTATACTCGGCGCCCCTCGAATGACGACCCCCGACTTTCGGCGCCTCTTCGAGTCCGCTCCGAACTGCTACCTCGTACTCAGCCCGGACCTCACGATCGTGGGCGCGAGCGATGCGTACCTCGAGGCCACGATGACCCTCCGCGAGCGCATCATCGGGCGCCCGCTCTTCGACGTGTTCCCCGACAACCCCGACGAACCCGGAGCGACCGGCGTTGCGAACCTGCGCGCCTCGCTGGCCCGCGTCTTTGCCCACCGGAGAAAGGACGTGATGGATGTCCAAAAGTACGACATTCGCCGCCCCGAATCCGAAGGGGGCGGATTCGAAGAGCGCCACTGGATGCCGACGAACTCTCCTGTCTTCGGTGAGGACGGGCAAGTCGCCTACGTCATCCACCACGTCGAAGACGTGACCGACGTGACGGTGTTGAGGCGGCAGACCGGCGATCGGGAGAGGACCATCCGAGAACTCTCCGTTCGCTCCGAAGAGCGCTACAGCCAGCTGCTCGACGCGGCCCCGGACGCGATGGTCGTCGTCGGGGATGACCTTCAGATCGACTTGGTCAACATCCAGACCGAAAAGCTCTTCGGTTATGCGCGCCTCGAGCTCGTCGGGCAGCACTTGGACATGTTGATCCCCGAGCGGCTTCGTCACGCCCACGCCCTTCATTTGACTCGCTTTTTCGCCCATCCCGCCGCGCGTCCGATGGGCTCTGGACTGCAACTTTTCGGTCGGCGCAAAGACGGGACCGAGATCCCCATCGAAGTCAGTCTCAGCCCGCTGTACTCGGAAGGCCGGATCACCGTTTCCGCGGCCATTCGGGACGTCACCGAGCGCAGGCGTATCGAGGCAGCGGCCAAGTTGCTGGGCGATCGGTTGGCGAGCGCGGTCGAGAGCATCCAGGACGCCTTCGCGCTCTTCGACAACGACGACCGGTTGGTCCTTTGCAACAGCGTGTACCGGCGCCTCCTCGGTGAATCCCTCGCAGGCCCCATCGTCGGCAAATCGTACGAAGATTTACTGGACGCGTGGATGAACGACATTGCGTTCGCGAATGACGGCATGCGCGAGCGGTTTCGGCAGGAGCGGCTCGCGCGACGACGAAGCGACCAGACGACGACATTCGACGTCCGCATGCGCGACGGCCGCAGCCTGCGTGTGGCCGATCGCCGAACGGCGGAAGGGGGAATCGTCAAGACGGTCTGGGATCTCACCGACGACGAACAGCGCGCCGAGGAACTCCGGGAGGCGCGCACGCAGGCCGAAGCGGGGAGCGCGGCAAAGAGCGATTTTCTGTCGTCGATGAGCCACGAGCTCCGAACCCCGCTCAACGCGATCCTCGGCTTCGCCCAGCTTCTGCAAAGAGACCGAAAGGAGCCCTTGTCGGACCGGCACAAGGAACGGGTCGAGCAAATTCTCAAAGGCGGCGAACACCTCCTTCGCCTCATCGACGACATCCTCGACCTGTCGCGCATCGAGGCGGGGGGGATCTCGATCTCCACCGAACCGGTCAACGTGCTCGATGTGCTCGACGAAGTGAAACGAACGCTCGAGCCGATGGCCGCTCGACAGGGCATCCGTGTCGAGCTCGATCCGCCGCCGGCCACCATCCCGATGGTCGCCGCCGATCGAACGCGATTCGCGCAGATCCTCATGAATTTCGGCTCGAACGCCGTCAAATACAATCGACCGGCGGGCAAAGTCACCTTCAGGGTCGCCCGATCGGGTCCCGAGCTTGTGCGCGTCGCAGTCCACGACACGGGCATGGGCATTCCCGCCGACAAGCAAGAGAAACTCTTTCAGCCTTTTCAGCGGGCTGGACAAGAAGCGGGACCGATCGAAGGAACAGGGATCGGACTCGTCATCACCAAGCGTCTCGCGCAGCTCATGGGCGGAGAGGTCGGCTTTCGAAGCGTCTCGGGCGAGGGGTCCGAGTTTTGGGTCGACCTGCCGGTGCACCTGTCCGGCGCACGATCGAGCGTGCCGGTCCCGGTGAGCACGGAGCGGGAGCCACGGGTCGCCTCCGCAGACCGCCGGCTCGTGCTCTACGTCGAGGACAACCCCGCAAACGTGACCTTCATGCGCGACCTCGTGGGCACGCTCGAAAACGTCGAGCTCATCGCGGTCCCGACGGCGGAAATGGGGGTCGAGATCGCGCGCGGGCGCCATCCCGAAGTCATCATCATGGACATCAATCTCCCCGGCATGAGCGGGATCGACGCGTTGCGGGCGCTCCGCGCCATCCCCGACACGCGGAGTACCCCGGTCATCGCGCTCACGGCGGCCGCTTCCGATCGAGACAAGCAGCGCGGCGTTCAGGCCGGCTTCTACCGGTATCTGACGAAGCCCGTAAAGGTGGACGAATTCCTGACGGCGCTCGAAGCCGGGCTCGCTCATTCACGTTCCTCCTGAGGTCGCGCTTCAACGTGGGCCGAACGTGTCCACGAACGCAGGGTGGGCGCGGCGGCGCGTCACCGCGCCGTCATCTCGGCCGGAGCGGACAGGGCGGGCCTGCGCAGCGCGTCACTTGGCCGTCGTCTCGCCCGTCAGGGCGGACAGGGCCTGCGGGAGGCGCGCTTCGTCGACGTGGGCATCCGCCCAGAGGTAAAGGAGGCGATCCTCGGTCTGCGCATGCGCGCGCAGTTCATCGACGAAGTTGCGCAGCCCGCCGACAGGCAGGCCCCGCGACTCGAGTCCGGCGCCGAGCTCGAGGAGTCGCGCGCGGAGGTGGCGGTGTTCTTGGACGAGAATGCGGGCGTCGCGCTCGGAGGCGTCGAACAGAGCGGGGATCAAGGCGGCCTCCTCCGCATCGAGATGCCCGAGCAAGCGCCGCTCGAACTCGCGCCAGCGCCGCGACGTCTCCGAGCGGTCGTTCGCGGCGAGACGCTGGACGAGCGACTCGATGGACGCCTCGAGTCCTCGGTGATCGGCAAGGAAGCGATCGCGAATTCGGGGCGCGGCGGCAAGCGGCGCTTGCATGGTCCATTTCTTTAGCAAAGACCGAGCCCGCGCTTTCCGCTTACCCGTGTGAATCGGACGGCATGTCCCACCATCCGCCACCGAGGGCGACGTAGAGTGCAACCGTGTCCTGCAGACGCTGGGCGACAGCCTGAACGTAGCCGGTCTTCGCCTGTAGGTATTGCTCGTCCGCCACGAGCAATTGCAAATAGGTCGCGATCCCCGCTTGGTAGTTGACTTGGAGAAGGCGCAGGGCCCGCTCGGCGGTTTCGACGGCTTCCGTCTGCGCGATGAGCGCATCGGCGTCGTGACCGAGAGCGCGCAGCGTGTCGACCACTTGCTGGAAGGCCCCGAGCACGGTCTGTCGGTACGTCGCCGCCGCTGCGTCGCGCGCGTCGATCGCGGCCTTCCGCTGGTAGTAGAGCGCCCCTCCGTGGAAGATCGGTTGGGTGAGACCCGCGCCGAGGCTCCAAAATGGGCTGCCCAAGCCGAAGAGGTCGGCGACGGACGTGCTGTTGACCCCAAGGCCGGCGCTCAACGTCAGATTAGGCAACATGGCGGCCGTGGCCACGCCGATGGCGGCATTGGCCGCGTGCAGGTTGGCTTCGGCCATGAGAATATCGGGACGCTGCCGAACGAGCTGGGATGGCACCGTGAGCGGCACGTCCTCCGGAAGCTGCAAATCGGACAGCCTGATTTGTGGCCCCTTCCAATGGAAGGGTGTCGTGCCGCTCAATTCGGCCAAAAGGTCGGTCGCCTGATCGATCTTCTCCTCGAGCGGAGGGAGCGTCGCCTCGGTGCTGGCCTGTTGACTTCGCAAGCTGAGCACATTGGCGTACGGAACGGTCCCGCCCGCTTCCTGGGCCTTCGCAATGCGCACCTGCTCATCGAGGACAAATAGCGTTGCCTTCGTCGCGTCAATCTCGTCTCGATACGCCGCCTGCGCGATGACGGTGTCGGCGACGTTGCTCGAAAGCATGACGGTGGCGCCGGCGAGCGTGAATCGCTGCGCATCGACCGCCGCGGCGAGAGCTTCGACTTGCCGCCGCTCTCCACCCCAGATGTCGAGCGCGTAGCTCACGGTCCCCGACAGCGTAAAGAGGTTGAAGGTTTTGCTCGGAAGCGTCCCTGGGGCGGGGTTATAGAGCTCTCGGCCCGCACCCGCCTTCGCGTCGAGCTGCGGGAAGAAAACGCCGTACCCTGCGCGGAGGTTGTCTTGGCTTTGGCGCAGGGTCGCGCGTGCCGCTTCGAGCCCCTCGTTGCCGGCAAGCGCCGCGGCGATCATCGCGTCGAGCGCCGGCGAGTGCAGAAGCTTCCACCACGTCCCGGCGACGGACTGTCCCAAGTTGAATCGCTGCCCCTTGCCGTCGGCGACGGCCGTTGCCGACGCGACCTCGGGCGTATAGCGCGGATCCGTCCTGGCGGCGGGGCGATGGAAGTCAGGTCCGACGGCGCACCCCACGGTGACGAGGCTCGGGGCCAAGGTGGCGACCCATCGCTTTCGCATCTCACTTCTCCCCGACATAGACGTCGACGAGCTCGCCCGGAAAGACCTGCACGCCGGGGGGCGGCTGAAAGCGGAAGATGACCGGCAGCACGCGCAAGTCGACCCGTTCCTGCCGCTCGTTCGAGAGTTGAATCTTCGGTGACACGTACGGCTGAACGCGGACGAACTCGAGCGGGATTTTGGTATTCGTCCCGCGGATGAACATCTGCGCTTGCAACTTGTCGGCGGGCGGCAAACGGGGGATGAGAATTTCGTCGATGTAGCACCGGACGGCCAGTGTCCCCTTCGACGTGCCCATGACGACGATCGGGTCGAAGCCCTGGGTGTACGTATCGTAAGCGCCTTGGGGCGAAACGTAGCTACCGACGGTGGCGGTGATCGACAAGACGATGCCATCGGTCGGGGCTTTGATGTTGTACTTGGCGAGCAGCGCGTTCGATGCCGCGTACGCCTTGGCGAGCGCCTCCGCCTGCTTTTCCTGATTGCGAATGTCGTAGACCCATGCGCCGGCCTTCATCAGCTCGTATTGGCGTGAAACCACCTCGAGATTGGCTTTGGCGACCTTCTGCCCGTTGATCGCGTTGTCGAGCGCATCCTTGCTGACGGATTCGGGATCGAGGCTGTATGATTTTTCCTGCTTGTCGAGCGTGTCCATTGCCGTCTTCAAACTGGCCTGCGCCATGTCGACCTGCGCGCGCGCGACCTCGAGGTTCTCTTTGCGCGGTTGAGCGCGAAGCTCCGAAAGGAGCGCCTGCGCCGCCTCCGCTTGCGAGCCCTGCTGCTCGGCTGTGGCCCGCTGAATCGAATCGTCAATCTGGATGAGCGGGGTGCCCTGCGTGACGGCCTGCCCCTCGGTAACGAGGATTCGTACGATCGACCCCGAGACCTCGGGATAGATGTTCGTATTTTCGCCGTTCGACTGGTAGCTCTCGACGATTCCGTTCGCGTAGATGCCCTGGGCGTACGGATTCGGAGCCGGGTTGAAGACGGGCGATAGCGGCTTGCTCGGAACGGCGTAGACGTACGCGCTCACCAGGGCTCCGATGGCGCCGAAGATGACGAAGAAGAAGATAATCTTGTTACGCATCGGCCCTGCCTTTTCCGTCGAGAAGCCGCCCGTCCTCCATGTGCAGAATCCGGTCCGCGAATTCGTAGATTCGATCGTCGTGGGTGACGACGACGATGCATCGATGCTCGTTCAACACCTCGTGTTTGACGAAATCGAGAATTTTCTTGCCGGTGTCTCCGTCGAGTGAGGCCGTCGGCTCGTCGAGGATCATGAGGTCCGGTCCGCTCGCCAGGGCGCGCGCGATGGCGACGCGCTGCTGTTCGCCCCCGCTCAGCCGTCCGGGGCTCAGCTTGGCCCGCGCGGAAAGGCCGACCACCTCGAGAAACTTCATCCCTTGCCGGATGGCCTCCGCCCAATCGCACCGCTTCAGGACGAGGGGTATGGCCACATTTTCGACCGTCGTGAGGTTCGGAAAGAGGTGAAAATCCTGAAAAACGAAGCCGATTTTATTGAGACGGAATTTCGCGAGTGCGCTTTCCCGCAGGGACCATACGTCCGTGTCCTCCACGCGGACCGTTCCCGCATCCGGCCGGAGAATCCCCGAGATGATGCTGAGAAGCGTCGTCTTTCCGCTTCCGGAGGGCCCGACGACGTAAAGCATTTCCTGAAAGCGGGCCTCGAAGCTCACGTCGCGGACGGCGCACATCTTGGCCTCTCCCTGCCCGAACCACTTGGTGACCCCCTCGACGCGGATCGCGACGTTGCCCGCCATCGCTAACCTCGGAAAATGTCGTAGGGGTCGATGCGCAGGACTTTGCGAACCGCGATGTATCCGGAAAACGCCGAGATGACGAGCACCATCCCGAGGGCCAGCGCGAGATTCCAGAATGTCACGATCGACGCGTAATCGGGCACCCACGTCTTGGCCAGAGCAATGAGGCCGGCGCAGAGCCCAATGCCGAGGCCATATCCCGCCAGGCCCGTGATGCCCGCCTGGAATGCGATCATCGCGACGAGCTCGCTGCCCCTCGCACCGATCGCTTTGAGAGCGCCGAACTTGTCGATGTTCTCGAGTACGAACGTATAGAAAGTCTGGCCAGAGATCGACAATCCCACGAGAAAGCTGATGGTCGTCATCATGAGAAGGTTGGTCCCCATGCCCGTGTGCATGATGTACCAATTCGTGATGCGATCGATGAGGCCCTGTTCGGTCACGACGTCGTAGCCGAGGTGCGTCACCTCGGCCTGAATGTGGGGGATAGCCGCGTCATTCCGTGGCTCGATGAGAATGAACGAGATCGTGTAACGCATCGACGGGATGTATTGAATGGCGCGGTTGAACGTCGTGTAGAGCGTCGGCATGCCGAAGAGACCACTCGCCGGGACCTTGGCGATTCCGACGATGACGCCGCGGTTGTCGTTCAGCTCGAACTCCGTCCCGAGTTTCGGGTTTTCGAGCTTTGGATACTCCTCGTCTTTGACCGCGATGAAGCCGTTTTCGGCGTAGATGTCGGCAATGTGGCCTTCGATGAGCTCGGGCCGGCCAAAGAGGCTCGTATCGTCGAGACCGAGGACCGAGACGGGCTGGTAGGTACCGTCCGAGAGGCGTACGAGCGCGGCGCCCGAGTAGAGAGGCACGGCATATTTGACGCCTTCGATGCTCCGCACGGCGTCGAGCACGTAATCCGGCATGGGAATCGCGCTGCTCACGTTGGTCACGGCGCGGTCCATGACCCAAACTTTGGCGCCCGTGTTGGTGACCGTCGCCGAGGCCTTCTTCATCATCCCCGAGAACATCGACGTCATCTGGATCATGAGAAAAACGGAGAACGTGAGTCCCATGAGCAGCGCGGAAAACTTCCCCTTGTCGTTGACGAGAAGTTTGTAAGCGATGCGAAGTATGCCAAGCACTTCGAGACGCGAGTGCAGCGTTCGTGCCGATGTGCGGCCTAGGCCGACCGTCCGACACCCCGACGAACGACCCGCCACCCGACGAACGACCCGCCACCCGACGAACGACCCGCCACCCGACGAACGAGAGGGTGGGTGCAAGACGTGCGCGGCCCTGCACTCTTTTCGCCGGCGAGCCCCGGCGGCCCGGTGGCCCGGCGCGGAACAAGCGCAAAGGACTCCGCCCATATCCGCCGATGGACTCCGCCCATACCCGCCGATGGACTCCGCCCATATCCGCCGATGGATCGGCGCGCGACGGGGCTTTACGCCAATTGCAAAGGCCGCGAGGGACAAACCAAGGAGCGGGCGCGCCATCCGGCATCGCGCCTGCGAAAAGGCCTTGGCCGACGGCCGCTGTGCGCCGGCTTACGCCTTGGAAGGGGCGGTCTCGTGTTTCGGCTCGGGCCCGTGCACGGTCAAAACTGGACACGGCGCGGTCCGAACGACCTTCTCGGCCACGCTGCCAAGTAGCGCCCGGGCGACCCCGCGACGTCCGTGCGTACCGATGACGATGAGATCGGCCTTCGATTCTGCTGCGGCCGCGTCGATCTCGACCCACGGCACTCCGCGTCGAAGCATGATTTCAACCTTCTGCCCTTGTTCGCGAAGCGCCCGCGCTTTGACCTCTTCGAGCGCCGTGGCGGCCGCCTGCTCGATTTCCGACGTGAAGTCGAAGCTCGCGACGAATGCATCCGGATAGGCCGATGCGGGTACCTCGTAGGCATGCAGCACCGACACGCGGGCACCGAGCTTTTCGGACAACACGAGCGCATAGGCCAGCGCATGCTCCGCTGTCTCGCTGAAGTCGTGGGGTACCAAGATGTGCCGGATGCTCGGTGCAGGGCTCATGTCGAACGTCGAATGCAATCCCCTCGCCATGCCCAGACACCCTGTCGGACGCGTCACCGCGCTTCTGCCTATCGCCTCCCCGCCGCGGCGCACTGCACGGTCTGGCCCGACTCTTGAGAGCACGGCCTTCCATGAGCGGGCTCCGCGATATCGACTCTCGAGGTGACGGCAGCGTGTCGGGCTGCCATCCGCGCGAACCGCGGCGCCCAGGCATCTGTCCGCTAAACTCTTCGCCGGCACGCGAAAGTTCTGCGGCTCGGCGGTGGGGGTGAGGTCATGGATCCGCGTCGATTTGCAGAAATGCGAAGTTACGTCGGCCTGACGGTCGGCGACGAAGCCGTCCTCAGGCGACTGCGCCCGATCGCCGAACCCCACTTCAGGACCATCGCGGACGAGTTTTACGCGCTCGTCCGGAGCCACGACGGCGCCTTTGCCAACCTCGAAGACGAGGCCCAGGCGCAGCGCCTTCGTGAGTCGCTGAAGGGATGGCTCGGCGAGCTTCTCTCCGGCCCCCGCGACGACGCTTATCTCGAGCGCCACGGGCGGATGGGGCGCGCCCACGTCCGCGTGGGCCTCGAGATGCGCTACGTCATCGCGGCGATGGCCCGCATCCGAACGGCCCTGCAGCAGGTGGCGGCCGCCGCGTTTGGCGCGGACGCTGCCACCGGCGCTGCTGCAGGTCTGGCCATCGCACGCGTTTGCGATCTCGACCTCGCCATTATGCTCGAAAGCTATGCGAACGACCTCGTCAGCCGCATCGAACGCGCCCGTGCCGAGGAGAGCCAAACCATCGAGGGAGCCGCCGACGGACGACACAAACGGTTCGGCGACGCGCTGCAGGTGGCCGGCGTCGCCGTGCTCGGCGTCGACGACAATGGCCGCCTCATCGTTGCCAATCGAAAGGCCGAGCGGCTGACGGGCTACGCATTCGACGAGCTCGCAGCCGGCGATTTCTTCGCGATGCTCTTTGGCGACCGCGGCGGGACCATCCGGGCTAGATGGCTGGAGGCTTCGAAGGACCAAGGGGTCGAAATGGAAGCGGACCTGCGGACCCGATCAGGCAAAGTGCGAACGATGCGCTGGCACGCCACGGTCGATTCAGGTATTGGCGGCCTCCGGTCCATCGTCATCGTCGGCGTCGATTTGACGCACGAGCGAGAGCTCGAGCGCGTGGCACGCCGAAACGAACGACTTGCCGCAGCGGGCGCGTTGGCGGCCGGGCTCGCGCACGAAATCCGCAATCCCCTGAACGGAGCAAACCTTCACCTGTCTGTCCTCGATCGGGCCCTCGCGCGCAGTCGCGACGTGACTCCGGCGGCGCGCGAGGCGACGGACGTGCTGCGCGCCGAGATCAAGCGGCTGAGCGCGCTCGTGACCGACTTTCTCGAAGTCGCGCGGCCGAGTCCATTGACGCTCGTCGACGCCGACGCAAACGAAATCGCCCGTTCGGTGACAACCCTGCTCGCGGCCGACGCCCGTGCACAGAAGAAGCGGCTCGCATTCGAACCGCTTCCCTGGCCGGCCACCGCTCGGCTCGATGTCCAGCGCATCGAACGGGCACTGGTGAACCTCGTCCGAAATGGGCTCGACGCCGTGGCCGAAGGCGGGCGTGTGGCCATCGTCGTGCGCCGCCTGGCGCGCCATCTGGAGATCGAGGTGGCCGACGACGGCGTCGGCGTCCCCGACGTCGCAGCGCCGATCTTCGACGCCTTCTACACGACGAAGGAGCGCGGCACTGGCCTGGGGCTCTCCATCGTGCAGCGCGTCGCGGCCGACCATGGTGGCGAGGTGCACTTCGAAAGTCGTCCCGGTTCGACCGTCTTCACGATCCGTCTTCCAGCCCCCCCCGTGGGCAGCTCGGACGGAAAGCCGTCTGGCGTGGCCCATTGATCCCTGCCCCCCTGGCCCTTGCCGATGACACGGCAACGCGGCGCGGTCCATGCTTTGCACCGGACAACGCGGATGGATCCGCGCCATGGTCGGACGACCAGCACGGGCCGGGCCGCCCGCCCTGCGCCGAAGCGCAAATTCTGCACCGAGGTTCAACGTGAGCGAGGACACCACAGCAAAGGCGACAGGCCCCATCCGGGTGCTGGTCGCGGATGACGAAGCGAGCGCTCGTAGCGGCCTGTCCGCACTGCTGCGAGACGAAGGGTTCGCCGTCACACTGGCGGAGGACGGCCTTCAGGCGCTCGACCGCGTGAAAGAGACCGCTCCCGACGTACTGCTGACCGACTTGCGAATGCCCGGTCTCGACGGGATCGAGCTTTTACGCCGGGCCCGCGACATCGCTCCGGAGCTCATCGTCGTGCTCGTCACCGCGTTCGCCGACGTCGAGACCGCCGTTCGAGCCATGCACGAAGGCGCGGAGCACTACCTCACCAAGCCTCTTCAGATCGAAGAGCTGGTCCTCGTCATCCGGCGCGCGATCGACCGCCGCAAGCTTCGCGACGAAGCTGAGGAGCTCCGAACGAGGCTGACCGGACATCTTCGCTTCGACAACATCATCGGCTCGAGCCCCGCGATGCAGGAGGTATTCGACGTCATCCAGCAAGTCGCGCCGAGCAAGGCAAGCGTGCTCATCGCGGGCGAGAGCGGCACGGGCAAAGAGCTCGTCGCCCAGGCGATTCACGAGCATAGCCCGCGCGCCCGCGCGCCTTTCGTCAAGCTCCACTGCGCCGCACTTGCCGAAACCCTTCTCGAGAGCGAGCTCTTCGGTCACGAAAAGGGGTCGTTCACGGGCGCTGCCGGGCGTCGCGAAGGCCGCTTCAAGCAAGCGGACGGGGGCACGCTCTTTCTCGACGAAATCGGTGAAATAACGCCCGCCATTCAGGTTAAGCTCCTTCGCTTCCTCCAAGAGCGGACGTTCGAGCGTGTCGGGGGCAACGAGACAGTCAAAGTCGACGTGCGGATCATCGCCGCCACGAACCGCGATCTCCCCGAGGAAGTCGCGGCAGGGAAGTTCCGCGAAGATCTTTATTATCGACTCAACGTCGTCAACATCGAGATGCCGCCCCTGCGCGCCCGGCCGAGCGATTTACTCCCCCTGGCAGCGCATTTCCTCCGGCGGTTTGCCGAGGAAAACGGCAAGTCGATCGATGGCTTTGCAGACGACGCGGTGCAGCGCATCGGCGAATACCGATGGCCCGGCAACGTCCGCGAGCTCGAAAACGTCATCGAACGGGCGGTCGTTCTTTGCGATGGAACCAAGCTGACGACCAAGCACCTGCCGGCCGGCGTCGGCGCGCCCCCGCGCGGCGCCGTGCGCATACCCGGCTCCACGCTCGCCGAGGTCGAGCGGCACCTCATCTTGAGCACGCTCGACGCGTGCGGCGGACGCACTTCGCAAGCCGCGCGAATGCTGGATATCAGCGTCCGAAAAATTCAGTACAAGCTGCATGAATACGGAATCACGATGCTGCGCACGACCGCGGAAAAGACGCCGGAATGAGCCCTCCTTTTCCCTCAAACGGGCCGCGGCCACGCATCGAGGCAAGCGCGTAGCGCCTCGACGTTTTCTTGAACGGATCGCGTCGTATCGAGCACGAGATGGTCGTCGGGCGCCAGGTCGTCGACCGGCTCGAGGCGGGCCTGAAATGCGTCGAGTATTTCGAGGCGACCGTCCGACACTCCGGACGCTCCGGCGCGGGCGGCCAAGCGTGCCTTGCACACGGAAGGATCCACGCGGCATTCGACGAAGCGGAACGGAACATTGTGGCGGCTCGCGAGCTCCCGCGCTGCGCGCCGCATGGCCCGCGACCGAAACGATGCGTCGATGACGACAGGGCGCCCCGACGCGAGCACGACGTCCGCGCGGCGCAGGACCTCCGCGTAGACTTTCTCCGTGAATGCGGGCTCGTAGGCGCCTTGCCACGCGGCGTCGTGAACCGGGTGGGTCGGCTCGACTCCAAGCATCGACTTGCGGGTTCGGTCCGCCTCGACGACCGGCGCGCTCAGCTCGGACCCCAAGCATTCGGCGATGGTGCTCTTTCCCGACGCGATCATCCCGCCCACCGCGACCAGTGCCGGCAGGAGCAAGGAACGCCTCTCCGCCGAAAGGGCCAGAAGAAAATAGCGCCGGGCGTCCGCTCCGGCGCGCCGGCGCGTCTCGACATCCATCCGATCGTCGGTGGCGACGATGGCTGCGATCTTGGCACGCACCATCGCCCGATAGCTTTCGTAAAAGTCGACGAGCCCGTAGAGGTCGAAGTCGTTCGCTTCCCGCGCGTAGCGCGCCAGCAAGCGCTCGGCGAGATCGACCCGCCCATGAACGGCCAGGTCCATCGATAGAAATGCAATGTCCGCACACACGTCACCGAAGCGGAAGCGGTCGCTGAACTCGATGCAATCGATGATCGTGGGACCCGCCGCGGACGGGAGCAGGTAGACGTGCTCGAGACGCAAATCGCCGTGGCCGTCGCGGACGCGTCCTTTACGAATGCGCTCGTCGAGGAGCCGCTCGTGACCGCGGAGGAACGCCGTCTGCCAGCGCGCGATTTCCTCACACTGCTCAGGCTCCATATAATCGTCCGCGATTCCCAAAGTCTGTGCGAAGTTCTCCTCGACGTTGTACTCGACCGCTTCCCGGGTCCCGAATCGAGCCGTTTTCTCGTCGCTTTGTGCGCCGGCGTGAAATCGCGCAATGGTCGCGGCGACGGCGTCGATCGCATCGCGCGAGAGCTCGCCGCGCACGAGCAGAATATCGGCCCGCCGGTCGTCGGGAAGCCTCGTCATGTGCACGGCCCAGTCGACGATGGGACCGTCCCCGAAGGTGGCGCAGCGCCCATCCTCTCCCAGTCGGATCGGCACGACGCCGCGATAGACGTCGGGCGCGAGGCGCGCGTTCAGTCGGACCTCGGCGTCGCAGGCCGTCTTTCGGTCCTCGGGTGCGCGGAAGTCGACGAACCCGAGCTCGACCGGCCTTTTGACTTTGAAGACTTCCCGGTCGACGAGAAAGACCCACGAGAGGTGGGTCTCGGCCAAGTCGACCCGCATCGGGCGAGGCGTGCCGTAGGCCTCCGGACGAAGCAGATCGGCCTTGATATCCATGGTGGGGTGCTCCGCGGGTTCGATGCGTGACGGAGGCACGGCGCGTGCCGCGAGAGCCGGGAGCAGCCCTTCCAGCGAGGGTAGCGGCCTTCAGAGATGCGGGTCTTCGGGGCCCGGGCTCGACTCGAGCTGACGGCGGGCGGCCCATCGCAGCACGTCGATGTCCCGCACGAGGCCGACGAAGCGGCGATCCTGGGCGACCACGGACACAAAGCGCCTTTGGCCGTGCACCATGAACTCGATCGCCTCGATGAGCGGAGCCGATTCGGGAAGCACGCAACCGCGGGTGTCCACCGTCATGAACGACGCGCCGCGCCTGGCCGGCTCGGCCGCCGAAAGAATGCCCTTCACCTGGTCGTCGGCGGCCAAGACCACGACGGTCGCGTCCCGCTCGAGCAATTGGCGAGCCTCGTGCAGAGGAACGTCCTGACGGACGGCAACCGAGTGAAGCGAACAGACCGCACCGAGAGGCGTCCCGAGCGCAAGAGCGTCCGGACCCAGAAAAAACGGCTTATCCGCTGCCGACCCGGTCGTGATACGGAGGCCGGGTGGTGCGCAAACGACTTCTTTATCGCACACCTTCTGGGCGAACGAGCAATTTGCACAGACCGCCAGCGAAGTCGAGGCTTCGCGGACTGGGCAGAAGACACGCAGCGAGCGCACGGGACGACCGTCACGCTCGAAAATGTCCAACGTTCGGACGGGGAGCACGCCGGGCCGGTCTGAATGCCCAGGCACCATGGGTCATCGCAGAGGCAACACGCGTACCGACCGCGACCATTCGCGATAGAACGCGCGAGGGTGGCTTTCCGGCACGCACCTCGCTTCGGTGTGCACCATGAATTCCCCCGTCGCTGAATTCGCGCTGCGGGTCGAGCAAGTCGAGGGGTTCGAATTCCTCGTCCGATTCGATAGTGCACAGTTTGCGTCCGTGCGCATGGATGAACCGCCTCCCCTCGGTCACGACGCCGCGCCGAATGCCGCTCGCTACCTCGCTGCAGCCGTCGGAAATTGCCTGGCGGCCAGTCTCGTCTTCTGCATGAAAAAGCATGGCCGCACCCTCGCCGGGGTCTACGCGGACGTCCGTGTGGCGCTCACACGGAACGATGAACGAAGATTGCGCATCGGCGCGATCGACGTGAATCTGGCGGTACCGACCGATCCGGCCGATCCCGCTTGGTCCGCATGCCGCGACATGTTCGAAGATTTCTGCGTCGTCACGCAAAGCGTGCGCGCAGGCATCCAGGTCGACGTGCACCTTCACCCGAGCGGCGCGCCGAGCATCACCGAAGGGTAGGCCGCAGCCAGCGGGCCGAGTCGATCCCTTTGCCCTGGCCCTGGAGCGTCGGCGAACGCCCGCCTTCAGATCTCCGCCCTCTCGCCCGGCGCAGGCGCGCGTGCGGCGGTGAAACCCGTCGCGGCCAGGCGATCGAGAATCGCCTTTTGAGGTCCGGGTTCCCCGTGCACGAGAAAGATCTTCTTTAGCTGTCCTCCTTGGCGCGCTTCTCGGACAAAATCCAAGAGTCCCGCCTGATCGGCATGAGCGCTGAATCCGTTCATGACGATGACCTCAGCGCGGAGGTCGCGCTCCACTCCGAAGACCTTGACGCGCGCCCGATGCTCGACGAGGCGGCGACCGAGTGTGTCGGGTGCTTGAAAACCGACGATGAGGACGGCATTCTTCGGATCTTCGATCGTGGCCTTCAGGTGGTGGAGGACCCGGCCGCCCTCGCACATTCCGCTCGCCGAGATGATGACGGATGGCCGGTCCTCCGCGTCGATGGCCTGCGAGTCCTCTTTGGTGGCGACGTACCGCAGCTGATCGAAGTCGAATGGCGACTCGTGCCCGCCGATGAGGGCTCTTGTCTCCGGATCGAAGCACTCGGGATGCAATCGAAAGACGTCGGTGATCTTCACGGTGAGCGGCGAGTCGACATAGACGGGCATCGGAGGCATCTTTCCTCGTCGCTCGAGCGACTTGAGAGAAAAGATGATTTCCTGCGCGCGCTCGAGCGCAAAGCTTGGGATGACGACCTTGCCTCCGCGCTTGGACACGCGAGCCAGCACCTCGGCCAGCTCGGCGTCCATCTCTTCGATGGGCGCGTGCAGGCGGTCGCCATAGGTCGACTCCATGACGAGGGCATCGGCGCCGGGTGGGCACTCCGGGTCGCGAAGGATCGGCATGTGCTTGCGCCCGAGATCGCCCGTGAAGACGAGCCTTCTCCGCTGGCCCTCTTCGTCGACGTCGAGCACAGTGATCGCACTCCCGAGGACGTGCCCCGCGTCGAAGAAGGTCAGATCGATGCCGGGCGCAATCGTCTGCCGACGGTGGTAAGGAATACCGACCATCTGGCCGAGCAAACGGACGACGTCGTCTTCATCATAGATCGGCTCGACGCGATCCATGGCGCTCTGGCCGCGCTCGATTTGCTTGTTGATGTAGCGTGCGTCGGAATCTTGAATCGCCGCTGCGTCGGCGAGCATGGCTGCACACAAGTCGCGCGTGGCCGGAGTGCTGTATACGGGCCCGGCGTAGCCCGCCTTCACGAGCATCGGCAGCGCGCCCGAGTGGTCGATGTGCGCGTGAGACAGAACGACCGCAGTCACTTGCCGAGCGTCGAACCCGAGCGTCTTGTTCTTTTCAATCGATTCACGACGCCGCCCTTGGAACAGGCCGCAGTCCAAGAGCACCGCCGCGTGTTGCGTCCGCACCATGTGCTTCGACCCCGTGACGGTATGGGCTGCGCCGATGAACTGAATCTCCATGCGGGCTACGATAGCCAATGCGGCGTCCAACGGCACCGCGACACGTCGTTCGCGAACGCCGTCCACTCCGACTCGAGCTGACGGTCCCGTCCTCGACCCGAAGAAACGAATTGGCGGATCGGCCGACCCTGCTGCGCGCAAGCGAGTGGAGGGCGATGAGGCAGCCCGTGTAATCTTCGGGCCATGTCCGACTCTGCTTCTTCCGACTCCACCTCGCCGTCCCGCGCCGGGCGCCTCGCCTACCAAGATGCCGAGTTTCTGGAAAGTGCCGAAGCGCGACCACTTCGCATTCTGTCCGAGTACATCGAGCCGCTCTCAGTCCTCCGGCGAGAGCATATCCACGACACGATCGTGTTCTTCGGATCGGCTCGATTAAAAGAGACCGATCCACTCGGTCAATATTACGGGCACGCACGCGAACTCGCACGACTTTTGACCGAATGGTCCAAGAGCCTTGGGCCCGGCGCCCATCGGTTCATCGTGTGTTCGGGCGGCGGCGGCGGAATCATGGAGGCGGCCAATCGCGGCGCTGCCGATGCGCGGGGAAGGACGATCGGGCTGAACATCGGGTTACCGCACGAGCAACGGCCGAATCGTTACGTGACCCGCGAGCTCTCATTTGAGTTTCATTATTTTTTCATGCGCAAATTATGGTTTGCCCATCTTGCGCGCGCCCTCGTCGTCTTTCCCGGTGGTTTCGGAACGCTCGACGAGCTGACCGAGATATTGACTTTGGCCCAGACGCGCAAGCTCGAACGCCAGATTCCGATCGTGCTCTATGGTTCGAGTTATTGGAACGAAATATTGAACTTCGACGCGCTGGTTCGGCATGGCATGATTGCGAAGGAGGATCTCGATTTATTCCGATTTGCCGACGATCCGACCTCAGCGCTCGAGCTCTTGCGTACTTGGTTGGCCGTCGAGAGCCAGGCGGGCAGCCCCGACTTCGCCAAATCGCGGACGTCGCGATCCGGACCGACCACGAGGCACGGCGGCGGAGAATGGCCCAACTCTATTTGACGAGGGTCGGCGCAGACGCGAGCGTTCGTTCGACCTCGAAGACGCGCGTGCGGGTTCGAGCGAATGCATCGGCGTTGAGACTGAGCGAGTCGATCCCGCGTTGCACGAGGAACGCGGCAAAGTCCGGGTAGTCGCTCGGGGCTTGACCGCAGATTCCGACCTTGCGCTTGTGCGCATGAGCCACCTCGATGAGTCGCGCGCACGACCACTTGACGGCCTCGATGCGTTCGTCGAAAAGCGGGGCGACGGTGGTCGAGTCGCGATCGACGCCCAGCGTGAGCTGGGTCAGATCGTTCGAACCGATCGAAAAGCCGTCGAACAAACTCGCAAAGTCGTCCGCCATCAAGATGTTCGAGGGAATCTCAGCCATCACGTAAACTTCGACCCCTCCTTGCCCCTGCACGAGCCCCCCCTCGCACATCGTCGAGAGCACGCGCTCTCCTTCGGCAGGGGTTCGGCAGAAGGGGATCATGACCTTCAGGTTGGTCAGCCCGAACGCTTCTCGCACACGCCGCACGGCCGCGACCTCGAGCAAAAATCCTTCCTTGTAGTTCGGGTGGTAGTAGCGACTGGCACCTCGCCAGCCGAGCATGGGGTTCTCCTCGTGCGGCTCGAACGCGGCCCCGCCGACGAGGCGCGAGTATTCGTTGGTCTTGAAGTCGCTGAAGCGCAAAATGACGGGGCGCGGCCAGAAGGCGGCAGCCAGCATGCCGATGCCCTGCGACAACCGATCGATGAAGTACTGGACCTTGTCGGTCGCTCCGCCCGTCCTCGCGTCGACCGCGCCGCGCACCTCCAAGGGGAGCGTCATGTAACGGGTCAACGCGAGCGGGTGCACACCGACCCAGCTCGCGAAGATGAATTCCATGCGGGCAAGCCCGACGCCGTCGCACGGAAGCATGGCGAGCTTCAACGCGCTGTCCGGGTCGCCGACGTTGAGCATGATTTGCGTTTTCGGCTTTGGCAGTGTGGCCGGATTGACCTGCTCTACGCTGAATGCCAGCGCACCGTCGTAGACGTGCCCCGTTTCTCCCTCGGCGCACGACACGGTCACGGATCGACCATCGGCGATGTTGACCGTCGCGTTACCTGTCCCGACGATCGCCGGGATGCCGAGCTCCCGGGCCACGATCGCGGCATGGGACGTTCGCCCTCCGCGATCGGTGACGATGGCCGACGCGATTTTCATGATGGGCTCCCAGTCGGGGTCTGTCACCTCCGTGACCAAGACGTCGCCCTTCTGGACCTCGGCCTCGAGACTCGGATCGCGGATGACGCGTGCGCGCCCGACGGCAATCGAATCGCCAATCGCCAGGCCCGTCGCGATGGCCCGACCTTCGCCCTCGAGCTTGCACATTCGGATCATCGGCGCGCTTTGCTGGCTGTGGACAGTCTCGGGACGAGCCTGCACGATGAAGAGATCGCCCGTGCGGCCATCCTTGGCCCATTCGATGTCCATCGGGGTATCCTCGCCGCGGACGCGCGAGTAATGCTCTTCGATGCGCAGCGCCCACTGGGCGAGCGTGATGACGTCGCCGTCCTCGAGCGAGAAGGTCGCCCGCAGAGCGTCCGGGGTGCGTTCGGTGCGCACCGCCCGATGACCGCCCTCATCGTAGACGAGGCGGCTTTCCTTCGCGCCGAGCTTTCGCCGGACGAGGGGTCGAAATCCTGCCCTCAGCCGGTCCTTGTGGACGACGAATTGGTCGGGGATGACCCTCCCTTGGACGACGCTTTCGCCGAGGCCGAAGCTCGATGTGACGAGGACGACCCCACGATGGCCGGTGTCGGTATCGAGCGTGAAGATGACACCCGCGCTGGCGAGATCCGAACGCACCATCCGCTGCACTCCGACCGAGAGCGCGACGCGCATGTGCTCGAAGCCCATGTCCTCTCGGTAGTTGATCGCCCGCGGCGTAAAGAGGGAGGCGAACGCCTTGCGCACGGCCTCGCTGACCGCTGCGGCACCGCGCACGTTCAAGAATGTCTCTTGCTGTCCAGCGAAGCTCGCATTCGGAAGATCCTCGGCGGTCGCCGACGATCGCACCGCGACGTCGACCGAAGCGCCGCCCCCAGCCCGTCCGAGCGCTTCATAAGCCTGCGTCACCTCCTGTTCCAGGTCCGCCGGCATGGGCGCGCGGACCATGAGCTCACGGATGCGGTCGCTCCGGCGCACGAGATCGTTGACGTCGCCCTTGCGGATCCCCTGCAGCGCGTCCGTGATGGGTGCTGCGAGCCCGTTGGCGTCGACGAAGTGGCGATAACCGTCGGCCGTGATGGCGAAGCCGTCGGGCACGTTGACCCCGAGAGGCACGAGGGCCCGAAGCAGTTCGCCGAGCGATGCGTTCTTTCCTCCGACATTCGGCACATCCGAGAGGCCAACGTCGCGCAGCTGTTTGATCCACATGAAAGCACCTCGCGGGGCGCCGCCCTGCGAGGCTCGTACCGAACCTCGCACGCCCGAATTCCGAAAAGCCGGACCGCGCCATTCAGAAAGAATGAAACGCAAACGGTGCGTCCCTGCGCAGATCGTGCGACGTTTGCGCCAGCGCGCGCCCGAACATCGACGGCTTTCGTGCGGACGGTATAGCCCCTGCTTCAGGGATTGGCTGGAGGAAACGCGACATGCTCGGAGTATTGACGGACGATGAGATCGAGCAGCTTCTTTCACGCTCGAAAGTCGGCCGCATCGGCTGCCATGCCGAAGGGCGGGTGTACGTCGTTCCCACCGCGTACGCGTACGCGGGCGGATACGCCTATGGGCACTCGGCCGACGGTCTAAAAATTCGGACGATGCGCGCGAACCCGAACGTTTGCTTTCAAGTCGACGACGTCGTCGACCTCACGCGTTGGTCGAGCGTCGTCGCGTGGGGAGCCTACGAGGAGCTCAGCGGAGCGCTCGAGGAACGCGCGGCATCGCTCCTGCTCTCGCACTTCGGACTGGTCCAGACGAGCGACGCCGCCCTCAGCCATCCCCGATTCCAAGGAATCGCGCAGGAGGGCTCGCGGACGACGCTCTTTCGCATCCGCTTGACCGAAAAGACGGGGCGCTTCGAACGCTAGAAAGCCCGGCCTCCATGACTGCCTCGACGCGCCCGCTGCATGTTTGCCTGTTGACCGGTGGAGGGGATGCCCCTGGCCTGAACGCGGTCGTTCGCGCCTTCTATCATGCTGCAACCCGCCGATCGATTCGCGTTTCGGTCAGCCGCTACGGCTTCGAGGGACTCCTTGGACGCGGCGAGGTCGTTCCGCTTCGCGTCGAGGATGTCCGCGGGATCCTCCCCCGCGGAGGCAGCATTCTGGGCTGCTCGACGACGAGCAATCCGTTCGCGAGGCCGGGAACCCCAGGAGCCATCGACGTGTTGGCGGCGACGCGGACGCTCCTCGCGCTCGAGGTCGATGGACTCGTGCTTGCCGGGGGCGACGGTACGATGGGCATCGCCCGTCGGCTCGGGGAGCTCGGGGTCGATTGCATCGGTATCCCGAAAACGATTGACGGCGACCTCGGTGCCACCGAGCAGACCTGCGGGATCGACACCGCGGTCGAAACGGCCACGCGCGCCATCGACGCCCTGCACTCGACGGCGGAGGCTCACCAACGCGTCATGATTGTCGAGGTCATGGGACGAAGCGCGGGATGGCTCGCGCTTCGAGCCGGAATTGCCGGCGGCGCCGATGCCGTGCTCATTCCGGAGATCCCCTACGATCCCGACCGTGTCGTGGCGAAGATTCGCGAGCGGGAAGCACTCGGCCTCCGTTTTTCGATTGTCGTCATCGGCGAAGGGGCTCGCCCGGCAGGCGGTCAAGCGAGCGAGATCGAGCCTGCCCACGCCGGGCGTCCCGCCCGGCTCGGCGGCGCAGGACAGCGATTGGCCGGCGAGCTCGGGGCACGCGCCATCGCCCACGACGTACGCGTCACCGTCCTCGGCCACCTCCAGCGTGGCGGAACGCCGACGGCTGCCGATCGCTTGCTTGCAACGAGTTTCGGCGCGCACGCGGCGGAGCTTTGCGCTGCACGGCGCTTCGGGCGGATGGTCACGCGACGGGGAGGCGACATCGATTCGGTGCCGCTCACCGAAGTGCCGGCCGCCCCTTGCACGATTGAGGCTTCGGCCGAGCTCGTTCGGTGTGCACGTTCGATCGGCATCGAATTGGGCGCCCCATAGACATCCGAACGTGCTCGCCAGACGGGTTCACCAGCTTCCGCTGGCCCCGCCGCCACCCGATCGACCCCCGCCGCCCGAGTAGCCTCCTCCGCCGCCGGCTGCCCCTCCGCCGCCGCCCCATCCGCCGCCGCCCCATCCGCTCCCCCCACCCCCCCAACCACCACCCCCCCCACACCACAACGAAAAACGGCGCGCGAAAAAAACCCCCAAAACCAAAAGGAGAAGGGGAAATGCGCGCGCCGCCAATCCCAAGAGCCCCGGACGGCTGCGCCCGCGGCGCGCCGAGTGTTGCGACGATCCCTTCGATACCGCTGTCGATGGCCGCCTGAACCATTCCCTCCCGCAGCCGGGGAGCGATCCGATGTTCGATGATGTCGCTGGCTTGGAGATCGGTCATTTCCCCGCCGATGCCCTTGCCGGTCTCGATGCGAATCCGTCGTTCTTTCGGCGCGATGACGAGTAGGACGCCGTTGTCGAGTTTGTCGCGACCGATCTTCCAAGTGTTGAACGTCTGGTACGCGACGTCCTCGATGGTCTCGCCTTGCAGCGAATCCACGATGAAGACAGCCACCTCGACCCCGGATTGGTCCATGGCGAGCGAAAGGCGCTGCTCGATCTCGCTCTGCTGCTCTGGCGAGAGAAGGCCCGCAGCGTCGGTCAGATGGCCCTCGATGGGCGGCACCTTGAACGCGGCCTCGGCCCCGGGCGCCGCGAAAAAAAATACGAAGCAGGCGATGGATGCGAGCCAGACCGCGCGCATCAGAACGATACCTTCGGGGCGGCCAGAGCCTCGGGCGCTGCCGAGAAGTAGACGCGAGGCTTGAACGGACGGCCCGTCGCCCGGTTGACCAGTTGCCCGCGCACGTGACCGAGCTCGGCGTTATAGTCAGAGACCGCCGCGTTGTATTCCTCGCGCGACCGAAGGATGCGATTTTCCGTACCTTCGATCTGGATCTGCAGATCGTGAAACGCAGCGTTCGCCTTGAGGTCTGGATATCGCTCTTCGACCACGAGGAGCCTCGAAAGCGCGCCCTTTAGCTCGTCCTGCGCCTTTGCGAAAGCGGCCATCTTTTGTGGGTTCTCGAGGTCTTCGGCGCTCAGCGTCACGCTCGTCGCAGCCGCACGCGCCCGGGTCACCTGCTCGAGCGTCTGCTCCTCGTGCTTGGCGGAGCCCCGAACGACCTCGACGAGGTTCGGGATGAGATCCGATCGGCGCTGAAGTTGAGCTTCGATGTCCGCCCACTTTTGCTGGCAGACCTGATCCTTGTTCACGAGGACGTCGTAGCTTTGGCATCCGGCAAGGAGGGTGAAGAGAGCCAAAAGCACGCAGGTGAGTCGGGACGGCATTCAAACTTTCTCCTCGATCATTCGGATGGCGCCGCAAGGACACTCGGCGGCGCAGAGACCGCATCCCTTGCAAAAGTCGAGATCGATGCGAAACCCCTGGCCCGGTCCGATCTTGGCGATCGCATTGTCCGGACACATGCCATAGCAGTTGTCGCACTCGAAGCAGTTGCCGCAGGACAGACAGCGTCGCGCTTCGAAGACGGCCTCGTCGGCACTCAGGCCGCCGAGCACCTCGTCGAACGTCGTGCGCCGGCGGAGCGAGTCGAGCTTCGGCTGCACCGTGCGATCGGCGTCCGTGTAGTACCAAGGATTGACGTTCTCGAAGGCCGCAAGCTCGTGTCGCGGCGCTGGCGTCCACGCGCTACCCCGCAGATAGGCGTCGATGTGACGCGCAGCCTTCTTGCCGTGGCCCACGGCCACGGCAATCGTCCGCTCCGAGGGCACCATGTCGCCCCCTGCGAACAGGCCGGGGTGACCGGTCATCATCCGGTCGTCGACCTCGACGACGCGGTCCGCGATGCGAAGGCCCTCGATCTTCTCGAGAATCGACAGATCGACGTTTTGACCTACGGCCAGGACCAACATGTCCGCCTCCACGGTCTCCACCTCCCCGGTGGGTCGCAGCTGACCGTGCTCGCCCATCTCCATCCGCTCGACGACGATCTTCCCCTCGTCGAACCGTTGGATGGTGCGCAGCCAACGCATGTGGACACCTTCTTCGGCGGCCTCCTGAACCTCGAACCCGTGCGCGGGCATGACGTCGCGCGACCGGCGGTAGATGATGCAGGCTTCGTCGGCGCCGAGCCTCTTCACGGTCCGTGCCGCGTCGAGCGCCGTATTGCCGCCTCCGTAAATGGCGACGCGCCTGCCGACACGCGGCGCATCACCGCTTTCGACGTCGCGCAAGAGATCCACCGCTTCGACGATACGCCGCGCATCGTTCGTCGGAATGTCGATGCGATGGGCGAGATGGGCGCCGATTGCCGCGAAGCAGGCGTCATACCGCCCGCGCTCGATCGTAGCGACCACGTCCGCGACGGGAGCGCTGCACTCGATTCGGACGCCCGCGTCGGCGATACGCGCAATCTCGGCATCGAGCACATCGCGCGGCAGTCGATACTTCGGAATCCCGTATCGCATCATCCCACCCGGTCGCTCGAAAGCCTCCCGAATGGTGACCGCGTGCCCCAGGCGTGCGAGCTGATACGCCGCAGACAATCCGCTCGGTCCCGCACCGATGACGAGCACGCTTTTCCCAGTCGAAGACGTCGGGGGGGCCATCCGCCACTTCTCGCGGATCGCCAGGTCGCCGAGAAATCGCTCGATCGCGTGGATGGATACGGCCTGGTCGAGCTTGCCGCGATTGCATGAGGTTTCGCACGGGTGATAGCAGGCCCGCCCCATCACGGCGGGCAGCGGATTGTCCCTTACGAGGGTTTCCCATGCGGTGCGACAGTCGCCCTCCTCGGCATGGTAAAGCCAGCGCTGCACGTTTTCGCCGGCCGGGCACGCATCGTTGCACGGCGGCAGTCGGTCGACATACTCGGGCCGGCGCGTGCGCCACGACCCGGTGTGGTTTGCGCGACTCGATCCCTCGTCGAGCGTGATCGCGAACGGTTTGTTCATGGGGTTCTCTCCGTCGGCAAGAGACGGAAGTGCTCGATGTTCCAGTCGGCCATCGCCTGTATTTTGCCGATTCGCTCGGTATCGATGCGGTCTCCGGCAAAGAGGTGCGCAAAGCGCTGCTGCGCGCGCAAATAGGCGTCGACCGGCTGGCGCCTTCGAATGGGCGTCCGGTTCGTCACCTGTCCGTATTCTGCCTCGAAGAGCGGGAAAAGACCGCACTCCACCGCGAGCCGCGCAACCCGCAGCGTGGCATCGCTTTCGGTTCCCCAACCGAGCGGACACGGCACGTGCACGTGCAGGTAGCGAGCGCCGCTCAAGCCCATCGCGCGAACCACCTTGGCTTCGATGTCGTGCAAATCGGCAACGCTCGCGGTCGCAACGTAGGGAATTCCGTGCGCCATTGCGATGAGCGGTAGATTCTTGCCTTGTCCGAACTTGTTTCCCGGCTCAGGGCCGATGGCCGGCGTCGTCGCCGTGCGGGCGGCGGGCGGCGTCGCACTCGACCGCTGCACGCCGGTGTTCATGTATGCCTCGTTGTCGTAACAGACGTAGAGGACGTCGTCGTTTCGCTCGAACATCCCCGACAGGCAGCCGAACCCGATGTCGGTCGTACCTCCGTCTCCGCCCTGCGCGATGACACGCACCTTCTTGCCCTTGACCCGCATCGCTGCGGCGACTCCCGTGGCCACGGAGGCGGCATTGCCGAACAGCGAATGCAGCCACGGCAGCTGCCAGGCGGATTCGGGATACGGCGTCGTGAATACCTCGAGACAACCGGTGGCGTTGACGGCTACGAGCTGCCCGCCCGCGGCGCGCATCGCGGCGTCGACGACCCAGCGCGCTCCGAGCGCCTCCCCGCATCCCTGACACGCTCGGTGCCCGCTCGTCAGCGCGTTGCTGCGGTCGACCGACGCCTGCACGGTGCGCAGCGCCGGATCGAGCAAGCGGTTGCCGACCGTGAGCGTTCCGGTCTGATAGAACTTGACGCGCTGGTTCACGCGGTCCTCCGTCGCGGCGACCCCGCGTCGCGGAGCAGATTCGACGCCGCAGGCCCCGACCGGCGCTTTTCGTTCGATCGTGCAATCTCTCGCTCGACGAGCCCAAAGTCGAGGTCGAGCATGTGGAGCTCCTCGAGTGTGCCCGCGTCGGCGGCAGCGAACGCTCGCGTCAGCGATGCGCGCGTGATCGCGCGTCCGCCCAGACCTGCGATGACCGTGCTCACGACGATCGGATCGCCGCGCAGGGCCATCCGGACATGCGACGCGAGCACTCCGCCCATCCCGAGCGCCAGATTCTTTTCGACGACGACGACCCGCTTGGCGTCGCGCAGGGCCGCGCGCACCGCTTCGGCCGGAAAGGGACGGAACGTGCAGAGGTCCACCGCGCCAATCGAGACGCCCGCAGCCCGCATTTCGTCGATGACGACTTCGATGGTCCCGTTCACCGACCCCATGGCCAAGACGATGGTCTCGGCACCGCTGACGCGGTATGGTCGAAGCAGTCCACCGGACGTGCGCCCGAAGGCCTTTGCGAAATCGGACGCCACCTGCGGGATCATCTCGAGCGCCCTCTGCTGCTTTTCGTGCGCGAGCCAGCGCACTTCGGCGAACGCTTCGGGACCGACCATCGCGCCGATGGTCATCGGTTCCGCCGGATCGATTGTTTGGACCGGTTCGTAGGGAGGGAGAAACGCGTCGACCACCTCTTGCGCCGGCACGTCGACCCGTTCGAACGCGTGCGTGAGGATGAATCCGTCGACGCACACCATCGCCGGACAGCTCAGCGCCTCGGCCAGGCGGAACGCCTGCACGTGCAGGTCCGCCGCCTCCTGGTTGTCTTTGGCGAAGAGCTGGATCCACCCCGCGTCGCGCACGGCCATGGCGTCGGAATGATCGTTCCAGATGTTGATGGGGGCGCCGATGGCGCGGTTGCCGAGCGTCATCACGATGGGTAGCCCGAGGCCGCCCGCGTTGTAGACGGCCTCCGCCATGAAGAGTAGGCCCTGACTCGAGGTGGCGGTGTACGCGCGCGCCCCGGCCGCCGACGCTCCGATGGCGACGCTGAGGGCCGCGAACTCCGACTCCACGTTGATGAACTCGCACGGGTGGAGTCGCCCGGCGCGAACGAGATCGCCGAGCCCCTCGACGATGTGGGTTTGCGGGGTGATCGGATACGCGCACACGACCTCGGGGCGGCAAAGGGCGATGGTCTCTGCCATGGCGCGTGAACCCTCGATCTGTTTCAACATCGCTCACCCTCCTTCACACTGGCGTACGCGGCGCGCGCCGCGGCCACGTTGCCATCCGCCACGCGCGGCTGAAATCGGGCGCGAACGGCTTGTTCGATCGACCCGAGATTCACCGCCCCGGTGAGGGCCGCGAAGGCTCCGAGGAGGCCCGCGTTCGGCAGGGCCTTGCCGACGTGGCGCACCGCCAGCTCGGTCGCCGCGACGGTTCGAACGTGCGTCGGAGGCAAGCGCGACACGAGGTCCTCGAGCCCCAGATCGGTGAGCCGGTGACCCGTATTCACGAGTACGTAACCGTCCGGCCTCAGCCCCTGAAACAGGTCGACCGCGTGGAGCAACGTCGCGTCCTGAATGAGCACGGCGTCGGGCTCGACGACCGGCTCGCGCAGACGGATTTCGCGTATGTCCAGCCGGCAAAACGACGTGACGGGCGCGCCCATGCGCTCGGAGCCGAAGCTCGGGAACGCTTGAGCGAACTTGCCTTCGTAGAACGCGGCGACCGACAAGAGCTCCGCGGCGGTGACGGTCCCCTGACCTCCGCGGCCGTGCAGGCGGACTTGAAGCATCGAGCCCACGGTCAGCGATCCTTGATCTTCGGCGGATGCAGCGTCGCCTCGGCGGCCTTTTGCGCGCCGTACTCGGCCTCCAAGCGGTGAACCGCGACGGCGACAACGTTTGCCAGATCGGTACTCGGCGAGATCGCGTCCTCGTCGGCCTTCAACCTGTCGCTGAAACCGTGGAGCATCCCCGCCCAGGCGAGGGCGTCTCTCTCTTTGGGCGCCGTCACCTGGTCGCCCACCGGGTAGCCCGCGAGACGCGCCGTATCGCACAAGAAATTGAGCCACGTCCCCGGAACGAGTTTCCGGGTGGCATCTTGCGACACGTCGGGGACGGTGACCCCGAAGAGCAAGTGGAAAACATCCGCGACTGCGTAGAGTTTGAGATGCTTGGGCAGCCCGCGCGCGATCTCGACACGGTCGAGCGCGCGGACGAGCCCGAGCGCGTGCGCTTCGCTCGACAGCCCGCCAGCGTTCAGGCTGAGTAGCGCCTCGAGCTTCGCATGCGATCGCAACGGCTGGACGGCGGCCACCTCATCAGCAGTCAACCTTTCGGGTTCATGGTCGAGATCCCGCTTCATTCGGTCGGCCGCGCGGCGCGCCAAGAGAAGCTCTTTTTCCTCCTCGGCGAGAGCGTTCGTGAGCTTGACGAGCGCTTGTCTCGTCGCACCATCGACCCCCTCGGCTCTCGCCGTCTCATCGACCTTCGCAACGACGTCCCCCACCGCGTTCGTCTCGAGAGCGCGAAGCTGCTCGTAGTGCGTCTTGTCCTCCGCACCGGGCCACACGAGCCTCTCGAGCTCATGGCACCGACTGTCGATGCCCTTCTGTTTCATGAGGTCTTGCTCGCCCAGAGCGTCCGACCATGTCCCGCCCGACCAGCATCCCGCTGCCGCGATGACCACGCGATGGGCGTCCTGACGGCCGGCTGAAGCCCCCGGTGAAGACGCCGCCGGCGCGACCGGGTTAGCCGTCCCGTGCCCCGTCTCCGGCGCCGCCGGCGGCGCAGACGCCGGACCCGCGCAGCCAGCCGTGAGCATGGAAACGAAAGAGAGAGCGATGGCAGAGGGGGTGATGAAGGGACCAACCATGTCTTTCCAGGGCACTCATGCGAACCGTGCGCCAGGACCGGAGCCACGGGTCCTCCGGAGCCCCGAACGCTCCGCCTCGACGCGATCCGAAGCCCGCGTTCGGCTCGACGCGCACGGGGTGCGCGGGCCCGCAAAGCGTTCGCGCCTCTTCCCCCGGTGCTGCGGCCCGCCGGGGCAAGACGCGAAGCCGACAGGCGAGACGCCATCGCATCGATGTCGTCGGCCGCGCGCGAACCTGTCGACTGCAGCGGCCACACCAGCGACGTCCCAACGACAGTTGCGCTGCCCGCGAAAGGCGAAAGTGCCTCAGGGGTGGAGCATGCGTTCGATCGAAGCGATGAGCTCGTCCGCGTCGACGGGCTTCGCCATGTGCTGGTGGTACCCCGCCTCGAGAGCCCGCTGGGCATCTTCGGCTCGGGCGTATGCTGTCAGGGCGATCGCCGGAATGTCGATGTTCTGCGCGCGCAGGTGGCGCATGAAACGATAGCCGTCCATCTCCGGCATGCCGATGTCGCTGACGACGAAGTCGAAGCGCTCCCGCACGACGCTCGCCAGCGCGCGTTGTGCGTTCGTGGCTCCGACGAAGATCGCGCCCGCGCTTTCGAGAATATAGCGGAGCAGATCGAGCGAATCCTCGTCGTCGTCGACGACGAGGATTCGAACTCCGTCCAACGTATCGGCGGGCGAAAAGGCCGGGCCGATGGCGTCGGCTCGCGGCGGAGCCTCCGCCGCCTCGGCCGAGGTCGGATGCGCGTCCGCTCGAATGGGCAGAGTGACGACGAAAACAGCCCCCTCGCCAGGGCCCGCGCTATGTGCCTCCACGGCGCCGCCGTGCGCTTCGACCAAGTGGCGCACGATGGCCAGGCCGAGACCGAGGCCGCCCTGTCCCCGCGTCGTCGACCCATCGATCTGTCGAAACCGGTCGAAGATGTAGGGCAAGTACTCGCTTGGAATGCCCGCCCCCGTGTCGTGGACGCATATCGAAACGGTCGAATCGCGGCGATGTGCAGTGACCGTCACCGTCCCGTTCGGCGGCGTGAACTTCACGGCATTGATGAGCAGATTCCATATGACCTGCTGGAGGCGATCGGGATCCCCCGGCAGCATCCCCAGCCCGGGGTCCAGGTTCACGACGAGTCGAATGGCTTTGGCGTCCGCAGCCTGCTGCACGACCTCGATCGCCGCATACACGACCGCCGACAGCTCGACCTTCTGAATGGCCAAGCGGAGCTTGCCGCTGATGATGCGCGAGACGTCGAGCAGATCGCTGACGAGGCGCGCTTGCGTCGTCGCGTTTCGCTCGATCACCGTGAGACCGTGCTCCAGCTTCTTTTCGTCGCGGCGGTTGCTCTTCAGAATCTTCGACCAGCCGAGCATCGCGTTGAGCGGCGTGCGGAGCTCGTGACTCATCGTTGCCAAGAATTCGTCCTTCGCCCGACTCATCCGCTCGGCTTCGGCAAGAGCACGCGTGCGAGCTTCGGCCGCCTCCTTGAGCACCTGGATGTCGACGACGGCCCCCAAGAGGCGGATGGGGGCCCCCGCCTCGTCGTATTGAATCTCGCCGGAGATTCTCATCCATCGCCAGAGACCGCCTGGCTGCCGGAGACGAAGCTCGGTCTCCGTCGTGGCTCGACGTCGGGCGACCGCATCGCGAAAGGACCGCCATCCAATTTCGCGATCGGTCGCGTCATAGAGCGCCTCGGTCCACGCCTCGGTCGACGGTTCAACGGAGCCCGGAGCGAGACCCATGAGCGCGTAGAGCTCCGGCGACCAAACCACGCGATTCGTGGTGAGATCCCAATCGTAAATGCCGATGCGCGCAGCTTGCTGAGCGGCTCTCAGGCGCTCGGCGGTGCTCGATAGCCTCTCGGCAAGTTCCTGGGCTCGATCGCGCGCGCGTTCCACGTCCTGACGACTTCGAACTTGCGCCGTGACGTCGACCCCGCTCAGCAGAACGCCTTCGGTCACCGTGCCGCTTGCATTGAGGAGGGGTGCGTAAATGAACGAATAGAAGGCTTCCTCGAGCGCCCCGTCGGGTCCGGTCGGCAGGAGCGCCCGCTCTGCAACGCCCTCGTGAGCGACGCCCGTGCGGAGAACCTCGTCGAGGTAACCGACCAAGAGCTGTCCTCGAAGGTCAGGAACGGCCGACAGCAACGGACGCCCCACGACGTTGCCTGCCCTGTTTCCCCAGGCCTTCACGATGGCCGCATTGGCTAGCTCGATGACGTGATCCGGGCCCCGGAGAACGGCGACCGGAAAGGGCGCTTGGATGAAGTGTCGGTAGAGGTTTTCTTTGACGGCGTTTGCTTCGCGTGCTGCCCGTGCGCTCGAGATCCTCGAGGCGACGCGGACCAACAGGTCGCGCGCAGTGAACGGCTTGACGACGTAGTCATCGGCGCCGGCGCGCAGGCCCTCCGCCGTCTCGTCCTCGCCGGCACGAGCGGAGAGAAGAATCACGGGAATCGAGCGAAGAAGCGGATCGGCCCGCAATACCTGAAGAAGCTCGAAGCCGCCGAGACCCGGCATCATCACGTCGCAGACGACCAGGTCGGGAGGGTGTCGGCGGATCGAGGCGAGGGCTTGGTCCCCGCTTCCGACCGTGGCCACGTCCCACCGCTCCCGCAGCAGACGGCTGACGTAGTCACGCATGTCCGCGTTGTCGTCGGCGACCAAGATCCGCGCGCGAGGGCTGCCGGCTGTCTCGCTCCCTTGCATCGAAATCGCACGGTCCGCGTCGCCGCCTGTCCAACGAAGCGCCTCCTCGACGTACGCGCTGGCGCCGCTCGATGTCGCCTGAAGGGCCCGAACGACCCGCAGGCGCTCTTTCGGAAGGTGCGCCGATCCGCGCGGAATCTGGATGAGAAACGTTGTCCCCTTTCCTTCGCGACTCTCGACGGCAATGTCGCCGCCGTGCAGGCGTACGAGCTCGTCGACGAGCGCCAAACCGATCCCCGACCCCTCGTGACTTCGAGAGCGCGCCCCTTCGATGCGATGAAACCGCTCGAAGAGACGCGGAATGTCCGCTTGTGCGATCCCGGTGCCGGTATCGGTGACCTCGAGCTCTGCCCGCTCGCCAGCGAGTCGGACGTGAACGGCAATCGAGCCCTCGAGCGTGAATTTGAACGCGTTCGATATGAGATTGAGCACAATCTTTTCCCACATGCCCCGGTCGACGTAAATCGGCTCCGACATGGGAGGACAGTCGACGAGCAGCGTGAGCCCGGCGCGTTCGGTCGCCGCGCGAAAACTGCTCGCCAGGTCGGCCGTCATGGCCGAAAGATCGGTTGGCTCGTAGATCGCGTCGCTCCGGCCCGCTTCGATGCGTGAAAAGTCGAGCAACGTGTTGACGAGCTTGAGGAGCCGCTGCGCATTTCGATGGAGCAGGGCGAGTCGTTCCTGGTCTCCGGCATCCCTCGCTTCCGCGCGCATATCTTCGATAGGGGCCAGCATGAGCGTCAGAGGCGTTCGAAATTCGTGGCTCACGTTGCTGAAAAAGATGGTCTTGGCGCGGTCGATCTCCGCGAGGGCATCGGCCCGCTTTCTTTCGTCTTCGTGGGCTCGCGCGTTGGACAGCGCCGCGGCGAGCTGGCCGACGAAGAGCTCGACGAAGCTCTGAAAGCTCGCGTCGAGCGGCCGATGGGGGTTCACCCCGGCCACGAACACGCCCGCCGGTCGCGATTGGCCTTGATCGATGGGCACGACGAGCGCGTGCGAGGGGGCCCTCCTCCAGGCGCCGGTCGGCCACGCGTGCTCGCGTGCAAGCTCGACGACGGTCGGGCAGCCGGCGGTCAGGGCGGGAAGAAGGGGCCAGGGCGCCGGGTCATCGACGACGACGCGCTCCGGGGCAGCGGGGTGTCCGCGCGGGACGTTGGCGGACAACGCCAGACGGGCGCTCCTATACTCTTTGTCGAAGAGGTAGGCGATTGCGAACGGAATGTCGCGGGCATTGGCCGTCAGGCAGCGATCGAGCGCGGCGAATACGTCTTCTGCCGAATTCGTCTGACCGAGAAGTGAAGCGAGATCGCGGAGCAGAGCAATCCGGCGTTCCCCAATGACGCGCTCGGTTTCCTCGATGACGACGCAGAAGAGGCCGGCAATTTGGCCGGGGAGGTCTCCGGGCGCGGGACTATAAGAAAACGTATGATAGGTTTCTTCCGGATAGCCGCTTCGCTCGAGAAAAAGAAGTAGGCCCTCGTCCCAGGTGGCCTCACCCGTGGTGAGGACGTGGATGATGCGGGGCTCGAGCTCGGTCCAAATTTCCGCCCAGACCTCTCGAAATGGTCGCCCGAGGACGGCGGGGTGCTTCGATCCAAGCGTTTGGCGCACGTAGGCGTCGTTGTAAAAGAACGTCAGGTCCGGGCCCCAGCCCATCCACATGGCATAGCGAGACGCGAGCATGAGACGCAGGACGGTTCGCAGGCTCGGAGACCACGTCGCGGGCGGTCCAAGCGGCGTTTGCTCCCAGTCTTTGATCCGAATGGCTCGGGCAACTTCGCCGCGCTGGGGGAAAAAGTCGATTTCCTGATCCATGCGATAGCCGCATGAGAGCATAGGAGAACTCGTCCCGGTCGTCGGTTCCGCACGCTCCTCCTTGGTTCACGGGGCCTTCTCGGATGGGCTCGTTCGAAGCACCCATTCCGGCAATGGCCGTGGCCATCACGACCCTCCGGCGAGCGAGGCTTCGGCTCCCGTGACGACGTCGAGCAGCTCGGTCGTGATTTGCTCCTGCCTGCCCTCGCGCTCGAGCCGAATCATCACGGCGAGCTTGTCCTCGATGTTGTCGTGTGCGGACGTCATCGCCGCGAGACGCGCGGCGCTCTCGCTCGCAAAGGACTCCATGGCAGCATGGGTCAACTTGGCAAAGACGAGCTCATCGACGAGCTTGTCGAGGAGTTCTCCAGGCGCCAGGTTCGAAAGGGGGCGTGGCTTCTCCGCCCGTCGGGGTGAATCCGGTATCGCCTCGCCAGGCATGAGACTCTCGGCCACCAACCGCGCCACTGCGCCGTCCGTCGATCTCGTGTACACGAGGACGAGCCTCCTCAGATCCTCGACGCCTGACCGGCCGATTTCGTCGGCCGTCCTCAGCGCGACTTCGTGGACGCCCGCGACGGGCGATGCCATGGGACTCGTCCAGGCGACCGAACGGCGCCGCTCGGCCGCGACCATCGCGACCCGAGAACCGATGAGGAAAAGTCGATCGGCATCGCTCCCGATCTCGGCGAAGGCGCGGTCGAGAACGCGATCGTTGAACGCGCCGACAAAACCGTGCTCCGATCCGAAAGCCACGACGACGGTGGTCCCGTGGGGGGGCGGCCTTCCGCGTTGTTGACCGGATCCGTCTTTCACTCGCCCGGACGCCACCGGCACGCGCGCCGCTGTCTCGGCAAGCGCGGCTTCGACGAGGCCGGCGTACTGACGAATGGCGAGAAGCGTTTCGTGCGCCTGTTGCACGCGAACGGCCGAGAGCGATCGCATGGCGCCGACGACGTCCTGGAGTTCGCCCAGGCCGCGAATCCGATTCTGGAGATCGGTCAGGCGTTGGCCGCTCATGGGCTTGCGCGCAACGAGGCCGCCCTCGCGCGCAGCCAATCGAGGAGCGTGGCTTGATCGTCGTCCGGCAAGACCCCGGTCTCGTCCAGGCGATCGGCCAAGACAGAGTGGGCGGCGCCGATCGCATCGCCGAGCCCCTCCTTCAACGCCGCGACCCCGGTGAGAGAGAGTTCGTCGAGCACGCCGGCGTGCACCGCCAGAAGCAAGGCGACCTGCACGGCCAGTCTGTACGGGTGTGATTGCGGCTGCTGCAGGGCAACGCGGATTCGCCGGCCATGCTCGAGGGCGCGCTCGGTGCGCGGGTCGAGCACCTGGCCGAAACGGGCGAAAACTTCGAGCTCGAGGAACTGGGCGTAGTCGAGGCGAAGCGAACCGGCCAGTGCCTTGATCGCCGCGCTCTGCGTCTTTCCTCCGACGCGACTGACGCTCTTGCCGACGTTCACGGCCGGCTTCTGACCCTCGTGAAAGAGCTTCGGCTCGAGATAAATCTGACCGTCCGTGATCGAGATGAGGTTCGTCGGAATGTAAGCGCTCAGATTGCCCGCCTGCGTCTCGGCAACGGGCAGCGCCGTGAGCGAGCCCCCGCCGTTCTTGCCCGAGAGCTTGGCCGCACGCTCGAGGAGCCGTGCATGCAAGTAGAATACGTCGCCCGGATACGCCTCGCGTCCCGGCGGATTGCGAAGCAAAAGGGAAAGCTGACGGTGCACGATGGCGTGTTTGCTCAAGTCGTCGACGACGAGGAGCGCGTGCCGTCCGGTGTCGCGGAAGTACTCCGCCATCGTGCACGCCGCGTACGGAGCGATCCACTGCAGTCCGGCCGGATCATCGGCCTCGGCCACGACGAAGATGCAGCGTTCGAAAGGCCCGTCACGACGCACCTCCTCGATGAATCTTCCGACGGCCGAGGCCTTTTGTCCGATGGCCGCGTACACGCAAAGAATGTCCGAATGTCGTTGGTTGAGAATCGTATCGAGGGCCAGCGCCGTCTTGCCCGTGCTTCGGTCGCCGATGACGAGCTCACGCTGACCGCGGCCGATCGGGATCATCGCGTCGACGACGAAGACGCCCGTGTGCAGGGGCTGCGAGACGAGGTCGCGGTCGATGATCGCGGGGGCCGGACGCTCGATTGGATCATGGCGTATCGCGAGGATGGCCGGGCCGCCATCGAGAGGACGCCCCAGTGGGTCGACGATCCGTCCGAGGAGGCCCTCGCCTACAGGAGCCCGCACGACCTCGGCGGTCCCGTGCACCTCCGTTCCCGCTGCGACCCGCGTGCCCGGATCGAGCAGGACGGCCCCGATCCGGTCGAGGTCGAGGCTGACGGCCATGGCGCGCGCGCCTCCCTCCATGATGAGCAATTCGTCCAAGCGAGCGGACCCGAGGCCGCTCACGGTTGCCACATCGGACCCGACGGTCTCGACGATCCCAACTTGACGCTCCAGGGGTCGAAGAACGAACTCGCCCACCGTCCGGCGCGCAGCGGCGAGCCGACTTGCGACCTCCTCAGCGAGCGTCGGCACGACGCACCAGTTCTTCCCGCGCGGCTTGAAGGCCATCGCGCCAACAGAAGGACAGTTTGGTGTGTGGAAAGCGCAGCTCAGCGCCGGCGATGAGCGCCGCATCGGTCACGAACCGAACGACCGTGCCCGCGTCGATGTCCCGGGCGATCCGCTCCGCCCAGCGCGTCCTTGCGTCGGCCGCCAGGGGCGGCGAGGTGGCCACTTCGAGCGACGCTGCGTTGCTTTTGAGTTCGTCTCTCAATGAGCCGAGTCGCTCGACGGGCAGGCTCTCGAGGTGATCGCAAGCGCGGGCCAGCAGGACCTCCGCGATGCCGGAGCCCGCCACTTGTTCGAGCAAGCGACCGGCCAGTTCGGTGCCCAGGCTCACGGCCAGATCGGCGAGTCGCTCCACGGCATCCACCCGTTCCCGGGCGATTTCGGCGCGCGCCGCACGCACCAAAGTCGCCGCCTCTTCGCTGGCCTGCTGCAGCGCCCTTTGGCGTTCCTCTTCGTTCTGCGACCGAACTTGGTAAAGAAGGGCCTCGCGCTCCGCCGTCCACTTTTCGAGCTCGCCCTCGTAGCGAGCGCGGATCTCCTCGGCGGCCCGCTTCGCCGTCTCCGCGTCCCGCGCAGCCGCGTCTATCTCGCTCTTTCGCCGCGCGATCACGGCTGAAACCGGCTTGAAGAGAACGCGATGCAGAACGACAGCCAGGATCAGGAAGTTTATGACCTGAAAGGCCACCGTCCAGCCGCTCATCGAAGGCCTCGCGTCAGCGCACGAAGGGGTTCGCGAACAAGAGAACCAAGGCGACGACCAAACAGTAGATCGCCATGGTCTCGATCATGGCCAAGCCGACGAAGAGCGTCCGCGAAAGCGGCCCCTGTGACTCCGGCTGGCGGGCCATCGCCTCCATCGCCGCCACGATGGCGCGTCCCTCCGAAAGCGCGGGAACGAGTGCCCCCATCGAAACAGCCAGTGTCGCGCAAATGACGCTCACGATTTGTATCGTCATGGATCAAAGTCACCCTTTCTCGACCGCGCCTACGGCCGCACCGACGAATACGGTCGCCAGCACCGAAAAAATGTAAGCCTGAATGAGCCCGATCAAAATCGTCAGCGCCATGAACGGGATCGGCACGAGCAGTCCGGCGAGGGCGACGACGATGCCGATGATGAGCTCGTGGCTCATCACGTTGCCGAAGAGGCGCATCATCAGCGAAAACGTCCGGGTGATCTCGGACAGAACGTTGAGCGGGAGCATCAGGGCGTTGGGCTCGAGATACGACTTCAGGTAGCGCCGGACGCCCCGCTCGCGGATGCCGTACACGTGCACGGAGAAGAAGACGACGATCGCGAGCGCCGCGGGTGTCTCGACACTCGCAGTCGGCGGCCTCACACCGGGCAGGAGGGCCGAGAGGTTGGCGGCGGAGATGAAGACGAACAAGGTGCCGATGAGCGGCAGAAACGGCTGGGACTCGCGTCGAACGATCTCCTCGATCTGGCTCCGCAAGAGCAGGACGAGGGCCTCGAGGACCGCTTGCCAGCGTCCGGGCCTCGTCGACATCTTGCGGGTGCCGAGCCAGCCGGCCAGACCCAATGCGCCGATGATCGCCCACGTCGTCACGACACTGCTGCTGAAGGGCACCGATCCGATCCGAAAGAGCACTGCGCTCACGAGCGGCGATTCTCGATGCGTCATGGGCCCCTCAGCGCTCGCCATGTCATCGTATGTCGAGCGCCGAGCAGCCCAACGAGCGCCCCGAAGAGAGCCGCGGCGCCGAAGCGCGCGATGACGAGCCACGCGAACGCGAGCGTACCCATCCGAAACGTGTGCAGAAAAATCGCCCATTTGCGGGCAGACCCCGGTCCGAGGAGGTAGAGCCGGGCGTTCGCGCGCAGTCCAGCGAAGTGGGCGGCGCCAGCCATGAAGCCCCCGGCGCCGAAGACCGCCCCGCGGACGAGCATCGACGTGCCGGTCATGCCGATCTCACCTTTTTCCAAGCCAGCAGGCAGCCCACGCACGTGCCCAAAAACAAGCAGGCCGACGTGAAGGTCACGCCGCTGCTCGTCTTCCGGTCGATCCAGCGCCCGAGGAAGGTCCCGATGAGCGTCGGCACGACGATGAGCCACCCGAGCGTACCGACCAAGGCCAGATTGCTCGCGAGCGAACGCTCCCCGTCACGTTGAAAGGCCTCTCGGCGAGCGCGCCGGCGCTCGACGGCTTCATCGAGATCGGCTGGCCGCTTGCTCTCGCTCACGTCGGCTCCCGAACCCCGGCCGGCCCGAGCGGCAAGGCACTGCCGTCGCGTTCCCCGCGCAGATAGCGAAACAGGTTGCGCACCAACGCGACGCTGAGCTGGGTTGCCCGCGTACGGGCCTTGGCTTCTTCCTCCGCGTGACTGCGAAAGCCCGCCAGAACAGCGCGGCGCAGCGTGTCGAGATCGTCGCCCGGGATCGCCTCGCGTGTGGCCACTTCGACGAGGTCGCCGCCGCGAACGGTCAGGACGCCGCCTCGCACGGCGACGTGACGTTCGGCGCCCGAAGCCAGACGATAGCTCAGCACCGAGATGGCGAGCACGGTCACGAAATCCGCGTGACCCTGCAGCACGCCGAATGCCCCGGTCGAGTCTTCCGCCCGCACGTGCTTGACGTCGCTCGCATACACGACGACGTTCACCGGGGTCGTGACTCGGAGCCTCACGAGACCCTGGCCTCCTTGGCGGATTCATGTTTCGAGCGGGCTTCGTCCAAGGTACCGACCATGTAAAAGGCCGACTCCGCCCAGCCGTCGCCCTCCCCTCGGAGGATCGCCCGGCAACCGGCCAACGTGTCGGCGAGAGCGACCGATCGCCCGGGCTGACCGGTGAACGCTTCCGTCACCATGAAGGGCTGCGTGAGAAAGCGCATCAGCCGCCGGGCGCGAGCGACGACGGACCGATCGTCGGCGCTCAGCTCCTCGATGCCGAGCAGCGCGATCACCTCCTCGAGCTCGCGATAGTGTGCGATCGCCTCGCGCACGCGCTGGGCGATCTCGACGTGCTCTTTCCCGAGAACGGACGCGTCGAGCAGCGTCGAGGTCGACTCGAGCGGGTCGACTGCAGGGTAGAGCCCTTCGCTCGCCATGTCGCGCGAGAGAACGATGGACGAATCGAGGTGGCTGAACGTCGCAGCGACGGCGGGATCGGTGTAGTCGTCCGCCGGGACGTACACCGCCTCGATGGCCGTGATCGAGGCCCCACCGGAAAACGCGATCCGCTCCTCGAGCTCGGCGATCTCGGTCGCGAGTGTCGGCTGATAGCCGACGCGCGACGGGAGCAGCCCGAGAAGGCCCGAGACTTCACTGCCGGCCTGTACGAAGCGAAAAACATTGTCCATGAGGAGAAGCACGTCGCGCTTGCCTGCATCGCGAAAGTGCTCCGCGACGGTCAGGGCGGCGAGAGCGACCCGCCACCGCGCCCCCGGCGGCTCGTTCATTTGACCGAAGACGAGCGCGGTTCGTTCAAGGACCCCGGACGCGGTCAGCTCGATGAGGAGCTCGTGACCTTCACGCGAGCGCTCTCCGACGCCAGCGAACACCGAAACACCAGCGTAGTGCGCGACGGTCGTCCGAATGAGCTCCATGATGAGCACCGTCTTGCCCACCCCCGCGCCCCCGAAGAGTCCCGCCTTGCCTCCACGAACCAGCGGCGCGAGAAGGTCGATGACCTTGATCCCCGTCTGAAAGGCCTCCCGCTTTGCGGCTTGCTCCTGAAATGGAGGGGAAAGTCGATGGATCGGCTTGCACACGATGTCAGCCGGGAAGCCCCCAAGGCCGTCGGCAGGCTCCCCGAGTACGTTGATCAGGCGCCCGAGCACGGCGTCCCCGACCGGCATCTTCAGGAGACCCCCCGTGCGGCGGACCGCCTCGCCGCGCCGGAGCCCTGAGGTCACGTTCATGGCGACCGTACGGACCGTTCGCCCGTCGAGGTGCTGCTGAACCTCGAGCACGATCCTGCGTGAACCGTCGGTGTGAACCTCGAGAGCCTCGTGCAATCGCGGCGGCGCACGGCCGGGCGCAAAGGCAACGTCCACAATGGACCCCCGCACGCGAAGCACCCGTCCCAGGTTGTCGGCTGTGTCGGTCAACGCGAGTTCGCCCACCAGCAAGCGACGATCCATAGCCGCCGTCAGACCCGCCGCAAGGGCGCGCGATCGCCCGAAGACAGCTCGCCTTGCGCAAGGCGATGCGGAAGGCCGCCCCCGCGATCGTCCGACCGCCCGACCGCCGCAGGCGTCGTGCAGTCGGGCGAGCCTGCGCGTGCCACGGCGGCGCGCAAATACTGCGCCCAAACGCAGAGCTCGAGGACGTCGGACCCGACGTTCGACCCGGACCCAAGGCGTTCGACCTTCGACCCGGACCCAAGGCGTTCGACCCGGACCCGAGGCGTTCGACCCGGACCCAAGGCGTTCGACCCGGACCCAAGGTAACGCCTCGCACTCGAGCGCGGCATTTTTCGAGCATCCGACGAAGTCGCCATCGTTTTCGGATGGAAGACGAGGGCCCCGACGACGTCTGCTTTTTAGCGAACATTTAGCGTTCGGTCCTTACGGTTCGAAACGAAGAGGAGGGCGGTCATGAAGCCCACGTCGGCATTTCGAACCCCGTACCGGTCGAGAACGATCGTCCGCTCCGGCCCGACCGAGCGGATCGACGAGGCCAGGCTCGATCGCGCCATTGTCCTGACGCAGCTGGTTCTCCTTTCGCTATGCGCAGCCCGCTTCGCCGTCGAACGCCATCGAACCCCACCGACAATCGAAGGTTTGGTGGCGCTCATTCTCCTTGCCGCGCTCGCCGTGTCGATCGCCTGCAAGGCGATCGGTTGGGCCGTTCGCCTCGCGGGCCGCGGACATACTTCTTGCACCCGGTCGCGGCGATGATGTCGTCGCCGTATCGCGTGCCCGGGCGGGCTGAAGTGAATCGCGGCTGGGAGCCGGGCGTCGTCGATGTCGACGTCCTCCTGGCCGCGTGCCTCTTGGGTGTCGCGAGCTTGATCCGCGTCGTCGGCGCCGTCCTCCGGCACGAGACATTCGGTGCGGAAGCTACCCTCGCACTGATGGCCGTCGCCGGTCTGGCATGGGGCCTCCACCGGCGAACATGACGGAGTTCGGGACGTCGCAGTAGACTGCGGGACGTCGCAGTAGACTGCAATCGTATCCACTAGGATCGCGCGATGACCGAGGCACGCGCCGATCCCGACGAGCTCTTACGGCAGGTGAGCGGACAGGAGCGGCGAGCCCGGCGCGGCAAACTCCTCGTTTTTTTCGGCGCCGCGCCGGGAGTCGGCAAGACGTACGCGATGCTCGAGGCCGCTCGCAGCGAACGCGACCTCAAGCGCGACGTCGTTATCGGAGTCGTCGAGACCCACGGTCGCTTCGACACCGGCGCCCTCGTCATCGGGCTCGAATTGCTGCCTCGTCGTAAGGTCAATCACCGCGGCATCGTCGTCGATGAGTTCGATCTCGACGCGGCCCTCGCCCGAAGACCGGGTCTCATCTTGATCGACGAACTTGCACACTCGAACGCGCCGGGGTCTCGGCACGCGAAGAGGTGGCAAGACGTGGACGAGCTGCTCGATGCCGGCATCGACGTCTACACGACGCTCAACGTCCAGCACATCGAGAGCCTGAATGACGTCGTCGCGCAGATCACCGGTGTCGTCGTTCGCGAAACCGTCCCCGATCGGGTTCTCGAGGAGGCGAACGAGGTCCGCCTCATCGACCTGCCGCCCGCCGAGCTGCTCGACCGGCTGAACGACGGCAAGGTGTACATCCCCGACCAGGCCCAGCGCGCGATCGAGAGCTTCTTTCGCAAGGGCAACCTCATCGCCCTGCGCGAGCTCGCGCTTCGGAGCGTCGCCGAACGCGTCGATGCGGAGATGCGCCACTACAAGGCCGAACATGGCATCCAGCGTGTGTGGGCGACCGCCGATCGGATCCTCGTCTGCGTGAGCTCGAGCCCGTCGTCGGCTCGCCTCGTTCGTGCAGCGCGACGCATGGCAACCAGCCTGCACGCACCATGCATCGCCGCTTTCGTCGAGACGCCGGCGTCGTTGCGGATGTCGGATGCCGACCGCCAACGGCTTTCCGACAACCTGCGCCTCGCCGAGCAACTGGGTGCCGAGACCGTGACGCTGAAGGGCGAAAATGCTGCGGAGGAGACCGTCCGCTATGCGCGCACGCGGAACGTGACCAAAATCGTCATCGGCAAACCCACTCATCCGCACTGGCACGACTTTCTCTCTCCGTCCATCCTCGACGAGATCGTCCGATCGAGCGGCGATATCGACGTTTACGTCATCACGGGCGATCCGGCCGCGTCGGCACGACCTTCGCCGGACGGGTCATCGCCGCCCGGGCCGAAATTCGAGGTGCGTGCTTACGCCGCCAGCATGGCTGCGGCCGTCGCTGCGACCGGCGTCGCGTGGCTTCTCTTCGGCCGACGCCAGCTGGCCGACGTCGTCATGATCTACCTCCTCGGGATCATCCTCGTGTCGTTGCGATTCGGGTATGGCCCGTCGATCGTCGCCGCGATCCTGAGCGTGCTGCTCCTCGACTTCTTCTTCGTCCCGCCCTACCTGAATTTTGCCGTATCCGACTTTCAACACGTCGTGACGTTCGCGGTCATGTTCGTCGTCGCCGTCGTCATCAGCAATCTCACCCGCCGCGTGCGGCTCCAGGCCGACGAGGCGCGATTTCGAGAGCGCCGCACCGCGAGCCTGTACGGAATGAGTCGCGAGCTCGCCGCCACGCGAGCCACCCGAAACCTTGCAAGCGTAGCTGCGGAGCACGTGCACGAGGTCTTCGAGGCCACGGTGGCGATCCTCCTCGAGACGGAGGAGGGCCACCTCGACAACGTCGCAACCGGTTCGCACTCGTTCAACCCCGACGAAAAGGAACGCGGCGTCGTCGAATGGGTCTTTTCGCACGACAAGACCGCCGGGCTCGGGACCGACACCCTTCCGTCGGCGAGCGCTCTCTACGTTCCCTTACGCGGCGCACAGGGGCGAATCGGGGTGCTCGGCGTCATACCGAGCGATCCACATCGGTTCCACGACGTGGATCAGCGCACGCTCCTCCATCTTTTCGCCAGCCAGGTCGCGACTGCGCTCGAGCGCAGTCGCCTCGGCGAAGAAGCCCAACGGGCAAACCTGCAAATGGAGGCGGAGCGACTCCGAAGCTCACTCCTGAGCTCCGTCTCACACGACTTGCGCACGCCGTTGTCGGTCATCACGGGATCGGCGAGTGCGCTGCTCGAGTCCGAACCGGAGATCGCCTCTCCGGTGCGTCGAGATCTCGTCGAGACGATTCACGAGGAAGCCCAACGGCTCAACCGCCTCGTCAGAAACTTGCTCGACATGACGCGACTGACGTCGGGAGCAGTCAAAATCGCCAAGGAATGGCAGCCCATCGAAGGAGTCATCGGCGCTGCCCTCGATCGCCTCGAGGACCAGCTCCGGGGAAGGGCCATCACGGTGAGCGTGCCACCGGGGCTGCCCCCCGTTCCCATCGACGGGGTCCTCGTCGAGCAGCTCTTCATCAACCTGCTCGAGAACGCCGCCAAGTACACACCGAGCGGCAGTCCGGTCGACATTTCGGCGCACCCAGGCGGTGGCCATGTCCTCGTCGAAGTCGCCGATCGCGGGCCGGGCATCCCCGCTGATCTGGTCGACCGGATCTTCGAGAAGTTCTATCGACTGCCTCGGGAAGGCGCGAGCGGCGGCGCGGGCTTGGGGCTCGCGATCTGCCGAGCCATCGTCGAGGCGCACGGCGGGCGCATATGGGCCGAGAACCGGCACGGCGGGGGCGCCGTGTTCCGCTTCACACTTCCGATCGAAGGTCAGCCGCCACGGCTGCCGCTCGGAGACGCCGGATGACGGATCTGACGCTGCTCGTCATCGACGACGAGTCACAGGTTCGGCGCTTCTTGAGAAACTCGCTTGCGGCGAGTGAATACGCGGTCATCGAAGCGGCGACGGCAGAGGCCGGGCTGGCCGAGGCGGCTTCGCGGCACCCGGACGTCATCCTTCTCGACCTCGGGTTGCCCGACATGGATGGCATCGAAGTGACGAGACGCCTCCGGGAGTGGACGGAGACGCCGATCATCATTCTGTCGGCGCGCGGGCAAGACGAGGACAAGATCGCAGCGCTCGACGCGGGCGCAGACGACTACTTGACCAAGCCCTTCAGTCTTCCGGAGCTCATGGCGCGCATCCGGGTCGCAGCCAGGCACGCTGAGCAACGCGGGGACAAGAAGGACGGCGTGTTCACTCTCGGCGACTTGCGAATCGATCTGACCCGCCGCGTCGTCACGGTCGGCGGCGACGAGGTACGCCTGACGCCCATCGAGTACAAGCTTCTCGCCACGCTCGCGCGCAAGGCCGGGCGCGTGCTGACCTATCAGCAACTGCTGAAAGACGTCTGGGGCCCGCGCTACGCGACGCAAAGGCAGTACTTGCACGTCTACGTCGGACATCTTCGCAACAAGCTCGAACGCGATCCGGCGAGGCCGCGCTTTCTCGTCACCGAACCGGGTGTCGGTTACCGCTTGAAGCTGCAATGACGGACCACGCACGCCTCACCCCCACGTTTCGTCACCTGTCGTTTGGCTTCAGCGCGCTCGTCGGCGTAGGGCTGACTTCGTGTTCAAGTCGCCCCCGTCCCACAGCGGCACCCCGGCCCCGTCCCACAGCGGCCCCGTCCCACAGCGGCCCCCGTCCCACAGCGGCCCCCGTCCCACCGGTCTCCACCCGGCGCGGAAGGGATCGCGCCTCGACCCGATCGACGCGCTCAGGTACGAGTGATGCGTCCCACCGCGACCGGGTGCCCTTGAGCGAGCTCGTCCTTCGGCGCGCGTTCGACCCCTGCCGGAGGAGGGTGCAGCCGGCGCTTCGGGTCTCCGACCATGTCGGCGAGCGTTGCCTGACGCAGCACGGTCAGCATCGCGTGCTGAGCGCGACGCCAGACCGCATTGATTCGGCAGACGCCGTCGCTGGCGCACTTCTCCTGGAGGAGAAGGCAGCCCGCCTCGTCAATCGGTCCCTCGATGGCCTTGACGACGTCGAGCGGCGAAATCGTGGTTGCAGGCCGGGCGAGCGCGAAGCCACCATTGACGCCTCTGGCAGACTCGAGAATGCCGGCCTTGACGAGCACCTGAAAAATCTTCGCGAGATGCTTTTCGGGAACGCCGTACCGTTCGTGGATCTCGGAGAGCGGGACGTACCCGCCGTCGGCCTTCTCGGCCAGGACCGTCAACCCGTAAAACGCGTAGACCGATGCACGAGACAGTTTCATGGGAGGGGGTCCGCGCGCTTCGCCGTCGTGCGCCGCAAGGCAGGCAACCTAGCGCGTCCGGGCGCGCATTGCAGCGCGAGGTCGCCCGCCGGCCCGGCAGCGCTTTCACTACACCGGCTTCGACCATCGACGACGGATGACGACGCCGGATGGAGGGACCCTGCGATGAGATGCTCGGCCGTTCTTCTCCTCGCACTCCTCGGCTGCTCCCCGCCGGCATCGCAGCGCCCCCCGCTGGCCATGCCGGAAGCGCCCTGGTCGCCCCCTCCTGCAGAAGGGGTCCCGATCGCGCATCAACCCGACTTGCGCGCGTCCGTCAGAGCGCCTGCCCGCGTTCCATACCTCGTCGAGGCGCTCGGCGTAGGCGGCCGGTCCGTCGCCCTCCGTCTGACCAACGCCGGCACGCGAACCGTGGACTTCGGCTGGCCTCGCGTCGCGTTCACCGCCGAACGCGACGGCGTGTCCTTTCTCTGTAACGACCATCTCGACCCATCGGGCGAGGCCCGAGCGCCGACCTCTCTCGCGCCGGGACAGTCGCTCGTTCTCGAAAGCAACCTCGACTGCGCGATGCCTCTGCCGGGTCGCTACGATGTGGGCGTATACGTCGCGTTCGGAGGTTCCGCACGGACCGATCGTGGTGACCTCGTCCGAACCTTCCGACTGGACGTTGAGGAAGGAAGCGTCGTTCCTCGGCCGTATCCTTCGCGGCCCGGCCTGTTCGTCGCGATGACCGGAGGCCAAGCGACCCCTCCCCTGCCCCCATTGGCCTGGGCCCGAGGCGATTACCACGTCGTCGTCGCCATCGTGAACGACAGCAGCCATCCGCTCGAGGTGGGGCCCGCGCATCTGGCCTTTCTGACGTACAAGAAGGGCTCGCCCCTGCCGTGTGCCGGGCAGAAGGAGCCCGTCCTTTTCCCGGAGCAGCTGTCGCCCGGCAGCTACAAGGTGGTCCAAGCGCCCGTCGCCTGCGCTCCCTCGGAAGAAGGGACTTACGACATTATCGGCCGGTTTACCCTCGACGCGGTCGGCGAAGAGATCGAGATAGGGCGGGTCTCGCTGAAGGTGAACCGCGATCCGCCCCTCTTTTTGCCGGAACCATGGCCTTCCCATGCCCCGATCCCGTCGGAAGGCACTACGGCCCCGGCGGGGGACTCTACGAAGTGAAGAGGGTTGGACGAAGGGGGCGCCACCGAGTGGCCGCACGCCTCGAAGCGCCGCAAACCGCTCACCCGCTCGACCCGAGGTCGGCGTTCTTCGCCTCGCGCCCGGCAAGCGTAACCGCCGCGAGTAGAATGGCAACGACGCCAATCGTCCACGACAGCACGCGCGCGTAGTCGTCGCCACGACTTTCCGCCATGCCGGCTTGCCATGGGGCGAGCTTCGACATCGCCAGGTTGCCGAGTTGATACGCGAAGCCGGGCAGGATCGCACGCACGGCTGGCGGCGACAGCTCGTTCAAATGAGCCGGTACGATGCCCCAAGCACCCTGCACCATGAACTGCATCGCGAACCCCCCGATCGCGAACATCGGCACGGTCGTCGAATAGGCCCAGAGGGGTATGAGCGGGAGCGCAAGCAGCGCTGCGAGTGCGATGGCACGACGACGGCCGATGCGCTCCGAGAGCGTCCCGAAGAAGACGCCGCCGCAGAGGGCCCCGATCGTATAGACGATCGCGATCGTCCCGGTGCTCGACGAGTCGAAATGGTGCTGCACCTTGAGAAAGGTCGGATAAAGGTCTTGCGATCCATGGCTGAAGGCGTTGAAGCAGGCCATGAGGACGACCAAAAACAGGAGCAACGGTGCGTGGCCCGAAAGCACCGCCTTGATTTCCCGCCCCATGTGCCGTCGCCCGTGGGCCCCTGCCAGCCACGCGGGCGACTCCGCGACAGCATGACGGATGTAAAAGACAAGCAGCGCGGGCGCGGTACCCACGACGAACATGCCCCGCCACCCGATGCGATCGAAGATGAACTTGAAGACGAGTGACGCAAGAAGATACCCGAGCGCATAGCCCTCTTGCAGCAGTCCTGAGAAAAACCCACGACGACTGGCCGGCAGCGTCTCGAGGGCCAGCGCGGCGCCGATACCCCACTCGCCGCCCATCGCGATTCCGAAGAGCGCGCGCAAAAGCAAAAGCGTCGTCAGATTCGGTGCGAACGCCGACGCGAGCTCGAACGCCGAATAACCAATCACGTTGACCATCAGAATCGGTCGCCGCCCGTAGCGCTCCGCAAGCCAGCCGAAGAGGAGAGCTCCCACCGGCCGCGTGGCGAGCGTCCAAAAGATCCCCTCGGCGACGGCGTGCACGCCCACGCGGAATTCGGCGGCAATCGAGCTCACCGCGAAGACGAACAGAAAATAGTCGAATGCGTCGAGGGTCCAGCCGGCAAGCGACGCGGCGAAAGCGTTCCGCTGAGGGCGGGTCAATTTCGCAAACGGATTCATCGCCACCACTGGACCGTCCTTGAGGTGAGGGGATTCGATGTGTTCTGCCGCAGTTTCGCGATGGCCAGCCCCATTGTCTTTGAATTCGAGGCCGCTTGCACGCAATGTCCTTTCCCGCGTCGCGACAAGGGCCGGCAGGCGTCGCCCTCCCCGGCGGCCGACCGGCTCGGGCAACCTGGTCCGCTATGATCGATTCCGGGGCTGGTGGTCGAGGCCACGCGGGCCCCGCACGGCCCGCGCCCGGGATCGTCCGCACAGCCGCGTCTTCTCGGCGAGTCAGGTGGGTCCAGACCGATTCTCGGGGAGTCAGGTGGGTCCAGACCGAGGCCGGTGGATCCGCAAATGCGGCAGCTCGCCCCAAGCCCGCCGGTCGCCTCCAAGTCGGTGGGCAGCCGGACCGGCCCATCCGCTTCCGGCCGGGTTGGCCCTTTGACATCCCCGATGAAAAGCAACCCACGGATGCCGTCGCGCCCACGGCGAGACGCACTGCCCCGCATGTCGCTGCACCGCCGCGACATCATGCCCTAACGTCCGACCGCGAGCGAATCGCGTTCCAAGCTCGAAGGAAACCAGGCGAAGCCTACCGACAAGAATCGCCTGGGCTTTCGCCACCGACCGAAAACGCAGGTATGCACCTTGCTGACGCTGGCTGACGCTCGCGCCCCGGACCTTGTGCGATCACGCCGCCATTCCCCTCCCCTTCAACGGCCGCCACGCCGCAATCCCCCTCCCATCAACGGCCGCCACGCCGCAATCCTCTCCCTCTCAACGGCCGCCACGCCGCCATCCCCTCCCTCTCAGCGGCCGCCACGCCGCGGGCTCCGTTGGCCCACGCGCCCATGTTCTCCATCAGCCGGAAGCCGGACGAGAAATAGAAACCAATGATTCAACGAATCGTCGCTGGCGCACTTCGCATGCCGTTCATCGTGTACGCGAGTGCGGTTCTGCTCATCGTGCTCGGCCTCGGCGCCTATCGCCAGCTCGACATCGAAGCCTACCCGAATCCGTGTCCGCCCCTCGTCGAGGTCCTGACGCAGCCGCCCGGATGGGGAGCGGAGGAGACCGAACGGTATGTGACGATCCCGATGGAGATCGGCCTCTTCGGAATGCCCGGGCTCGATCACATTCGTAGTTTTTCGTTGTTCGGCTTGAGCGACGTCAAGTGTTACTTCACATGGGCCACTGAATACAAAAGCGCCCGCCAAGAAGTCATCAATCGGCTTCAATTCGTCCAGCTCCCCGCGGGTCTCACCGGCCAGCTGTCGCCCTGGAACGCAATCGGCGAAGTCTTCCGCTACCGGCTCACGGGAAAGGGGTATTCCCTGAATGATCTCAAGGCGACCGAAGACTGGGTCATGGAGCGCCAATGGCGGCAGGTCCAGGGCGTCATCGACGTCACGAGCTACGGAGGCACGACGAAGCAATATCACGTCGAGGTCGATCCCTATCGATTGCGCGGACATGGCGCCACGCTGAATCAGGTGACGACCGCCATTCAGAACGCAAACCAGAACGTCGGTGGCGATCGGGTATTTACGGGAGAGCAGTCATACGACGTACGCGGGATCGGGCTTCTCGGATCGCGCAGCCCGCAAACCGAGGACATCGAGAACATCGTCATCGCCGAACAGAAGGGGACTCCCGTTCGCATTCACGACGTGGCCGACGTGAACATCGGACACGCTCCCCGGCTCGGCATCGTCGGGTACAACGCAGAGCCCGACGTCGTTCAGGGGATCATCCTCATGCGCTACGGCGCCGAAACGCCAAAGACGCTCGAAGGCGTCTACAAGCGGCTGAAGTACATTCACGACAATCATATCCTGCCCCCGGGCATGGACATCGAGCCATATTACGATCGCGGCGCCCTCGTGGCCGTCACGACCCACACGGTGCTCGAAAACCTGATCGTCGGCATGGGTCTCGTCACGGTCGTCCTGCTCCTCTTTCTCGGGCACGGACGGGCCGCGATCATCACGGCGATCAACATCCCGCTCGCGCTGCTCATTGCTTTTTGCGGTCTCGTGGCGACAAACACCTCCGCCAATTTGATTTCGCTCGGAGCGGTGGACTTCGGGATTGTCGTCGATTCGACCGTCATCATGATGGAAAACATCTTCCGTCACCTCGGGCCGCACGGGCGCGGGACCATGATCGAGCGAATCGAGCAGAGCGCGCGCGAAGTCGCGACGCCCATGACCTTTTCGACGCTCATCATCGGGGTCGCTTTTCTCCCGCTCTTCACGATGACCGGCGTGTCGGGCGTCATCTTCGCGCCCATGGCCCGAACCTACGCCTTTGCCATCGGCGGGGCGATTTGCCTCGCGCTGACGTTGACGCCCGTGCTGGCTTCCAGCGTGCTGCCGGCCCAGGCGGAAGAAAAGGAGAGCGCCATCATGCGCGTTCTCCATCGCGTCTACAGCCCGGCCTTCGACCTCGCGATGCGCTTCCCGCGAAGCGCGCTGGCCTTCAGTCTTCTCCCGATCGTCCTCTGCGTCGCGCTTTTCCCGCTCTTGGGGCGCGAGTTCATGCCGAAGCTCGAAGAGGGCAACTTTTGGATTCGCGCGACGCTGCCCATGTCGATTTCGCTCGACCAGAGCGCCAAGTACGTGGGTCGCATGCGCGCCATTCTCCGCGGGTGTCCGACGGACCCGAACACCGTGTGCGACGATACGAACCGAAAGCACCCCGAGGTGGTCACCGTCGTCTCACAGCTCGGCCGTCCGGATGACGGGACCGACGTATCGGGCTTTTACAACATCGAGTTCTTCGCCCCTCTCAAGCCATTCGACGAATGGCCGAGGGGCCTCACCAAGGAAAAGCTCACCGAGGAGATCAACGGCGAGCTGCAGGAGGCCTTCCCCGGCGTCGTCTTCAATTTCTCGCAATACATCAGCGATAACGTCGAAGAAGCGATCAGCGGCGTCAAGGGCGAGAACTCCGTTAAAGTCTTTGGCAAGGATCTCCAGCGAAACGAAGCCCTCGCCAACGCCATCGTCGACGTCATGAGCAAGGTGCCCGGCGTCGCCGATCTCGGTCTCTTTCGGTCGCTCGGACAGCCGAGCATGAAGATCACGCCCCGGCGTGCCGACTGTGCGCGATACGGCCTCAATACGGGTGACGTCGACGCCGTGATCCAGGCGGCCATCGGGGGACAGGCGGTGACGGAGGTCTACGAAGGCGAGAAGTTCTTCGACCTCACGGTTCGTTGGAAGGCCGCTTACCGGCAGAGTCTCGAGGCCATTCGCGAGATTACGGTATCGACACCGGACGGCGCCTTCATCCCACTCGGCGAGATCGCCGATATCGAGATGGCCGAGGGCCCGGCCATGATTTATCGCGAGGACGGCGTGCGCTACAGCCCCGTCAAGTTCAGTGTCCGCGGGCGCGACCTTGCCGGAACCATCGCCGATGCCCAAGCCCAGATCGACCGCGAGATTCCCCAATGCGACAAGGCGCCGCCCGGCTGGACCAAGACGTGTCGTCCGTACGACACGCGGCTCGAATGGGCTGGCGAGATCAACGAGCTCCATGAGGCGGAGGGACGCCTTCAAATCATCATCCCGCTGACCGTCGTTCTCATCACGTTTTTGACGTACAGCGCGGTCAAAACGTGGTGGGACACGATCATCGTCATCATCAGCATCCCCGTTGCGTGTACGGGAGGAGTGCTCGCCCTTCTCATCACGCACCAAAACTTCTCCGTCTCGGCAGCCATGGGCTTCATTTCGATCTTCGGGATCGCGATTCAGGACGCCATTCTCGTCGTTACGTATTTTCAGCGACTACGCGAGACCGAAGGTCACGCGATCGAGCTCGCTGCGCGCGAAGCAGCTGAAAAGCGGTTTCGCCCGGTCTTGATGACGACGCTCGTGGCGACGCTCGGACTGCTGCCGGCCGCGCTATCGAACGGCATCGGGTCACAGACCCAGAAGCCGCTCGCGATCGTCGTCATCGGAGGATCGCTCATCCTGGCCATCCTGACCCGGGTCGTTCAGCCTCCTCTGCTCGTCGTCGTCCACCGATGGATCGAGCGGAATCGCCGAGGTGGCGACGGCGGTCCGCGTTCGGACAACGGCGGCGCCGATTACGCGGAAGCGTGATCGGCCCTTCTCCGGTCCCGGCGCGGCGGCGGAAATCTCGCCGCACCGGCGGGGCCGGCCTCCACGCGACGCAGGATTGTCGCCTCGAGCCACCGGTCGACGGACCGACCTGCATCCTGTGTGCACCTGCGAGCTTGACGATTGCAGGGTGGCGTCGCTCGACCTCACCGGCTACGGCGCGTCTCGCGATCGACATCGCGTGGCCCGTCGTGCTCAGGGGGAGGGCTTGACGCCGAGTCGCTTCATCATCTTCTGAAGGCCGAAGCGCGAGAGTCCGAGCAGCTGCGCAGCGCGGGTCTGATTGCCGCGCGTCTTGGCCATCGCTTCGAGCACGAGTTCGGTCTCGAGGGCGTCGACGCGCGATCGCAGGTCGAGGCCGGAGCCGCGCGAGGCATTCGTTCCGCCGCGCAACACATCGGCGGAGAGATCCTGCAAGTCGATCGCCCCGTCGCTGAGGACGAGAGCACGACGGATCTCGTTTTCCAGCTGCCTGACGTTGCCCGGCCACGGAAACGCGACAAGCTTCGCCATCGCGGCTCGGGTGACTTTCACCGATCCGCCCGGCCTGTGTTTGCCGACGAAGTGTTCGACGAGCACCGGAATGTCTTCGGATCGCTCGCGCAACGGAGGCACGCACAGCGCGATGACGTTGAGCCGATAAAAGAGATCCTCCCTGAACTCGCCCGAAGCGACCATCGCCGAGAGGTCGCGGTGGGTGGCGCCAATGACCCTCACGTCCACTTTGCGAACCCGTTCACCGCCGACGGCACGAACTTCGCCCTCCTGCAGAACGCGGAGCAGTTTCGCCTGCATGGCGAGCGACATCTCGCCGATCTCGTCGAGAAAGAGCGTCCCGCGATCGGCGATGTCGAAGAGACCGGCCCGGGTGGAAGACGCCCCCGTGAACGCACCGCGAACGTGACCGAACAGCGTCGACTCGAGCAATGTCTCGGGCACGCTCGCGCAGTTTTCGCTGACGAAGGGTCTACCCGCTCTCGCCCCGTGGGCGTGAACCGCGCGGGCCACCAGCTCTTTGCCCGTGCCGCTCTCTCCCACGATGAGAACCGGCACGTCGCTCGCGGCCACGCGGTCGACGAGCCGGAGCAGGCTGCGCATCGGTTCGCTGCGGCCGGCGATCTCGTGGTAGCGGTGCCGCGTCCCACCATTCTCGCGCACGATTTCGAGCTCTGTCTTCGTGACGTCGAGCTCGGCCTCTTTCTCCCGCAACATCGTCTCGACCCGATGACGGGCCCGTTCCGCGCGTCTTGCAGCCCGACGCAGAAGGACGGAGTCGCGCGCGTCGGCTACCGCCATGGCGGCTTGTGAGGCGACGACCCGCACCCACGCAAGCTCGCGCGGTCCGAATGCTCCGCGTCGAATGCGATCGTCGAGATAGACCACGCCGAGGGTCTCGCCGCGCGCCTGGAGGGGCACAGCGAGCACGCTGCGAAGACGAAGGGCGTGGACGCTGGCGTGCAGGTCACCGAGCGTCGAGAGCGCGTCGGTGGCGACGACGGCGTCGCCGCTCTCGATCGCGCGCCGCGCAATCGTCTGCGAGAGCGCAAGCTGCTCGCCGCCAATATCGTCCCGGGCCAGGTTGCGAGCCGCGCGCGGGACGAGCCGTCCGTCGGGCGCCCGCAAGAGGAGCAGACCCCGCTCAACGCCCGTCCAGAGCACGAGCGTGTCGAGGACTTGCTCGAGCAAAGGACGCAGTCGATCGCGCCCGGACAGCGAACGGACGATCGACTCGAGTTGCGCCACTTGTGCGGGCGCGAAGGCCGCGTCGCTCATCACGCCCTCGATGCCGGCGGTTCGCGTCCAGGTGACCGACGCGAACGACGCGCGAAGCTCGGGTGGAGTCCCCTCCAGCAGGGCGCGCGCCGCCTGAGAGCGGGCGAAGTCGAAGCGACGCGCAGCTTCGCCGTTGCCCAGTCGGGTGGCCAATCGCTGGGCCGCCTCAAGAGCCGGCCCTTTCGAACCGAGTGGTGCCGGAAGGTCTGCGAGGCCCGTCAGCGCGCCGACAACCCGTTCGTCGCCGGGGGCCGGTGCCGCTGCGAGACAGGCGAGCGCTCGCGCGCCCCACCACTCCCAGCGGGCCGGACCGCTCGCAGACGAAGCGACCTCGTCCCACCTTGGCCCCTCGCGCGCGTCCACCGCGTCGGGCGCCCACACGATGAGTCGTGCGGTCGCCCGCAGCCGTGATTCGATGTGACTTCCGAGGAGGCCGTCTGCCGCCTCGATGGCCCAACTTCGCGCCTGGGGATCACCGGGTGGCCTCACCTCGACCTGCGCCCAACGCGCAAATGCAGCCGCTTCCGCGTCTCCGGCCTCTTCAGCCCGGGCTCGCGCTTCTTCCGCTGCATCGTCGGCAGCATGCAAGGCCCCAATGGTCGAGAGCGCCGCTGCGCGGGCCAGCCATGCGCGCGCTGCGCGCGCGGGGCGCCCGAGCCGTTCCCAGAGCAGCGCCGCCCGCGTTGCGGCGGCGAGCGCCCTCCCCAAGAGCCCCATGTCCACGGCGGCCGCAGCCTCGCTCGTCAAATAGGTCGCCTCCTCAACCACCGCACCGGCGCGCGTCGCGAGCTCGACGGCTCGACCGAACCCGTCGAGCGCCGCGCCCGAAGCGCCCCGGCCCATCTCGAGCAACCCGCGCACCCCTTCGAGGCGCGCCGACACCTCGATGTCCATCGTCTCGAGCAACGCCTGCTCGACGATGGGCAGCCCGGCGTCGTGCGCACCTCGACGCCAGGCTACCAGCGCCCGCATTTCGGCGGCGGCCGGACCGCGCGCCCCCTCGAGACAAACGTCCGCGCCGTCCAGGTCACCCCGATCCCAGGCGAGCCGGGCAAGAGTCGCCCGCGCGATCCATTGGGCGGGTGCGGGCCCGGTTGCCGCGCGCGTCGCGCAGGCGCAGGCCTCGTCGAGATCGCCGCGGCGTCGAGCCAGTTCTCCACGCAACGCGTCGGCTTCCGGGCCGTGCGCCGAAAGAAGCGCGGCCCAAGCGCGCCCCGTCTCACCAGCACGCGCGAGGGCCGAGGCAAGCTGCAGCACGAGCGCAAGCGGCGCCGTCGAACGCGCCACGTCGTCCTCGGCCGCGGCCAGCGCCGCTGGACTGGGCGACGGCCGGGTGAGCTCTCGCATCAGCCGCAAGGCGCGATCGAGCGGGTCCCCGCTCGGGACGATCTCCGACCAGCCCGGCGGCGCAACGTCGCGTGTGCCGACGAAATCCTCCCGCGTCCACGCTGCGGGATCGCGAGTTCGGGCGAGCGCGACGGCGCGCGCCGTCATGTCACCTTCCCCTTGGCCTTCGCTGGGGACCGGCCAGGCGGCCGCACTGGGTCCTGTCAGCGCTACGAGCCAGCGCGCACGCCGCACGGCCGTTAGCGGTTCGACGACGCGAGAGGAGGGCTCCGCAGCAAGCTGGGGCGCTGATTCCGCCTCGGGCGCCAGCTTGCTGGCCCAGGCAACGGCGTCTTCCAGCCACGCGCGAGCTGGCTGCTCGATGTCGGGCGAGACGATGGCGCGCGGCGCGATGTCGCGCGATCGCTCCCGGAGATACGCGCGACGCACGCGCTCGACGCGCGTGCGCACAGCCTCGTCTTCGTCGATGGCCAGCCCCAGCCAACGAGCCGCGCGCCGCGCGAGCCAGGCCGCAGCCGGCCGGCCCCCCGGAGCGGCAGCGACAAGAGAAAGGACCCACCGAGCGGGCTCGCTTTCCTCCTCGCATCGAAAGGGGGCAACGGCGTCGCGGGGGTCTGCCGCAGCCGCGCGCGGGTCCAAGATCTCCGCGAGGACGACGCCGAGTGCCCACAAGTCGGCTGCCGGCCCCGCTTCGCCCCGCTCGCGGAGCTCGGGAGCCGCGTACCGGGGGGTGCCCCCGAAGGCCACGCCCGGCGCCCCGGCGAGACTCAGGTCGATGAGCGTGGCGCCGCGGTCGGTCGGGGTATCGCAACGCGGCCGGCGCGGCGCCAGCAGAATGTTCGACGGCGTGACATCGCCGTGGTGAACGCCCGCCTCGTGGAGCTCCTCGAGCGCGCGCGCCACCCCGTGGGCGACGATCGCAGCCGTCTCGATTCGATGGGAGCGCTCCGTCGCGCGACCCACGGGCTCGCCCTCGACCCATTCGGTGACGATGAATCCGTGCCCCGCATCCACCAACGCGGGCCCCCAACGTCGCGCCACTCGGGCGAGCACCGCCGCCTCGCGCGCGAGGGCCAGGATCGCGTCGGGACCGCGCGCGATCTTGAGCGCGCCGACGCAACCGGTGCGCACGTGTCGGGCCCGCCAGACCACGGCGGCCGCGCCCTGGCCAGCCGAAGCAAGTGGCTGCCACGCGCCGACGGGCGGCGGCGGTGCCAACTCTTGTGTCGTGGGCTGCGACAACACGGTCTGCTTTGAAAACAACCCCGCCCGCACGTTTCCGTCAACTCCGGTGACCTCATGGCCTGAGATGAGAGGTTCCGTCATCCACGGGGTCGACGGTACCCGCCGTGTCTCATTTTCGGCTGCGATCAGCTCACCTGGCCCTACCTCGGCCTCGCGAAGGCCTCCGGCAGCCAAGCCTCGCGAAGGCCTCCGGCAGCCAAGCCTCACGAAGCCCTCCGGCAGCCAAGCCTCACGAAGCCCTCCGGCAGCCAAGCCTCACGAAGCCCTCCGGCAGACGCAGCCAAAAAGGACCAAGGCAGACGCAAGACGCCCATCGACGCCGGCGACGGGCACGCAGGCGAAACGGGTGCCCGGCGCGCTAGAACTTGATCCCGTTTTCGGCGCGATGCTTCCACCAGCGCCAGCCGAGCACGGCCGTCGGCACGACAGCGACCGCCGCGAGCGGTAGGCTGACCGCAGCACCCACGGCGACGGTCGCGACTGCCGCCGCGCCGGCGGCGAAGCCCTTGCGTCGCGACTCATCCAAAACTTCCCGTCGAGACTTCGTCATGCACCCATCGTGGGGCCACGGCGACGGAGCCGCAACTCGTCGACGGTCGAGCCGGCGTGGAACGGCATCAATGCAGCTTGAGTCCGCGCGCGTGCGCACGTGTCCACCGCGAAACGATATCGACGTCCGCAGGGCTCAGCTCCCGTTCGAACCGCGGCATATGCCCCTTGAATCTCGAGTCGAGCGCTTTCAGGCGGTAATTCTTCGGCGATGAGGGGTCTTGCACCTGCGTCGTCGTCCAAGCAAGAGATCCGTAGTGCGCCAGCTCCGGCGAGATCTCCGTCCCACCGTCGTCTCCCTCGCCCTTGTAAAGATGGCATGTCGTGCAGCGCTCGCTGACGATTTTCTCGCCGAGGGCGAGTGCGGCCCGATCGTAGGGAGCGTGCGGAGGGTCGTCGTTCGGCTCGGCCCCCTGCGCCTCTAGGAAAAGCGCGAGCGCCTGCCTCTCGGCTGGGCTTTTCACCATCGCGACCCAGCCCTCGGCCTTGTTCGGGTCCGTCGGGCGTTGGTCGACGCTCGGCATCTGGCCCTGGTACGCGCCGCGGCCGAAGAATTCGGGTGCGTCGGGGTCATGGACCATGGCCTCGATCCACTTGCGCGTCCCCCAGCCGTCCAGTTTGGACGCGGTCGCCTTCTCCGGATCTCCCAACCCCTCCATGACGTGGCAATTGGCGCAGTGCTTTTCGAAGAGATCCCTCCCTCGGAGCTCGGGATCACGATGCAGCATCTCGAGCGGGCCGCCGGGCGGCACGCCCTTCATCGCGAGTTCCGCCGCGGCGCCGGCGAAGAGATCGGCCTTCTGCCGAGCCTTGGCGTAGTGGGCATCCTTCCGGTCGTGGGCGTAAGCCGCGGCCCCGAGACCTATCGCACCGCCGAAGATGAGGACGACGGGCATCAGCACAGCGGCGCGCGAGCGTCCGGGACGATCGATCCAGGGGAGCAGGGCAAGGTAAGCCCCAGCGGCCCCGGGGATGAGCGTCGTTCCCCAGAATTCCCACGATCCGTGGAAGAACTTTCGAAGTTCGTAAAGGCTCATCAAAAACCATTCGGGACGAGCCGGATAATCGCTGAGCGGGTCGGCCGGCGCATCGAGCGGTGCTCCGTGTGCCCATCGGGTGAGACCGAAGAGCGCACACAGGAGGACGATGGCGACGAGAACCCCACGGCCGGCCTGCTCGATCCAAAGACTGTCGGACGGCGTCATCTCGCGGCGCCGTAACCGCAATCTCAGCGCAAGAACCACCGTGATGAGGAGGGGCAGCAGAAGGACGTGCGCGGCATACGCGCGGGTGAGGCCCAACGCGCCGAGCTCCGGACCACCGCAGATCATTTGCTCGATCCACCCCCCGACGACGGGCGCCAAACCGACGATGTTGCCCTCGACGATTCGCGCCCACCAGCCGCGCTGGTCCCACGGCAAGAGCCCGCCGGTGATGCCCTGCGCGATCGCCAAGCCGAGCACGACGAGGGTGAGCCACCAGCCGATTTCGTGCGGCGGCCGGTAGCTCGCGACGAGCGCGCCGTAAAGCACGTGTGCGCCGGCGAAGATAAACAGCGCTTGGGCCGCCCAGAAATGGAGGCCGCGCAGGATCCAACCGTACGGTTCGATGAACTCGACGAAGTGGACGCTGGCCCACGCGGTCTGTGGCGACGGCGAGTAGGCGGTCATCAGGACGATGCCCGAAAGGACGAGAACGGCGAAGCACGTCGCGACGGCGGTGGCGAGGGCGTGCATCACGACGGAATCGGCGTCGGCGGGAGCCTCGAGCAGAGTCCGAATGGAACCGCGATAACCGGTGCGATCGTCGAGCCAATCGCCCAAAACACGAAACGAATGCATTGTTGATCAGCCGAGTGGTTCTTTGGTCTGCGTACCCTGCCTGAATCGACGAAACTCGACGAGGAGCACGCCATCGGGGTCAACGCGAGTCGCCAGGGAGTCGAGATCGCGAGGCGACGGCCCGGTCATCCGGCGACCGTTGGGATCGAACGACGAATCATGACACGGGCAGTAGAAACCAGAGCCCGTGCCACCGCGGTCGACGGCGCACCCGAGGTGAGGACAGACCGTGCTCCACGCGAACGTCTTTCCCTGGCGACGCATGACCCAGACGGCACCGAGTTCGACGTCCTTCTCGAGGGTCCACGCGTCCCGTCGATCGGCGACGAGCACGACGCGCTTCGGTTCTCCCTCGGCGAGTGCGCTGATGGGCACCGTCCTAATCCAGCGGCCCGCGGATGCGCCCCCCGAAGCCGGCGCGGTCAAAAATCGCGCAGCGGGCACGGCGAGCGCCCCACATCCGAGCGCGCCTCCCGCTGCGATGGTCCGTAGCGCACCACGTCGAGACGTTTTCGGATCGCCCATGACGACGCGGAGCTTACACGCATGGGCGGGCGCTGAGAACGTGAGAATGCCACTCTCGCACCCCGAGCGATGCAAAAAGGCCGCATTGGCCCTCGCCGGCACGTCGCTGGTAGAAAGGGGGACATGCGCGTACTGGTCGGCACGAGCGGCTACTCATACAAAGAGTGGAAGGGGCCGTTTTATCCGAAGGATCTGAAGGCCGGCGACTTTCTTCGTTACTATGGAGAGGCCTTCCCGACCGTCGAAATCAACAACACCTTTTATCGGATGCCAACGCCAAAGGTGGTTTCCGCCTGGGCCACCGAAGTACCGGAAAGTTTCATTTTTGCGGTAAAGGCGCCGCAGAGAATCACCCATATCGCAAAGCTCGAGCACGCCCAAGAAACCCTGGAAGCGTTCGTCGGCGCCATCGAGGGGCTCGGCCCGCGGCTCGGGCCGCTCCTCTTTCAACTGCCGCCGTTTCTCCGAAAGGACGTCGCCCGCCTCGATGCTTTCCTTGCACTCGTGCCGAAGGACAAACGCGTGGCGTTCGAATTTAGACACCCGTCCTGGTTCGACGAGGACGTCTGGCGCTCGCTCCGATCGCACGGAGCGGCGTTGTGCGTCGCCGAGGGCGAGGCGCTAGAATCGCCGCTCATGGCCACCGCTTCCTGGGGGTATCTTCGCCTGCGACGCACGGCCTACCCGGAGGATCTGCTCAATCGGTGGGCGCAAAAAATTCGCTCCCAAGCCTGGGACGAGGCATTCGTTTATCTCAAGCACGACGAAGGGGACGCGCCCTCCGTCGCAAAGCGCCTAACCGCGCTTCTGGGTTAGCCAGGACGCGACACCGCAAAAACCGACCCGAATAAAGAGAAGACGAGATCGCTCCTTCCATGGACCCCAACAAGTTGTCGTGCCTGTGCACGCTCGCCGGTCTCGCCGTTACTGCCGCTGCGTGCGCACCGGCCGCGCTCCTCAGCAGCGCATCGGATGCATCGGTCACCGACTCCGCCTCGTCCGTCGATTCGACCGCGGCGTTCGACTCGCCCTCCGTTGCCGATGCCGCGCTCGCTGCCGATTCGACCGTCGCCGATTCGGGCGCCGTCGATTCGGGCGCCGTCGATGCACCCTTGGACATGGGGGTCCCGCCAGCGCTGGACGCGGCCATCGCCAACCCTTGCTCGCTTTCGGGGTCGATCCTCTTCACCGCGAGTGGCAAGCAGACCGTCGGGAACCTGCCATCCGGGTCGCCGGACCTGAGCTTCATTCAATTGCCGCCGGGCTTCTGTCTTCACTATTACGCGACGGTCGGCAATGCTCGCCAGATTCGCGTCGCCCCGGGCGGCGAGCTCTTCGTCGCCTCGCCATCGACGCCGACGACCGGGGGCGGCCCTGGCGGCGAGAACGCCATCGTCGTCTTGCCCGACGACAACCACGACGGCGTCGGTGACAGCCCAGTCACGTTTTTGTCGAATCTTGGGTCGACACAAGGCATTCTCTTTGCCCGCAATACCTTCTACTACCAAGACGCGCTGGCAATACGGCAATTGCCTTATGTCGCGGGCCAGCGCAAGGCGGCCGGGCCCGGAGCAATCGTGACGAGCATTACGATCTACGAATCCGCGCTTCACTGGCCAAAAACGCTCGATATGGCCGACGATGGAACGCTCTATGTCGGCAACGGCGGCGATCAGGGAGAAACGTGCGACATCACGCGACCGTTTCACGGCGGGATTCTCAAGCTCGACGGCACCGACGGCGGTGCGCCGGTCGCCAAAGGCCTTCGTAACCCCATCGCCGTCCGCTGCTGGGAGGGGCACGCAACCTGCTTCGCACTCGAGCTCGCGAAGGATTATTCGGCGGCGGAGGGAGGTCGCGAGAAGCTCATCCCGATCCGCCAGGGAGACGATTGGGGGTTCCCGTGCTGCGCGACGCAGAACGTCCCCTACGGCGGGGTGACGACGACGGACTGCTCCGAGACCACCCCCGATACCGATTCGTTCCTCATCGGCGACACGCCGTTCGGCCTCGATTTCGCTCCGGGTAGTTGGCCGGGCAACTGGGCGAACGCCGCGATCGTCGCGACCCATGGCGCGGCGGGCTCGTGGACCGGAGCCCGCGTCGTCGCGGTCGGGATGGATGGGGCGACCGGACTGCCACAACCGGCGACGGATATCGACGGCAGCGACCAAGGCGCGATGGTCGATTTTGCGACCGGCTGGGACGACGGAAGCCTGGCGCATGGTCGGCCGGCGGCCGTCACGTTCGCGCCCGACGGTCGGCTGTTCTTGGCGAACGACACGAATGGCATCATCGTCTGGATTGCGCCGATTGCGCCGATGACGCCGTGATGGCTCACGGTTCGCTCCTGAGGCGGTAACCCACGCCCGGTTCCGTCAGGAGGTACTGGGGACGGGCCGGGTTTTCTTCGAGTTTCTGCCGCAGCTGAGCCATGTATACACGCAAGTATTGCATCTGGTGCGCGTGTCCCGGCCCCCACACCTGATCGAGCAGCTGTTTGTGTGTCAGCACCTTGCCCGCGTGCTTCATCAGCGAACCGAGCAATTTGTACTCGATCGGCGTGAGATGAATTTCCCCCTCGCCAAGGAAGACGAGTCGCTTTCCGAAGTCGACACGAAGCTTGCCGACCGTCATGACCGACGTGAGCGGGTCCTGCGTCGATCGGGCGGCGTGACGGAGGGCCACACGAATTCGAGCGAGAAGCTCGGCTGATCCGAACGGCTTCGTGACGTAATCGTCGGCCCCCGCGTCCAGTGCTTCGACCTTTTGCGCCTCCTGTCCTCGCGCCGAAATGATGAGAATGGGCGTCGCGCTCCACTCTCGCACGCGCTTTGTCACCTCGATCCCATCGGTGTCGGGAAGGCCAAGGTCGAGGATGATGATGTCCGGCGTGTACGCGGCAGCCTGCTCGACGCCGCGTGCGCCCGTCTCGGCTTCGAGCACACGGTAGCCATGCGACGAGAGCGCCAGCCGAACGAACGTTCGCATTTGGGCTTCGTCTTCAATGAGCAAGACGACTGGCTTCGTGTCGGTCATCGGACTGAGGCCGCCGCGTCAATCTCCGCCGGACTCACGGAGGGGCTGTCGAGAGGCAGCGTAAACCGAAACACGGCTCCGCCACCCGGGCGTTCGTCGACCCAGATGCGCCCTCCGTGTGCGCTCACGATTCCGCGGCAGATGGTCAGCCCGAGACCAACCCCCCCGCCTTCGACCTCCTTGGCTCGATAAAACTTGTCGAAGACGCGCTCTGCATCCGCCTTGGGCACGCCGGGGCCCCGGTCGGCGACTTCGACGAGCACCTCGCCCTCGCGCGCCTGCGCGCGGATGTCGATGGGCGAGCCGCTCGGGGTATACTTCGTCGCGTTTTCGAGCAAGTTGATGAGCACCTGTTCGAGCAACACCGGGTCGAGGGGCACGAGCGGCAAAGTGACCGGAACGGCCGTGTGCACCTCCCGCCCGCGCAGCCGGTCGTCCACCCGGTTCAGGGCAGCCCCAATCACTTCTTCGAGCGGTTGAGCCTCTTTGTGCACTTTCAGCGCCCCAGCTTCGAGACGCGTCATGTCGAGCAGGTTACCAACCAAACGGTTTAGCCGCAGCGCTTCTTCGTGCGCCGTACGGAGCAGTTCGCGGCGGGTCGGCTCATCGGCCGGCGCGCCCTCTTCGAGGAGCGCGCTGGTCGCACCGGTCACGACGCCGAGCGGCGTACGAAGGTCGTGCGAGACGGAGCTCAAGAGCGCGTTGCGAAGCTGCTCGGTCTCGATCCGCAGCATCGCCCGTCGCGCCTCGTCGGCGAGCTGCGTGCGCTCGATGGCCGAACCGATGAGTCCAGCAATCGTATAGAGTAGCTGCCTTTGTTCTGGGTCGTCGAGGCGCGATGGCGATCGCGGACCGAAGAGCGCAAGGACGCCCACGCGGCCCCGCGAGCCCTTGAGGAGCACGAAGAGGCCGCGAGAGAGCGGAAGCGTGTCGGTACCCGCTCCGGCCGGACGCTCGTGCAGCCAAACCCAATCGGCGACGCCTTGATCGTCGTCGGCCGGTCCCAAGGTCCCCGGATCGGCCAAGACGACCTCGAGCAGGCTGCCCTCACGGCCCGGCAGAAGGACCGCGACATCGGCTGCAAAGGCTTCACGCACGTTGCGGGCGGCCACTTCGAGCAAAGCCTCGCGGGATGCCGCAATCCCGAGCTCCCGACTCACGGCGAAGAGGCTGGCGGTGCGTCGCTCGCGTTCCCTCGCGCTGTCGGCCTGATCGCGGATCCGTTTCGTCAGCCCGCTGATGACGAGGGCAACGAGGAACATGACCCCGAAGGTCACGATGTGGCCGAGATCGGTGACCGCAAAACTCAAATAGGGAGGAACGAAGAAGAAGTCGAAAATGAGTACGCTGAGGACAGCGGCGACCAAAGATGGGCCGTACCCGAAGCGCATCGAAACGACGACGACGCCGAGCAACAGCGTCATGACGACGTCGGTGATCTGCTTCCGGCCGAAGCAAAACCATGCAAGGACGGCCGTGCTCAAGACGACCGCGGCACCGGCCGCGTAACCCGAAATGTCCTTCGAGCCGGACGCTCGCTTTTCGACGGGCGTAATGGCGGGCCTCTCGCCCGGCAGCCCCGAGATGGCGTGAACGTCGATCTCGCCGCTCTGGCGCACGAGGTCGTCGAGAAACGACGGTTTGACGATGTCGCGCCACCGCGGGTGCGTCGGTTTGCCGACCACAATATTCGTCGCATTGCGCTTTCGCGCATACCGGACGGTTTCGGCTGCAGCGTCCTCTCCGCGTAACGTCACGGGTTCCCCGTCGAGCGACTCGACAAGACGCATCGTCTGGGCAAGCCGCTCCCGATCAGCAAGCGTCATGCGCAGCGACGAGGGGGTCTCGACGTAAACCCCCACGAGCTCGCCGTGCAGGCTGGTGGCCATGCGCCTTGCGGCCCTCACCAGCCGGGCCGAGTTCGGGCTTGGGGATACGCAAACGACGATCCGCTCTCCCGTGTGCCACGACTCCTCAATTCCATGGGCGGCCTTGTAGCCGCGCATCTTGGCCTCCACGCGCTCGGCGGTCCGCCGCAGCGCGAGCTCGCGCAGCGCGATGAGATTGCCCTCCTTGAAGAAGTGGTCGACGGCGCGCGCCGCTTGCTGGGGCAGGTACACTTTGCCCTCGGCGAGCCGCTCGAGCAGCTCGTCGACGGGAAGGTCGACGACGCGCACCTCGTAAGCCTTGTCGAAGACCGAATCGGGCAACGTCTCGCGTACGAGCACACCGGTAATCTGGGCGACGACATCGTTCAGGCTCTCCAGGTGCTGGACGTTCAGGGTCGTGAACACGTCGATCCCCGCGTCGAGAAGCTCTTCGACGTCTTGCCATCGCTTCAAATGGCGGGCGCCCGGGGCATTCGTGTGGGCCAGTTCGTCGACCAGCAGAAGCTCCGGATGTCGCTGAAGCGCGGCGTCCAGGTCGAACTCCTCGAGCCGTATCGAACGGTGTTCGACGACCCGGCGGGGCAGAAGCTCGAGTCCGATGAGAAGCGATCCGGTGTCGTAGCGCCCGTGAGTCTCGACGAAGCCGACGACGACGTCGCGTTTCGGGTCTTCGGCCTCGCTGCGGGCCGCCTCGAGCATCGTGTAGGTCTTACCGACGCCGGGCGCTGCACCGAAAAAGATCGTCAGCTTGCCGCGGGCCGACTGTCGTTCCTCGTCTCGAACACGCTCGAGGAGCTCATCGGGGTCGGGACGGCGCGTCGGCATACCTCTTTGAACCGCGCTTGCCGAGGCCCGTCCAGCCCGAGAACGGTGGAAAAAGACCGGGGGATTGCGCCGATGGCGGGTGCGCTACGATTCAAGTGGTGCGAAGAGCGCGTCCACGTCCCCCTCGCTGAGCGACGCGGGCGACGGCGCGTCGCCGAGCAGGGCGGTCGAGAGCCATCGCTTGCGCTCCTGCAGCGCAAGAACGCGCTCTTCGACGCTCCCCGCCACGAACAGGTTGTGGACGAAGACCGGTCGCTTCTGTCCGATACGATACGCCCGGTCGGTCGCCTGGGCCTGCGCGGCCGGGTTCCACCACGGGTCGTAATGGACGACCGTATCGGCGCTCGTCAGGTTGAGCCCGGTGCCGCCGGCCTTGAGGCTGATGAGAAAGATGTCGGCCTGCCCCTCTTCGAATGCATCGACGACACGTTGCCGCTCGCGCGTGGCGCCGGTCAGCGTGAGAAATCGGACGCCGCGCGCCTGCAGGGCTTCGGCGACGAGAGCGAGCATGCTCGTGAATTGGGAAAAGACAAGAACGCGGTGCCCCCCTTGCAGCTGTTCTGCAAGAAGGGCCATGAGCGCATCGAGCTTGGCGGACTCGCGCACGGCGCGTGCCGAGTCCATGGTGATGAGACGGGGGTCGCAACAGATTTGGCGCAGCTTCGTCAGGGCATCCAAAATGGCCACCGCCGACGCCGTCAGGCCCTTCGCTCGAATCGCTCGCCGAACGTCGGCGTGAGCCGCAATGCGGACGGCTTCGTACAGTTCTCGTTGCTTGTCGCCGAGTTCGACCGGACTCGAAAGCTCGGTCTTCGGAGGCAGCTCGCGCGCGACGTCTCGCTTCAACCGCCGGAGCACGTACGGCGCGACGAGCTGTCGAAGGGCGGCCAGCCGCTCCGAATCGCCCTGGCCCTCGATCGGCTGGCGCCAAAAGCGCCGGAACGCGAGCTGCTCGCCGAGCAGCCCGGGCGCGAGCCAGTCGAAGAGCGACCAGAGCTCGCCGAGGTGGTTTTCGACGGGCGTACCCGTCAAGCACACCCGGCTGTCGGCCTGAATGCGCTCGAGCGCACGACGCGCCTGGCTGCGTGCATTCTTGATGGCTTGGGCCTCGTCGAGGACCACCATGTGAAATCGCTGATCGGCGAAGCGCTCCTCGTCGCGGACGAGGACGGGATAGGTGGTGACGACGACGTGAGCGGCCGGGACTTCGGCCCATCGCGATTTGCGATCGGGTCCGTGTAACACGAGCACGCGCAGGTCGGGAGCGAACTTTCCGATCTCGCGCGCCCAGTTGCCGACCAGGGTGGTCGGACCGACGACGAGGACGGGCGCGTCGAGCCGTCCCGCAGCGCGCTCGACGCATATGTGGGCAATCGTCTGCAGGGTCTTGCCGAGCCCCATCTCGTCGGCCAGGACCCCCCCGATGCCGGACTCCCGAAGCCGCTGGAGAAATGCGACGCCTTCGGCTTGATACGGCCGGAGCGTGGCGCGAAGCCCTGTCGGCGGAGGGACCGAGGCCAAGGGAGACGATCGGGCACGAGCCCGATCGACCACGCGAACCGGATCGGTCCACTGGATGGCCGACCCTGACGCCCGAAATGTGTCATCGAGCTCGACGAGGGCGCCCGTACGAGCTTCCGGGAAACCGCACGCACGACGATGTTCGCCCTGGTAGAGCTCCGCGACGACCCGCAAGAGGACCCGTAGCCGTTCGATGGGCACGGTGACGTGGTGGGTGCCGTCGAGGCGCAAGGCCCAGGTCGGCCGGATCGCCGTGGCGAGCGAGCTCAGGCCACCTTCGTCTTCCAGCCGATCGAGCATCTGGAGCAGGATGGGCAACATGTCGATTTTCGCGCCGTCGACCTCGACGCCGAGCTCCAAACCAAACCAATCGATCGGGGTGTCCCCGGGCTCGATCTTCGCGTACCAGACCGGTTCGGCCTCGACGACGCGAAACGGGTAGGCCGGGTCGACGTCGACTCGCCAGCCGAGCGTCCGCCACTGCGAGAGCGCTCGAACCGTGAAGGCGCAGAACGCGTGCTCGTCGCCATCCGCGCGGACGAGATAGTCGGCTTCACACCCATCGGGAGCCGCTACAGCGTCCAGGCATTCGAGTTCGAGGGCCCCGAGGCGTTCGATCAGCCTGCGTGCCTCCTGCTCGACGCGGCCGTTTCGGTCGACCGCTTCCAGCCCGCCGTGATCCGAGCGGAAAACGCGAGTCCGCTCGTCGTTGGCCCGAACGCGGGTGCCCTCGTAGTCGAAGCTCAGCTCGAGAAGCGGGACGAGGGACTCCTCGATTTCGCACGACAGCCCGTCGGTCCTCGTGACCGCCACCCGGTCGGCAAAGAGTCGCACACATGGGATGCAAGTACGCGCAGCGCACGGATGATCGAGGCTCGGCAAAGAAAGGGTCACCCTTTTCTTTGATCACACTCGGCGGCCATTGTCGAAGGTTTGACGATCGATCCGTCGCTCCGTCGCGAATTACCCCCGACGCCCGGGATCAGACGGGGGGCAGCTTCTGCGTCCCGCGAAGCGCGCCCGCGAAGAGGTCGCCGTGCTTCTCGACGCGGGCGAGTAGTGTGCGCGTCGTAAAGCGCGTGGGATCGAGCTTCTCGTGCACTTCGTCCCAACAGATGGGCGTCGACACGACCGCGCCGGCCCGCGCTCGGATCGTGTAAGGCGACACGATGGTCCTGCCTTCTCCGTTCTGTCCATAGTCGACGTAGAGCTTTCCGTGGCGCTTTTCCTTCATGCGCTCGACCGTCGCGATACCCGGCAGAACCTTGGCCACCGCGCGCGCCACCTGCTCGGCAAACCGCGTCGCCTCGTCGTGCGTCGGGCCCGGCGCGATGGGCACGACGACGTGAATGCCGCGCTTGCCGCTCGTCTTCACGAGGCTTTCGAGGTGGAGCGCGTCGAGCAGCTTGCGAACGGCACGAGCCACTTCGACAAGGTGTTCCCACGGGCCGTCGCCCGGATCGAGATCGAGCACGACGTAGTCCGGTCTCGCCATGGCCGAGTCGATCGATGCACGGGCGGTCGCCTCGACGGGCACGTGACTCGTCCACTGGTGGATGGTGAGGGCGGCGAGGTTGGCGAGCCATTGAAGCGTCTCGAGGTTGTCGCAAACGATTCGCTTCTGCGCTTCGTGCCGCGGCCCCGCGTCGATCAGCCGAACGAACCCCGGCGTCTTGGCGGGTGCGTTTTGCTGGTACCACTCTTGACCTTCGATGCCGTCGGGGTAGCGCTGCAGGGTCAGCGGCCTGCCAGAAAGATGCGGCAGCATCAGCGGCGCAATGGACGTGTAGTAGTCCCAGATGTCCTTTTTCGTGAGGCCGTCGTTCGGAAAGAGAACTTTCGTGGGATTCGCGAGCTTCGGCCGGTCGCCTCCCCGCTCCTTTGCGAGAGGCGCGGGCGACGGCTGCGGGGGTGCGCCACGGTCATCCGATGACGGGGCCGCAGCGGAGTCTCCTTCGCGCACGCATTCCGAGGGCGTCTTGTCCTCGCGCATCCTGAGAAAGCGAGGCTGACGCATCGAGCCATCGCGCGTCCATTCGGTGAACGCGCACTCGCAGACGAGCCGCGGCTCAACCCAGCGCGCATCCTTGATCCGCGGCGCGGCTCGAACGGCGGCCGTCGATCGATGCAGCGGGGCGAGCCGAGTCGTGAGTTCGCGGCGGATGCGATCGTTGAACCCGGTCCCGACACGGCCCGAAAACACGAGATCGCCGCCGTCCGCGACGGCCAGGACGAGCGCACCGACCTCGTCCTTCGTGCCCGCGAGCGGCAGCCATCCGGCGATGGCGCAGTCCTGTCGGCGATCGAAGCGCAGCTTCAGCCAAGCCCCCGTTCGACCCGCCATGTAGCTCGAGCCCTTGCGCTTGGCGACCAAGCCCTCGAGACCGGCCTGCTTCGCGGCCCGCAGGATGTCTCCGAGCTCACCATGGACTGCGCGCGACAGCGAGATGGTTTCGCCATGGCCTTCGAGCAATCGCTCGAGTAGCTCCCGACGCCCCTCGATCGGCTCGCTGCGCAAGTCGCGGCCGTCGAGCCAGAGCAGGTCGAACGAGACGTAGGCGACGCGGGCGTCTCGCGTGCCGCCGCCGAGCCACGCTTGGAGCCGCTCGAACGACGGGCGGCCCCTCTCGTCGACGACGCACGCTTCTCCGTCGATCGCGCACTCTCTTGCTGCGAGCGCGCCGACGGCGCGAGAGATGGGCTCGAACCGTTCCGTCCAATCATTGCCGTGGCGCGTGTAGAGCCGCACGCTGCTTCCGGCTTTGCAGGCCATGATGCGGTACCCGTCGTACTTGACTTCGAAGGTCCATTGCGAGGCGTCCGAAATGGACCGGACCGCCGTCGCCAGCGCGGGCTCACCAACGGCCGCGTACAGGGCCCGGGCGCTGCTTCCCTGCTCCGAGGCCCCAGCGCGCTGCGGCCCTCGCGTGGCGCGACGGCTGCTGACGATCGATTCGGGGCGCGCCGAGATGACGTCGTAGGAAGGATCGGCTTGCGTGTCCTTGGCCTTGAAGAGGAGCCACTGGGCCTTGCCGGGCCGCCCGGCCCCATCGTCACCACCGCGGCGGTCCGTCCGGATGAGATGCCAGTCGCCGACGAGCTTCTCGCCGGCCAGCCGGACGTGCAGATGCCCCTTTTCGAGCATGGCTTTCGCCTGTCCCGGCGGCACGGTGTCGTATGTGCCCCGATCCCAGAGTAGAACATCGCCCGCCCCGTATTCGCCGTCGGGGATGCGCCCTTCGAATGTGTTGTATTCGATGGGATGGTCTTCGGTCTGAACAGCGAGCCGCCGCACCGCCGGGTCGTAACTCGGTCCCTTCGGAACGGCCCAACTCGCCATCGCTCCCTCGATTTCCAGCCGAAAGTCGTAGTGGAGCCGGCGGGCGTCGTGCTTTTGGACGACGAACGCGAGTGCCGAGGAGATGTCAGCAGCCGGCGGCATCGCGCCGAGAGACGCGTGCGCCATCGCCTCGACGGACCCAGCCGACGATTTCTTTCCCACCCGACGGCGCGTCTGCGAGGATCCGGCCGGCTCAGGGGTCACATCGAAGCGCCGCTTTTGACGGTAGGTGGCTAGCCGCCCGTCATCGGAACTGACTCGATGTTCAGTACCTGAGCCCCCGCTCTTCTTTCTTTTCGTTTGGGTCGGCATCGTTCACGCTTCGGCGTGAAGGCACGTCTCGGGTGCGCCTCGGGCGTGATTGGAATCGGAGGAGGACAATCTCATGCGCTCGTTCTGGTCGGGGGAAATCGCGTTCGGCCTCGTCACAATCCCGGCCAAGCTTTACACGGCGACGAAGGACCTCACGCCCCAATTCCATCAGCTTCACAAGGAATGCGGGACTCGGATTACGATGGTCAGACGGTGCCCGAGGTGCAATCGCGATCTCGGCTGGGACGAGATCGGCAAGGGCTACGAGGTATCGAAAGGCGAGTACGCGCTCTTTACGCGCGAGGAGCTCGCCAAGCTCGATGGCGACGATACCGACGGAAGCATCGAGATCGTGGAGTTCGTCGACCCGTTGGAGGTCGACCTCGCTTATGTCGAAAAAAGCTATTGGGTGGGCCCGGGTAGCAAGAACGTTCGCGGCTATGAACTCTTGCGCAGCGTGCTCGGCGACGCGAAGAAAGTCGCGCTCGCCAAGGTCAAGCTTCGTACGAGAACGCGGCTTGCGCTCCTCCGGCCCCGCGGCAAGCTCTTTTCCCTCGACATGATGAGGTTCGCCGAAGAGCTCGTGGCGGCCGACGAAATTGTTCCGGGCGAGAGCAAACCGTCCAGCCCGCGCGAGCGGCAGCTCGCGCTCCACCTCGTCGAAGAGCTCACCGGTCCGTTCGATCCAACCAAGCACCCGGACGAGTACCGGAGCGCGGTGCTCGCCGCCGTGGACGAGAAGGTCGAAGCGGGGGAAGTCAAGCGCGACGCGGCCGCCGAAGACCAGGCGGCTGCTCCGGCCGCGCCGTCCGCCGGTGCCCAGGTCATCGACCTGGCCGAGCTCCTTTCGAAGTCGATTCAGGTCGCAAACAAGCCGGGTCCGGCCAAAGCCGCGTCGCGCGATGTGCCGGAAGAGAAGACGGAGAAGGTCAAGGCGCCCGCCCGCAAGCGGCGCGCGACCGGCTGACGCGGGTCACTCCTCGGGAGACGGGTTTTCGCTGAATCGGTAGCCGACGCCGCGCACGGTCTCGATGAAGCGACCCGCGGTGCCCAGTTTATCCCTGAGCCGCTTCACGTGCGTGTCGACGGTCCGAGACGCGATTTCGGCCTCCATGGCCCACACATCGCTGAGCAGCGTTCCTCGCGCCTGCACGCGCTCGCGGCGCTCGGTCAAAGTCACGAGGAGCTTGAACTCGAGGGCGGTCAGCAGCACCTCCTCGCCGTTCACCGTCGCTCGATGCGCCTCTCGGTCGACCCTGAGTTCGCCGACTTCGATGATGCGCGAATCGGACCCTCGCCCCCGCCTGAGCACGGCCTCGATCCGGAGCATGAGCTCGCGCACGCTGAATGGTTTCACGACGTAGTCGTCGGCCCCGAGTTCGAAGCCGACGATGCGATCGATTTCCTCGGCCTTGGCCGTGACCATGATGATGGGGACGAGCTGCGTCTCCGGCTCTCGGCGCAGCGCACGCGCGACGTTCGTGCCCGGCACATCGGGGAGCATGAGGTCGAGGAGAACGACCTCGGGATGAACTTCCTGCGCGAGCTTGAGTCCCGCCTCGCCCGTCGCAGCGCCAAACGGACGATGCCCGGCCTGGGCCAAGTTGTACTGCAGCACCTCGCGCAGGTCGTCTTCGTCCTCGATCACGAGCACTCGAGCCACGCGCCTGAGCGTCCGGCCCCCGTGCAAAGGGAACGCGCCGAGTGGGTGACGTTTATGTCACGAGGGAGCCACGCCCCACGTGACACGCGCGGCGGGTCGCGCGGCCCGAGGGCACCCTCTCCCGGCGGGGCTCATGCCCGAGGGGGGCGGGGCTCATGCCCGAGGGGGCGCGCCCTCTCCCGGCGGCGCACATGGGAGAACATGAACGGATTATCATGGCCAAGGCCGGGGCGGCGAAGCGCGTTCCGCGGCGCACGCGGAGAACGTGAACGGATTGTCACACGAGCGCCACGTCGGCTGGGTATGAGGGTCGCGCCGTGGCCGACGTTCTCGTCATCGATTCCGACGAGCTTGCGGTCGGGGTGCTCGTCCCCGCGCTTCGTGAGGCCGGACATGCCGTTCGTGTCACTCGAACCGGTGCGGGTGGGCTCGTCGGCGCGCGCGCGCATAGGCCCGACGTCGTCTTGCTCGAGGCCGTCTTGCCGGACATCTCCGGCACCGAAGTTTGCCGTTCCCTGAAAGCGGACGACGTGACACGAGACGCGTTCGTTCTCTTCGTTACAGCCAAAAACGCCGACGGCGATCGCGTCAGCGCGCTCGAGCTCGGGGCCGACGATTGTGTGTCGAAGCCGTTCAGCGCCAGAGAAATCGTGCTTCGCGTCGGTGCTGTCCTGCGACGGATCACCTCGCACCCGCCGGCTTGCCTGAAGCTTGGGGCCCTGTCCATCGACAAGGCCGCGCACCGCGTGCTCGTCCATGGACGCGACGTGCGACTGACGCCGCTCGAGCTCAAGCTTCTATGCGTCCTTCACGACGGCGGGTCGCGCGTGCAGTCGCGCGAAGTTCTCCTTCGAGAAATTTGGGGGAGTGAGCGTGGCATCACGACACGCACGGTCGACACGCACATCAAGCGGCTCCGGCGAAAGCTGGGGGACACGGCAAGCTGCATTCGCAGCGTTCGGGGTGTTGGCTACGGGTTCGACGCCCCGTGGTCTCGTTCCTGATTTCGCGCTTCACGTCCCGCTGGGACTCCCCTACATCGACGAGCGCGATTTCCTTCGCCAGACGCCGGCCGCGCCGGCGCGCGCCTGCCTCTACCGCATTGGCCGGGCGTTTCCGGGTGTCGGCCGCGCGAAGACGAAGTGAATTCGATGTGACGAAAAGCGTTATTCGAGGAGCGAGCGACGCGCCGTGGCCATATTTCCTCTTTGCGGAGGATTCCCGATGAAATCGAGAAAAAAAGAGACCGTGAGCCGCCGCCCCCCAAAGCCCGAGGCCCAAGCTTCCGCCACTTTCATCGTTCCGAGCCATGGGCGCCTCGCCCGTCGCGGGTCGACTGGAATCGTCGCCGATGGCGGCGACGGACGCCGCGTCCCGCGCGACCCCCCCGACGACGCCTCGTAGGATCGACTGGAACCGTCGCCGATGGCGGCGACGGACGCCGCGTCCCGCGCGACCCCCCCGACGACGCCTCGTAGGATCGACGCCGGACGCGCTCGGGCTCCGCGGCACAACGTCGACGACGTGCGAGCCCCCGCAGTCACTCTTGGCGGGCGAAGAGCATTCGGCAGCGAATGACGGAGCCGAGTGTTGCAAGGGGGCCCACGCTGGGCCATAGTGAACTACATGCGTCCTTTCCGTCTTGCGACCGTCGTCGCGATGGTCGTGGCGATGTATCCCATGGTTGGACGTGCTGAACATGCTCTTCGGCCGAAGCCTTCGGATCTCGGTGGGGGTGCGCCGCTGCCCGCCGACACCGTCAAAAGACTTCGGAGCGGGCAGCCATCCCTGATTCGCAGCGCGCTCGACGACATACGAATATCGGGAAGAGCGGGAGCCGCTGCCGTTCCAGCCGTCGTCGATCTGCTACGGCAGGGGATCTCGCCGACGCTGACCCTCGCGGCATTGGAGACTTTGGGCGATACCGAGAGCCCGGCGGCGAGCGACGTCGTCGCCTGGTACACGCGACACAAGAATATTGCGCTCCGCCGAGCGGCGGTGGAGGCTCTCGTGAAGACGGGCGGCGGCGTGGCCACGAAAGCGCTCAAGGCGGCGCTGTCCGACTCGGACGTGGCGGTTCGTGGGCTGTCGGCGACTGGCCTCGGAACCCTCAAAGCCAAAGACGCCGTTCCCGAGCTGTTCGCGGCACTCGAGCGGCACGTGCCGGAAGCCGCTGCGTCCATCGGTGAGCTCTGCGCGGCACCGGATTGCGAGCACCTCGCCTCGAAGCTCGGGACCATCCCGTTCGATGTCGTGGCGAGTGGGCTCGACGAAGTTTTGTTGCGTCCGCCCGGCGAAGTAAGCGACGACGTCAAGGTCAAGATCGTCGATAGCTTGCGCGAGGTCGGGACCGCGGAGGTCAACCACTTTCTCAAGCGGGTGCAGGCGCGATTGCCGGCGCACGGGTGGGTGCGAGTGAAACACGCCATCGATCAAACGGTGCTTGCAACAGCGGGATCGCCGGGGTCGGACGGCGCGGAGGTGGGGCCGTGAAAGCGATTTTATGGGGGCTCGGCCTTGTCGCCGCCGTGGGCTGCAGCGCAACGCCGATGCGAGTCCGGGTCCTCTCGACGGACTGGGAGGACGACGGCGGAGTCTCGATTGGTCGCGTGTGGCAACGCATCGGCGGATCGCCGGTCCCCGACGCTCCAGACCTCGTCATCGGTGTTGCGGCGCAGTCGGACACCATCGTCGGAGTGCCGCTCGGGGGCGGCCCGAGGTGGACCTTCTCTCACGCGCTCGACGCGCGACCTGTCATCGCCGGACGCGTCGTCGTGGGCGCGGGTGGCGGCGAATCGTTCGCGCTCGATGCCTTGAGCGGACAGCCGCTGTGGCGCCGCGCCACCCCGGGCCTCGCCTTGCTCGGCGCGGGCGATGACGGGAACGTCACCGTCGTCGCCTACGGCGCAGGCGGCGGACTTGGCAGCGTACTCCTCGCCTTCCGACACGACGGAGAGCTCGTTCGTCGCATCGACAGCCAGCATGCGGTCGGGGTGCCGGCGGTGCTCGCCGGCATCGCGTTCGTCCCTTGGGCCGGTGAATACGTGTCCGCGATCGACGTGGCGACGGGGGCCGAATTCGGGCGGGTGACGCTGCGTAGCGAAACGAGCCGCGCCTGGGTCGAAGGCGGCGCGCTATGGTTCGGAGAGCTCGCCTTCACGCGTTTCGACGAACGGATCCGTGCCGCCTCCAAGGGCCGGGCGTCGACGATCGCGCTGGCCGTCCGCGATTTGCCGGGTGCTCCGCGCCTCATGCAGCCGGGCACGCAGGCCCAACCGGTGCTGGCCAATGCGGAAGACAAGGTTCGCCTCTATGCCCGGGCCGCGGCCGCGCAAGGCGACGGTGTGAGCATCGAGGACGGGCGCTATTACGCCACGTACTTTCGGATTGCGATGGCCTTCGAGGCAAACGGGGGCAAGTTGTCGTGGGTGCACTTGAACCCGACCGACATCGTCGGGGGGGCGACCGCGCCAGGATCGGTCGTCTTCTGCGACGCCCAAGGTACGGTCGCCGTGCTCGACGCCGCCACCGGAGTCCGCCGGTCGGAGCTGCAGCTAGGCGAACCGATCCGATCGTGCGCGGTGAGCGTCGACTCGACGCCACCAAGGACGGCCGAAGCAGACAGCAAAGCCCTGCCCCAATCCCCCGTCACCTCGCTGGTCGAACAACTCGAGGAAGCCGTCCGGGTCGACGATCCGATGCTGGTCTCCGCGCAGCGCTTTCTGCTCCGCGAGCTCGTAACCGTCGAGGATCCCTCGGCGACCAAAACGTTGGTCGACCTCGCGAGCGACCCGCGCACGAGTCCCGACCTCCTTGCCGACGCGCGAAGCGCGATCGCGAAGCGACGCACCGGCGCCACCTTCATGGAGGAAGCCCTCGCGCGACACTACGATTATTTGAAGGATGTCCTTCGACCTCCTCCCGTCGGGCCGATCGCCCACGCGCTCGGCGCGATGAAGGACATCGAGGCCGCCCCCCTCCTGGCGAGTCATCTGCTCGATCCGGCGGACACCGAAGATGACACCATGGAAGCCGCGGCCGCACTCGCCGTCGTGGGCGGACCTGCACAGGCCGCTGCGATGCGACAGTTCTTCGGCATGTACCGCGCCAGCGCCGACGACGACGACATGGCCGCTGCGGTCGCAAGCGTCGGTCAAGCGTTGCTCTCGCTCCACGACGAAGAGGGTCGCGCCGTCGTCGATGCAGCCATTGGCGACTCGATGACGGCCCCTTACGCCCGTGACCGGCTCGAGCAAATTCGCGCGGCCGAAGAACAACCCCCGCAGCCCCACGCGGCTCACGTTCCGGGCAGCGACGCCACGCCGTCGACGATGCCCAGCTCTTCCTCACGGGCCGAAAGGCAGCATTCGCTCCCCGGCGGGAACGTGCTGCAGGCATCGGGCCTGAAGAGGTAGATACCGCATCGGTTGTCATTGCCGAGGTGCTTGCAGGACTTGTCCTTGCGGAGGACGAGAACGACGTGTCCGTCGTCGCGGCGTGCGTACGGAGGTTCGGCGAGCTCGCGCCGCCCCGCCCGGTTGAAGCGCTCGACGTCCGCCTCCTCGAGTTCGACGCGGTTGCCTTTGCAACACGCGGCGCACGCGAGGCAATCGAGATCGATCTCCCTTGTCGGCCCGGGATGGATCGCATCGCGCGCGACCCTGTCCCGGACGATCGAGTAGCAGTCGTGCGGAACGCGCAAGAGCGCGAGGCCCGAAAAAGGCCCGGCCCGCGCGGTCTCGTACCGTGAGCGACCGAGGTCGAGCACGGCCCACCAGCCGAGGTCGAAGTCGTCGCCGCGGCGCGGCCTCTCGAAGACAAGCCGGGCTTTGCGCGGAGTGACCCAGACGAGCGCATGGCCCCCACGCCGCACCCACTCCGCGGCTCGCTGCCGATGGGGCCAGGAATAGCTTCGGACGACAGGACGGCTCACTCGCATCGGCGGACAGCCGATATATACATCCTTCGATGCGCGCCATCGTCATCCGAGAGCCTGGCGGCCCCGAGGTGCTCGAAATGTGCGTCGTCGCCGACCCGCAGCCGGAGCGCGGCGAGGTGGCCGTCCGGGTGCGTGCGACCGCCGTCAATCGGGCCGACCTCTTGCAGCGCATGGGTTACTATCCGGCTCCGCCCGGAGCGCCCCCGAACGTGCCGGGGTTGGAGATCGCCGGCGAAGTGGACGCCGTCGGCGACGGCGTGACCGATCTCGCACTGGGCGATCGGGTCTTCGGGCTCGTCAGCGGCGGCGGCTACGCCGAGCGCGTCGTCGCCCACGCCCGAACGCTCGTTCGCATTCCGGAGAACCTTTCCTTCGCGAACGCGGCCGCCGTACCCGAGGCGTTCATAACGGCCTGGGACGCCATGATCACGCAAGGCCGGCTGGGCGCAGCGGAGACCGTTGTCGTTCACGCCGCCGGCAGCGGCGTCGGGTCGGCGGCCTTCCAGATCGCCAAGGCCGTCGGAGCCTTTCCGATTGGCACGGCGCGGAGCGCCGAAAAGCTGAATCGAGCCCGCGCACTTGGTTTGGTCGATTCGATTCTCGTTCGGGAAGGGAAGTTCGCGAATGACGTCCTCGCACGGACCGGCGGACGTGGGGCGGACGTCGTGCTCGAGCTCGTCGGGGGCGCCTACGTGGCCGAGGACCTCGCGTGCCTTTCGTCACGCGGCCGGCTCGTTATCGTGGGCTTGGTTGGAGGCGCTCGATCGGACGTCGATTTCGGTCTGCTCATGCGAAAGCGCATCGAGCTTCGCGGCACCGCGCTCCGATCCCGACCGCTCGAAGAAAAAATTTTGGTCGCCCGCGTACTCGACAAGCGCCTGGCTCCCCTTTTGGCCCGGGACGTCCTGCGGCCCGTCGTCGACCGCGTCTTGCCTCTCGGCGCCGCCGCCGAAGCGCATCGCGCGCTGGCAGCGAACGAGACCTTCGGCAAGATCGTCCTCGCCATCTGACTTCAAAAGCCTGCCTCGACCCCGAGGCTCGGGAGGGCGATGGGACCTACCGTTTGGGTCGTCGTCGTTCTCGCCGCGAGGTTATACTGGTAACCGAGGGCTTCTTCGCTCAGCGTGGCATTGAAGAAGTCGAAGACGATGGCAAGCCACTTGTTCCCCGACAGCGCCCAACGCTTTTCCGCACGAAGGTCGATTCGATAGTAGCCCGGCAGCCTCCGCTGCGCGCTCGGTTCCGGAAAGGGGGTTGCGACCTGGGCCCCGTCCGCAAGAACGGTGGCCGGGATATCGGGTCGGCCGGAATAATACGTGAATCGCACGCCTGCGTCGGCGCCCGACCCCCAGTCGTATCGCAAGACGGCAGACAGCACGTGCGGTCGATCGAACGGAGAGAGATACGGCACGTTTCCGATCCGGCGCTCCGCCCGCGACAGCGTATAGGAAATCCATCCGCTCAATCGCTGTCCGAGCGAGCGGCGAAGAAGGACCTCCATTCCGTACGTTCGGCCGTCCACGCGATCGACCAAGTTGCAATCGGCGGTGATGGTGCCGCACTCGGACGCAAAGTCGCTCGTATTGTGATCGACGTCGTAGAAACCGGTCAGAGACGCGAACATGGCCGAGGGCAGGTTCGCTTCGACGCCTTGGGCCATCTGGTAGACGGCTTGCAGGCCACTCGTCGGGTCGACGCGAAGCCCCGGCACCGGAACGACATACGCCGGCTCTTGATGCGCCACGCCGACCGTCGACACCCATGTCACCGGCTTGGGGATGCCGAGGCGGACAGCGAGCTTCGGGTCGACCGACGGCTTCACGTGACCCAACGTGCGATACGCGTCGACCCGAACGCCCGGCACCACGTCGATCGGCCTCGCGGGACGAAAATCGAGGTCGGCGTAGGCCCCGCCCACTTCTTCGATGTCGATCGGGGAAGTGATCTCCGCTCCCTGGGTGTAGGCGTACCCATAACGTTCGGCGTTGCCGTCGACGCCGGCCGAGAGGTAGGCCGCACGACCGAGCCGCTCCTCGATTTCCACTCGCAATCGAGCGCTCGTCTCGCTCACTATCTCGTCGCTCCCGCTCTCGAAGGACTGTTGCGTCCGATCGAAACCCAGCGTGGTCCCCACCCGCAAAGACCCGTCCACCCACCGTCGATCGAACCGAAGGTCCAGGCGATGGAACTGGCTGTCGATCGGAGAGAAATTTTGTGTGTCGCTCTCCTCATCGTACCCGCCAATCGCAAAAATCGTGAGCGAATCGCTCTCGGTCAGTCGATACGTCAACCGAAAGGTGTAGTCGCCATAATGAAGTGACAAGTCTCGCGCAAATACGGATAAAAGCAAATTGGGATACCCGTACCGGCCCGCCGCGAGGACGCTCGCCGAGTCCCCGATTGGGCTTTCGACGAATGCGCTGGCGTCGAAGAGTCGGACGGATGCTTCCCCGCGAGCGCTCGCGCTCGGCGGGGTAGTCTGGCCGGCGATGATACCGCCGGCGTAGCGGCCGTACCGCGCCGGAGCAGCCCCCGGAAAAAACTCGATATTCCCGACGAGCGCCGGCGGAACGACGGACGCCCCCGGACCAATATGAAATAACGTCGGAAGAGGGATCCCATCGAGATAATATCCGGTGTCTGCGGGCGGCGCCCCGCGCACGTAAAAGTAAGGCAGGCCGCTGGCCGTGAGCGTCACGCCTGGAAGCGCGGCGATCGATTGAAAGGGATCGCCGAACGTTCCGGGAACGCTTCGGACATCCGCGCCCCGAACGGTCTCCGATCCGATGTCCCTTGGTGTGGACCGCCTCCCGCGAACGGTCACTTCGGCAGTCGGAGGTCCCACGGCGGACGACGCAGGCGGAGATGGGCCCGCAGCCCCGCCCGACAGGCTGGCCGGGGCGGCGCACCCGACCTGCGCTGAAGCCCCGCCCGACACACGGGCCGGGCTCGCGCAGCCTGCGCCCACCGCAACCCCGCCCGACGCGTTGCTCGCACCGCTGGTCGCGGCCGCCGCTGGCGGCGGACTCCCCGGGCCGACACCTGCCGCAGCCGCCGGCGCGCCGTACGCAGGACCGATGCCCGCTGCAGCCGCTCCGGCCGCCGTCACGCAGAAACCTGCGGCGACTGTCCGCCAACCCGGGCGGCGGACCCGCAAGGGCCAACGCCTCGCGGACGTCGTCAGTGATTCCTGGCGTGTTCGAGGCAGAGGGGCCGCGGCTTGCCTCCGCACTTTTCGCACGTGCAAACCCGAATGTCCGCGCCGTCCGCTTCGCGCACGCCGCACATCGCGCAGATGCGCTGGCCGAAGGTGGGCGCGGGCGCTTCCATCTGTGCACGCCGGACCCTCTGACGGGCGGCCACCTTCCGGCCTCGCAAAATGGCGAGCCAGTGATCCCCGAAGAAGAGAAAATACCCCGAGAGGGAGGCGATGATGGAAGCGCGCGTATTCCAGTCACCGCTGGCGAAGAAAAAGACGAAGGCCGCCGCGGCGATCGCCCCCAGCCATTTCACGCGAATCGGCAAGATGAAAAAGAGCAGAATCTCGACGTCCGGAAATGTCGTGGCGAAGGCCAGAAAGAGCGAGCCGTCGATCCCGTCGAGCCAAGCATTCGTCATCGGGCCCGCAATCGACGCGGCCGCGATCGTGGCGAGGGCGCCGACGAGGAAGTAGAGGTTGAATTTAAACGAGCCCCAGTGCTGCTCGAGGCTCGAGCCGATCCACCACGTGAAGTAAAGATTGATGAGGATCCAGATAGGCGACGAGCCGGGCGGAATGAAGAGAAAGGTGACGAGCCGCCACACCTCGCCTTGCCGGACCGCGCCCATGTCGAGCGACAGCCGCCCGATGAATGCGGGCTTGCTGAGCGAGAGCACCCAAACGAGGGCCATGCCCCCGACGATGTAAAGGATGAGGTTGGGAATCGCGTACCGGCCGAACCGCCGGTCGAGCCGCGCGAGCAGTCGTTCCATTCGCGTGAAGGCGAGTAGCATGCGGCGCGGGCCCGGGCCACGCTTCGAAAGCTCAGGCGCGTTCGAACGGCAAGTATTTCGGACGCCAAAACTTCTCGCGGACGTACGATTCGACCGACTCGCGGTTCACTTTTCGCGTGCGCGCAACGCCGTCGTCGAATGCCTGCTGCATGACCCTCGCCGCGACGTGCATGGATACTTCGCGAAGCTCCTCGACAGGCGGGTAGATGAGACCTGCGACGAGATGGCCGCGGCGCACGTAGTCCGCCAGCGCATACGCTGCGGCGAGGACCATCGCATCGGTGATTTGGGCGGCATCCGCGAGAATGGATCCGAATCCGAGACCGGGAAAGATGAAGGCATTATTTCCTTGACCAATTGGAAGATCCCGGTCGCCAACTCGGACGGCGTCGAATGGGCTCCCTGTGGCTACGAGCGCGCGACCTCCGCTCCAATTGAGCAGCTCGGCGGGCGTTGCCTCGCACGCGCTCGTCGGATTCGACAGCGGGAAGATGACGGGACGGTCCACGTGGCGGCAGAGGGTCTCGACGATGGCCGCGTCGAATGCGCCCGGCTGGCCCGACAGACCGAGAAGCACGGTCGCCCGCGCACGCAAGACGGTCCGATGCAAATCGAAGGGACCGTCCCCCCAGCCCTGGAGCCGGTCGGCTCGTTGCGCGAACGGACGCTTGTACGGCTCCATGGGGCGCCCCTCGACGAGGAGACCCTTCGAATCGATGACGAAGACCCTCGCACGTGCTTGCTCCTCGGTGAGGCCCGTTCGAACCATGCCTTGGACGATCGCCCACGCGACCCCGATGCCACCCGCTCCGGCGCCGTAGATGACCGCGACTTCGTCGCCGAGGGCTCGCCCGCGGAGCGCACTGGCGGAAAGCAGGCCCGCGAGAGCCACGGCACCGGTGCCTTGAATGTCGTCGTTGAACGACGGGATCGAAGCGCGGTAGCGATCGAGCACGTCGAACGCGGTGTCCTTCGAAAGGTCTTCCCACTGCAGGATGGCTCGCGGCCATCGTGCTCGGATCGCCGCGACGATCTTATCCATGAACGCGACATACTCGGTGCCGCGGAGCCTCTTTTGCCGGACGCCAAGATACGTCGGGCTCGCGCGCAGATCCTCGCGGTCGGTCCCCACGTCGAGTCCGACGGGTAGCGAGCGGTACGGACTGACGCCGCCGGCGACGGTATAGAGGGCGAGCTTGCCGATGGCGATGGCGAGCCCTCCCCATCCTTGGTCGCCAATCCCAAGGATGGCGGACGAGTCGGTCGCGACGATCATGCGGACGTCGTCCAAGATGCAGTTGCGGGCGACCGCCTGGGCGCGATCGGCCTGCGGAGGCGAGAGCGAAAGTCCGCGGGCTCCCTGATAAAGCGTCGACGCATTTTTCACCGCATCGCCGACCGTCGGCGTGTAGATGATGGGGAGCATCTCGGCGAGATGCTGATCGACGAGGGCGTAGAAGAGAATTTCGTTCCGTTCTTGGAGGCCGCGCAGATAGGTGTACTTGGAGAGGGGCGTCGGCTCACGGCGGAACGCGGCATAGGTGCGTTCGATTTGCTCTTCGAGCGTCGTGATGCGCGGCGGGAGCAGCCCATCGAGCCCCAACGCGATGCGCTCGGCAGCGGGAAAGCTCGTCCCCTTGTTGGTCAGGGCGAGCCGCAAGAGCGCGGCGCCGTCCAGGCCGACACGCATGCGCTCCGGACCGCGGCCGTCTCGAACGAGCTCGAAGTAGCGAGAAAGTCGTATCATCGGACCTCGAAAAACAAGTGGGGATTGTGCTCGGCGGCGTTTGCTGCGGCGCGTCGCGAGTACCGTTCTGGCACCCGTCGCGTGTCGGGGCAACAATCACGCGCGGCTGGCTTTGCTTTTGCACCGCCGCGCACGGTGCTGAGGCGATGGGCACGCGAGCCGGGGGCAGCGGCCCCTCGTCCCATCGGGCGGACGTGCCACAAAGTGCCAACGTGGATAACCGAGTCAGCGTGTGAAGAAAGCCTGACAGTTCTTTTCCGTGACGGACATCGCAAAGGAGGGAATCTTGGACGTCGCCACCGAGCCGCCCCGCATCGTCTTGCAAGGTCTCGCGCGGTGCGCTGACGCCGCTCGGATCGACACGATCGTGGAAAGCGTTTTATCAGCGACGCGCGCCCCTGGCCCTGGTTGGCGTGTGACCGTACGTTTCCAGTCGTCGCGGGACTCACTCGACGCGACGGCCGGCCCGCTGCGTGGCGATGGCGAGGTCACGGATGCGGCGGGCACCGGCGTCGCGCACCGCATCCTATCCGGCTCTGCGGGTCAGTGCGCAGGCCTGGCTCGCGCGATTGCAGTGTGGGCTTCGCTCGTACTCGACGAAGAGGTCGAGCGGGCGCGCTCGACGACGGCCGATGCGGGCCCGACCGCCGAACCCGCCGCGCTCGCGAGCGATAGGGCCGCGCATGACGGGGTTGGTTCGGACCCCGCGGGCGGGTTTGCGACTTCTCTCCAGGCCTCCGCGGTAACCCATGGGGCCGCTGCGCCCGCCGCCTCGGCCGCATCGACGCTGGCCCCGTATCGGACCCCTGTCACCGAAGCTCCTTTGTCGAAGGCCGACCGCGAGTCGCTCGGGGAGATCGGCCTCGGCACGTTCGTCATGGCGGGCACGGGCGCCAATGCGATTCTCGGTGCCACACCCTACGTCCTCATCGAGGCGAGCTCCGGGTTGTTCTTGCGCCCCGCACTGATGGTCGGACAATCGGTGACCCCGCTCGGCGAGTCGGACAACCGCAATGCGACGTGGGTGGCCGCCCGCCTCGACGGCTGCGCTCGAATACCCGGCAACTACGTGCAGAATCGAGGGATGGAGGTCGATTTTTGCGGCGGCGCCGAAGGCGGCATCACCTACTTCCGCGCCGCTCCCGGCGGGTACACGGGCTGGGGTGCTCCGGCGGACGCGCAGTCCATAACCCAGCTTTTCGTAGGCCCGAGCGTCGATCTCGGCGGTGAGCTCGGCAACGTCGCGGTGATCTTGCGAGGCGTCGTCGGAGCCAACCTCCTCCGAGACGGCTTCACCGATACAAGGGGCGTTCGCGTCGCACCCTCACCGGCTTCGGGTCGCGCGGAGCTCGCGGTTTCATGGAGGCTGTGGTGAACAGCGCGCCCCTGGAGGTCCCGTCGATCGCCTCCAGCGCGATCTCGACCGAGGGCCTCCGCGACACGCGCGAGTCGCGCCCATCCCTCGAACCGATCGCGGTCTCGACTTCGAGCGAAATCCGGGCACGAAGCTTCCGTTCGCTCTACGACTCCCACATCGACTTCGTGTGGCGAAACCTTCGGAGGTTGGGAGTGCCCGAGTCCGAAGTGGAAGACAGCACACAGGAAGTCTTCGTCGTCGCCCACCGCAGGTTCGACGAGTTCGCCGACCGCGGGCATGGTCCGCGGGCATGGCTCTTTCAGATTGTCCTCCGCGTCGCAAGCGGCGCCCGGCGTCATCGACGGCGCCACCCGGAGTTTCCGGACGACGGTGCAGCCCTCGAACGTGAATCGGTGGAACCGCCGCAAGACGCCGCGTTCGCAAGGCGTGAGGCCATTTCGAAGCTCGACGAGGCACTGGCGAACATCGATCTCGGCCGGCGCGCCGTGCTCGTGTTGCACGAAATCGAAGAGATGACCGCACCGGAAATCGCGCAGGTGCTCGGCGTCCCGCTCAACACGGTCTACTCGCGGCTTCGCGTCGCTCGGGCCGAGCTCGAAAACGCCTTGGCACGTCGAGGAGGCGACCCATGAGCGACTCGCGTTCTTCTTCCGACTTACAGTCCCTCATCGATGCGGCCAAAGCCGACGGTCCGAGCACGACCTCGCGAGCCAGACTCTGGACGAGACTATCGGAGAACCTCGGGGGGGCGGCGGTCGGCCAGGCCGCTAGCGCGATGCGCAGCATGGGCGCCGCCAAGATGCTCGCGGTGGGAGCGCTGCTCGGCGGTCCGGTGCTCGTCGGCCTCGCCGGGACGCTCCTCTACGTCGGAACGCGGGCGACAGAAGAGGCGGGCTTTCATGTCGCGACGCACGGCGCGCCCTCCATCCCTGAAGGCGTCCAAACCGTCGCGGCGCGGCCGGCTACGCGGCCGCCCACGCAGGCGGCCGGTCTGAACGCCGATCCGCACACGATCGCCGACGGCACGACGGTGGATCCCGCGTGGTCCGCGGGCAACGAGCCGACTTCGGTCGCCGCGACGCAGCCTGCCCGCTCGACCCGGTGGGCCGCCCCCCGGTCGACCGCCCATGGACGTGCGCTCCCCCTCCCCCTTGCCTCGGAAAACGACTTGACACGCGAAGCGGCCCTCGTCGCCGACGCGCGCTCGGCCCTCGCTGTGGGCGACCCCGCCCGCGCATCGCGAAGCATTCACGCGACCATGGGAATTGGGCGCCGTCAGCTCGTCCCCGAGGAGCTCGCGCTCGAAGTCAAAGTACTGCGAGCGCTCGGACGATTCGAAGAAGCCAACAGCGTCGAGCAAGAGCTGAAAAAGCACTATCCCGATTCGGCCCTCGCGCGGTGAGTGTCCGCCTCTCGCACGACGGACGCGGCGCGGGCCGGTGTCGTCGGCGGTCGGGGCCATCGAGCGCTGCGCCTGAGTTCAGATCGCGTGGCCTCGACCCTTCGCCAGGGCTTCCTCGATCATCGCTCGCGCACCATCGGGCTCCGCCCAGCGTCGCTGCTCATTCGGGCCGAGAGAATGGATCGGGTCAAAGTACATGAACACCTGCCCGGGTTTGACGCTCGGCGCGGAAAAGACGCTGATGCCGGTCTTTCGATCGTAATACTCATGAGAGTGCGCGTCACGTTTGCCTCCGCCCCCGGGGGCGTCCACGACGAACGTGGGCGTATTGAACCCGGCTGTCGCCCCGCGGACGTGCTTCTCGAGGCGCGTGGCCGAATCGACGCTGGTTCGCAGATCCTCGACGCCTCGAACCATGTCATGCAAGTAGACGTAGTAGGCGTGTACGTTCAAATAGCCCAATCGCTTCACGAGGAGCGTCATCGTCTCGACGTCGTCGTTGACCCCGCGGATGAGAACGCTTTGATTCCGAACGACGATGCCCCGCTCGAAGAGGCGCCCCATGGCCTCTTGTGTGATTCCGGTGATCTCGTTCGGGTTGTTGAAGTGGGTGTGCAGGACGACGTCTTTTCGTAGTTTGCGACCCTTTTCGACCACACGCGTCAGGGCCTCGAGCCAACCGTCGTCGGTCAGGATCTTCATCGGCATCACGGCCAATCCCTTGGTCGCAAACCGCATCCGCCTCACGGTGGGAATGGCTAATAGAGATTCGCCGATCTCTTCGATATGCTGCGCGCGAAGCTGATAAGCATCGCCGCCGCTGATGACGATGTCTTCGATCTCTGGACGTGAGGCGATGTAAGCGTACGCGCGCCGCCACCGTTCGAGGTTCGGGCGAAGGTGCACCTTTTCGACTTCGTCGGTATCGAGTCCGATCGCGTACGATCGCGTGCAGAAGCGGCAGTACACCGGACAAGTGTCGAGCGGGAGAAAAAGCGCCTTGTCGACGTACCTGTGCGTGAGACCCGCGACGGGCGCGTCGGCCTGCTCGGCGAGCGAGTCAAGTCCGAGCTTGGGGTGGTCGGGCAAAAGACGCGAGGCGACTGGAAAGAACTGAAGGCGCAGCGGATCGTCGTACGCCCCCTCCCAATCGACGAGCGAAACGATGTACGGGCTCACCCTTACGCTCATCGGCGCGCGCTTCATCCCTCCTTCGAGATCGTTGATGAAGCCGATCGGCACCATGTCTTGAATCGTCTCGACGAGTTTGGATACCCTCGTGATCGAATTCTTCGCCTGCCACGTATGGTCGAGAAAGGTGGCCTCGTCGACGTCCCGATACGCAGGAATCCTCTGCCACCAAGGACCTCGACGCAAATCGCGATGGGCGAGCGCCCCTGCGCCGACCGCAGGCTTCTTCTCAACGAGGGGCTGCGGCTGCTCGACGAGCGACAGGTGCGGTGTGGCCATGGATTGCTTCGTCATCATCTTTCCCATGCTCGAACGAACGTGGCAAGCAAACGCATTCCTTGCCCATCAGGTGCGATAACGCTCCGCGGCGCGGCGCAGCTCGAGCGCGATTTCCTCGGCCAGCCCGAGCGGTTCGAGCACGCGTGCTGTCGCGCCGAATCCGAGAATCCAGCGGCGGACGCGATCCATCACTTCCGGCAGTTCGGGGACCTGCATGGACGCACGAACTCTCCCATCCGCCGCCACGGCCACCTTTTGAGTCGGGTGAACCCTGCGCCCCCGGATGGCTTCGCCGACGCGCGGCTCGAACTCGACGAGGACCCGGACGGGGCGGCCCCCGCGAGCCACGCCAAAGTCGCCGTGGAGCCACTCTTGGATTGCAAAATCCGCGGGAAGCTCGAAGCGTTCTTCCTCGCTGGCTTCGAGCTCGCTCATGGCGTCGAACGCAAAGGTGCGGGTCGATCCCAGGTCGACGTCACGCGTGACGCAGGTGATGGCCCCGGCGTCGAGCACGAGCGCGTAGGCGTGTGCGATGACGCGGGCCCCACGTCCCGATTTGTCCGAGCGGTCGCGATGGCGAAACCGCAAGACCCTCAGCTCGGCCACGGCCCGAAAGAGCTCGTCCACGTCCTCGGCACGGTTCGGATAGGCATGGGCAGCGGGGGCCGCGTAGGCGAAGCGCTCATCCAGCCGGCCATCCCCCGCGGCGTCGCGGGTCGACGGCCGTGTCGTCGGTCGATGGGCGACCTGCTCGATTTCCCGGAGCGCAAGATCGATCTCGTCAAATAGCGCGGAGCCTCTCAGCACGTCGAAGACGGGCCGTGCCGCGAGAAGGGCGTACGCTTGCGTCCGTCTCAACACGACGGCGCGGCCACGCTCGCTTGGCTTGATCCGCCACACATGCGCCCCGCCCGGCTGAAGGGCGATCGACTCGAGCTCCGTGACGAGCGCGAGCTCACGAAGATAGCGGCGGACCGACCGGGTCGTGATCCGCAGCATGGCGGCGAGCTCCTCGAGGGTCAGGCCCGCCGTGTGTGCTTCAAGTTTCTCGCGTAGGAAATCGATGCGCCGGTGCTGCGTGAATCGTCCGGATGGGCGCCCGACGCGGGGGACCTTGGGGCGAGGAATCGGCCGGACCGGCATGGCGCAGGAACCTCGACATCATGGGAGAGGACGACTTCGCAGCTCGTGGCGATAGCGATCCCGATACTGGGCATGGCACGACCGGCATGCGGCGCGCACTGCCTCGATGGACTGGGCACGGGCGGCGTTCGCGCCGTCGCGCGCAATCGACGCCCAGTTTGGATAGCCGCTCGGCGCCATTCCGGCCAAACGGTCCAACGCCGCCGTGAGATCGTCGAAGTCGCCGGACAGGATGGCCGGGGCCGTATTCCCCCGCATCCAGGCATTGAGCGGACAGTCGCTCGCGTCGCACGTTTCGCCGATCGGGTCGAAGGCCGACGCGGAAGACGATGTGGACGCGACCGCGGCGGAAGAACGGTCGTGCACCGAAGCCGTCATGGCCTCGGCGACGGCCGGGATGTTCGTCTCGTCACTCTTGGAGCAGCGGTTGCCGGAGAGGACGAGGACGGCGAAGAGTGCGCGCCATGCGACCCGCGGACGCTCCATGGGAGGCCCCACGATAGCAACGGGTCCTGTCGTGACGCCATGCCCTTTCCCTTTGAGCTCCTCCTCGGGGCGGGACAAGAGCTCGACCCTGCGCGGCTCTTGCGGGTAGATTCGCCGTTCGAGGAGGACTCCTTGTCATGGCGCGAACGCTGACGACGACCATTGGAGCAACCATCGGTCTGCTGCTGACGACCTCATTGTCCGAGGCCGACACCCGCCACGACTTCGGGAGCCCCGGCGAGCTCATCATCAGCGCCGACCGGCTCGTCCCCTTCTTCTCGTACACGAGGGTCGCCCAGGACGACTATGGCGCGACACCCGGCGTCGCCTCCTCTTCGACGACGTCGACCGAGACTTCGCTCTCCTTCTTTTATGGATCGAGCCACGGCTCGTTGACGACGTTGACGCAGGAAGAAGAAGATCAATTCTTCACGGTTCCGCGGATCGGCGTCGACTACGTCCTGGCGCCCAACGTCACCGTGGGAGGCGACCTGATTCTCTTTTTTTCCGGTGCGAGCCAATCGAACCAGACCGATTATACGAACGGGACCACGGAAAATGTCAGTCAATCGGTCGGGGGGTCCACGGTGTTCGGATTGGCGCCCCGCGCGGGATATATCCTCCGCGTCAACGGCCTCGTCTCGCTATGGCTTCGCGGCGGCCTTTCGTTTTACACGTCCGTCGCCGGGACGGCCAGGCAGCCCGACGGATCCTACGCGCACGAGGACGTCGACGAATTGGCCTTGGACCTCGACCCGCAAATCGTGATTACGCCGATGCCGCACTTCGGCCTCACGGCTGGCCTCACGGCAGACATCCCCCTCGTCGGGCAACATTCACTCACGCAGTTCAATGCAGACGGCTCCGAGGCCAGCGAAGAGTCCGCGTCGTCCTCCGTGATGTTCCTCGGCGTGACGGTCGGTTTGCTCGGTTACTTCTGAGCGCGACGCCCGTTCTGACTGGGCGCCCGTCCCGTCATCGTAGCTTGGCACCTGCGTCGACTTCGCCGTCCACGGTGGCGAGCGTGAGGCTCTCGCTCGGCCCCGTGGCAAGCAGCATTCCGCGCGACACGAGACCCTTGCCGAACTCGCGTGGCGCGAGGTTGGCCACGACGACGACGCGGCGCCCGACGATGTCCTCAGGCTGAAATGAAAGCGCGAGTCCTGCGATGATCGTGCGCGGCAGCGGTTCACCGACGTCGACCGTGAGCTCGAGAAGCTTGTCCCTCTTCGGAACGCGGACGCACGTGCGCACGATACCGACCCGGAGGTCGATTGCGGCAAACTGTTCATACGATACGGCCGATTCCGCCGGATCCGGCGTGCGGGTGGGGAGCGGGGCGGGCGGCGGCACCGGATCGGGATCGGCAAGCCCTTCGAGCCGCGGCGTGAGACCACCGACGAGCGATTGCGCCCCGGGCTCGTCGATCGTCGGAAAGAGCGGTGCTGACGGTGCAAGCTTGGCTCCAGGAGCGAGCAAACGAAGGCCTTGGGGCCAAACGTCCACCCCTTCGATCGGCGCGACCGGAGGCAAGCCCAACTGCCGCCTGATCTCGTCGCTTCGTGACGGAATCACCGGCCAGAGGATGAGGCTCGCACACTCGAGTACGGCGAGAAGCTCGCCGAGAATCAAGTCGACTCGCTTCGTTTGTCCCTTCTTCGCTTCGGCCCATGGGGCGGCCCTGTCGACGTACACGTTGCCGGCCGTGCATACCGCCAGCGCCGCCTCGATCGCACGGTGCGGGGCGATCGCTTCCCAGTGCGTCCCTGCCGCGGCGAGCTCGCGTGCGACGGTCGTTTCGAGCTCGTTCTCGAGTGCCGTATGGGCTGAAGCCGTGGCGTCCGGGACGCGTCCCTCGGTCATCTTGGCGCAGAGACCCAGCGTTCGCGAGAGCAGGTTTCCGAGGTTCTTGCCGAGGTCCGCATTGTATCGCTCGATCATGGCCGAGAGGTCGAAGTCGCCATCTTGTCCGAACGCGATGGCGCGCAGCAGCTGATAGCGAAGCACGTCCGCCCCGGCATCGTCTCCGCCCCGGATCGTCTCGCCGAACGCTTGCGCGAGCCGCACGGGCTCGACGGCATTGCGCAGTGCCTTGCTCATTTTATGACCATTGAAGGTCAAAAACCCATGCGCAAAAATGGTCGACGGCAAGGGAAGCCCTGCGCTCATCAAGAAGGCCGGCCAGTACACCGCGTGAAACCGCAGGATGTCCTTGCCGATGAGGTGGACGACCCGCGATTCGTTGCTCCAGAACTTCGCGAGCTTTTCCGACCCTTGCAGCGCAGTCCAGTAGTTGGCGAGCGCGTCGAACCACACGTACATGACGTGGTCCGGATCGGAAGGGACCGGGATTCCCCACGTGAAGCTCGTACGCGAGACCGACAGGTCGCGCAGCCCGCTTTGCACGAAGCGGATGACTTCGTTGCGCCGCGCTTCGGGCTCGATGAAGTCACGGTGAGAATCGTAATAATCGAGCAGCGCTTGCTGGTAATGGCTCAGTCTGAAGAAATAGGACTTCTCCTTCAGCCGGTCGACCGCGCGCTTGTGCAACGGACACAGATTGCCTGGCTGCTCGAGCTCCTTCTCGGTCTTGATCTCCTCGCATTCGACGCAATACCAGCCTTCGTAATCACCCAAATAGAGGTCCTCGGGATGCCGCTTTCTGATCTCCTCCCAGAGCCATCGAACCCGCTGCTCGTGCCGCGGTTCGGTCGTTCGAATGAAGTCGTCCGCGAGGACCTCGAGCTTGGGCCAAGTTGCTTCGAAGCGATCGCTCATCGCCCTCACGAATTGAGCGGGCAAGACTCCTTGCTCTTGGGCCTTTCGCTCAAGCTTGAGGCCGTGTTCGTCGGTTCCCGTGAGCATGCGCGTCTCGTCGCCGCGAAGCAGGTGATACCGGCGCAAGGCATCGGCGGCGATCGTCGTATACGAAGTGCCGAGGTGCGGGACGTCGTTCACGTAATAGATCGGCGTCGTCACGTAAAAGCGGCTCATCGTGCGAGCCGATTAGCACAACTTTGCTTTACCCGATCTTTTCGCGAGACGGTCCCGACGTGACCGTTCGGGACGGAGCCAGCGCGGACGGGCGCGAACCGCGTGGAGCGCGGTCGAATGCCTGACGCAACGGCAACATGAAGGCTCGGTCGATCGCGCGGCGCAGGTCGCGCGGCGGCGGCTCGCCTATCGTAGCCTGCATCAGCCGAACGTCGCGCGCCAGCGCACGTCGCACGACCGAGTCTTCGCCCGCCGCGCGAAGCGCAGGGTCGGGCTCGCGTATCTGCATGGCGTCGGCCGCAAGGGGCGCGACGAGCACGAATTCGAGATCCGCTTGCCGGACCCAGGTGGCCTGGCACACAAGGACGGCGTGAGCCCCGAGCTCCTGAAAGAGCGACGCCCGCCATTCGAGCGGCGCCGCGAGATCGATGCGCCGCCCCCCGACGCGGAGCTCCGTCCGGTCGAGGACGACGGGTTCGCCGGTCGCATCGCTCAAGTAAACCCGATCGAGCGCGCCTGGCGCCCAGCGAAGCACTTCGCGGACGAACCGATCGGCGTCCCCAGCCGAGAGCGCCCATTCTCGCCCGCCCCGAAGGTCCTCGTCCCCCACAGTGGTCGTCCGTTCGATGAGCGCGTGGGCGGCCGCGGCGTCTTCCACGCTGCGAACGCACGCCGTCAAGTATCGAGCCCCGGTCGGGCTCGTGAGTGCGATCCGCAACGTCGCCCGATCGACGCTCGCGAATACCGTGATCCCCAGCGGCTCGGTGAAGTCCGCGATTCTCGAGGTTCGGTTTCGCAGAATGCGATGGACGCCCCGCGCGTTCACCGTCAACCACCCGGCCGACGCCGACCGCGGCTTTGATCGCAGCCTCGGTAACCACGCCGCGCACAACAAAAGTGCCGACGCGGCCGCGGCACGTGCGGCGGCATGCCACGGCGCCGCGGTCAGCCCGATGGCCGCCGCGACCAGGCTCATTGCAGCAAGCTTCGTCGTCAAGGAGCAATCCCTTGCGATGCCCTCCCCAAGCGGAAGGCGTAACGTCTCGGGGGCGATACGCGACATCCGAATGAATTTCCATAACTGGCATCTCGAAAGGTGCAAGGTCCCCTTCCTCGGTCTGCCGCCCGCTTGCCGGCTTTCGCTCCTCGACGGCGGCGACGAAACCTCGTACGAAGTCGAGCGTTCTTCACCCATGAGGCTCATTCGTTGGTTTGCAGCTCTGACGGGGACCGGGGCCATCGGCATTGGGTCGCTCTCGGGCTGCAACTCGAACGACAGCGACCCCACCACCTCTCCGCCCGTGGGCAGCCGCACCGATGATCGCACCGCGGACGGGGCGCGCCCATTCGACGGGAGTCTCGCTTCGCCGGTCGACGCCGGGCCGGACTCCGAGACGGACCTCTGCCAAGCCTGCCTCGAATCTGCCTTCGTGTGCGACAACGAGTTTCAGGCATGCAGCGCCGATTGCACGTGCACGGCGTTCATCGTCTCGCTCGCCCAGTGCGTCACGGCCGGCAGCTTACCGACCGACTGCCTGCTTTCCCCCGCAACGACGGACGATACGACGGGGCGGTTGCTCGACTGTTGCGCTGGACCGTGCGGTTGGGGCGGAGGCTGACGGCCAGGCGAACTTCGCCGCTGCGACGTAGCGGACGCGATGGGCCCGGGCGCCGTGGGCCGTCAGCGCCGCCCGCGATGATGACTGACCCATGGGGAGAGCCGCCCGCCGCCCTCGCTCGCCGGCGCACGGATCGCGGGCGCTGTGCGCTCGAACCGGGCCGCCGACACGGCAAGGGCCACCGCGAGGGCTTCCCGACGCGCTGGAGTCATGGAAGTCGATGCAAAAAGATCGCCACGATGACGTTCGATGAATCCGGTGTCGTAGCGGCCGGCTTCGAAGTCCGGGTGTGCGAGCAGCCGTTCGTGAAAGGCGAGGTTCGTCCGGATTCCGGTCACGACGTACTCGGACAGTGCACGGCGCATTCGCGCCAGCGCACGCGGACGGGTTGGTGCCCAAACGCTGAGTTTCGAGATCAAGGGGTCGTAATCACTCGATACGACCGCGCCGGCGTAAGTGCCGCAGTCGTCGCGCACGCCAGGGCCCGCCGGAGTCACGAGCCGCTCAATCGTTCCCGGCGAGGGGAGAAAGGTCAGCGGGTCCTCCGCATACACGCGGCACTCGATCGCGCTGCCGTGCGCCGCGACGTCTTCTTGGGAAAAGGGCAGCGTGTCTCCCTGGGCGACGAGAACCATCTCGCGCACGAGATCGAGACCGGTCACGAGCTCGGTGATCGGATGCTCCACCTGCAATCGCGTATTCATCTCGAGAAAATAGAAGGTGTCGTCGGGCGCCAGCAAAAACTCGAAGGTCCCGGCGCTGAAGTAGCCGACGCTCTTCGCGCCCTGAACGGCAATGGCCCCCATGCGCGCCACGAGCTCACGCGAGGCAGCGGGGCTCGGGGTCTCTTCGGCGATCTTCTGATTGCGCCGTTGAATCGAGCAGTCTCGTTCGAAGAGGTGGACGAGGTTGCCCTCTCGGTCGCCGAGGACCTGAATTTCGACATGGCGAGGTCGATCGATCGCCTTCTCGATGTAGACTGCATCATCGGCGAAAAACTTCTTCGCCTCGCTTCGCGCTCGCTCCCATGCCGACGGCAGATCGCTCGGGCGGAGCACGAGGCGCATGCCTTTGCCTCCGCCTCCGGCGACCGCTTTCAGCATCACCGGGAACCCGACGCACAGGCCCGCGGCGACGGCTTGGTCGACGGTTTCGCATTCCGCTCCGGGAACGACCGGAACGCCCGCAGCGGCCATCTTCGCGCGGGCAGCCGTCTTGCTCCCCATGGTTCGCATCGCGGATGCAGGAGGCCCGATGAACGTGATTCCGGCACGCTCGCACGCGTCGGCCAGCAGCGGATTTTCGCTCAGAAAGCCGTAGCCGGGGTGGACGGCGTCGCACCCCGACAGCCGAGCGGCATCGATGATTCGGTCGATCTGCAGATAACTGTGAGCGGCTGGAGGGGGCCCGATGGGGTAGGCCTCGTCGGCCATCCGGACGTGCAGCGCGGCGCGATCGGCCTCCGAGTAGACGGCGACGATTCCGATGCCCATTTCCCGAAGCGTGCGCGTGATGCGCACGGCGATCTCGCCCCGGTTGGCGACGAGCACTTTGCGGATGGGTCGCGACATCGCCCTTTCAACCGCTACCGTGGACCGCTCGGAACGCCAAGCGGCGTGCTACGACATGCGTGTCGTGCCTGACGATCGGAGTCTCTCCTTCGACTTCACGCCGAAGTCGGCGATGCCCCCGGAGGAAGAGCGCCGGCCGATGAGCGTGGCGGAGCTCGATCGCGCCGTCCGCGACGCCGTCGAGACCGCATTCTCGAGCGCGCTCTGGGTGGAAGGCGAAATCTCCGACGCGCGGCCTGCGCCAAGCGGCCACCTGTATTTTTGCCTGAAAGACGAGCGCGAGGAGGCCTCGATCGACGTCGTCGTCTACCGCTCGAACGTAACCCCCCGCATGCGCCCGCTCTGCGTCGACGGCGCTCGCGTGCGACTGCGCGGACGGCCCACGTTTTGGGCCCCTCGCGGCCGCTTGCAACTCGTGGCGGATCGAATGCAGCCGGCGGGCCGGGGCGCGCTGCTCGAAGCGCTCGAACGCCTCAAGGCCAAGCTTGCGGCCGAGGGGCTTTTTGCGACCGATCGCAAGCGAGCCCTGCCAACCGAACCCCGCGTCATCGGGGTCGTGACGAGCGCCTCCGGAGCCGTCATTCACGACGTTTGCCGCGTCGCCTTCCGGCGTGGAGGCGCGCGCATCTTGCTTGCTCCGGCCCAGGTGCAAGGAGCAGGCGCCGTCGAGTCGCTGATTCGAGCTCTGGCCCAACTTCAGCGGGTGCAGGACGTCGACGTCATCCTCGTTGCCCGAGGAGGGGGCTCGACCGACGATCTCGGCGCATTCAACGACGAAGCGCTCGTCCGCGCCATCGCCGCCAGCCGCGTCCCCGTGATCAGCGCAGTCGGCCACGACGTCGACGTGACGCTCGTCGACTTCGTGTCGGACGGCAGGGCCGCCACGCCTTCGCAGGCTGCTGAGCTGGTCGTCCCCGACCGGCGTGCGCGCCGCGAGCTTCTCGGGCGAACGACGCTTCACTTGGCGCGCGCCATGCACGGCCGACTCGCGCACGATCGCGTCGCGCTCGGACGCGCGGGCCGTCGAATCGCCGATCCACGCCTGGCGATTGCGGCCCACCAGCAGACGCTCGATGATCGTGTGGCCCGGCTCACGGCGCGGGCACGGGCGGTGATTGCGCTCGGGCGATCCTCACTCTCGCGGGCGCAGCAGCGGCTCGCGTATCTGCATCCGCGCGCTGTCATCGCGCGGGAGCGCGCCGCGCTGTCGCTTTCGAGCAGCCGTCTCACCGCAGTCTGGAATGGGGCATTCGACCGCCGCGCGGCCGGCCTGCAGCGCGCGGCCGCCCGACTCGAGGCCTTGAGCCCGCTCAACGTGCTTGCTCGCGGCTACGCGATTGCCACGGGACCCAACGGAAAAGCGCTTCGCTCGAGCGTGGACGCCGCGCCCGGCGACGCCATCGTCGTGCGGGTCCGTGATGCGCGGGTCGTGGCAACCGTCGTCGAGGTCGAGCCGGTCGAGAGGTCCGGATGAACCCGCGACGATTCGCCGTCGTCGGAGATCCCGTCGCTCACTCGAAGAGCCCCATCATGCACTCGGCGGCCTTCGCGGCGCTCGGACTGCCCCACACCTACGAAGCCATTCGGGCGAAAGCCGATGCATTGCCCCGGATCGTGATGCAGCTTCGGGCAGGCGAATTCGATGGTCTCAATATCACCGTTCCGCACAAGCAACGCATCATGGCGTTGGCGGATGTCCTCGACCCGAGCGCGCGGAGCGCCGGCGCCTCGAATACCCTCGTGCGGCGGGCCGACTGCACGATTTCTGCTCACAACACCGACGCGCCCGCGCTCGCGGCGGAGCTTGGCAGGCTGGCCGGCGACCGGTTCAGCTGGGGCACTGGACGTGCCCTGGTCCTCGGTTCGGGCGGCGCCGCGCGTGCGGCGGTGGCTGCCCTCGGCCTGCACCTCGGCGTTCGTGACGTCGCCGTGCGCGCCCGCGCCTTCGCCGACCCCGCTCGCCTCGCGGCGTTCGTCGAGGCGGCGCCCTGCCCGGTTGCCGCGCAACCATGGGCGGCCGACCCCTCGAGCGAGCGCCTGACCGTGGCGCTCGTGCAGGCCACGACGGCCGGCATGAGCGGTGGCGGCGACGGCGATCTCGCCGCGGGCGCCGTCGCATGGACGGCCCTGCCCCCCGAAGCCATCGCGCTCGAAGTCATCTACGCGCCGCGGGAGACGCCTTGGTTGCGGGCGGCCCGCGCGCGCGGCCTGCGCTCGGACGACGGACTCGGCATGCTGGCGCGTCAGGGCGCGCTCGCGCTCGAACTATGGTTGGGAATCGACGCTCCCCTCACGGCCATGCGCAGCGCGCTCGAATGAGCGTCCGCACCACGCCGACCCGCACCGCTGTCGCGTCGAAGCGGCGGCGCATCCTCTCGCCGGTAACCCGAAACGGCACGCGCCTCGGCTACCGGCGCATCGTCCAGCTGCTCGTCTATCTCGTCATCGTTCCGACCGCGCTGATCCTGCTCATGGGCATCATCTTGATGTTCCTCGGCAACGTGACGAACCTTCTCTTCGGCGTCGTCACCGTCAGCTTCGTCCTCGCCGTGGTGACCGGCGTGACCCTCGTTCTCGTCTTTCTCCGACGTGAAGCGAATCTGAGCGAGCTCCAGTCCGATTTCGTGTCCAAGGTGAGCCACGAGCTTCGAACTCCACTGACGAGCATCCGCTTGTTCGTCGAGACCATGGCTCGATCGCGGGGCGACCGCCCGACCGAGGATAAGTGCATCGAGGCCCTCGCGAGAGAGACCGAGCGTCTGACCCAGCTCATCGAGCGCCTGCTCGACTGGGGTCGAATGGAAGCCGGACGCAGGCAATTCGACCTTCACGAAGAGAAGGTCGCAGACGTCATCGATCGCGCCGCGGAGGCATTTCGCCCGCTCCGCGAGCGTCATCCCGATCTCGACTTCGGCATCGAAGTCGAGCCGAATCTCCCGCCGGTGGACGCCGATCTCGAAGGAATGGTCGACGCGCTCGGTAACCTGCTGTCGAATGCCCTGAAGTACGGCGGAACCCCGCCGGTCGTTCGCCTGCGAGCGCGCAAAGTCCACGATGGGATTGCATTCGAGGTCACCGACAACGGCGGAGGCATTCCGCATGGCGAGCACCGGCGAATCTTCGACAAGTTCTACCGAATCGACGACCGTCTCGCCCGAATGCGCGAAGGCAGCGGCTTGGGGCTCGCAATCGTCAAGCACATCGTCCGTGCCCATCGCGGCCGCATTCAGCTCGACAGCGCGACGGGCAGGGGCTCGACCTTTCGCATCGTCCTCCCGACGGCAAGCGGTCGGGCCTCAGCGCCTGCCGGGGCCGAGGACGAGGTGCCGGCCAAGGCCGCCCGATGAGCGTCAAGACGTCGTCCGGACCCAAACGCCGCGTCCTCGTCGTCGAGGATGATCCGAGCATCGCGCTTGGCCTGCGAATCAACCTTCAGGGTGAGGGCTACGACGTCTTGTCGGCGGAGGACGGCGAGCAGGCCCTCTCCCTGGCGCGCGACGAACGCCCCGACCTCGTCATTCTCGACGTCATGCTGCCCAAAATGAACGGCCTGCAGGTGCTCCAAACCATTCGGCGCGAAGGACTGGCCATGCCGATCATCGTCCTTAGCGCACGGACGGGCGAGATGGACAAGGTCGCTGGGTTGGAGCTCGGAGCCGAGGACTACGTCGCCAAGCCGTTCAGCCTGGCCGAGCTCTTGGCGCGGATCCGCGCGGTGTTGCGACGTGGCCCGCGGGCCGCGGACGGCATGCCTCGTTCGGTTCACGTCTTCGGTGACGTGCGGGTCGACGTGCAGGCGCGTACCGCATGGCGCGGCGGCGCTTCGGTCGAGATGACTGCCACCGAGTTTGACGTTCTGCTCTGCCTCATCGAGGCGCGGGGCGTCGCTCTCACGCGCGATGAGATCTTTTCGCGTGTCTGGGGACCCAATCACCACGGTACGCCGCGCACGATCGACAACTTCATTCAGCAGCTCCGCGCGAAGCTCGAGCCCGACCCTCAGAAACCGCGCCATCTGCTGACCGTCCGCGGCATCGGCTACAGGTTCGACGGCTGAGTGGGCCGCGTGGGCGCGCCGGCACGGTGGGCCGCGTGGGCGCGCCGGCACGGTGGGCCGCGTGGGCACGTACACGTATGCGAGGCGCGCGCGTCCGTCTACGCCCGTGCTATCGGGTGAGGCTCGCATGGATCAGAATCTGCTCCGGAGCTATCTGTCGACCGTTTACGAGCTTCCCACCGTCTCCGGTCGCCTGCGTGCTTCCCTCGACGGAGACGCCGTTTCCGATGCCTCGGCGCTTCCCGAGCTGCTCCAGAAGCCGTTCGCCATTCTGACCGCCTTCAATCCGCGGTCGATGCTGCTCCCGAGAAAGGTCAACGAGCAGAGGCACGTCGTCATGCGCGACCTCCTCATCCTCGGCGTCTATCGGGTCGAAGCGTGTGTCGGCTACGAGGAAGATCCCGACGGCACTTGGCGCGAGCCCTCCTGGCTCGTGCACGGCATCGATCGGGACGAGGCCATGGCCTTCGGGCGGGTCTTTCGGCAAAACACCGTCGTCGTCTGCCGTGGGGCTCGGCCCGAGATCATCGTCACGGACCCGACGTGTGACGACCTCGGAAAGACCTTCGCCGGACACTGGCGCGTCCGCGGCTAATCGGCGGACGTTCCCCGGCCGAACGCGGAGCGGGGCGCTTCAGGTCGAAGCGAGTCCCCTCGAAAGGTGATTCCTTCACCCGCGGTAGGGATCGCCGCATCCGCGGAGGTCCCGCAGGGCTGCGCGAAGGCGCGCTGCGACAAACTCGGCGTGCGCGGCATGCGGAAAGGAAAGCTGCCGCAAAGGCACGCGCCGCCGGTCCCGGGTCAGCAAGTGCACGACGTAGCGAGGCTGCCCGACGAAAGGCTCGGCATCGAAGCTTTCGACGTTGGTCAGCGGCTCTCGGAGGCCGCGCCCTTGGGGCAGAGGGCGGCGTGCGAAGGCGAAAGCCTCTCGGTCGAGGCGGAGGACCGTCGAATTGACGATCCCGCAGCTTGCGAGATAGGTGACGATGAACGCAACGGACAATTGCACGAGAGAAAAGAGAACCGCAGCGAGGGGCGGGGGCCGTCCCGAAAACAAGAGCACGCACCAGAAAACGACGATGGCGTCCCAGACGGCGGCCACTCCGAGCACGAGGACCGCCGGAAGTCGCGAGGAGGCCACCGCGGCCCCAAGCGCGCCGTCTGGGTCCCTCTTTTCGACCCAATTCAAATCAACCGGCCGATACAGACCATCGAGCGCGATCGATGCGTGTACGGCGAGCCCGGCCTCTGGGGTGAAAAAGGACACGATCTCGCCGCACGGACGGCACACGCCGGCTCTTGCAGCGAGGTCGATGTCGTTGCCGAGGATGGGCCGGGCGCAGCGAGGGCATTCGAGGCGCATGGCGCCTACCCGCCGCCCCGAACGCCCCGGCCATCGCCGTCGACCGTGGAGCCGCAGCGAGCGCCTCGGTCAAGAGGCCGGGGCCTCGCCACCCTGCGCGTCGAAAGCATCTCTTCAGCCTGACCGACCCGCGCAGATCGTCAAGAGAGCCGGCCCATGGAGGACCGCAGCGCTTGCGTGCTCCGTAGGAGCTGTCAATCTCGCCCTCCTTGATTCGTCTCGATTCGATTTCCAAGCAGCACGGTCGCCAGATCCTCTTCCTCGATGCGTCGATGGGCGTATTTCGCGGCGAGAAGGTCGGCCTCGTCGGCCCGAATGGCTCGGGCAAGTCCACCGTCTTTCGCATGGTCGTCGGCGAGGAGCAGGCCGACAGCGGTCAGGTGGCCGTCGATCGCGGAACCGTCGTGGGCTACTTCAGCCAGGACGTCGGCGAGATGCGCGGTCGCAGTGTGCTCGAAGAGACGATGGCGGGTGCCGGCGAGGTGTCGCAAGCCGCCCACGAGCTTCACGCGCTCGAACATGCGATGGCCGACCCGGACCGCGCCGGCGAGCTCGACGATCTCATCGAGCGCTTCGGCCATGCCCAGGCGCGGTTCGACGAGCTCGATGGCTACGCTCTCGAGTCCCGGGCGCGAGAGATTCTCGCGGGCCTCGGCTTCAAGGACGCTGTCGTCGACGGCGACGTCGGTGCACTGTCGGGCGGCTGGAAGATGCGCGTGGCCCTCGCGCGGATTCTTCTCCTTCGCCCCGACGCGCTCTTGCTCGACGAGCCGACAAACCACCTCGATATCGAATCGATCCTCTGGCTCGAGGGCTTTCTCCGAGACTTCGAGGGCGCCCTCGTCATGACGTCTCACGACCGGGATTTCATGAACCGCCTCGTGACGAAGATCGTCGAGATCGACGGCGGCGAAATGACGACCTATTCCGGAAACTACGACTTTTACGAGAGGCAACGCGACGTGGCGGCGGCCCAGCAGGAGGCGCAGTACGCACGACAGCAGGCCATGCTCGCGAAGGAGAGGGCATTCATCGCGAGGTTCAAGGCGCGCGCCAGCCACGCGGCCCAGGTCCAGTCGCGCGTCAAAAAGCTAGACAAGATCGACAAGCTCGAGCCTCCGCGCCAGCGCAAAGTCGTCGAATTCGAATTTCGGTCCCCGCCTCGTTCGGGCGAAGACGTCGTCAAGCTGGACGGGGTGAGCAAGGCCTACTCCGATCGCATCGTTTACGAAGACCTCGACTGGCTCGTACGCCGGCGCGAGCGCTGGTGCGTGATGGGCGTGAACGGTGCGGGAAAGTCGACGCTTCTTCGCTTGATCGTGGGCGTCACCGCGCCGGATGCCGGGCGAATCTCGCTGGGTGCCAGCGTCAAAGTCGGCTACTTCGCCCAGCACGCCATGGACCTGCTCGACCCCGAGAAGAGCGTCGTCGAGACGTTGCAAGACGCCTTTCCTCTCGCGACGGTCGGCTCGATGCGCACGCTCGCGGGCGCCTTTGGCTTCTCCGGCGACGACGTCGAAAGGACTTGCCGCGTGCTCTCGGGGGGAGAAAAGGCGCGTCTCGTCCTGGCGACGATGCTCTATGACCCGCCAAACTTCTTGGTCCTCGACGAGCCGACGAACCACCTAGACCTCGCGACCAAGGAAATGCTCGTCAAAGCACTCGGCACCTTCGAGGGCACCATGGTCTTCGTGTCCCACGACCGGCACTTTCTCCGGGCCCTTTCGAACCGCGTCGTCGAGCTCACTTCCGAGGGCGTTCACCAATACGGTGGCGGATACGCCGAGTACGTCGCGAAGACCGGCCACGAGGCGCCCGGCATCCGCTGAAGCCAGCTCGCCTCGGGTGAGGCGGGGGTCAGCGCGAGCCTGGGGCCGGACCTTCTTTCTTGGCTTCGAGCTCCTCCCAGCGCGAGACGAGCGCTGCCGTTCGGCCGCGAGCGCCCGCGGCGCGCTCCTGCAGGCCCGCAACCTCGTTTCCCCGTTTTGCGTAGAGCGACGGCGCGGCCAAGAGCGCCTCGATCTCCGCGAGCTCGCGCTCGGCCGCGTCGATCAAGCCGAGAATTTCGTCGAGCTCGATTCGTTCTGCATACGTCAGTCCGCCCTTCGGCTTGCGACGGGTTGCGGGACCGGCTCCCTCCTCTACGGCCTGCGCCCGGGACTCGCGTGCGGGCGCGGGGCGAGCGGCCCTCTGTGCGACGTAATCTTGATAGCCGCCAGCGTAGCGCGTCACTGACGACGGCTCTCCAGCACGCGCATTGCGTTCGAATGCCAGAATCGACGTGGCCACGCGATCGAGAAAGGCGCGATCGTGGGTGACGACGAGGACCGAGCCGTCGTATGCGCCGAGCATCTCCTCGAGCACGCTCAGCGTCGGCAGGTCGAGGTCGTTGGTCGGTTCATCGAAGAGAAGGAGATTGGCCCCCTCGCGCAAGACCTTCGCGAGCGCAACGCGCGCTCGTTCGCCGCCCGAGAGCGACGACACCTTCTGCCGTTGCTTGTGGGCATCGAAGAGAAAGAGCTCGAGATAGGTGCGCAAATCCATCGATTCACGGCCGGCGACGCCCAGCCGGACGACGGTGCTCCCGTTGTCGCCTCGGACGTCGTCGAAGATCGACCGGCCCCCGTCGAGCTCCGAACGCGCTTGATCGAGGTAGGCGACCTTCGTGTTCTTTCCAACGACGATTTGCCCCGCCGACGTGAAGGGCGCCGCGCTCCGCGCTTCGCCGAACCGATCGTGCTCGACGGCTGCCAGGATACCCCGGATGAGGGTGGTCTTCCCGGCGCCGTTCGGTCCGACGATCCCGACGCGCTCGCCAGCGGTCACGATGAGGTCGATCGGTTCGTGCAGCGGGGCTCGGTCCGCCGTCACCGACAACTGAAGTCCCCGAAGCTCGAGGATCGTCTTGCCCTGGCGCGGCGCCGCAGCGGTCAAGAGCGCCACCTCCCCGGGTCTCCCGCCGGTCGCTGGGCCACGGGATTCGAGCTCCGCGGCACGCTGGATGCGCGCCCTCTGCTTGGTCCCGCGCGCCTTCGGCCCTCGGGAGAGCCACTCGCGTTCGCGTCGGAGCGCGTTTTGCCTGTTCTGCTCGACGCGCTCCTCCTGCGCGAGAAGCTCCGCCTTCTTCTCGAGATAATCGGAATACCCGCCCGCGAAAGTCACGAGCTTGCCGCGCTCGAGCTCGACGACGCGCTGCACGACGGCGTCGAGAAAGTAACGATCATGCGTGACGAGCAGGATGGCCCCGCGAAAGTCCCGAGCGAGAAACTCCTCGAGCCACGACGCCGAGTCGGCATCCAGATGGTTGGTCGGCTCGTCCAAGATCGCCACGTCCGGGCTTGCGACGAGGAGCTGCGCCAGCGCGATGCGACGACGTTCGCCACCACTGCGCACTCCGCAGGGCCCGTCGACGTCGGCGACCCCGAGCTTGTGCAAAAAGCCGAGCGCCTCGTGCTCGCGATCCCACCCGCCGAGGCGGCGGATCGCGTCGTCGAGCTCTGCCTGCTCACTGACGAGCGCCGTGCGGCGCGCCGCACCGTCAGCCGCCGCGAGCTCGGCCGTGACCGCACCGTGTCGCTGGGTGGCCGCCCGCCAGGCCGTCAGGGCATCTTCCACCGCGGATCGAGCGCTCGCGTTCGGATCGAGCTGCGGCTCCTGAGCCAGGTACCGGACGCTCGTCCCCCGCCGAAGGCTAACCGTGCCCGCGTCCGGAAGCTCCTGACCGGCTAGAATGCGCGCGAACGTGGACTTGCCCGCCCCGTTGGCGCCGATGAGCCCGACCTTCTCGCCTCGCGCCAACGTGAACGTCGCGTCGTCGAGCACGACCTGAGGCCCGAACGACTTGCGGATGTGCTGCGCGTTGATGGCGGGCATGGGGCACGGGCAATGCGGTCAGCCGCCAATCTGATAGCGCCGTTCGTAACCGGCGTCTGCGTTGCGGATGACGATGTGCACGATCCCGTTCCGGTCGAGCGCGTATTGCTCGACGATGCGGGGCCCATCACCGAGCAGCCGCGAGACCGGCACGGAAGAAAGATCGTCGCGCTCACGAAGAACGGGATCGAACGGAAAGCGTACATCGTGGCAAACGGCCATGTCGCCGCGAGGCTTGCCCCTCTCGTCGACGGCCGCACATTCGAAAAAGCGGAAGTGGCCGACGTTGTGGGCCGCGCGATACGTTCGGGTACTCACCACCGATTCACCCGACGAGGGGAGCGTGGCGTCGCGCGAAAAAATGGGATCGAGCACGATCTCTCGCCCCTCGGCCGCCTCACGGAACACCGCAAACGTTCGGGCGTAGCGATCGAGCAGCTGGAAATCGCCTGCGTCGTCGCCCGCGATCGACAGACCGATGGCGACGGCCGCCGATGGGTACGGCGAACGGTGGACGCGCCGCCCGAAGCGTTCGCGCAGCGCCCGCCCGATGATGGGCAGCTCGCTGGCACCGCCGACGACGTAGACGCCTGCAATCTCGCTCGGGGCTGCCACGGTTTCTTCGTGCTCCGCACGCGACATGAGCGGCTCCATGGCCTCAATCGATCGCTGAACCAAGGGCATGCACGCGTCGTAATACGCCGACACCGGCACGCTAATTTCCGGCTTCGGCGCGCTCTTTCCCAGAACCGCTTCGAGGTCGAGCGTCACTTTGCGTGAATTGGCGTTGAGCGACTCCTTGGCCGCGCGGCATTGCTCGAGCCAGCGCTCGGTCGCCCGCGCGTCGAGATCGGCAGCGGACACTCCGGATCCCTCGAGCGCGAGCTCGGCCAGCACAGCGTCGAAATCGTCGCCTCCCAGCCAGTTGACTCCGGCGGTCGCGAGCACTTCGTGATGATGACCGGCCATCCGGACGAGCGACGCATCGAACGTCCCGCCGCCCAGATCGTAGACAACGACCGAATCGCGACGAGACGACAGCGTATTTCGGTGCCGATGGGTGTACTCGAACCCCGCCGCAGACGGTTCGTTGACGACCGCCGCCACGTCGAACCCGGCCTGCCGGAACGCATCGAGCGTCATCATTCGCTGCGCCGCATACGCGTTTGCAGGAACTCCGATGACAGCCTGGATGCCTTCGTCTTGCGCGAGCTTGCGTCGCAGTGTGGATCGCGACACGAGCGCTTCCCGCACGTACGCGAGAAATCGACTCATGAGGACGCCGGTCGTCAGAACGGTGGTCCCGAGGGCCACCGTTTGCGCCGGTCCCGCCTCGGCGCTCGAAAGCGCACGTTTGAACGAACGCGCGACCGCAAACGAGGGGTCCTCGGCCACGGCCAGGGCATCGAAGCCGAAGCGGAGGTCGCCTCCGCGTGCGGCGACCACCGACGGAATCCACCCTACGGCGTCGCCCGCCTCGTCGATGAAGTCGACGACCGGGTGATTGCCCCGGTCGGCACACGCAATCACCGTCCGCGTGGTGCCGAAGTCGATACCGAGTCGCACCGATTCATCCTGTCACCGCTCGGCCTTCTTCGACAAGTTTTGGCGCTTTCGACCTACCGAGCATACTTGGCTGCATGCATGCCGGCCTGAATTCCGGACGGAGGCGACGCCGAATCGAGCATCGAAGTCAGTCGGCCGTAGACCTCGCGCAGCGACCTGATTTCGACGGCCAAAGCACGCTCCAGCGCGTTCTGTTGAGCACGAGAGAGCTCGTCCTCGAGCTCGACGATGTGCCGAACCAATTGCGCGCGGACCATGCGCGCTTCCTGTTCCGTCAGCTCAAGGTTCATCGTTCCCCTCCGCGACTGACCGCCGCGACCCGTCATCGTCACCGTAATCGATCGACGCGCAACGTCGAGAGTACAGGAAAAAAAAAGACACGGTCCAATCCGCCGCGAAGATCCAATCCACCGTGGACACGAGGATCGCCACTCGCGGTTACCGAATATGGAATTTCTCATGTCTCGACGGTTTCATGGGTGACGGTGCGACCGAAATTCGCGCTCGGAACCATCCGGCCAAGCGCAAAGTCTCAGGCTCGTCACATCCACGTTGCACCCCATCGCTTTGGCAGCGGGCTCCCCGCGGTTCCGCCGACACTGAATCCACCTGCTGGCAGGGCAGCCAAGCCGGCCAATCGGGAGAAGGAGCCAAGCCAGCCTTGGGAAAGACGCGCCTTGCGAAGTAAAAGCAAGAGAACGGCGCTCCCGCCGTACACCGGAAACGAGCGGGCTCGGCATCTCGACGACGGCCCCAGCGAACACACGCAGTAAGCGGGGGCCGAACGGCGCTCCCGCCGTACACCGGAAACGAGCGGGCTCGGCATCTCGACGACGGCCCCAGCGAACACACGCAGTAAGCGGGGGCCGAACGGCGAGCGGACCCGAGCGGGACGGGAGGCTTGCGGACGCGGCAAGATCGAAGTCGGATGACCAAACGATGACGGTTCGGGGTCGGTTCGAGAGGTAAACGCCCTGCACGCGACGGACGACCGGCCGCGCGTCGCCCCCAAGGAGCACGGATGGTGATCATCGCCCTTTTCTTCGTCGCCCACTGGCAGGTGTCCGTTTTTTTTCAAACCTTCTTTCTGCACCGGTATGGCGCTCATCGCATGTTTTCCATGAGCGAGCGCTGGGAGCGCTTTTTCTACCTCTGCACGTACGCTTCTCAGGGTTCGAGCTTTCTCGTGCCGAGCGCGTACGGAATTCTCCATCGCATGCATCACGCGTTTAGCGACACGCCGAAGGACCCTCACTCGCCCCTCAATCACTCGAGCGTTTGGTCGATGATGCTCGCGACGAAGAAGCGGTATGACGATTTTGCCTACGGCCGGGTCGCACCCGAGGCGCGTTTCGACGGCGGTCTGCCGCGATGGCCGGCGATCGATCGGCTCGGTCAATCCTGGCTGGGGCGGGTGGCTTGGGGCGCCGCGTATACGCTCGTCTACCTGCGATTCGCCACGCACGCATGGATGTTTGCGCTCCTGCCCATCCAATTCGTCATGGGCCCGGTACATGGGGCCATCGTCAACTGGTGCGGCCACAAGTACGGCTACCGTAACTTTCGCAATGGCGACCGCTCGCGCAATACGCTCGCGGCCGATTTCGTGACGGCCGGGGAGCTTTTTCAGAACAACCATCACAAGTATCCGATGAGCCCGAACTTCGCCGTCCGATGGTTCGAGATCGATCCGGCGTATCACGTCGTGAGGCTGTTCGCGGCGCTCGGAATCATCGACATGGCGGGCGCCCAAGTGGCCCATTTTCCGGGACGCGATGCCGAGAACCCGGCCGCGTGAGTCCGAGCGTCACCGATTTGACGGTGACGGCACGAACCGGGTGAAACGAGCTGATGGCGAAACGGCTCCGTCCGCGCGAAGATGGCGACATGTTGCCGCGGAGAGCGAGCTCCCATCCAGCCGGTGAACCGGACGAACCCGCCGAGGTCCTGCTTGCGGCCCATGAGCGGCTCCGACACTTCATGACCGTGGGCTTGAGGTTGCCCCGGAGCCCCAATGCCCCAGCGCGTATCATCGGCGACACGGCATCGGCCCTTCGCCGCTATTTCGGGTCGACCCTGCCTCAGCATGAGCAAGCGGAGGACGATTGCGTCGTGGCCCGACTGCTCGAGGTCCGGCCGGGACGCGCTGTCGAACACGCGCTGGCCCGAATGGCCGAAAACCATCGGACGATGGACGATCTCCTGGTTCCACTCGACGCGCTCTGGGCTCGCGTCATCGCCCGCCCGAGCGAGCTTGCCGTCCTCGGAGAAGAGATGCACGCCCGATCGCGCGCACTCGCCTCGCTGCTCGAAGGAAACCTCCTTCTCGAGGAGGAGACGGTCTTTCCCGCGATCCGCCAGTGGTTACCCGAGGCTTCGCGCAGAGTCCTCTTGCGCGACGTCCTGGATCGGCGCCCCTCCGAGGTTCGCATCGTGCGGAGTCATCGATGACGAGCGATCCCATCGGGCGATTGGCCGAGCTCATCGAAGAGGCTCGCCGACGGGGTGTCCCCGAGCCAG
>JBEKFX010000008.1:0-95357 GCA_050013115.1 Polyangiaceae bacterium
ACGCCGCCTTCTTTGCCGAGTACACCCATCAAGCAAGGCGATGCATACACGGTCGTCGGAGCCATTCATCAGCTTCGCAGTCTCATCCACAACAAGGACGTGACAGCGCAGCCGATCTCGATCGTCGGCTACATCGTCGATTCGAATATTCCGCGAGCCCCTGACTGTGCCGTTCACAAGACCGGCAAGAAGGATCCGGAAAACTGCAATCCCGAAGTGCCGAGCTTCTGGATCGCCGACGAAAAGGGCAAGACGACCGGCCCGAAAATTCGGGTCGTGGGTTGGGCTCGCAACTTTGCGGTCATTTATGATGCGATGGTGGCCTATAAAAAGGTGAAGCCGGGCGAGCAGCCGAAGGAACCTGTGACAGACGATATGCTCAACGTGCCTTTGCCATTTCCGCTCCCGTCCGTTGGGGCGAAGGTCAAAGTCACCGGAGCGTACAACGTATCGAAGACGGTTGTCTCGGACATGGTGAGCGAGCCGCTCGGAGGGGTCATCGCCCTTCAAAAGATGGACGAGCTCGAGCCTGCGCCGGAGCCCGCGAAGTTTGCAAAAGCGACCCCGTAGGCGCACTTCGGACGACTTCGCCGAGGCCCTGGGTACGCGAGGCTTGCGCGGCGTGCCTGCTCCGTTATGTTTGGGCTGCTCACGGACGTTTCCCCGGCAACGACTGCTTTCTCTACTCATGGGACCGCGGATCGCGCTCGACGGCAACGCAACGTGTGGACGCGGCGGATCTCGCCGCCGCGGCCTGCCTCCTGATTCGCGGCCGATGGGGAAGACAGGCTTGAGTTGAAGCGCCCTGGTAAGGCGTATGTTCGAGGCCGCTAGCGAGAGAAGAGAGACCCATGGGAACGCGTTTGTATGTTGGCAACCTGTCCTTTTCGTCCACGAATGAGACCATCCGGGAGGCGTTTGCGCGCATTGGTGAGGTCACGGACGTTCACATCGTAACCGATCGTACGTCGGGTCAATCCCGAGGTTTCGGGTTCGTCACGATGGGCACGCCCGCAGAGGCTCAGAAGGCGATCGAAGCGATGAACGGCGCGACCTTGGACGGGCGGCCTCTGCGTGTGAATGAAGCGGAGGAGCGGCCGCAGCGCGGCGGCTTCGGTGGCGGCGGTGGACATGGTGGTGGCGGCGGGGGCGGTGGTGGCGGCGGCGGCGATCGGCGCCGAGGCGGCGGGGGCGGTGGTGGCGGCGGCGGCGGCGATCGTCGCAATCGCTGGTAGAGCGTTCCCTGGCGCGCGGCTCGCGGAGGGACATCTCTCCGCGGCGGCGTCCCGCATCGTGTGGGCGCGAATCCCGCCTGCTCGCGGTGACGCGCGCCCCGCAATTGAGCAGCGAAGACTCGCGGCCGCAAGCAAGCCCCTTCGGCCCGTCGCGATGATTTGACTCCCAACCGATCTGCGCCGCAGGCGGAACGTCGGCGCTCAGCCGGCCTAGCCGTGGCTTCCAAGCCGATTGATGCGCGAGGTCGCCCATGAGCAATCCCAGCATCCAAAAGCGTCAGAAGGAGCGCGAGCGCCAAGAGCATCAGCGCTCCAAGGCCGAAAAGCGCAAACAACGCCGCGAAGACCGCGGCGCGCGCGACCCAGGCTCAAGCGGCGAAGACCCAGACCTCGTCGGCATCGTTCCTGGCCCCCAGCCCGCGGCCCAAGATTGAAGAGACCCTGCGCTCACACTGTTTCAGCGGCGCTCGTTTCGAGCTAGGTGCTTCTCATGCGACTGGCAATGATTGGGCTGGGCAAGATGGGCTACAACATGACTCTGCGGCTTCTCGGAGGTGGCCACGAAGTCGTGGCCTCCGACCGTAATGTCGCGGTGGCGCGGGACCTGGCGGGGAAGGGAGCCGTCGTCGCCGTGGATCTCGCCGAGGCCGTGAGCAAGCTGCAGGCTCCGCGCGTCGTTTGGGTCATGGTTCCCGCCCAAGTGACGAATCAGGTCATCGACGAGGCGGCGTCTCTTCTTGCAAAGGGCGACGTCGTCATCGACGGCGGAAACTCAAACTGGAATGACTCGCGCGCGCGCGCCGAACGTTTGCAAGAGAAGGGTGTTCACTTCTGCGACGCAGGCACGAGCGGCGGCGTTTGGGGGCTGAAAAACGGGTACTGCCTGATGGTCGGGGGCGACGAAGGCGCGGTCAAAATTTGTGAGCCGATTTTCAAGACGCTGGCACCCGAGGCGGGCTACTCGCACGTCGGTCCGGCGGGCGCGGGTCATTATGTGAAGATGGTCCATAACGGCATCGAGTATGGCCTCATGCAAGCCTATGCCGAAGGCTTCGAGATCATGAAGACTTCGCCCTTTTCTCTCGATCTGCACGCCATCGCAGGCATCTGGGGCCATGGATCTGTCGTTCGCTCATGGCTGCTCGAGCTGCTCGAGGCCGAGCTTTCGACCGACCCCGAGCTTGCGTCGATCAGGGGCTGGGTGGAAGACTCAGGCGAAGGCCGATGGACGGTTCAGGCTGCCATCGACCAGAACGTCCCCGCGCCCGTCATCACGCTGTCTTTGCAAGCTCGATTGCGTTCACGTCAGCAAGAGTCCTTCAGCGCCAAGATACTGGCGGGCTTGCGCAACCAGTTCGGTGGCCATGCCGTGAAGAAGGCCTGAGCGTGCGCGCGATCTGGGGTACGAGCAACGCCGCGAGGTGAAGCCAGACCTCACACTTGGTTCCCAGGCGTCCTCCATCGACGGGGATCCCCCACGATTTGTCCACGGGCCAACATACCGGCAGCCATGACGCTAGCTCCCCAGGCTATTCTTTCGTGGATTGGAGGGGCTTATGGAACTTGTCGATGGGCGCCGTCGTGCACGGATGGCCAATGCATTGGGTGTGTCTGCTGCAATCGCCTGTTGTGCCGCTGCGGGCTCTGCGCATGCGGCGGAACCAACGTCGCCTCCGTCTGGGGTTACAGTGGAGACGCCGCCTGCGGTGACATCCGTGGAGGCGCCGCCTGGGCCCGACACTCCGCGTCGTGCTCCCGCCGACCCGGCAACATTCGTGAACCGGCCGCTCTACGTCTACGACTGGCCCGATGGGGCGCAGCCGCCCCCGGGTTACCGGTGGACGACCCACACTCGAAAGGGGCCCATCATTGCCGGGGCGGTCGTGCTCGGGGTGCTTTGGGGCCTCACGGCGATCGGGGGCGGAGCCTGCACAGACATCTCACGTGACACAAGCTGCAGTTGGCTGTACTTGCCTGTCCTAGGGCCGTTCGCTGAGCTCGCCAGCTCGGGGTCGGCCACCGGGTCGGTCTTCTTGGTCATGGACGGACTCGGGCAAGCCGCAGGGCTTGCGCTCTTGATCTACGGTATTTCCTCGCCGGCTTCCGTGCTCGTGCGAAACGACGTGCTCATGAAACACCTCCTGCCGATGCCCATGCTGCTCGGCAAGAACGGAAGCGGCTTCGGTCTCGCCGGCACGTTCTGAGCATTCGGCAGTCCGCGGCTCGGGCGCGACCCTGTCCAGGGCGCGCTCCGCCCCCTATACTCGGCTGGGCGCGACAACCCCATCATGAACAGCGCGAACCCTTTCCGTTCGGGCCTCGAGACCGAACACGCCCCGTCCTCCTGCGTGTTCGTGATCTTCGGAGCGTCGGGTGATCTGACGCGGCGCAAGCTCATTCCGGCCCTCTATAACCTGGCCCTCTCACGCCTATTGCCCCCGGGTATGTCGATCGTCGGCTTCGCCTTGCCAGAGCTGAGCGAAGAGCAATTTCGCGCCTCCATGCGCGACGCCGTCGTCCAGTTCTCGCGCCGCAAGCCCATCGACGACGCGGTCTGGAGCGATTTTGCCAGCCGCCTGCACTATCTTTCCGGGGAGTTTGAAGCCCCCGACAACTTCCGTCGACTCCGGGAAAAACTCGACGAAATCGACGTGGCGAACGGCACGGGCGGCAATCGCATTTACTACCTCGCCATTCCTCCGAGCGCATTTCGTGTCGTGAACGATAACCTCGCCAAGGCGGGCCTCGTCGCCGATCCAAACGATGCGTCGAAGTACACGCGCATCATCGTCGAGAAGCCGTTCGGCCGTGATCTCGCGAGCGGAGACGCGCTCAATGCGGACGTGCACCGCGTGTTCGCCGAGGAGCAGGTCTTCCGGATCGACCACTACCTTGGCAAAGAGACCGTCCAGAACCTCGTTGCGCTTCGCTTCGGAAACACGATATTCGAGCCCATTTGGAACAGAAACCACGTCGACCACGTGCAGATCACCGTCGCGGAAGACATCGGCGTCGAGCTCCGCGGCAAGTTCTACGAGGAGGCCGGAGCGACGCGCGATATCGTTCAGAATCACCTCCTGCAGCTCTTGATGGTCACCGCCATGGAGCCGCCCGTCTCGTTCACTGCGGACGAGGTACGCGACGAGAAAGTGAAAGTGCTGCGTGCGCTGAAGCCGATCGTCGGCGAAGACGTCGAACGGTACACGGTGCGAGGCCAGTACGGGCCCGGAAGCTTCGCGGGTCATCCGGTTGCCGGCTATCGGCAGGAGCCGAACGTCAGCCCGACGTCGAACGTGGAGACGTTCGTGGCCATCCGACTCGAGGTCGACAACTGGCGTTTCGCGGGCGTCCCGTTTTTCGTCCGGGCCGGCAAGAGACTCACGAAACGCGTGACCGAGATCAGCATTCATTTCAAGCAGGTTCCTCACGCCGTCCTCAGGCAGCATGACCTCGAGACGCCGGGCCTTCACATGCACTCCCTCCCTGGGACGAGCGGAGGCGTGGACCCGGACGTACTGGCGATCCGCATCCAACCTGACGAAGGAATCGGCCTTCGCTTCGTCGCAAAAGTGCCCGGCCCATCGATGACGTTGCGTCCCGTCACGATGGACTTCCGCTATGGCTCCGCGTTCGGCGGCAGTGGTCCGGAAGCCTACGAACGTCTCATTCTCGATGCCATGCTCGGTGATCCGACCCTCTTTGCACGTGCCGACGAGGTGAGCGCGGCATGGCGATTCATCACGCCCATCCTGCAGACATGGGCGGGATCGCCGCCGTCGGAGTTTCCGAATTACGCCGCCGGTACGTGGGGTCCTCCCTCCGCCCAGGACCTCATTGAGCGCGAGGGGCGGTCCTGGAGGCGCTTGTGAAGAGCCCTCTCGATGGAGTCGAGGCAGCCATCACGGGCCTTTGGGAGGAGGAGAGCCGACGTAACGGCGCTCCCCGGATGGGGCTGATGACGCTCGTTTGTCTCGTAGCGGAACCCGGTCTGCTCGATCGGGCGGACAACGGGGTCGCCGCTGTCGTCCGTGCGCACCCCTCGCGCACCATTGTCGCATCCTGGCGATCCGACGGGCCGGCGGCGATCACGGCCGAGGTGACCCTACATCATACGAAGGATGACGCCCCGGCGTGCGGCGACGCCATCCATCTCGAAGCGATCGGGGCAGGTCGCCAGTGGTTGCCCGAGAACATCGTCAGGCTCACCCTGCCGGACTTGCCTGTGTGTGTCTGGTGGCTGGGGGACCTGCCCGACGGCGACCGGCTCTTCGAACAGGCCGTCGCGTTTGCCGACATGGTCGTCGTCAACTCCGGTGAGATGGACCTCCGCGACCTGGAGAAGCTTTCCGAGATTTGCGCGCGCTCGCGCGACCGCTATGCCGTGACCGACCTCACTTGGTTTCGACTGCGGCCTCTGCAAGAGCTCGTCGCCCGCTTCTTCGATGACGAGCTCGGTCGAGGGCAGCTGTCGCAACTCGAGCGCGCGGTGATCGAGTTCGCGCCCCGGCTGGGCGAGACCGACGTCGCCAGCACGCAGGCGGGACTGCTCTTCGGCTGGATTGCCCAGGCTCTCGATCTCCGCACCGAGAGCATCTCGTGGAGGCGTGCGGAGTCGTGGGGCGAAGTCGCATTGGGCCGATTCGTCGCCCGTTTCGAGCGTCGCTCACGCGACGACGTGCCCGCGGGGTCAATCTTGCGGGTTGCCCTCGAATGCAGACGCGGGCGCTTTGAAATCGAGCGCCAGGAGGATCCATGCGTGTTTCGGTGGTCGCGCGATCTGCCCGACTCCGCAGCGCCGCCGCACACGCTTCGGATTGCTATTCAAGGTGAGACGGCTCTCCTCGTGCGATGTCTCGAGAATCCGAAGCGAGATCGCTTGCTCGAGGCGAGTCTGCACATGGGCAGCCGAATCGTGCGGCCCGTTGCGCCGCGTGTGTCCGTTGCTCCGCAATGACCGGCACGGCCGGACACTCTTCACGTTCGCCGTCTTGGCCGCGGCGGCCTGCGCCTCGCTCGGCCCCGTCTCCGCACCACCCAGAGCCGGTCTGAGCACCATCCTCAGCAACGTCGATCGGGCGGACTACGCCGGATCGACCGCGTGCCAGCCTTGCCACTCGGGTGTCGTGGCCGCCTGGGAGCGTTCACCGATGCACCGAATGACACGCGACGCCCCTGCGGCCGAGTCGCGTGCGCCTTTCGACGGCACGCGCTGGCGCTTCAAAAACGACACAGCGTCTCTCGATCACCTCGGTGCAGACAGGTTCGTTCGCATCGACGCAGCCGACGCCGAAACACACACCTATCGCGTGACACGAATCATCGGAGGTCGAACGCGTGAGGATTTTGCCGGGGTCGACGTGGCCCGGCTGGGCGACGAGGTCGTTCTGCCGATCTCGTACGTCTTCTCGACACGATCGCTGCGGTATAAAGGCTATTCGGTGATGGTGCACGAGCGTGACGGGCTCCGCGCGGGTCCCGTCTGGCGTCAAGCGTGCATCTTCTGCCACAACACGGTCCCCGAGGTGGACCGCTTGCTCGGCGCCATTGCGGGTTCGAGAGCACCACGCTACCAGGGCGAGCAGGTCGACCCCTGGCTTCCGGCCGGGCGGCGCGCCCACGTCGAGGTCACGGATTCCGGCGCATTCGGTCGATCCGTCGACCAGGAGAGCGCGCGGCTCGGAGGCTCGACGTACGGCTCGGGCACCGACCCACAGGCCAAAGCTCGGGCCGCCATCGCCGTCGTTCGGGCCGGTTTCGACGCGGGATCGCTCGTCGAGGTCGGCATTGGATGCGAAGCCTGTCACGGAGGAGCGGCCGCTCACGTGCGGGATCCGCGCCTGCGTCCGTCGTTCATTCCGGTCGCATCATGGCTCAGAGTGAGTCTGCCCGACTCCGGTCGCGCCGCCGCCATCAATCGCGTCTGCGCCCGCTGTCATCAAGTGCTCTTCTCGCGCTACCCGTTCACATGGGAGGGCGGGCGCCGCGATGGGGTGGCCGGTGGCAGCCACATCAATTCCGGCGAGGCACGAGATTTTCTCCTCGGGGGCTGTGCGGCAGCCATGGCGTGCACCGACTGCCATGATCCCCACGGCGGAGCGAGGTCCACCGGGACGGTTTCTCTTACGCTCACGGAGCTCGCCACCCCACGCGGAAATGGCGTCTGCACGCGTTGCCACGCCGCGCTCGCCGATGCCGAGCCACTGCGTCGGCATGCGCACCACGAACCCGACGGCGCAGGTGGCTCCTGCGTCGCGTGCCACATGCCTCGCAAGAACATGGGCTTGTCCGGGGCGCTCACCCGTTACCATCGAATCGGCTCTCCGACGGATCCCGACCGCGTGCTTGGCGATAGGCCCCTCGAATGCGCCCTTTGCCACGCCGACAAGCGCGTCGACGATCTCGTGCAAACGATGGAGTCCTGGTGGCCGGTCCGCTATCCGCGCCAGCGGCTCAGCGAGCTCTATGGTTCTCTCGACGCCAATGTCCTTGCGGCGACCGTCGAGCGCGGCAAGCCCCACGAACAGGCAACGGCGATGGCAGCGCTCGGGGAAGCTCGCGTACAGACGGCCGCCCCGCTCATCGCTCGCCAACTGCTCAATGACTATCCGCTCGTCCGCGAGTGGGCCAAACACGCGCTCGAATCGATTCTGGGTCGATGCGACATCGACTTGTCCTCCGACGATGCGACCATTGCGGCTCAGGCTCAATCGTGTGCGGGAACAACGCCCGCGGCTTCTCCGCTTCTCGCGCCGGTGCCCCCGGCGCGAGAGGAACCAGAGGACTGATGGGCCCCGCGCCGGTTCGCATCGTCGAGTGGTACCGGACCGATCCCTGGCCGCAGATGAGGCGTGTGCTTCTGGCAGGGCCGGTCATTCTGACGCTGGGCGGTGTCGTCATCGCGGCTTCGTTTCTCGCCCGTGCGTCCACGGACCTCCGGGCCTGCGCCGCCGCGGTCGGCTTCGTCCTCATCGCCGGGAGCGCGGTTCTCACCGTTCTGGCGCTCCATCAAATCCTCCGTGATGATGGCTACCTTTCCATCCGGACCGACGGCGTGGCGCTGCAAGCCTCGTCATCCGAGACGCTCGTCGTTTGGGATCAGCTCGTCGGCGCCCGGTGGGATGCTGCGCGGTCGGAAATCGTCATCGAGCGTGCGGGCGACGACGTCGTCGTTCTCGGGCGTCCCTTCGCCGGGGTCACCGGGCCGGCCCTCGCGCAGCGCATCGAGCAGGCGCGTCGCAGAGCCGCGCTCGGGCTCCTCCGGTAAGGCTCTCGCCGTTGTGCTAAGGGAGCGCGCGGTGAGCACCCATCACGATCGACTCCGCGCGCTGTACGCCGCCAAGCCCGTCGTTTTGGCGCCGATGGAGGACGTGACCGATGTCGTCTTCCGCAGGCTCTGCCGCAGCTCGGGCGCCACGCTCGCGCTGACGGAGTTTGTCAACGTGGAGGGCTTGCTTCGCGGCTGCCGAAACGCGCGCCGCAAGGTCGAACTCGCACCAGATGATGTGCTGACCGGCATTCAAATTTACGGCTCGGATCCGGAGCGCCTCGCCGAAGCCGCCGCCGTCGCCGAGGACGCCCAGCCGCTCTTTATCGACATCAACTGTGGCTGCTGGGTTCCGAAAATCGCGGGCCGCGGAGCGGGCGCTGGATGGCTGCGGGATCCGACCGCCATGGTGGCGATGGCTCGGCTGGTCGTTGCAAGCGTCTCGGTTCCGGTCACGGTGAAAACGCGAATTGGCCTGGGCCCCGAGTCCCAGATGCCGATCGTCGATCTCGCGCGCCGGCTCGAAGATGCGGGCGTCTCCGCGATCACCATCCACTGTCGGACCGCGCAGATGGGTCACTCCGGCGCCGCGGACTGGTCCTGGGCCGCCAAGGCTCGCAGCGCTGTGACGATTCCAGTGCTCGTCAACGGCGACGTTCGAAGCGCCGCGGATGCGAGGCGTGCGATCGACGAAACCGGATGCGACGGCGTCATGGTCGGGCGTCGTGCCATCGAGCATCCGTGGATCTTTCGGGAGGCACGGGCGTGGCTGGATCATGGCATCGAACTGGAACCGCCGAGTCTCGAGGAGCGTCTCGCGCTCTGCAGTGCGCACTTGTCGGCAAACGTCGCGCAGCGCGGTACGCCGTTCGGCGTTCATTGCACACGTCGCCACTTGTCGGGCTATCTCAAGGGTATCCCCGGCGCGGCGGCTTTGCGGCAACGCTTGAATGCGTGCGATTCGCTCGAAGGCTGCATCGACATTCTGTTGGGCTCGAGGGCCGCGGCGTGACAGCGGCCTCCGAGCCATCCATCGGCGTCGAACCGTGCTGAGCAAGAGACGAATCGGCGCGTCGCCGAGCAGCACTTCGGTCCGGAATGCGAGACCCCTCGTCAGAGAAGCGGCGACCCCAATCGCGAGGCGCCCTCTTTGACACGCAACGAAAGACCGCGGCGAGACCACGTTTCGGAATCGATGCGGCGGCAGTCTATTCGATCCCGTTCGAAGAGCTCCCGAAGGGAGCGGGCGGTCGGTTCGTCGTGGATCAACGAGTTGACTTCGAAGTTCAAGCGAAAGCTCCTCAAATCCATGTTGGCGCTCCCAACAAGCGAAATCCGCGAGTCGGCCACCAAAGTCTTTGCGTGCACCATCCCCGGAACGTACTCGCGTATGTCGACTCCGGCCTCGAGCAGTTGACTGTAAAAGCTGCGCCCCGCATGGAACGTCACGGCGTGGTTCGATCGGCCAGGCAGGATCAACTGGAGATCGACGCCGCGCATCGCCGCGTACTGCATGCCGACCAGCAACGACTCGGTGGGCACGAAGTACGGTGTGGTCACGAGTACCTCGCGCTCCGCGCCCACGATGGCTCCGAAAAAGAGCCGGTGAATCGCTTCGGTGCGCGTGTCCGGACCGCTCGGAACGATTGCAACGGTCGCCGTTCCGCGGGGAATCGGGTTGGGCGGAAAGTACTCGTGCGGATCGATCGGTTCGCCCGTGGCAAAGGCCCAGTCCTGGAAAAAGACCCGCTGCAGCTCGGCGGCTGCCGGCCCATCGATGCGGAGGTGAACGTCACGCCACGAGCCGACGCCAGGCATCTGGCCACCTTCGTATTCCTGCCCCACGTTGAAGCCGCCAGTGAAGGCCGTCTCGCCATCGACGACGACGATCTTGCGGTGGTTTCGTAGGTTGACCGGCTGAAGCAGGACGCTTCGCATGGGCAAAAAAATGCCTATTTTCCCTCCGGTTCGTTGCAAGGGACGGCCCCAGTGGGGGCCGAGAGCAAAGCAGCCGTAGCCGTCCATCAGCAAGCGGACGGTGATGCCTCGCTCTGCGGCGGCGACCAGTTGGTCGCGGAACCGGCGCCCCGTCGCGTCGTTGCGAATGAGATAATACTGCGCATGCACGTGATGGCGTGCCGCGGCGATCGCTGCGCCGATGGCGGCGTAGGTCTCGTGGCCATCGGCCAACACCTGCACCTTGTTGCCGGCCGTGGCCCGGGTATGGGAGAGGCCTGCGACCATTCCGAAGAGGGACCGCTCGAGCGGACTCGTGAGCGGCAGCGCCAGTGAATCGGGCAAAGCCTTCGCCTCCATTCGTCCGGCCTCGACTTGCGCGCGCACGAGACGGTCCAACTCTCTCTTCCGTCGTGCGGGCAGGCGCACTCGATCGCGGCCGAATAAAAGAAAGAGCACGCCGCCGATCGCCGGCATGAAGACGAGCGTCAGGATCCAAGCGATCGTCGAAGACGGCTCCTTTCGGCGCAAGAGAACGAGAGGAACGAGGGCCAATGCGAATGCCCGGGTGACGAGGGAAAGGGCACGCCCCGCGGCAGGCATGAGCTCGTGCCAAGTCATCGGTTCGAGCATAATCTCGCGATGCCCATCCGCACACGCTTCGAGCGCGCGGCCGCGAGTCGATTTCTGCGACTACCCCCTCGTTTGCTCCGGCTGCTGGTCGGGCCGCCCTTGCGCTCGCCAGAGGGCGACACGCTCGATCTGCAATCGCAGGGGCTTTTGTGGCTGCTCCGGGTATCGCGGGCCCCCGCGATGCATTCGCCCGATTTGTCCTGTGCGCGAAGGCGGCTGGAAAGGAGCGCCCGGGTACTCGAGCCGCGGATTGCCGTGCCCGTGTGGGCCTGCGATCGAACGGTGGGCGGTGCCAAAGCGCCTCTCCGCGCACGGGTGTACAAGCCCGCCCGTCCCTCGCTCGAAGCTGCGCCCGGTCTGCTGTGGTTTCATGGTGGCGGCTTCGTCCTCGGTTCTATCGAATCGCATGACGGCGTCTGTCGATCGATTGCCGCCCAGGCGGGTATCGTCGTCGTCTCGGTCGACTACCGGCTTGCGCCCGAACATCGTTTCCCCGCCGGACTCGAGGATGCCGTGGCTGCGACGAGATGGCTCCTCGAACACGGCCCCAAGTTCGGGATCGATCCGAGGGCGATTGCTGTCGGCGGCGACAGCGCCGGCGGCAACCTCGCGGCAGCGGCCGCGCAGGCGATCCGAGGCGAGTCCCGGCAGCCCGTCCTCCAACTGCTCGTCTATCCGGCTACGGACGCGACACGACGGGAGCCCTCGCATCGTCACTTCGCAAACGGGTTCTTACTCACGGCCGCAAATATCACATGGTTTCTCGACCATTACTTGCCAAGTCCCGAATACGCGAGAGACCCTCGCGTATCGCCGCTCTTGGCCCAAGACCTTTCGGGTCTGCCACGGGCGCTCGTCATCACGGCCGGCTTCGACCCTCTCCGGGACGAAGGACGTCGCTACGCCGAACGCATGCGCGGGGCGGGCACCGAGGCCGAGCACCTGTGTTCGACGGGCTCGGTCCATGGGTTCATCCATACGGCCGGCGTTCTCGACGAATCGGCCCGGGTTCTCGCGTATGCTGCCGAACGCCTCCGGCGCATCCTCTACGCTCATTCGGGCCTTCGAGTCGGATGACACACGACAAGCAGCGTTCCCCCGTGACTCCGATGCTTTCCGGCGCGCTCGTGGCCGCAGCTTCGGCGGTCTCGTTCGGCGTCACAACGCCGCTGGTCCAGCGCTTTGGTCGAAGCCTCGGACCATTCACCACGGCGGCTTTGCTTTACACAGGTGCCGCGCTCGTCTCTCTCGGGCCGAGCGTTCGCGGCGGGGACGAGTCCCTGCGGCGCGGCGACGCGTTGCGGCTTTCGGGCGTGGCAGCGCTCGGTGCCGTGTGCGCGCCGACAGCCATGGCCTGGGGGCTCCAACACACGAACGGAGTCGCGGCGGCGCTTCTCCTGAACCTCGAAGCGCCTTTTACCGTTCTTTTCGCGCGCCTCTTCTGGGCCGAGCCTCTCGGCGGGCGGGTCGGGCTTGCCGTGGGCGCGATGCTACTCGGTGGCACTCTGCTCGTCTTCGCCGATGGTTTTACGTCGTTGCGAGCGGAGGCGGGAGGCCTTGCCGTCATCGCCGCGACCGTCGCGTGGGCCGCCGACAACGTTCTTTCGCGCCCTCTCGCGGACCGCAATCCGACACAGGTCGTGCTCGCCAAGAGCGCCCTCGGATCCGTGTCGTCTCTCATCCTTTCGCGCGCCTTCGGCGAAGCCTGGCCCAACGTGGGCGCCGGGCTCGCCGTCGCGCTGTGCGGCGCGATCGGCTACGGCATGAGCCTAAAGCTCTACCTTCGCGCGCAGCGAGCGATTGGCGCGGCCCGTTCGGGGTCGATTTTCGCTTCCGCCCCCTTTGCGGGGGCCGCGCTCGCGTGGGTCCTCGGACAGCGCGGCGGAACGGCGGTCAGCCTGGCTGCGGGGGGCTTGTGCGCATTCGCCGTGTGGCTTCACCTGACCGAGCACCACGATCACGTCCACACGCACCCCGCGTTGGAGCACGATCACCCCCACCGGCACGATGACCGCCACCATCTGCACGGACACGACCACGACCCTATCGGGGAGCATTCCCATCCACACACCCACGAGGTGTTGACGCACTCGCATCCGCACGCGCTCGACCTGCACCACCGACATCGCCATTAGCTTTGCCGCCTGGCTCGGGGCGCTCGCGCCCCCATTCGAGAGCAGTCGTGCGCGGATCGAGCCTCACGTGACTTCGGGGCAGGGCGAACGAACATCTCGGCTCAACGGTGCGTCTTACTCCATCGTCGTCCAGGTTACGGTGCCCGTGGGCGTGGTGGGACGCAGTGGCCGACTCACGGTGCCCGCGAACGTGGTGGGACGCAGTGGCCGATTCGCGGTGCCCGCGAACGTGGTGGGACGCAGTGGCCGACTCGCGGTGCCCGCGAACGTGGTGGGACGCAGTGGCCGACTCGCGGTGCCCGCGAACGTGGTGGACGCAGTGGCCGACTCGCGCTGCCCGTGAGCGAAGTGGACGCAGTCGCCGACGGGACGAATTGATTGGACCTGCCTCACCCAGGTCTGCGCCGACAGCCTTTTCAGCAGCCAGCGGCACACTCTTTCGTCGCGCGAAGACCGGTCCCGATCATTCTGTCGGGGATTTTGTTTTCGACAGCGACACGACGGTCGAATTCCTCCTTTCGTCGCGCGAAGACCGGTCCCGATCATTCTGTCGGGGATTTTGTTTTCGACAGCGACACGACGGTGTCGAATTCCTCCTTGCTCAGCGGCGCGACCGAAAGCCTTGGCTTGCGAAAGATTGTCATTGCGCGGAGCTGCGGTTGGTCGCGCATTTCGGCGAGCGTGACCGCTCGTGCGAGCGCGCGAACCGGCTCGACATCCACTGCGCTGAAATCCGCGTCGCCCGGGTCGGGGTAAGCTTCTCGCGCGACCTTGGCCACGCCGACGGCGGCCTTGCCCTCGTTCGAATGGTAGAAGATGCAGAGGTCACCGGCCTTCATCGCGCGCAGATTGTTGCGAGCTTCGAAATTTCTGACGCCGTCCCATGCCGTTCGTCCGTCGGCGACCAGGTTCTCGAAAGGGTACTTATCGGGCTCGCTCTTGATGAGCCAGTACTGACGGGCCATGGGCCAAGGATAACGCGCTTCCGGCGCATGACGGGCAAGATGAGCGCCGCCGGGCCGACGGACCTGGCTATGCCGAGGGAGAGCCGGAAACACAGTCGGTCTCAACCCAACGGTGACGTTGGACCTGCAAGGGCACCCGCCGCGTAGGGTCTGGCCCGGGCCGGTGGCGAGCATGGGGAGCCGCCCGCACGGGCGATGCGCCGCTCGAATCGCAGGGGCGCGGGGTGCAGGTGCCGAGCAGGAGGGGGGCCCCGCCGCACGGGCGGAGGCGAGTCGCAGGCGCGCGCCTACCGGCAAAATGACCCTTACCAGGTGCCGAGCAGCGAGAGGCCCCGCTCGCGGGAGCCGACGCGCGGCTCGAGTTGCAGTCGCGGGCCCGTCGACATTTTGACGTACGCATGCGGAGCGCTGAGAACGAGGATGACGCCCACGAACGCGGCGGCCGCGCCCGCTCCTGCCGTGCCGGCCAGGGCAAGGGCTTTCGAGTGCTCGTCGTCGCGCAATTGCACGCCGTTCGCATCACAAGACGGCCCTGCACAATGCGCATTGGCTGCGCTCCGGTCATCGAGCCATGCGACGCCGAAATATCCGCCCGCAACGAGCCCCACGACGCCCGCGCCCACCAGCGACCAACCGATGGCTCGGGCAACGGCTCCTCGGTCGTCGATGCTGGGCGGAACATCGGCCGGCATCATGGCCGTCACGCCTTTGGCGGAGGGCCGGGCCGGCACCGGCTGGGCGGCAGGTCCCGCGACGAATTGGCGCTCGGAGTCGAGGCGATTCGCCGGCGCCTCCAGGGCGACGGGATTCACGGGCACGTCCACCTGAAGCAGTTTCGCTTGGGCGGGTGTCGAGGGCGGGACGCTGACGTGGGTTGTCCACGATGGTCCCGCCGCGCGACGGACCTCGATGGCGTGCTCTCCGGGATCGACTGCGACAGGCTCGTTCCACTCCTCACGGGGGACCACCAAACCGTCAAGAAGAACCTCCATGCGGCCGCCGTTCGGCCCCTCGTTCGGCCGGATCAGCAGCTTGGAGAGCCAGGGCTCGAGGGCGAGGGTGCGGTCGTGCGCCACGCGCTCGCGCCGCGATTGCTCGGCAGCGTGCGCTTCGGAGACCACCTCACGGAAAAGAGCCCAGGCGCTGGCCGTCCGTCCGAGGTGCTGCCAGCAGTCGGCGAGGTGAAATTGCGTGCCCATTCCCGGGTCGAGGCGCTGGCTTTCCTCGAACTTTGGGCAGGCCGCGGCAAATTGGCCTTGCGCCATCAGCGCCTTGCCCGCGTCAAAAAGCTGCTGCGCGTCGGCGCCGTCCCCTCCCCGGGCCGCAGATGTCCACCCGAGCAGCTCTGCGACGGCCAAAGCGGCCGCGCCTCGCGCCACCATTCGCTTCTTACTTTCGCCCATCGAAGAGCTCGTCCCCCGCCGGAGCTGGCGGTAGAGGTGCACGGTCATTCGAGGGCGGAGCCGCGGCGGGCTGTGAATGCATCGGCGACGTTGCAATCGCCCCCGGCTCCGCAGGAGTCTGCCCCGGCTCCGCAGGAGTCTGCGAGATCGTGTTTGCAGTGGATTCGGACGAGCCATGGTTCGAATCGAGGGCGTCGTGGGGCAGAGAGCCCTCGTCCGAGGCACCCTCGGCCGATTCGTTCGCAGCCTCTGAATCGGAGCTCGCCGCTGCCGCTGGCCCTGTCCGCGCCAGCTTCGCCCGTACGGGCCTCGCGCGCGTCGTGCTCCCGCCTGCGGGCGTTGCGCCGGCGTGTGCGGTCGCCCGCTCCTTCGTCTGTATCGGCGCTTTCTTGCTCGCCAGCCGTAGGGGCATCCCCTTCGCGTTGTTCTGCGCGGTATGCGCGGATGGCAGAGGGGCGGAGGCGGAGGCCGCGGCTTCGTCGTCGTTGCTGGGCCGATTCGAATGGGGTGTCGGCGCGAAGGGGAGGGCGCGCGGGGCGAGAGTCGCAGGCGCGGCCCCGACGATCGCGTGGTGCGAAGTGACAGTACCTTGCGTCTGTCGCTCCACGGACTGAAGGCTCGTTGCCGGTGGGTCATTCGCGTGGACGGCGTCGTAGATCTCCATGAATGCGCCGGCACCAAGTGCACCCATGACCAAGAGCGACCCGACAACGACTCGGGCCGAAGGCGGTGTTCCCAGGAGCGGTCGCCCCATCCGTGTATCGACGTCACCAAAGTCGCTGCCGCGAGAAGAACGTGGGTGGTCCGTGCGGTCCTGCCCAACCATTCCGGGCAACATGCATTCGATGCGGGCAAGCGATGACCTGGCCGCAGCGGTCCCACTCGGAGCGAGCGCGCTTGCAAACTCCTCGACACTGGCAAAGCGCGTGTTCGGGTCCCTTGCGAGGCCGCGAAGCACCGCTCGCTCCACGACGTCGGGGACGGCCACGACCCAAGACATGGGTGTTGGAGCGCCCGCCAGGATCGCCGCGCGGACCTCGACGTTCGATGCGCCGTGAAACGCCGGCTGACCGGTGACAAGCTCGTGGAAAATGGCTGCGAGCGCCCAAATGTCTGCGCGCTCATCGAGGTCATCGCTCGCTCGAAGCTGCTCGGGTGGGACCCTCGACAGATCGATGGAGCCTGGGGAGCGCATGGGTGTGGCAGTCGAAGGCCGCGGGCGGAGATCCGTCAGTGTCCACAATCCAAAGTCGTTGACTTTGATGCACGGCTGTCCATCCAGCCCATGGGTCAAAAACAGGCTCGCGGTGCGAAGGCGGCGGTGCACGATCCCTCTTGTGTGCGCTTCCGCAATGGCCTCGCCCGCTTGGAGTAGCCAGTCGACGGCGGTCGCCAGGGTGAGCCGCCCTTCGCGGGCAATGAGCTCCTCGAGGTTTTGGCCTTGCACCGACTCGAGGACGAGAAAGGGGGTGCCTTCACGAAGCATCCCTACGTCGAGCACACGAACGACGTGCTCGCTGCAGATTTGGGTGGCGGCCCGGGCTTCTTCGAAAAACCGCTCGATGACCCCGGCGTCGTTCGCCCACTCGGGCAGAAGAATGTTCAGCGCAACCCTCCGGCCTCGGCCCACCTCTAGCGCGGAAAGCACGGTTGCCACACCGGCACGCCCCCATATGGATTCGACGATGTATTTGCCTGCGACCATCTCTCTCGGGCGAGGGATGTTCCAGCTGAGGTCGATTGCGGGGGTCATGGTCGATGGAACCGCGGTGGGTGCGAAACCCGCGCCACGGCGGGCGTGCGATGGTCGGCATGGCCGGGATATGGTGGCTTCTGCATGAGAGCGCTCATTCTTGGCGCGCTGGCGTCGACGGTCATCGCGGCATGCGGCGCAGCGTCGTCTCCTGGTCCGTCGGTACCCGCGGCCGAAGTGGCGGTCGACGGCGGCGAGGGGGACGTGGGATCGACACGTGAATCGGTCGGCCGGGTGGCTTCCGGGTCCGAGACGGTTCGCTCCGGCTCGTGGTTAGACGCGGCTCCGGGGGCGGATGACGCTTCGAGCCGTGCTGCGGCCCCCTCCCTCGTCGCGAACGGCCCGCAGACGGAGGCGGACCAATCCGCAACGCGTTCGTCGATGATCTGCAACGAGCAGCCCCCTCAGGATTTTCTCATCCGCGGGAATTTTCTGAAGGCAGGGCCGAAGGGAAATGAGCGGGCAATCCAGTACCGCACTGAGCAATACGGATACTTCAAGGGTTTTGGTCACCCCGCGCCGGACGCCAAACCTCCCGGCGCATCCGTCGATGGCACGACGTTCATGGGCCTTTCCGTGAGGATGCATCGGAAGGTGATCCCGGCCCTCAAGTGCGTGGAAGAAGACATCCGTCTTTCGTGTGTCGACCATCCGTACACCCCGCACGCCCTCGCCGGGATCCGGTATCGGAACACCTACCGCGGGGGTGAAGTGACCAACCACGCGTATGGCATCGCCATCGACATCGACCCGTCGATCAACACGTGCTGCGGCTGCGTCGCACCGTGGAACGACGCTCCCGCGTGCAAGCGCCAGTCAAAGACGGAGTACGGCCGCATGGCGATGCCCGAGTGCTGGGTGCACGCGTTTGAGCGATACGGATTCTACTGGCTGGGCCACGATGTCCTTCGCGACACGATGCATTTCGAGTTTCTCGGCGATCCCGCGCGCATCGTGAAGTCGGACGGGCGCGGGCAGGACGCCGGCGCCGATCACTTTCTCGACACGAGTCCCTGAGGTGCGTTGCCGGAGGTCAACCGGCGGGCAAAAAGGCCCACGAGTTCGTCGTGGCGCGCACGCGCATCGCTCCATCCGATTTCGATGAGCCGTCCGCAGAACTCGCCGTCGAAGAGGACATAAGTGAGCAGGTCGGCCTCCTTTTCACCGTCGGCGATCCGGCGAAGAACGCGCCCGATCAGCCCGTGCACGCGGGAGGCGAAGATGGGCGAGCGGACGTACTGAGCCGCCAGTACCCCGATGTCTTGCGAGGCCCGGATGTACACGACGTCGAGAGGCTTGAGCGGGCTCTCGCCGCTCAGAACCAGTTCTTGATTCAGGTGTTCGGAGAATGTCGCTCCGAAGCGCCGCACGCCGGCGGCGATCACCGTGTTCAGCTTCTTCAGCCGGTCGATGTCGTTCTCGATGCGATCGAGCAAGAGCGCATTCATGGCCTTGCCCGCCACGAACAAAGGATCCGGATACTGCTGTTCACGAGCTTCTGCGACGTCGGGGCTCGGCGCCTCCTCACGGATGAACCGTGGATTGATGACGAGGAGACCGTCGGCTCCCAGTCGCCGCGCGGGCGACAGGGGTACATTCTGCCTCAAGCCTCCGTCGCAATAAAACTGGCCGTCGATGGCCACGGCGGGAAAAAGAAGGGGTACGGCCGCGGAGGCCAGGGCGTGTTCGGCGCGAATGACGGCCGCTCGAGCAACCATCGTCGGGTCGCTGCCCCACTGGGGAAGGCCCCCCTCTCGGCGCTGAACGAACACGACGGTTCGTCCGCTGGCAACGTGGGTCGTCGAAATCGAGAGCGCCGACAGTCGACCGTGGCGCATATGTTCCCCGATGGCCTCGAAGGGGACGGACGCGGCCACGATTCGCTCGATGCCGGTGGGGTCGAGCATGCCGCCACGGCGCGACTGGCCGCTCCCTCCGCTCGCCCGTCCGAGAAGGCGGCCGGCAACGCGGAGAATTTCTCGAGCCGAGGGGCGGACGACTTCTTCGAGCTCGAGGTTCGTCCAGCAGCGGACGAGCGCAGCGGCGCGCAAGGTCGTCTCGTCGGCGTGCGCCGCGAGCATGACCGCATTGATGCTCCCGGCCGAGGTCCCTGAGATGACGTCGAGGGGGACCGGACGGCCAAGCGCACGTCCGACTTCCTCGATAACGTAGCGGACGACGCCCACTTCATACGCCCCTCGTGCGGCGCCCCCCGCGAGCACCAAGCCCACCCGCGACGGCGATTCCCGGGGCTCGTCGTGGTCCATCGTGGGAAAAGCGTAACGTGACGGTGACAAGCAGTCGCGCTCGGCGTGCGAATCCCCTGGCCTGCGTCCTGCAAACGAATGGGCCGCGCGCGCGGGCCGAGTGTCGGCCCCTTCGCGCCAAGCCAGCAACCATGAAGGAGGCGACGATGCCCCGTGCAAGCAAGAAGGCGAGTCAGCGGAAAGCACCCACCACGGACAACGACCAGGTCGCGAAAGGGGAGACGAGGAGCAAAACCGACTACGGGCGGCGCTCGGCGACGACGCGGCGCGCAGCCCGCCGATCGAGCGCGAGTGCCGGGCGCACCGCCGCAGCGACGCCGCGGGCGCGAACGAGCGGGGCTTCGCGCGCGCCGGACCGCAGCGCGGCGCCCAAGCGGGGCGCGGGGCGCAAGGCGTCGGCTGGCGGACGTAAAGCGGCGCCGACAACTGGCAGCAACACCCGCAGCCGTCGCAGCAAGTGAGCCAGCCGGGGGCCCGCCGGTCATCGACGGGGCGCTCGAGAGCCTCAGCGTGGCCGTCCGCCACGCGACCGAGCGGGCGTTCCGGGGACCGGTAAGGTAGATGATTCCAGATGGTCGGCGGCGATCTCGACACCCAACTGGCCGAGGCGGCGGAGCGCTTCTTGCGTGAGGGGATCGGCGAGCATGGAGGTCCGGACCCGCTCGCTGCGCTCTACCCTCAGCGGCGCGCCGCCTACTCACTTTTTTCCTTACAGCTGAACGACGTTCAATGCGAGTCGCTAAGGCCTTATCTGTTCGGGCGCCGTCTTCCGCGTCGGGTCGGCGACCCACCGGTCACGTGTTTGAACCTCGTGGAGGGCGCGTGGCAAAGACCGGCCGAGCTGACGCCCATGCAAAGCCTCGCCGACCGGCGCATCACACTCTTTCGGCTCGCGCGGTCGCGCGAGGCGGAGTGCCTGCAGGCGCTCGATCGCGCGAGCGCGTTTTGGGCGTCACTCGAATGGGCGAACGAGGCCCTCGTCTATCGCAAGCACGTCATCAAGAATTTTTCGCGTTTGCTCCACTACTTCTACGAAGAGTGCCTCGACGAGCTCCGTCAGCAGACCCCGAAAACGCGCTTCGAGGCCGACAAGGATTTTTGGGAGGCCAAGCGTGCGGCGGACCATCTGGAGGGAAACGCCGAGAAAGCCATGATGGGCGAGATGGTGCCGACGATGGTGCGCGGCCAATCGTACTGGAAGGACGCGTATCTCCCGGCCGGCATCTGCACGCTCATCACGCCGATGAACTTCATTTACGGCATTCCGGGAATCCAACTCGTAGCGTGCTTTCTCAGTGGATCTCCTCTGATCTTCAAGGGGCATCCTTTTAGCGCCGTCACCTCGACAACCCTCGTCAAGATGCTCCTCGCGGCCGGAGCCGACCCGCGATCGGTGCACAAGCTCGAGGGTTTCGGCCCCGACATCGCCCCGATCGTCGCGGACGAGCGAGTGGCCGTCGTCAGTGTGACGGGCAGCGTGGAGACTGCAAAGAAGATCCAGTCGATGCGCGGCATTCGCCCGGTGCGATTCGAAGGTGGAGGCTGCAATTGGTCCTGGGTCGATGATGCATTCACTGACGAACAGCTCGAAACCATCGCCGCTCGCCTCGCCTATTCGAAGCTCGGCCTCGGCGCGCACAAGTGCACGAGCTTGCATGGGGTCGCCGCGACGGCCACGACATTGAGCCGACTCGAACCCCGGATCGTCGCGGAGATGCGACGCTGGCGGCTCGTGGACCCGCGTCTCGTCGATCCGTCCGACACGAAAGTCATCAGCCCGCTCATGGTACACAAGGCCGCCACGGTAACGAGCATCCAGGAGGGCGCCCGCGACGCGGGCGTTCTCGTTCTCCTCGAGGGCGGACAGATCAAAGGGACCGATTACGCCGATCACGCCGAGGTGGCGGCGCCGGTGGTGCTCGGTCGCGTGACGGCGTCGCTGCGGGTGCGCGTCGACTGGGATGGTCAGTTGCGCGAGATCGCGCTGGCGACGACGGAGCTCTTCATGCCCATTCTCGTCACGATGGCCGTTCCGACGCTTGATGAGTTTTTGGCGTTCTGCCTTCACGAGAACCCGCACGATTTGGCCACGAGCCTCTTTTCGCTCGACGATGCAAAGCTCTGGCGTGCGAGGCGCACGATCGGGGGAATGCTCAAAGAAAACGACGGCACCGACAGCGCGTTCGAATGGGAGGAGTTCGGCGCCAGTGGAATCGGAGAGAGCGGCAATACGGGCGTCGGCGACGCCGCGACGACCATCGGGATGTTTTGCCGCCGTCAAAAGGGCCGTCATTGCGTCCTCGATCGTCCGTGAGAGGCCGTGGCAGGAGATGGCGAGCGATGGGAGCTTGAAAGGCGCACGTTCTGAGCGTAAAACTCGGCCGCGATGGCGACCGCTGAACAAATTGCGCAGGAGAGGTTCGACTCGGAGGACAAGCGTTGGTCCGGCCCGCGCTTTATCTGGCTGGGTGCAATCACGCTCGCCATTGCCCTTTCGACCATCTACCTGATGTCGACGACGACGGGCTGTTCGCTCCAAATCGTTCCTTAGAGGACATGGCGGACGGGGTCGGCGCGCAGCAGTTCGCCGCGCAAGGCGGATGCGGCCGCGGGGCTGGCGCGCAGGAGCTCGCGCGCCAAACACGGATGCGGCGACGGGGTCGGCGGAGTTCATCCACCAAGAACGGATGCGGCGATGGTCCAGGCGGGAGTTCGCCCCACAAACGCCGGGACTGCGGTTACAGTCGAGCCGCCCCGGTCAGGGCGTCGAGACAGCCGTAGAGGCCTCCAGAACATCCCTCTGCGACGCAGCGGGCGATGGCTTCTTGGCCCGTGTCGTTGAGTCCCGAGACGACGGCCGCGCATTCGCCCTGAGTCGTCTTGCACGCACCGGCCGCGATCCGGCAGAGCGGCCGCACTTCTGCATCCGGGCAGGCTTGTCCGAGCGCAGTTCTGGCACATTCCGACGTTTGCGATGGATCACATCGCTGGCGTTTGTTCAGCAGCTCCAAACACGACACCGCGGCGGCGGCGACCTTGGCATCAAAGTACTTTTCGTAGCCCGTGCACGGCGACAGTGTCGACGGCGAGGCCGCACCACAGGCGAGGTCCGGTGCGCGGACCTTCGAGCAGTCGATGACGGGGGCGGGACCGCTGTCCAGACACGAAAGTGCCGACGCGCTGCCGTCGTTCGGCGAGGAAGGTGCCGGTCGAGGCCGCCGCCGGAACGGGTGAAACGCCGTCTCGCTCTCGCTCGTCTCCGGCGTCGCGGAATAGCCGGGCTGTGGCGTCGGGACGGGCGACACCGCATACGTCGGCGGCAAGGCCGGCGAGGCTGAGCCCATCGGCTGAGCGGCCGTCATGCTGGTTGTCGGATAGGCGGACTGCGGGGCGGAGCTCGGCGCCGGCGCATACGCCATGGGCTGCGGCGCCGGGGCGGCGGGCGGCGGGGGTCGACGCCGCTGCGCGTAGTAGTGCGGTTGGTCGACATACACGTGACAGGCGGATCCCAAGAGGATCGCTGCGATGCCGAGAATTCGAAGACGCCTCATGGTGCCCATCGCATCATGGATTGATGTCGAAGACGACGTCGTCGGCGTGCACACGGCAAGCGAGCGCTCCGGCGGTCACCGCACTCGCCTCGGCACCAACGAAAATGCTCGCCGAGGCCGCGGTCTCCGCCGAGGCGCCTTCCAGCGCGATCGATGACACCGTCGCGCCGATGGTCAGCGTTGCCGTCTTCAGTGCCAGGTCGACTCCGAGCACGAGCTGAACCCAAGCAGAGGGCGCAGCGTCGACTGTGTGCGCGGCGATGAGGCTCGAGACGCCACCGTCTGGCGCGTAGCTCGATTCGACGAGCTGCGTCGCCGGTCCGGCAAGAACCTTGATGCTCAACCCATACGCTCCGACGACCACGCGCGCCACAGTCGTTCCGTCGGTGCTCATGCAGTCGGCGCCAATTTCCAATTCGAGCGCGAGCCGTAACTGCGATCCTGCAGCGTCTTTTGACGTGACCGCGGCGCTAAGCAGCGATTGTGCCCACTCGCCTTTGATGAGGAGCGGAATCTGCGCCTCGGCTGATTCCGGCGCCGAGAAGTAGTCGGTGGTGTCGCCCGCGACCTTGGGTGTGCTGAGGGTGGAACTCGCCGATGTCGTGTAGCCGAAGGGGGACGGAAACGCTCCCTCGTCGAAATCCGCGCATAAGAGGTGGTTCGGATTCGCTGCGCAAAATGTGTCGCTCGTTTCCGCTGAAGAGGTGTCTCCCCCCGAGTCGGTTCGCCCGCCGCTGCCACCGTCCCCCGCATCGGCCGGCGGTCCGCTCGTGAACATGTCACCGCCGCAACCGAGGGCGATGAGCGGAAGCACCCCTCGGGCCAACGCGATGAACAAACGCAAGACAAAACGGCCTAGGCGAACACCTCCGGCCATGGGCTCTTATAGCACCCGGTTCGGTCTCTGCGGCTGGGTCTCGACGCGCCTAGCTCGGGCGTGCCACAATGAGGGTACATAGCTATGGCCGATCAAGAGCGTAAGAGCGGTCCGGACGTCTCCAAGAGCGACAAGAGGAAGCAGAGCCTCTACTTCCCGGAGACCATGCTCGAAGAGATTCAAAAGGAGGCGCAGCGTCTGCAGCGCTCGATGTCCTGGGTCGTTCAGCGCGCGTGGAAGCATGCGCGCAAAGAGATCAAGGGCATCCCGGGTTCGAACGAGCCCGGCGGCTGAGTCTCGTCATTTTTGGCGCGGCCGTGATGGGCGGTGCGGCGGAAGCCGGCGCCTTTGCCATAGGTCGTCCAAAACCCGCCAAGGACGAGCCCGGCGGTTGAGCCTCGTCATTTTGGCGCGGCTGTGATGGGCGGTGCGGCGGAAGCCGGCGCCTTGCCATAGGTCATCCAAAACCCGCCAAGGACGAGCAAGAGCGCTCCGGCGAAAAGCGTGAGGGCGATCGCCAAGGGGTCGGGGCGCGTCCGCGCGAGGAGTTCGCGCACGGCCTCTTTCACTGCGGGATCTTCGCTCGAGACGCTTAGTCGGTGCGCCCTGTCACGGACGAGCGCGTGATCACCGCGGCCGAAGGCCTCGACGAGAACCTCGAGCTCGGGCGCCGGGGGATAGTTCTTGGCGAAGGAGGGCCGTCGCGTCATGGCCGATGCGTGGCGTTACCGCTCGGCGCGTCCGGTGTCCATCGTCCTCTCTTTTTTGGCCTGCCCACGGTCTCGACGCGTGGCCGAAGACCAACCGTCAGACCGGCGCTGCGGTTGCATGGCCAGGGGCCGAGGAGGATTCCAATGAAACGCGCCAGCGGAAGAGCATCCGGGTCTATCTTTGCGATCGGCTTCAGCGTGGCGGCAGCTTCGTGCTCCCAGCAGACATCGAGCGCGCCCCTGCAAACGCCTTCTCAAGTCGAAAACGCGGCCATGGGCTGTCCCATTCATGGGATGAACGGCGTGACGGTGAGCGTTTCGGACATTGCGCGCGGCGTCGCGCTCACGTTCACGGCCTCCCAGCGCGATTTGGACCAGGTTCGCGCCAACGTTCACGCCATGAACGACGCGAACAACACGCGAGGTGACCCTTTCGCCGTGTGTCCGTGCGTCTACGGACAGTACGGATCAACCGAAATGCAATCGCCGGAGTCGTCGAAGAAGCCCGCGGGTGCCCAACCCGACACGTGGAGCGATGACACGCAGAGGTCCGAGCCGTCGACGAAGCCAGACGGTGCCCAACCCGACACGTGGAGCCAAGACACCGAGTGGTCGGATCCCTCGACGAGGCCCTCAGGTTCTCAGGGCGATACGTGGAGTCATGACGTCGACCGACAACAACAGCTCGCCGGCGGGGCCGAAACCTACGATGGCTACGGGGGCGGCTCCAACCGGGGCGCTCCGGAATCGCAGGTCGGCGGCGCGATTTCGGGGCAGCCGATGGCGCCCGTCATGGCCGGTTCGTCGGTCGACGATGCTCCGAACGGTGCCGTGCTCGAGCTGAAGGCGAAGGATCCTGCGCAGCTGCCAGCCCTCCGGGATCAAGTGAGGATCAACACGCAAGCGATGCAAACAGGCTGCCCGAATCCGCGCTGAGAGATTACTCATCGGAGGCGAGACGAATGCCGGCCACCTGCCAGCGCGCGCCGGGAGGAAAGAAGTTCCGATATGTTGCGCGGAGATGATCGCGTGGCGAGAAGCACGAGCCACCCCGAAGCACCATCTGACCGTTCATGAATTTCCCATTGTATTCACCGAGGGCGCCGTCGAGCGTACGAAACTTCGGGTAAGCGGCGTATGGGCTAGCGGTCCACTCCCACACGTCGCCAAAGAGCTGTTCGCACGGCGCATGGCCCGCTCCGGGCGCCGGGGCCAGTCGACCGCTCTCGACGAAGTTCCCGTCGAGGCTCGATCCCATCGCGGCGAGTTCCCACTCGTACTCCGTCGGCAATCGGGCGCCGAACCACCTTGCGTACGCGTCTGCCTCGTAAAAGCTCACGTGAGATACGGGTGCGCTGGGATCGCGCACGCGCCGGCCGTGAAGGGTGAACACGGTCGCGGCGTCCTCACCGGCGTTCCCCCAATAGAGTGGACCCCGCCACTCCGAGGCCTTGGCGGCCGCCCAACCGTCGGCCAGCCAGAGCTCCGCTCTCTCGTATCCTCCGTCCGCAACGAAGGATGCAAATTCCGAGTTCGTGACGGGCCGCGACGCCAATCGGAAGGGGCCGACGAGCACCCGGTGGGCGGGCCTCTCGTTGTCGAAGGCGAAGCCGTCGGCCTCGTCGCCGAAACGCGTAAGGCTTTCTTCGTAATCCAGCCAGCGCAGCGGGGCCGCCTCGGCGGCGGAGGGCTCGTCCGGCCCCGTTGCGTAGCACGGCTCGATCGGATTGGCGGCGAAAGCCTGCTGGACGTCGGTCAGCAGCAGCTCTTGATGCTGCTGCTCGTGATGTGTGCCGAGAAGGACAATCGCTGCCATCGCCTCGTCGAGGGCGGGCATCGCCGAGATCATTTGCTCGTCGACCCTGGCTCGCCAAGCCATGACGTCGGCAAGAGAGGGTCGCGACAGCTGCCCACGGGCTGCCCTCGCATGGCGCGGGCCGACGGCGTCGTAGTACGAATTGAAGAGAAAGCGCCAGCGCGCGTCCCTCCATCGATGAGAGGGGTCGAACCGGGCGAGCACGAATTCTTCGAAGAACCAAGTGGTGTGCGCCAGGTGCCACTTGGTCGGGCTCGCGTCCGGGCTCGACTGGACCTGCATGTCTTCCGGCGAAAGCGGCGCGGCGAGCGAGTTGGTGAACGAGCGCACTCGACAATACCTCGCAGCGAGAGCATTGCGGTCGATGACGGGGGGCACGCAGTCAATCTGTTCGACGTCCGGCACAGCCGCGCAAGGGGGGGTCTGTTGACGGCGTGCCTTCCGACGATAGCCTGGCCCCGTGGATGCGCCCGTTCTTGGAGTCGTGATTGTTGGCGCTGGTTTCGCTGGGATCTGCATGGCCATCCGCCTCAAGCAGTCGGGTCTTCGAGACTTCGTCGTGCTCGAGGAAGCCGACGAAGTCGGTGGGACTTGGCGGGACAACCGGTATCCGGGCGCGGCGTGCGACGTTCAGTCCCATCTTTATTCGTTTTCGTTCGAGCCAAACCCGGGGTGGACTCGTCAGTTCGCTCCACAGGCCGAAATCCTGGAATATCTCGTTCGTTGCACGGCCAAATACGGCATCCGGGACCATCTGCGCCTCCGAGCCCGAGTCGTCGGCGCTCGATTCGATGACCGCGATGGCCTGTGGATAATCGAAACGAGCGACGGAGGGACCCTGGCTGCGCGGGTTCTCGTTTCGGCATGCGGAGGCTTGAGTCGTCCAGCATGGCCCAAGCTCCGCGGCCTCGAGACCTTCGAGGGCTCCTGTTTTCACTCCGCGCGGTGGCCCAGTTCCTTCTCGGTGAAGGGCAAGTCGGTGGCCGTCATCGGTACGGGTGCGAGCGCCATCCAAATCGTGCCGTCGATCGCACCCGAGGTGTCGCGTCTTTTCGTCTTACAGCGAACGCCACCTTGGATTTTGCCCAAACCGGACGCAGATATTCCCGCATCGCGTCGCGCTTGGTTTCGTCGCTGGCCGGTCCTGCAATGGCTGTCGCGGGCGATCATCTATTGGCGAAACGAGCTGAATGCGGTTTCGTTCGTTCTCGAGCCGGGAATCCTCAAGCTCATCGGGGAGCGTTCGGCCCGCGCCTACCTCGAGCAGAGCGTTCGAGACCCGGCGCTTCGAGCGCGGCTGCAGCCGCGATACGCCATGGGGTGCAAGCGCATCTTGCCGACGAACGATTACTACTCGGCCTTGGAACGCGAGAACGTTCGGCTCGTCACCGAGTCCGTTCGCGAAATCAACGGCCGTGCGATCGTTCTCCAGGACGGGGCGGAGCTCGCCGTCGACACCATTGTCCTGGCGACCGGCTTCGAGGCGGCGGAGCCGTTCGTTCCCTTTCCGATTCGAGGCCGCGGCGGCCTCGAACTGGCCGACGTGTGGGGTGACGGAGCCGAAGCTTATCTCGGTACGACCATCAATGGATTCCCCAATTTTTTCATGCTTGTAGGACCGAACACCGCGCTCGGTCATTCGTCCATGATCCTCATGATCGAAGCGCAGGTGGCGTACGTTCTTGACGCGCTTCGCACGATGGCTTCGCGTGGCTTGCGGTCGGTGGTCGTCCGCGCGGACGTCCAGGCTCGATATAATGTTCGGTTGCGGCTGCGCCTCTCCAGGACCGTATGGTCCACGGGGTGCGCGAGCTGGTATCTGACGCGATCCGGGAAGAACACCACCCTCTGGCCCGGCTTTACCATCGAGTACCGGTTGAGAACGCGCCGCTTCGATTTGCGGAGCTACACCGCGCAGCCCCTCGTCGGCTGACGCTTGCTGAATTTCCCGCGTATCGTTCGTGCGGTGCGCCGCTGGCCGCTCGCCTTCTCGTTGGCCGTGCTGGCTCCCGTGCGCGCTGACGCCGACGCTCCCCCGCCGGCCGAGCGGGCCCAGGTGTACTCGGCCTACGAGCGCCAGACCATCGACCAGGTTCTCGCTTCGCTCCACGTCCGAGCCGAGGCCAATCCGGAGGGCAAGATCGTCGAAACGGTGACGGTCGTTCCTCTCGATGTCTTCGAGGGGCCTGCCCCCCGATCACCATGGAAGCCAGTGCTGCGTCTGGGGGGGGCGTTCGTCTCGACGGACGTCGACATCGCAATGCCGGACCTTCAGTGGGCCAACATCTTTCACGCGACGACGCGCCGCGCCGTCATCCGGCGCGAGCTGCTGCTCCGCCCGGGTGAGCCGTTTCGCCAAGTTCTCGTCGACGATACGCTACGAAATCTTCGGCGGCTGCCGGAACTTTCGCTCGTCATCGTCGTGGCGACGTCTGGCAGCGCACCGGATCGCGTCGGCATCGTCGTGATCGCGAAAGACGTTTGGAGTCTTCGAGCGAGCTGGGACATCGTCGCGACCCCAGGGGGCATCGAACAGTTTGCGCTCCAGCCGACCGAGACGAACCTGTTCGGAACCCACCAGACGGTGCGGGCCGACTTCATCTACGAGCCGGCGGCGTACACGGTGGGTCTCGGCTATACGATTCCGCGCATCGATACATCCCGCATCGCGGTCGTTGCGTCGGCTGACGCGATGATCAACCGGGCGAGCAGCTCGCTCGAGGGCTCTTACGGCTCGGTCGTCGCTGGCGAGCCGATCGTTTCGGGGCTCACGCGCTGGTCTTGGGACGCCACCGTTCTCTGGCAGGACGTCGTGCTCCGGCGTTACGAGAACGCCGCACTCGCTCCATTCGTCGACCCCTCGACCGGCGAGCGCATTCCGTTCGAGTATCGAAACCGTGAATACCGTGCCACCTATGACTTGACGCGCTCGTTCGGTTGGGGAGTCAAGCACGACTTCACGTTGTCGGCTGGCATGGACCGTAACGTCTATGTGACGAGCTTTCCGGGCGCGAATCCGAAGACCGTCGCCGATTTTATTTCGAGTGAAGTTCCGGTGAGCGATACGCGCGTCGGCCCAGCCCTCCAGTATCACACCTACACGAAGCACTACCTTCGGGTCATCGACTTCGAAACGCTCGCGCTGCAGGAGGACTTCGGCCTGGGTCACGACGTCGTTCTCCGCGCTGCGCCCAGCTTTCGCGCCCTCGGTTCGACCCGAGACGTCATCAGCTTGTACGGTGCTGCGCAGTACACTTTCGCGATTCGCGATGGCCTCGCGCGGTTCTTCTTTGCCTCCGACACCGAACCATCGGGCGGACGGATCTCGGATGCCTTCGTCCAGCCCGGAGCGCACCTCGTGACACCGACCGTGGCGGGCATCGGTCGAATCGTCGTCGATGGCGCGCTGCTTTACCGGTGGCGGAACTACCTGAACGCGCGCGGCACATTGGGCGGCGGTGACCAGCTGAGGGGCTACCCGACGAGCTTCTTCATCGGCAAAGACATGCTGACGTACAACGTCGAGGTTCGCAGTCGCCCGATCGAAATTCTCTCATGCCAACTCGCAGGGGTTGCATTTTTCGACGTCGGCGACGCCTTCAGCGGTTTGAACAATCTCGTTCCCTACCAGTCCGTCGGCGTCGGCTTCCGCGCGCTCTTTCCGCAGCTCGATCGGACGGTCTTTCGCGGCGACATCGGGTTCCCGATCGAGCGGCCGATCGATCCGTCGACCAACGCACCGATCGCCCCCTATGCGTTCTTGCTGTCCTTTGGTCAGGCGTTCGGCGTTCCGACCGTGGACCCAAGTCCAGTCTTGCCGACCGGTGCCGCCGAGTCGGCCCCCACCGACTGACCGCGGTCGACGTCGCCTCGGACCGGACGCTGCCGAATGACGAGCCGTCGGACCGACGGGCGGCGACCATACGGATGCCTTGAAATGCGACGTACTCGCGTGCTCTCTTTGGCTTCCCGTCGCGCGGAGCTTTCGGGCCGCGCGCGCGGGGCGGTCCGTTCATGTTTGCAGGAGGGGCATCCTTTGGGGTATGCGCGTCGGAATTCGCCGTCGCGTTCCCCTTGGAGGTCCGCGTCGGGTGGAAAAGCAGTTCGCGCGAGCGGAAGTCAGCGAAAACCGCTCGGTTTCCTCGATGCTTCGACGTTCACGTGTGAGGCGCGCGCAAAGCGCAAAGGATAGCCCATGAGCCCTAGGACATTGTCGATTGGAACCGTCGTTTTGGCTTCGCTCGCGTGCTTCGCTCCCGCCGCGTGTTCGCACAACGAGCCGGAGGCTGCCACCGGGGCCGGCGCCGGTGGTGGCTCGAGCGTCAAGGATTGCCCGACCGACTACGTGATCGACGACTTTCAAGACGGCAATAACCAGATCCTCGTTCAAGAGGGGCGCAAGGGCTACTGGTACACGTTCGTCGACAAGGTCGGAACGACCATCACGCCGCCGGCTGGGCACAAATTCATCATGTCTCCAGGTGGAGCCAACGGAGCTGCGTTCTCGGCGCGGATGATGGGAAAGGTATCGGCATCGGGCGATCCCCAGTATGCCGGCATGGGTTTCAGCTTCACGAACCCGAAAGCGGCTTACGACGCGTCCAAGTATTCCGGCCTGGCGTTCTGGGCGAAAGTGGGTCCCGGATCTCAAAAAGGGGTCCGGCTGAAGGTGCCCGACGTCAACACCGATCCCGATGGAAAGGTGTGCACGGAGTGCTTCAACGACTTCGGGGTCGATCTCGATTTGAGCGAGCAGTGGACCAAATACACGATTAGCTTCGACAAGATGTCCCAGATGGAGGGCTGGGGCTCCCCGCAGAAGGACAAGATCGACAAGTCGAAGCTCTTCGGCGCTCAATGGCAAGTCAACAAGCCGGGCGCCAGCTTCGACCTCTGGGTATCGGACGTTTCGTTCGTCGGCTGCCCGTGACGCACGTCTGCGCACCCGCTCGAGTGCCCACGATCCCATGAAACGGCGGGCTCAGACCACTAGCGCGGCGGGAAAATGGGGCGAAACCACACTCCCGTCGGCTTTCCGCGGCTTTCGGCTAGCTCGGCGGGAAAACGAAACCATACTCGCGTCGGCTTTCCGCGGCTTTCGGCCCTCTCGCTGCGCTACGGCTCGCCAGGAGCGGGTGCCCTCGACGTCGGCGGGAGGTCGCGCTGACGAACACGGCGGCGGTCCGCGGCACGGGCTTCAGCCTTCGCAGACGATCATGGCATCATAAAGCTCGTCGTCCGTCGGGGCCTCGAAACATCGGTCCATGGCCTCGAAGAGGGCTGGCGTAATCCCGAACGAGTCGCGCGTCGGTCCCGCGCTTCGGCCGAGCACGCGCGCGAGTCGTGTTTCGCGGCTCACGTCCAAGTAGTGGAGCTTGCATCGGGCTTTGGTTTGCGCCGTAAGCATCCGCAACCGATCGCGGTCGTCGCGTCTCGATAGCCCGAGATCGAAAACGACATCGACGTCGCGCGCTACGATCTGGTCGGCTGTTCGCCACATTTGGTCGACGCATCGCCCAACACGCTCCGCCGCCCAGGCCAAGCTCGGCGGGTTGGGCCGCTCCGGAACGAACAAGGTCGCCATCCAATCGTCGATCGAAAAACGTATCCCCTTCACCCGAGACGCGAGCGCGATGGCATAGGTGGTCTTTCCAGCACCCGTCGAGCCGCAAATGAGGTGCACGGTGGGCATGTCCTCGTTCTACACGAGATCGTTGTTGCAGCTGTCTCCACCGCGCGCCCTTGCGGCTAGAGGAGAGCGGTGCATCGAACTGTTCGCCGCTCCTAGCACGCCGAAGCGGTTTTCGAGGATCGAGCCGAGCGAACGACAAAACGACGAGGGGAAGGAGGGAGCGACGCCGATGAGCTCAGAAAACGCCGCTCCGGGCCGATGCCCTACGCGCATTGCAAGGGGGAACCTTCAGGCTAAAAGACCAAGCCGACGCGAACCGAGCCGCCCGTTTTGGCGGGGCTGAGGGCCAAGGTCGGTGCGGGCGCCCGGCCGCGCGGCGCCGTAAAGAACAAGATCGCGCCGCCCCCGAGGACCGCGGCTCCGGCGCCGAACGCGATGGTCGCGGCGGTCGCCTGTGAAAAAGCGCTATTTCGGTTCTTTGCACCGATGGCGTCGCACTCGTTGTCGGTGAGGCAATGGCCGGAGGTCTCCGCTTCGTCGTAAGTCGCCTTGGCGCGGAAGCCGAAGAACGAACCGACGACGATGCCCGCGACGCCAGCCGCCGCGATCGTGGTGCCTGCAAGCCGCTGGTTGAACGCCGCACGGAGATCCTGCGCCGATTGCGGCGGAGGTTCGGCGGCCCTTCCGTCCGGGGCGCTCAAGAGAGCGACGGCGGGTGCCAGGGACGGCACGATGACCGAAACCGCGTCCGCTCGGCCCGACAGTCGGACTGTCTTTTCCCAACCCCGTCGTCCGGGTGCCCGCGCGCTCACCGTATGGGCGCCCGGGTCGACCGGCATCGGCAGGCCCCACTCGGCCTTTCCGACGACGACGTCATCGCGACGCACTTCGAGGGAGGAAAACTCGGCGTCCGCGGGGACGACGATGTTCAGCCGTGACAGCAACGGCTCGAGGCGCGCCGCGCGGTCGCGCGCCACGCGTTCGCGGGCGTCATGCCGGAGGGCCGCGGCTGCCGCTGCTTCCTTGAAGATGGCCCAGCCGCTGGCCGTCTGTCCGGCGTTTTCGTAGCAGTCGGCCAGCCAGAGCAGGGTGCCGATGCCGGGATCGAGCCGCTGGCTCTCCGAGAGCTTCGAACAGCCCTCGGCGAAGCGATTCTGCTCGACAAGCTCGCGCCCTTGCTCGAAGAGCACCTGTGCGGCCGCCTGCTGCTCCCGCCCGCTCTGACCGTCCGCGTGGGCTGCGGGCGAACAGGTCGACCCGATCAAGGCGGCGCACGCGAAGAGTCGGCTTCGTTTTGCGTGACTCATCGACGATCCGCGAAGCTCACTCACGTTCGCCGAACTGGGCGCGCCGCGCGTCCGCCCCGGACGCCGGCAGCTTCGCTGGCGTTGCAGGGGATCGGAGCGCGTTCGAGCGGTAAGCCTTCGCCGCGGCGTTGGACCGCTTTTGCGCAGCAGGATCCAGCGACGTGGATGGCTCCAGGCTATCGGTCGGGGACACGGGGGCGATCGGGGCGGTTGCGAGGTCGGCCGGGCCAAGGGGGAGAGCGACCGAGCTCGTTGGGGAGACGGTCGCGGCGGGGGGCTGAGGACGGTCCGCCGCGGCGGCCGAGGAGCCGTGAGGTCCGGCTAAGCTCGCAAAAGCGGCCCCATGGGCACGGACGCGCGGGGTGGCAAAGTGGGCCGCTCCGAACAGCGTGAACGCGCAGACCACGGCCGCCGACAGCCCCATGGCGATGCGTTTCTTCATGCCGGGGGGTACGCGAAGACCGTCGCTCGTCAAGGCTCGGCCCACCGTGCTTTCCACCGGCGGGCCCATCGATGGCGCGGACTGCGAAACCCGCGGATCCAGAGGTCGCGATGGTGGTCGAATGCTGCCACCCGCGCGACGGATGATGTCGACGATTCGCTCGACACGATCCGGGGCGCTCGATGGACCGAAAGGGCCGAGCTCCTGTGCGAGTTCGGCGACGTTGCGGAACCGCCGCTTGGGGTCCTTCTCCAGGCATTTGAGGATCGCAGCTTGAAGCTGTCGTGGCGCGGCGGGCCGAAGGTCCATGAGCCTCGCAGGCGGCGACGTGAGAACGCTGGTGCAGACCTGCGGGAGATTCGAGCCTGCGAACGGGAGCGAGCCAGTCATGAGCTCGTGGAGCACGACCCCGAGCGACCAAATGTCGGTTCGGGCGTCCACGCTGGAGGTCGACCGAAGCTGTTCGGGGGACATGTAGAGCGGCGTTCCGAAACGTTCACTCGACGCCGTCTCGGTGGCCCAGCGTTCCCGCTCGCCTCGTTTGGGTGCGATCTTGGAGATTCCGAAGTCGATGATTTTGAGAATCGGCGTGCCAGACGTGCGCTGCGACAAGAACATGTTGTCGGGCTTGACGTCGCGATGAACGATTTGCAGCGCGTGCGCCTCGGCAAGGGCGTCGCATGCTTGCAACACGTAATCGACGGCCCGTGCAATCGACAAGGGGCCGCTCTCTATGGTTTGACCGAGGTCTTCGCCGACGAGATACTCCATCACCATGTAAGGCCCGGCGTCGGGCAGGGCTCCGACGTCGTAGACTCGGACGACGTGCTCGGACGCGAGCTGCGCCGCAAGTCTAGCCTCGCGCACGAATCGCTCGACGATGACCGGATTGGCCAGCGTCCTTGGTTTCAGGTACTTGATGGCGACTCGCTGCTCAAGCGCAAGATGCCGGGCAACGACGACAATGCCGATTCCCCCCTCTGCAATCGTCTCTTCAACCAGGTATTTGCCCGCAATCATCGATCCGTTGGCGAACGCCGGTACGGGCTCGAAGCCGCTCGGCGCTCTGCTGGACGCCGGCGCAGCGACCGTCTCTGCGTTAGCACCTCCCGGCTTTCGCAGTGAGGCCCGCGTCCGCACGGAACCCTTCTCGACCAACGTATCGATAGTATAACCCGGAATCATTGCGCCTTCGATGTCGGTTGCCGCGCGATTCATCGAAAGGAACGGTCAAACGTCGATGGGCTCGTGTACGAGATCGCTGCGGGTCTCACCGAAGGTGTGCTCGACGTCTGCACCCACCGCTCACGGCCGCGCATGTGCACCTTGGCCCGCGCTCCTGCGATTTGCGTTGTCGCCGTTTTTTTTCCGAAGCGCTTTGCGACCGCGCTGCACGCCTCGAAGGCTCCGGCGCGCAGCATGTGCGGCGCTCTAAGCGCTCGGCAGATTCAGCCGGAAGCACGCGCCTCGGCCGGGAACGCTCCACACGGAGAGCTCAGCTTGGAGTTCGCGTGCGTATTCGCGACAGAGCGCGAGCCCCAGTCCGGTCCCACCTTGGCCTCTCCTCGTCGTAAAGAACGGTTCGAATATCCGCTCTTGCAGATCCGGCGGAATTCCGGGCCCGTTGTCTCGAACCGAGATGACGACGCGGCCGGCCCGCGGGTACGCGTGCAGGCGCACCCTCGGCGTCGAAAGCGACTTCGCCGCGTGGGCTGCGTTCGAGATGAGATTCTGCAGCAGCTGGCCGAGCAACGTGCGATCCGCCAAGGCGCCGAGCGGCTCGCCAATCACTTCGACTTCGACGCCGAGAAGCTCTTCGGTCAGCCACTTTCGCACTTCGCCCAGAAACTTCAAGAGATCGATCCGCTCTCGGCGCACATGGTGCGAACGGCCGATCAACCCCTGCATCGTCGTGAAGAGCGACCGAAGTCGGTCGTGCGCCGCGATCGTGTCTTCTATCGCGCCCGTGAGGCCTTCGGGGGACTCGAACGCAGCGATGTGCGGACGCGTGATCTCGAGGCGGCGGGGCAAGTCGGCCGGGGGTGCCTCGGCAAGCCATTTAATAGCCTGAATCAAGCGTGCACACTCGCGCTGAACCGTTTCCATGTTGAGGGCAGCGGCTCCGAGAGGGCTGCTCACTTCGTGTGAAAGACCGGCGCTCATCCTACCGATGGATGCCAGGTGCGACTCGAGGTCAAGTTTGCGTGTGAGGTCTGCCGCGTGGATGCGAGCGTTTCGAGAGTCGAGCGCCGCTGTGACCAGACCGAGCAGCTCTTCTCGGACGAGCGGCGGTCTGAGGCACGCGAAGGCGCCCGCCAAGTGCGCACGCGCGACCGCCTCGGCCGAAACTACCCCGAGGACGAGGAGAATGGCCGTGTCCTGGCGCGCGCGGTGCCGTAAATCGGCCAGATCTGCTGCGATGTCGCTCCCGGCTTCGGCGATGACCAGCGCGGCTTGGGGGACGATGTCGGGGCCGCCCAGCGCAACGTCGCGATCGGCCAAGGCGGCCTTGATTTGTGCGAGGAGCGGTGGTGTCCGAATCGCCAGTGCGACGAAGTGGCTCTCGACGTGGAGGTCGACCCGCGAATCTTCGACGTAACGAAAGCTCGACGACGCCGTTTCGACGGAGCGCGGCAAGACTTCGACGTCGGGCACCCCGAACGCGCTGTCGTAGCCGATTTGGTCTCGCCGCCTCTGTGCCACCACGAAGTCTCCTCGTCCCCGTGCGGGTGCATTGCCGCACGAGGCTTGTTCTGGGCGCGCGGGCGGCGGTCGGAGCCAGCCGCACTCAAGCTGCAGTACTGGGCCCCAGCGCCTTTGGCCCTCGCGCTCCGCAGACATTCGGGACATACGGTCGACGGCAGAATGCCTTAAGCAGTTGTCCGTTCCGTCCTGGCCTGCTCTTTTGCGGCGCGTGGCCGGGGAGGCGGGGATTGGGAGGCGACGACAGATCTCCCGGTCGAGCGACGACAGAATCTCCGGCCGAGCCATTGCCGAAGCCTCCGGCGAGCGCGGAGGCGCGACGCGGGCGCCGTTCGGCCTGAGCCATCCGGCGGCGCCGGGGCCGGACTCGGGCGATCCGCGTTCGTGCGGCCCAGCCCGAAGGTGGATTCGCCGTGATCGAGACCTGCGCGGCATCGCGCGACGCACGTGGCCCGACATGGTTTCTGTCGGGCCGTTCGCACGGAGCGGCCGTCGTCAGGCCGTCCGAGAAGGGTCGTCGTGAATGACGGACTTTCGGTTCAAAGACTGGGCGCGATGCTGGCCTCGTTTCCTGAGCTCCCGGCCGCGTTGCTTCTCCGGTCTCCTCCGAGGTCCCGGCACGGCAGAACGGTCAACGCCATGGGACGGCGCGCGATGGGGTCGAGCACGTAAGACCGCTTTTGCTTGACTTCACGGCGCCGTTCGCGCTTCTCGTCGCGTGGAAGACGCCTCTTTGCACGAGGCCGGCGGGGTTGCGAAAAGTCCGCGGTGCGCTACCCTGAGCCACGTTGTTACGCTATCTACGGCGCCGCACGTTCTCTCGATTGGCTTGAGATGTGAGTCGCGCCTTGGGGCGATGCAGACCCAGCGGCAGCCGTGCGGCTGCGGCCCGTCTTCTGATCCGCGGTCATCGGACGGCTGGCATTTCAGCGCCTCGTGGCGCTTTCGCTTCGGCCGCGCGGGGAGCCAGCCGAACCATGTTCCATCCCATGCCCAACCCCTGCCGCCGCCATTGCGGTCGGTCCGGCGCTTCGTGAGCGCGACGGACCCCGAGCGCCGCTCGACGTTGGACCAGGCGGCGGCCGACGTCGCCGCCGCATGGGTCAACGTGTGGATTGGCGACCTGCGCGTCGAAGGTCGCCGGATCGCTGGCGGTTGGCCTGGAACGTTGCGCGAGGTCCGCGGGCTTGTCCGCTCGGAGCTGGCGACCCGAAGGCTCACTCCAGCCTCCTTCGAAGAGCTCGAATCCGTTGCCCGAACCGCTTACGCCATCGCGCGCCGGAGCTGGCTCGCGTGCGCCGAGCAAGAAGACGAAACACCGGAGGCCTCGCCATGAACCCCAGCATCAACAAGCGACAGAAGGAGCGCGAGCGCCAGGAGCATCAGCGTGCCAAGGCCGAACGGCGGAAGCAGAGGCAGGAGGCAAACAAGCTTCGGCCCACTGCGACGCCAGGTGAAGACCCCGACATCGCGGGCATCGTGCCCGGCCCCCAGCCGCCGGCGGAGGAATAAGCTCATGATGAGCGGCCGATGGCGCGATGCGCAGCTTCGTTTCAACGAACGGCGCCGTCGCGAAGATGAAGCGCTCCGCCTGAGCGCTCGGGTTCCGAACTTGCGCTCACTGAAGCTCGAGGTAGAAGAGCAGAGGGGTACGTCTACCCTGGCCGAGACGAAGCATGTGCGGGTCGTCGTCGTCGAGCGAGCCCCCGCGCTTTTTCTCTTGCCCTGCGGCGACAAGGACTGCCGCGAAGGGGGTCATGACTTGACCGAAGCGGTACTCCGCGGCCTTTCGAACGGTCAGGCGGAATTCAGCGTGGAAGACCAATGCCTCGGCAACGTGCGCGGCGTCGAATGCGGGCGGATCGTGCGGATTGCGGTGAGGGCCTCTTACGCCTAGTGAGCCGAGCGTGTTTGCTTGCTCCCGGCGGCCCTTCTCTTCTTGGTTTCGGCCGGCCCATCGCCCTCGACGAAGGCGAAGCCAGCGACCCTCAGGGACTTCCTTCCTCGGCACGCCGCGCCGGCATTCATCGTGGTCGTGGCTTGGCCATGGGCCAAACGTCTTGCCGTGCCCGGAGCTTTGAGGTTGCCGCTCAGGCTGCTTTCGATCGCCCGTCGCTTGCCCATCTCGCGCCGACGACGATGGGGGAGACCGCGCGCTGGCGCCAGGGTGATGCCACGGCGCGTCGGCCGTGCGTCCACAGACGGAAGCAGCGCGTCGACGCGTTCGAGAATGGTCGCGAGGACCATCTTCATTTCGTACAGTGCGAATGCCGCGCCGATGCATCGGCGGAGCCCCCCTCCGAATGGAATGCATTCCCAAGGGGCAGGTTTGAATGAACGGAATCGATCGGGCTCGAATCGCTCTGGGTCGGAATTGGGTCGGAATAGAGAGACGCGCGGCGGTGGAGAAGAAAAATCGAGGCGGCGACCTGCGTTCCGGCGGGAAGAACGAGCCGGCCGATGCGGCTGTCCTGCTGCAGCACACGACTGACGACCGGTACGTCGCCGCCCCTCGGTCCCCGTAGCACGGCCGCGGCGGATCTCGTCCCGTAGGGTCCCGCCCAGCTCGGGATCCAGAGCGCTTGAATCGTCCCCACGGACTGAAGCGGCCGAGATCCCGCTGCATGAATGGAAGGAGCAGCAGCGGTTTCGCGGCCGCCTCGAGGGCTCGACTGAGCGAGGCGGCGAGCTCCTCGGAGCGCGGCCCCGCCTCGACCCCGAAAACGGTGCGAATGATGACCTGTAGGGTCACCGCCTGAAGCGGGCGGTGCACGGCAAACGTCTCGTGCAACGGCCATCGGTCGATGGGACTCGTTCACGAGCGCGACCATCGACTGCCCATACGAATGCATTCGTTCCCCGTGGAAGGGTGAACCGTCGGACCTCGAGGCAACGACATGATGGCGTTCGAAGCTCTAGGCAAGTTCGGTGCGATGCGAAGCGCGTGAAAGGGCTTCGAAGGTGAGCTTCAAGCCGTCGCTCACGGTGACGGTCGGCTCGTAGCCCAGCGCCTCGTGCGCCGCGCGGATGTCGGCGACGGAGTCTCGAACGTCCCCGGGCCGAGGCGGTCGATATTCGGGCTCGAGCCGCACTCCCGTGACCTCACCGATTTCTGCGATCAGCCGATTGAGCGACATCCGCTGACCGCATGCGATGTTCAGGACTTCCCCCCTCAGGCGACGCGGCGTATCGGCGGAGAGCAAATTCGCGGTTACGACGTTGTCGATATAGCAAAAGTCACGAGTCTGCTCTCCATCGCCGAAAACGGTCGGACGCTGCCGGCGAATGGCAGCGGTGATGAACTTCGGAATGACCGCGGCGTATTCGCTCTTCGGGTCCTGATGCGGACCGAAGACGTTGAAGTACCGAAGGCTGACGGTCTCGATACCGTAGAGCTCAGCGAAGACCCTCATCAGGTATTCACCGGCGACTTTGCTCGTCGCGTACGGAGAAAGAGGAAGAGGCGGCATGCTTTCGACCTTCGGCAAGATGGGGCCGTCGCCGTAGGCCGCAGAGCTCGCCGCGAGCACGACGCGGCGCGCGCCCGCACGCCGCGCCGCATCGAGAACCACCGTCGTGCCCTGAACGCCGACCAGCATCGTCGCGATTGGATCCTCGACCGAGCGAACGACGCTCGGAATGGCGGCCTGGTGGAAGACGACATCGACGCCCTGCATCGCTCGGCCGATCGCCACGGGATCGGCCACCGTCGCCCGCACGAGATCGAAGCGACCGCCGAGGCCTTCGAGGTTCTCGAGGCGGCCGCTCGAAAAGTCGTCGACAATCCGAACCGAGTCACCTCTTGCGACCAGCGCTTCCGCAATGGACGATCCGATGAACCCCGCACCGCCTGTGATCAAGTGAAGTGCCATTCGTTCCTCAGTCGTCTTCCGCGCGGCGACGGGCGGGCGGCGCGAGGCGGTTTGGGCCGCCGGCTCCAGGTGGGTTATTACAGGAGGACGATACACGACGATGCGGCGCCCGCCGCAAGGCCCTCGTCGCCCGTGCTCGATCGAGTGGAGCAAGACGCCCGCTGGCGGCAGCCGGGCTTTAGCTTTGGTGCGGTCGGGGGCGGCGCAAGGGGACGCCGCACCAGGGGTGCAACTCAGCTTTGGCGCCGGTCGCCTATCCGGCGGCCACCGCTGAACGCTGCAGATAGCGCGGCTCCGAGCTCGTCGCCTTCGTACCGGCGATCTCGGCGGCTGCGTCGATCTCGCAGTTGAACTCGCAGATCGGCCTCGGAGAGTGCGGGCACCGTAGACTTGCGATGCATGAGCGCGTGCGACCCACATAGGATCGCCCGTCCGCCGCCCGCCAGCTCGACTTCGACGAGTGTGCGCGCGTCCCGGGCGCCACACACGCAACAGTGCGTCCCAACCACCTGATCCATGCGCACCACCTTTCGTCCCGTGCGGCCTCGACGGCCAAGTTTTTGCCCGAACCGTGATAACCGATCGCAGCATGCTCGGCGCGAACCGGACCGTGGCATGCGCTTCGGCGGCGCTGCTTGCATGCGTTCTGGCCTGGAAGCTCGCCGGATCCAGCGAACCCGCGGACATGAAGACGATCTGCGAAGCGGAGGCTCGATCTCGGCTCTCCATCCGACAAGACATGGCGCGGGTCACGCAGTGGACGCGTGAACGTCTCGAAACGCCCGAGGCGCAACGGTTCTACGCCGAGCTTCGAGACGAGCCGTTCGGGCAGCGCGCTTTGGATTTGTCCAATAGGGCGCGTGCGTTGGGCATCCCCACCTGCCCGATGGCCGCGACTTATGGAGAGCTCACCCGTGAGGCTGTCTACCGCGAAGATCTGCAGGGCCTCTGCTCCTTCGTCAGCTTCCCCGGCTTCGAGGAGCTCGACGCTCCCGCGCAGCTCGATGCGCTCGAGGCGTGGATTCGCGAGTTCGCGAGGGACAGCCGAACGAAGGTGCTTGCCGCGGCGCTGCGCGAGTCGCACACGAATCGAGATCGAGCCGCCCTGCTCCGACGGGTGGCCAGCGAGATCGACATCGTGACGTGCGACACGGCCAAACTTCTCGACGCCTCGGCCGAGGCCTCTTGCGCCTTGCCATGATGCGATTGGCGGCCCATAAAGCCGCGGTGAAGGAGGGTCGCCTGTTCTCGCGCCGACCGACGCGGTGGACCTGCCGGGCCGCCTGACCTAAGATTTGGGCAGGCATGGCGCATTCCCACGAGGGGCATTCGCACACGGCAGCCGCCCCTGAGCTCGGTCGCGCTTTCGCGATCGGAATTCTGCTCAACCTCGCCATCATCGTCGTCGAGGTGGTCGGGGGAGCGGCGTCCCACTCGATGGCGCTCGTGTCCGACGCCGCGCACAACGCGAGCGATGTTCTCGGGCTGGCGCTGGCCTGGGGCGCTTCATTCTTGTCCAGGCGTCCGCCTACTGCGCGGCGCACCTACGGGATGCGCCGCGCATCGATCCTCGCCGCTTTGGGCAACGCCGTGCTGCTGCTCGTCGCGACGGGAGGGGTTGGGTGGGAGGCCATCCGCCGGCTGGCTGCGCCGCCGCCCGTCCGTGCAGATATCGTCATGGCCGTCTCGGCCGGGGCGGCCATTGTCAACGCCGTCTCGGCGCTGCTGTTCGCTCAGGGAAGAAAGCGCGACTTGAATGTTGGGACCGCATTCGCCCATCTTGCGGGCGATGCGGTCATCGCGCTCGGCGTCGTGGCGTCCGGGGCCCTCGTCCAAGCAACAGGGTGGATGCGCCTCGATCCGATCGTTGCGCTCGTCGTCTCGGCGCTCGTCCTGTTGGCGACCTATGCGGTTCTCAAGCAGTCGCTCGATCTCGCGCTCGATGCCGTTCCCGAAGGGATCGACGCGACTGGGGTACGTGCCTTCTTGGCCTCGGTGCCTGGGGTCGTCGAGGTCCACGACTTGCACATCTGGGGAATGAGCACGACCGAAGCCGTCCTGACGGCGCATCTCGTCATGCAACGCTCCTCGACTGGCGACGCATCTGTGCTCGCCACGATCGAACAAACCCTTCACGACCGTTTTCGCATCGAGCACTCTACGCTGCAGATTGAACCGCCCGACGCTCCGGTGCCGTGTCGGCTCAAGCCGGAAGAATGCATTTGAAGTCGTTTGCCGAGGGCGAATGCGCGAGGTCAGACCGCCGAACGACGAACCGCGCGTCCGCGCTCAGAACGGCTTATTTTCGTCGCTGGTTCGAAAGGCGAATCGCTTGTCGTTGCGCGGGTACGCGCAACGACAAACCTCCTTCTTTACTTTTGCGAGCTCGTGTTGGCGGCAGCGCTCGGCTGGGGAAAGCGGGACCCGGCAGGTGGAGCTTTCGAGCCTCGACTCGTAACTGAGCTGACCATTGCGGCGCGCGGCGCTTGGGCGCGATGAAATACGAGATCGTCGGCAGAGCTCTCTGCCGGGAAGTGCATCCCCATAAAGTCGACGAACGCTTCCGCGAGGTCCTCGTCGCGCTGGCGGTCGTACCCGACGGCATCCCACACCCCGAGCTTCGAGCTCAAGACGTGCGAGAGCTCGTGCGTGAATGTGCGGACGAACCTCGGGTTCGCTTCGAGCATCCCTTGCGCGTTCAGATCGAGAGGGTCATTGCGGACGAACAGGTGGTTGAGCGAATCGACGTAGAGACCCCAATAACAGCACCCGGGTGCAACGGCTTCGAACCGTGAAGGCAGGTCGTTGAGCGCTCGGGCGGACTTGCCGTCGAGCAGCACGTTGGCCGGTAGCAGCGAGACGGCGGGCAGTGCGTCGGGTCGATCTCGGAGACGAGGTAATTTCCTCGCCCGAAGAAAGTCCGGGTACCGGTCGAACGCGCGCCGGCAGGTGTCGTCGATCACGGACATGGCCTGCTCACTCGGCGACGTCTCGTCGGGCAGCGCAGACGTCGGCCGCCATTCGATGACGCGCATTCCGCAATGCGGGAGCCAAAGTGCTCGAGTCAAACGTTCGCTCGGCCGTGGGAGGGCGTCGAACCGCGAGATCGACGGGCGTCCTGCCGACGGTGTGGCGATCAGGGCGACGAGCGCGAGCGCCGCGAGCGCGAGCAGTCGGGCAAACCGGCTCGCAACGGTCAATCGGGGGCGTCGGTGACTCGTGGGTGGGCGCGGCCCCGTCTGTTGACCGCCGGGCGAAGGCAAAAGCGCCACACTCTGAGGCTAGCGTGCTCGAGCGACTCGACCTATCGCTTCGCACGGCCGAGCCGCTTTTGGGTCGCAGTGGGTGCGAGAGGCCCTTCGGATGACGCGCAGGCCATCGCGGGCTCGGCCCCGACACTGTCCGTCGGAGAGCTCAACGGGACGGGAGCGGCTCAAACCCCGCCCCCTCGATGATCTCGCGGGCGTATCGATTGGGCAGCGCGTCGTGCGCATCCGGCACACGTCGGAAGACGAGCCCTGGCGTCGACTCCTTCGTGCTCGCGCCGACGGAGTCCCCTCCTCGCGTCTGTCTGTTGACGCGCCGCAGCCGCTGGAACAGCTCAAGCGACCGTTCGGCCGTTCCGGCGCAGCAGGTGTAGAGATCGACGAATCGAAGGCGCGGGGACGGACGCATGAAGCCATCGATGTCGTCCATGACCCATCGAGCAAATACATCGTCGGCCCCGTAGAGAGCATCGAACAGAACGACTTCGGTGATCTGCGGGAGGTCACCCCGCGCGAGGACAGCCGCCGCCGCCTGGTATCCGCCTGAATGAGCGATCAGAACGACCCGGCCGAGCGCCTCGATGTCCAGAGCGCAACCGATCGTCGGAGTAAGCCGCTCGCCGAGCAATTCGTGCAGCGCCTCATGCAGGCCGGCGGGTCTCGCCAGTGCGCCAGGATCCCCCGTCGCCATGTCAACACGAAGCTCAATCGCGACCAGGAGGGCGTTGACCCGGGCGTCGTCGATCTGCCCGGCGAGGTTGGACCCGGCGCGTCTGAGACCGCCTTGTCGGCAGTCGGTCGGATCGGCTGTCATGACCGCCTCGGCACATCCTTGCCAACCGTGGAAATAAACGACGAGCCCGAAGGGGCGTCCTGGGTCGAATCCGGCTGGTACGTGGACCACCACGTCCTTCGAATTCGAGCCGGGAAAGGCGCCCGCCCGGAGGCGCAGTCCGACCGTCTTGCTCGTGCGAGCCGGCGCCGCATCGCCTGCGCTGCAGCCCGACGGCCCTGCCGGGGGGGTGACCCGATCGAGCTCAGCATGAGACGGGAACCTGGCCAAAGGAAGGACGAGGGCGGCCCATCCCCATCGTAGACGCATGCTCGAGCGGCAGCGTGTCACGGGCGCACGGGCGGAGAGGACATTCGGATTCCGGGGCTCCCTTGCCACGCGTCGTGCTTTTTCGCAATGGCGCTGAATGCGCAGCGCCCGCGAAAAAAGCGTACGCTCGAGAAGGTGCCGCCGACTGCGCTCTCGCCCAAGATCGCCTTCGTCATGGTCGGCTTGCCGGCGCGCGGCAAGACGTTCACAGCGCGAAAGGTGGCACGCTACCTGTCCTGGCTCGGCTACAAGACCCGCGTCTATAACGTGGGATCCTATCGGCGTGCGCGCCTCGGTAGCTACCAGCCGCATTCGTTTTTCGATCCGAGAAACGAACCGGGTCACTCCGCCCGTCGCGCCGTCGCGCTCGCCGCACTCGACGACCTCCTCGCTTTTCTCGCCGAGGGCGGCGAGGTGGCCATCTACGATGCGACGAACAACACACGCGATCGCCGTGCCCTCGTGCGCTCGCGGTGCGCCGAGCAAGGGGTCGATGTGGTTTTCGTCGAATCGATTTGCAACGATCCGGAGATCGTCGAGGCAAACATTCGAGCGAACAAGGCCCGTTCACCCGACTACGAAGGCGTTCCCGAAGAAGAGGCGGTCGACGACTTCCGAATGCGAATCGCCCACTATCGGCGCGGTTACGAAGAGGTCGAGGAGGACGAAGGCGCATTCGTTAAAATCATCGACGTCGGCCGAAGGATGTCCTTGCACCGCGTCCACGGTTACTTGCTTACGCGAGTCGTGCACTTTCTCCTGAATCTTCACGTTCAGCCCCGCGTCATCTGGATGACACGACATGGAGAAAGCGCATTCAACATGATTGGGCGGATTGGCGGCGACGCGCCGCTCAGCGATGCCGGCCGCGCTTACGCGGAGCAGCTCGGCCTGGCTGCGCGCGAGCGAATGGGCAGCGAACTTGTCGTCTGGACCAGTACACTGCGGCGCACTATCGAGACGGCCGAGGCACTTCACGTACCGTTTCGCGCGTGGCGCGCACTGGACGAGATCGACGCCGGCGTTTGCGACGGAATGACCTACTCGGAAATCGCCGAGGTGATGCCCCACGAGTTCGAAGCGAGGGCCGCCGACAAGTTTCGGTATCGCTATCCGCGAGGAGAATCGTATCAGGACGTCATTCAGCGGCTCGAACCCGTCATCTTCGAACTCGAACGCGAACGCTCGCCGCTTCTCGTCATCGGCCATCAGGCCGTGCTTCGCGCGCTTTACGCATACATCATGGATCGGCCGCCCCAGGAGTGTCCCTTCGTGTCGATTCCCCTTCATACGATTCTGGAGCTCGAGCCGGCCGCCTATGGATGCGAGGAGCGTCGCATCGAGCGGCCTCCGGATGTGTTCGATAGCGATCGGTCAAGTCGGCCTCCAGAGCAGCGATCTGCGCCGCCTTCCGCGTCGTCGTTTCAAAAGTAGTCGGCGCCCTCGATCGCTGCGTTCCGCGGGTCGGGCCCGGCACGTTGAGGCGTCGTCTGCAGGCTTGGCGTTGTCGCGCCGCGCATCGCCCTCGATGCGCCGACAGAGAGGGATCGCGGCCGCGAGGCGACCGTGGCAGCCGGAATGGCTCGCCCGTCCGCGCCACGCGGCGCCGCGACTTCGACGCGCTGGGCTCGTGGAGATCTGGGCGCTCGCAGACCGTGCACCTCGCTCTCTTGGGCTTGCCCCGCCGCTTGGGCACCCGTGCCCCGCGGGTACGTCAGCGTCATCCCCGTCGCGATACCGATGCCAATGGCCAATGTTCCCGCGAAGGTTCGAAGGGCCTCCTCCCACATGCTCGGCCGAGGTTCACCGCCGCACGGGCGGCTCGGAAGCACGAGCAGTTCGGAAGCGTCTCGAACGCGTGAGCCAATCCGCGCGCGCGCCATCGCCGAGTTTGCCAGCACGAATGCCCGATTCGACGGGCGAAAGGAATGTGGCGATGCCAGCCCGTCCGCCGAGGCGAAAGGGACCAGCGCCGCTGCAAGCGCGTCGACGTTGGGGAATCGGTCGTCGCGAGCCTTTGCAAGAGCCGTCATGATGACCCGTTCGAGCTGTTCCGGTACGTCGGGCCTCACGCCGCGGATGCTCGGAGTGGCGTCGGCCACGATGGCCGCAATCGCCGCCGTCGTGGTCCCGAGAAAGGGTGGGGCTCCGGCCAGCAGCTCATACAGGATGACACCCAAAGACCAGATGTCGGCGCGCGCGTCGACGTCCCTCGAAGAGCGCACCTGTTCGGGTGACATGTAAAGCGGCGTCCCCACCGTCATGGTGCCCGAGGTAATCCACGGTTCACCTTCGCGCTCAATTTTCGAAATGCCGAAGTCGAGTACTTTGAGAATGCGGCCCCAGTCGCTTTCAGCGAGAAAAAAATTCGACGGTTTCAGGTCGCGATGGACTACCCCCGCCACGTGGGCTGCGCCCATCGCTGCGCAGGCTTGCAGGATCCAATCGACGCCTTCAGCGATTGGAAAGCGCCCCCTTTCGCGGAGCTCGGCATCGAGGTCTCGACCGCGCAGCAGTTCCATGACGATGTACGGACGACCCCAACCGTCGTTGTCGACGTCGACGATCTGAACTACGTGCGGACCGTGCATGCGGACGCTTGCGCGCGCTTCACGCTCGAAGCGTGACGCTGCCTCCGGCATGGCCAGAATATCGGGCCTGAGAAACTTGATGGCGAATTGCCGTCGGAGGCGCAGGTGGAGCGCCTCGAAGACGAGACCCATGCCGCCCTCCCCAAGGCACCTGAGCAACCGATATTTTCCCCCGACGAGTTCACCCGGCGCCGGAGGTATAAGCATTCGCGCGGGAAGGGGTTCACACTGCGTCGAGTTTGAAGCGACCATGCGTGCGTCGGGCGCAGCAACGTTGCATGGGCCGTGCGCGCGTCCAAAAAGGCTGCTTTTGCCCTCCCCCTCGTCCTCGCGCCCGCCATGGACTGGGCGTCACGGGCAGGGGCGTGACGCGCCGATGTCGCGCGACAGCTCGCGGCCGATCCAGCCCTTCACGGAGAGGAGCGCAACCCCGGCCACTTCGACGGCAACGGCAGCGGCCGGAGCCTGATGCGAAAGCGTCGCGGCCCGAAGCCATGTTGCGAGCGCGAAGAGCCCCACAACCATTGCCGAAATGAAACCGTCGAGTCCGGATACGCCGGTGCTGCCGAGCCGGGCGAAGAAGAGCCAGTCGAGGATTTCGAACGTGGCCACCCACGCACCAAGGGCCACCCCCAGCACGACAATCCAAAAGCCTAGCGAGCTCACGGCACTTGAGCGACAAGAGGCGACCGCGTCCAGTGCAGAACCAAGGACGAATGGAGCGAATGCCCCACGCGCGAACGCGGGGTTGGCGGCATGACGACCGACCAAGATTGCGCGTCGCATGCGGCCGCAAGTTCGCAACTGGCATGCCCGTCCTCGCGTCGGCGCGTTTGCACGCGAGGAAAGGGAAAGTACGTGCCGCGGCCGTTACCTCGGCGTTGCGGGCTCGCCGGGTTGCTCCTCGCCAGCCCCGGGGGCGCGCGCGGCGGCCCGAACGTATCCGAGCTCCACCTTCGTGTGGTACAGCCTCAACATTGAGTACGCGAGGCTTCGCATGACTTCCGGCTCGAGAGCCTTCTCCAGGCGAGGGAACAGCCATTCCTCCTGCTCTTCCGCGTGCATTTCGACGGCGGCCCGAAGCTCCCGGATGGCGATCGCGAACGCCTCGTCATTCGACCGTACCTCAAGCACCCGTTCGAGTGAAGAACGCGCGATTGGGTGCTGAGCCGCCGCATGCCGCGCCAAAGCGTCGGTCTGAAGCACGCGGCGAACAATCGGGTCGCAGAGCTGCTCCTCGACAGCCAGGTGGGCGGCGATATCGCCAGCAAGCTGTGGGAGGAGCGACTCTCGCATGCTCCTGCTTCCGCGCTCGACTGCTTCGCAGAGCTCTTGCAAGTTGCGGTGCTGGCGTTCGAGGAGAGTGGTGATCTTCATGGATTTTCATAGCTGTCACGGATCTCGAAGCCGCCATTGATGACCCGAGAGCTTCGCCGCAGACCCGACTGCGAATCTTCGGCGACGCCCTGAATGGCCTGACCGCATGGGAGCCCGTGGCGGCCGGCAGAAGCGTCCGTTCGCAAGATGACCGAGTGCATTGTCCTCCGTTGGTCGTGTTCTTGGCCGTTCACTCAACCGCATCCGCTCCGGCAAGGTCGGCAGGGCGTACTTCCGCCGACTCCGCGAACGCGCTCGTCCGCCGCGACCGGTTCCCGCTCGCCTATGTCGACTCGCGCCCGTCTAGTCTTCGGAGTGCAGGGCGCATTGCATTTAGTCTTCGCACTGCAGGGCGCGTGCCTCCGCTGAGCCCCGCGCCGCGTGCCTCGTCCATCTGCTGAGCGTTCGCTCCTTTTGGCTAAATTTTCTCCCTATCCTTCGTGCATCCTTCGTGGCGAACAGGCGTGGCGAGCAGGCCCCAGCGCCACCGGTCGGCACGTAGCGAATCGTCACGCTTGCGGCAGCCGCGCGGTGACTGGGCGCTTTGTGAGCTCAGTGGATGAGGATTCCCGCATCGAAAGGCAGGTCGGCGTCGGTGGCTCCGCCGCCATCCGAGATGATGGAGGCATCGATCACGTCTTGGGCGACCAACGGGCCGAGGAGCGGGGGCGGCCCTGAAGCTGACGCGCCGCGACACGCGTCGAGGCACGCGATCGCGAGTCCCATCGTCAAAGCGATTGCGGCGGTGCCGCGTCTCGCACGCGCGCCGCTCACCGACCACCGGAGGGGGCGGCGGAGAGGTTCGTGAGCAACGCTGGAATGTCGATTCGCCCCTCGCGATCCCAGAGTTCGTTGGCGACGTAACCGACCGCCGCCAGAAACACGAGACGGCCCAGACGCGAAAAGATGAGGCCCCCCAGCACTGCGCCAATGGCGCCCGCACCGATGGCGGCAATGAGCGGTCGCTCCTCGACAAAGACCTGGAGCCGTTCTTGAAGCAATGGGCCTTGTGTGTCGGAATGCAGCATCGGCGGGGCGTTATGGTGCGTTCGTTCAGTCACGCTGCCGTTTTTCTCCATGGGAAGAAACGTCGTGCACCTTCTGAGCCGCAATGCGTCGTGCTTACGGCCTGCCGATGGCCGTCGTGGCGACTTCGTCCCCAGGCCGACTCGCCCGGTTCGGCACGACCGCTGCAGCGTATCGACTCCAGTTTGCACGCCACCCCCGTTCGGGCCCGGAAAAGGAAGGTTCGTCATGTTGTATTGGACCGCCGTATTTTTCGCAATTGCAGTGGTTGCCGCCATCTTGGGCTTTGGTGGCATCGCCGCCAGTGCCGCTGGAGTGGCGAAAGTCCTTTTTGTCGTATTTCTTGTGCTTGCGGGAGTGTCGCTCCTCATGGGCCGTCGGACGGTCGCGTGACTGGGCGAGTCGGGGTCGATTCGATGCATCACGGTCTTTCTTGATCCATTGGAAGACTTGATCCATTGGAAGAGCGGACGAGGCAGTCGTTCGTTCCGTTTCCCGATCAGCTTTTCCGGTGGACATGGTTTGGCGAGAGAAGCGTCGCATCCCGCTTCCTCCACCTCTTCTTGCTGATGGCAGGGGAGCGCGTGGCCGGTGAATGCAGCGAGCGCAATGTGTCGGGCGCTCGTCCTCCTTCAACCGCCGCGTCGCTTCCCAGCCGTTTATGGCCGAAAGAGGTAGTCTCACAGCACGACGTTCGGCAGTACCCCCGGCGAGTTGGCGAGCTCGACGGCTTGCTTTCTCGCTCACAGCCTGATGACGTCGTAGACGGATAGGCCAAGAATTCGGAATTCAGGCCGACGCCCAAGCGGTTGCGCTCGAAGTCGTCGACGATGGACGATGGACGAGACGATGGACGGACGAGAGGGGAAGCGGGCGTCTCGCGCAGCGAAACCAAAACACGGCATCTTGATCGCATCATGCGTTCGACAACCTCACGCGGTCCATTCGGCGGAGAGCGCGCATAGGTGCGGGGGGCTTGAGTGTGGCGCAGTGCATTTGGGTAGAGGGAGGGCGAGAGATGAGCCGAATCTCATGAAGGACGTCGACAATCGGTCGCCTCCTGCTCCAAGCCTCGAAGCTCCGCTGTCGTTTCCCATGGTTCGGGAAATTGAGCGCCTCGTTCGTGCGCGTGGATCCATGTTCATGGTGACGACCCCACAGGGCGATATTGCTCCAGCCGGGGCGCGCGAGCTCGGACTCTTCGACCGCGACACGCGTTTTCTCTCCTATTACGAGCTCTGCATCTCGAACGGCCGCACGGTGCACCTCAGCGCCGACACTTCTCACGAGGCTTACAACCAGATCGATTCGATGGTGAGCGATCCGGACGACACCGAGCCCGAGCACGACGACCTCCTGGACGACCCCAAGAATTTCTTGCACGTTCGGCGGCGCCAAATCTTGGACGGCGGTCTCATCGAAGAAATTCTCTTCACGAACTTCTTGCTCCGTGACTGCCATCTGGAGTTCACGATTCGCTTCGGCGCCGACTTTGCGGACATCTTCGAGGTGAGGGGCGCACATCGGCCAAAGCGAGGGATTCTCCACGAGCCCCGTGTCGACGGCAGCTCCCTCATCCTGTCGTACACGGGCCTCTGCAGCACGAAGTACGAAACGGTCATCTCGTTCGGCGTTCCGCCGACCGAGCTGACGCCCGATCGGGCCACCTTCGAAGTCAGTTTGGGACCGGACCGCGCAGCGTCCTTCGATGTCAAAGTCGTCCCGTCGCTCCGGGAACTGCCCCGAAGCCGGCCGGCCTGGCCCTTCGCGCGCCGGGTCGAACGGCAGACGAACGAAGCTCGGATGTTTCGCGCGTCATCCACACGTTTCACCTGCGACGACGCGTCGCTCGAGGAGACGATGGCCCAGACGAGCGCCGATCTTCACGCACTTCGCGTCGAGTTCGAGTCGCACAGTATCCTCGGTGCCGGAATTCCTTGGTTCTGCGCGCCATTCGGCCGCGACTCGTTGATCGCTGCCTACGAGGCTCTGACTCTCAATCCGGACTTCGCGGCCGATTCCCTCCGGACCTTGGCCTCTTTTCAGGGCAAGGCGCACAATCCGGTCACCGAAGAAGAGCCCGGGAAGATTTTCCACGAGCTTCGGTTCGGTGAGATGGCCCGTTGCGGCGAAATTCCTCACTCACCTTATTACGGCAGCATCGACGCAACTCCGCTCTTCGTCGTCGTTGCGGAAGCGGCCTATCGATTCACGGGGGACGTTGCGTTCTTGGAGGAGCTTCGTCCAGCCATCGACGCAGCGCTGGGGTGGATCGACAGGCGCAGCGACAACGCCACGCGATTCGTTCGTTACGAGCGGTTGAGCCCGAACGGGCTTGCGAATCAAGGTTGGAAGGACTCTCGCTCGGGCGTCTCCTTTCCAGACGGTAGGCACGCCGAATCTCCCATCGCGCTTTGCGAAGTTCAGGGCTACTGCGCGGATGCCTACATGCGCGGGGCCCGAATGTATGCCGACCTCGCTCAGCCGGAGCTGGCGACGAAATGCGAAGAGCGCGGCCGCGCGATGATCGAGCTCATCAATCGGTCGTTCTGGATGCCGGAGGCCGGTCGTTACGCGTTCGCCATCGACGGACGGGAGCGCCTTCTGCCGACGATCGTCTCCAACTTGGGGCACCTCTTGTGGTCGGGCGTCGCGACCGATGATCGGGCCTCGGCGACCGCTCGGATGTTGCTCGCCCCCGCGAGCTTCAGTGGTTTCGGCATTCGAACGCTGGCGTCCGACCAACCGATCTACAACCCACTCAGCTACCACAACGGAACGGTTTGGCCCCACGACAACGCGCTCATCGTTCGGGGCCTCATGCGGTACGGTCTTCACGACCAGGCCATGAAAGCATTCGACGGACTTTACGCCGCGATGCAGTATTGCCGAGATCGACGGCTGCCCGAGCTCTTTTGCGGCTTGCCCAGGCGAAACGGGCCGCTCGTGCGCTATCCAGTTGCGTGCTCCCCACAGGCATGGGCCAGCGCAGCCCCGATTCTTCTTCTTCAGTCGGTTCTCGGGATTCAGGTCGACGCCCCACGAGGGCGCATGGTCATCAGAAACCCACGCTTGCCGAGAAGCGTTCGAAAGCTCGCGCTGACGGGGATGCGCGTTGGCCACTCCCTCGTCAACCTGGGCTTCCGCAGGGTGGGGTCTCACTGTCATGTCGAGAAACTCGACGTCGCGGGAGGCCCGTTGAAAGTTTCGATCGAGGTCGACTGAAGGCGGCGGCCGTCTTTTGCCGTCCTTCGACGAGTCGACGGGAAGGAGGAGGCGTCGCGCCGCCTCGACGAGGGGAGGGTCGCGCCGCCTCGACGGGGCGACCCTCTCCTCCACGTCGTCACGGCAGGGGCGAGAGACGGCCGAGGGCCCTCAGGCCGCGGCAAGTGTCACGCCACCTGAAAGTTCCAAAAGCTCGACCGCCAATGCGAGACGAGGTTCGGTGGCGTGTACAGCCACCACGATGGATCCGGCCTCGACGCGCGCGACGACCGCGTTCGCCTCTGCGGACACGAGCCCGGATCCAACCAGCGCCGCAGCGAGCCCGCCCGAGTCGGCGATGGCTCGGGCGAGCGGACCGCCGACGCGGAGCGAGCATCCGTCGGTCACTGCGACTGCCGTCAGTTCGGCCACGAGTGCGGCAAGCACGCCGGTGTGACGTAAAATTCGGATGCCCGAGCGAGTCGGAGCGGCCTCGGTGGCGAATTCGCGCTCGTGGGTGCGATCGGCCATGGCCAAACTGATCTCGTTTCGTGCAAAGCCTGCCTGCACTAGCTGCTCGACGGCCGCATGGGCCGTGTGACGTCGCGCAAAGAGCGCCGTGGCATGAGTTGGCATGCTTCACCTCCGCTGCGGGCTGTCTCATCGACGGCCCGCGCATCGATACGCAACGCACATGCCCTGGGCCGTCTCGTCGGCCGCCGGCCATCAACCCGTCAAAATGTGGCCGCGTGGACTTCTCGCTTCGGCGGCGCGGCTTCGCGGCAACGTTCGAGCTTTCGGTAGAGCGTCCTTCGGTCGAACCCGAGCACTTGGGCGGCAAGTGTTTTGTTGCCGCCCACGGCTTCGAGTACGCGCAGAATGTAGCGCCGCTCCACCTCCTCCATGGGCAGAAGCTCCGCCGGGTCGTTGCTTTCGATGGTGATCCGTGAGCTCTTGAAATCGCGGACGCGCTCCGGCAGGTCGTCCACTCCCACGTGATCGAATTGCGCGAGCGCGACGGCTCGCTCGATGCAATTTTGCAGCTCGCGAACGTTCCCCGGCCACGGATAAGAAAGAAGCTTGTCGGCTGCGGCGCTCTTTATCCCGACCACCCGCTGCTGTCCGTTCGGCTGGTAACGTTGCAAGAAATACTGGGCGAGAAGGAGCACGTCGCTGCCGCGGGCGCGGAGCGGCGGGACATGAATGCGCACGACATTGATTCGATAAAAGAGGTCTTCCCGGAAGCGCTTCTCCTCGACTTCGGACTCCAGATCGCGGTTTGTGGCGGCGATGATTCGAGCATCAAAGGGCTGCTCTTGATCGCCCCCGACGGGGCGGACCGTTCGCTCCTGCAGCGCGCGGAGCAACTTCGCCTGCATTCCCGCCGGCATTTCGCCGATTTCGTCGAGAAACAGGGTCCCCTTGCTCGCCTTGATGAAGAGTCCGGGGCGCGCCGTGCGTGCGTCGGTAAAAGCGCCCCTCACGTGCCCGAAGAGCTCGCTTTCAAGCAAGCTTTCCGGCATCGCGGCGCAGTTGATGGCCACGAAGGGCCCTTCCTTCCGAGGGCTGCGTGAGTGCAGCGCTTTCGCGACGAGCTCTTTGCCGGTACCGCTCTCACCGGTGACGAGAGCGGTCGTCTCGGTCTCCGCGACCCGGGCGGCGAGATCGTACATCTTCTTCATCGCCGGGCTGGTGCCGATGATGTCGTCGAATTTCTGGCTGTCGTTGACGGCGCGTCTCAGACGCTTGACCTCTTCGCGCAGCGCCCGGTGCTTGAGGGCGCGTTCGACGGTGAGGGCGATGTCGTCCATCTCGAACGGCTTGGTCACGAAGTCGTACGCACCGGCACGAATCGCTGCGATCGCGGCCTCCATACTGCCGTAGGCCGTCATCACCACGACGGGGAGGTGCTCGCGGCTTTCCACGACTTGGCGACAGAGGTCGACCCCGCTCATGGAGTGCATGTTGATGTCGGTCAGGACCAGATCGAAGTCCGCCTCGGAAACGTGCCGCAGCGCCTCTTCCGCGGTGGTGGTGGTGGTCGTGTCGAAGCCGCGCCGTTTGAGCTCGGTGTCGAGCACGTCGCACATGCTGCGGTCGTCGTCGATGATGAGGATTCGGCGTTCCACGTTGATCTCCAAGTGACCTCCGAGTGTCTGCGTGACCTCCGAGTGACTGCCTCTTGGGCGCGCTCGATGCGTGCACGCCACGTGCCGGTCGGGCTGGCGACGGCGGCCGCCGGCTCGAAGCCCAGCCCCGGGCCGCAAGCGGTCCCCTCCTCAGTGCAAAACTGCCACGATCGAGGCGTGCTGGGCCTCAACTGCGGCAGACCGTTTCGCTGGCATGCGCGTCGCACGTGCGATGCGAACAGCAGAGGAGAGGCGATGAACGCAAACGAGCGCATCGAGTCGGCCACGGCGTCTTCGATCAAGGAGGCCGGTCCCGCGCGCCGATCACCGTCCGGAGCGCGTGGCGTCCACCGTGCGCCCCCCATCGTGGCCGACGAGCCGGTGACCGCCGCTCAGGCGCTGAAATCCGTCGCACGCACCATCGCGTCGAAGCCCGCCTCTTCTCTTGCGGCTGCGCTCGGCATCGGTTTCTTGGTCGGTGGCGCGCTCTCGTTCCGCGCCGGCCGCATCGCCCTCGGAGCCGCGAGCCGCCGTGTCGCACGCGAGCTCCTCAAACAGCTTCTTTAATCGATCGCAACCGGAAACAGCATTCCGATTTACGGAGGCAACCCCAATGAAGAAAATGATGGGATACGACTTGGATGACGTTCTCGACCTCATCGGTCTCGAGCGCAAAAATGGCGCTGCGCTCGGAGCCATTCTACCGGCCATCGGCCTTCTCGCGCTCGGCGCAGCGGTCGGTGCCGGCTTCGGTCTCGCATTCGCCCCGTCGTCGGGCCGCCGTCTCCGCCAAGACGTCGGTGAGCGCCTCGACCAGATCCGCGAGCGGATTAAGACGGAGCAGCAGAAGAAGGTCGGGGCCCCCTCGTACAACAACGCGACGTCGCAGCAGAGCTGAGCGCCGAGGGAGTCCACCCCGGAGTGCCAGGTGCGGCGCGGGGCCGTCTCGTGACAGCACGTCACGTGCAGGGCAGACTTGCAGGCAGAACGCCACACCCTTGCTTGCCACGATCGGGCCCCGTCCACGAACAACGGGTGGTGGATCCTCGACGCCGCCCCGGCGCGAGGAGGCCCTACTGGACCACGATCGAGCGACAGGATCGAAGAAAGGCCGGAGACGGAAAGGACCGCCTCTGGCCTTTCTCTTTCCCGTCACGTCCGCCCTGCCTCGTCGTTCGTTGTCTTCCTCCTCGCTCCGGGTCGGGCGGGACCGCTGCGTCCTTCATTCGCGCGGCAAAGTACCCGCGCCGGGCGTTTCGTTTCGTTTTTGCCGGGTCCCTCGGCACCAACCGCCGCGCCCCTCGCTCGGCACCGGCCTTTGTGACCGTCGGTCGTCACCCGGAAGAAGGAAGAAGATTGAACCGCCCTTCGATGGAACGGCCTCCCCGGACCGGCGTTCGCACGGTTCTCAGCTCTTCGTGAAGTCGTCGGTGGGTTGGACGGCGGGCGCTCGATCGCTCCCCGCTGACCGCTCCGGGCGGGCCTCTCGGGGACCGGGATCGCGGACGCGGTCGAGCTTTCGGTAGAGCGTTCGCCGGTCGAACCCGAGCACTTGCGCAGCCAACGTTTTGTTGCCCCCGACCGCCTCCAACACCTTGAGGATATAGCGGCGCTCGACCTCTTCCATGGGAAGGAGCTCCGCGGGGTCATTCGAATCGATACTGATGCGGGCGGTCTTGTAGTCCCGAATTTTTTCGGGCAAATCGTCGACACCGATCTGATCGAATTGGGCGAGAGCGACCGCACGCTCGATGCAATTTTGCAGTTCGCGGACATTGCCGGGCCACGGATACGTGAGGAGTTTGTCCGCGGCAGCGCTCGTCATTCCGACGACGGCACGCCGGCTCTGCGTCGCGTAGCGCTCGAGGAAGTGCTGCGCGACGAGCAGGATGTCGCTGCCCCTTGCCCGCAAGGGAGGGACGTGGATTCGCACGACGTTGATCCGGTAAAATAGATCTTCGCGGAAACGCTTTTCCTCGACCTCGGTCTCGAGATCCCGATTGGTCGCCGCGATGATGCGCGCATCGAACGGCTGTTCCTGGTCGCCGCCGACTGGGCGAACCGTGCGCTCCTGCAGGGCACGCAGCAGCTTGGCCTGCATCCCCGCGGGCATTTCACCGATCTCGTCGAGAAACAGCGTGCCTTTGCTCGCCTTAATGAAAAGGCCCGGCCTGGAATTGCGGGCGTCGGTGAATGCGCCCTTCACGTGGCCGAAGAGCTCGCTCTCGAGCAAGCTCTCGGGCATGGCCGCGCAGTTGATGGCGACGAACGCCCCTTCCTTGCGGCCGCCCTTCGCGTGCAGCGCTTTGGCGACAAGTTCCTTGCCGGTGCCACTCTCGCCCGTCACGAGCACGGTCGTTTCGGTGTCAGCCACCCGGGTGACGAGCTCGCACATCTTGAGCATCGCCCCGCTTGTCCCGAGAATCTCGTCGAACCGCTGTGTTCCGTCGACGGCCTGCCGAAGTCGTTTGACCTCCTCCTTCAGTGCCCGATGGCGCAAAGCGCGCTCGACAGTCAGCGCCAGCTCATCCATATCGAACGGCTTCGTCACGAAGTCGTACGCTCCGGCCCGAATGGCCGCGATCGCTGTATCCATGTTCGCGTAGGCGGTCATGACAATGACGGGCATGTCCTCGCGTCGCGCAACGAGCTGCTGACAAAGCTCGACGCCGCTCATATCGGCCATGCTGACGTCGGTGATGACGAGACCGAAGTCCTCCCGCTCGAAGATGGCGAGGGCTTCACGGGGGCTGGTTACCCACCGGACGTCGAAATCGCGGTGCCGGAGCTCGCTTTCGAGCGCCTCGCACATGCTTCGGTCATCGTCGATAATGAGAATGCGACGTTCCATGTCTCCGTCGACTCGCGGGCACACTCTACGGCGGGTGCGCCGATAGCGCCACCCTACCAAAGACTCGCCGCATCGCACTCCATTATGTCGGCGACTGCGGCGAAGACCGACCCGACTGGCTCTTGACCGGAGAGCTGGGAATGCAAGATTCACGTCCAGGCTCGGCGCGCCGAGCGCGAGCCGGACAAGACGGAGTTTCGGTCACACAATGAGCCTCCTCCTCGCCGCTTTACGTGATGCGCGCGCCCGAATCGCAGCCGCTGCGGATGCTTGCACGGTCGAGTCGGGAGAGGCAGCTGTGGCGAGAAGGCTCGATCGCGAAATCGACCAGACGATTGCGCGGCTCGAGCACAGCGATGAGGCGGACAGGGATCTCATCTCGATCGTGTGCCACGACCTCAAGGACCCCCTCGCTTCGATCGTCATGGGCGCCGGGTTCTTGAGGCGCACCGCCTCCCCCGAGGACCCCGCCGCACGCCGTGTCATCGAGGCCATCGCCCGCTCGGCCGACCGGATGGGCCTCGTCGTCACCGACTTTCACGATCTCGCGAAGCTCGAGGCGGGCCGACTCACGGTCGACAGACGGCCGTGCGACGTCGTCGCATTGATTCGGGGCGGCTTGGGGTCACTCGAAATTCAGGCGCGCGAGCGCGGAGTCCGCTTCGACGTCGAACTTCCGGGTCGTCCCACCCTCGTCCTCTGCGATCGCGCCCGGATCCTCCAGATCATCTCCAAGCTGGTCGGCAATGCCCTGAAATTCACGTCGGCCGATGGCCACGTCGTCTTGCGGGTCGTCCGCGAGGGGGCCGAAGTAACGTTCGCGGTCGAGGACACCGGGCGAGGAATCGCCGAGGATCGCTTGAAAACCATATTTGAGCACGCGGCCAATGCGCGCAGAACCCCACGCGACGGGCCGGGACTCGGCCTTGCGATCGCCCGCGGCCTCGTGGAGCTTCAGGGCGGACGCATCGCGGTCGAGAGCCAAGCCGGCAAGGGCAGCACGTTCTCGTTTCGCTTGCCGTCGGCGGAGTAGGCCGCAACGGTCGGCGGAACCGGGCCCACTCGTGCGCGCCGGCCGCCCCTCCGGCGAAGCGTGCACGCCGGAACGAATCGTGCGACGCCGACCCTGGATTGAACGCGGAGGCGCCGGGGGCCGGTCGTCCCGTCGAGACTGCGCGAAAGACCTGTCTGGCCGCCGCCCAAGAAACGCTCTATGAGCGCCCTCCACCATGAGCAACGTGCGCATCGAATCCGACAGCATGGGCGAAGTCGAAGTGGCGGCCGACAAGTACTGGGGCGCGCAGACGCAGCGCAGCCTGCAAAACTTCAAGATCGGCGGTCATCGCTTCAGTGCCCCCGTCATCCGTGCGTTCGGAATCGTCAAGAAGGCAGCGGCGTTGGCCAACGAAAAGCTCGGTAAGCTCGATTCCGCGAAGCGCGATCTCATCGTCCGCGCCGCCGACGACGTCATCGGCGGAAGGCTCGACGACCAATTCCCTCTGGTGGTGTGGCAAACCGGAAGCGGGACACAATCCAACATGAACGCCAACGAAGTGATCGCAAATCGTGCGATCGAGCTTGCGGGCGGAATACTCGGCTCGAAAAAGCCGATTCACCCGAACGACGACGTCAACCGGTCGCAATCATCGAACGACGTATTTCCGACCGTCATGCATGTCGCGGCGGCCCTCGACATTCGCGAGCGCCTGCTTCCTGCCGTCGCTGCCCTTCGGTCGACGATCGAATCGAAGAGCGCAGCGTACGACGACATCGTCAAGGTCGGTCGAACGCATCTCATGGACGCGACACCGCTCACGCTGGGGCAGGAGCTGGGCGGCTGGGCCGCTCAGCTCGCCACGGCCAGTTCGGCGGTCGAGCGATCGCTCGACGGCCTTTACGATCTCGCGCTCGGCGGGACAGCCGTAGGGACCGGATTGAACACGCACCCCCGATGGGCCGAGACCGTCGCTCGTGAGATTGCCGAGCTGACCGGAGTGCCTTTCCGGACGGCGCCGAACAAGTTTGCTGCCCTCGCGGGGCACGAGCCGCTCGTCGTCGCGAGCGGCGCGCTGCGGACCGTCGCCGTTGCCTGTTTCAAGGTTGCAAACGACGTTCGCTGGCTCGGGAGCGGGCCGCGTTGCGGAATCGGAGAGTTGCACCTACCGGAAAACGAGCCGGGCAGTAGCATCATGCCCGGCAAGGTCAACCCGACGCAGTCCGAGGCCATGACGATGGTCTGCGTTCAGGTATTCGGCAACGACGCCACGGTCGCGTTTGCAGGGGCGAGCGGCAATTTCGAACTGAACGTCTTCAAGCCCGTCATCATTCACAACGTCCTCGAGAGCTCTCGCCTTCTCGCCGACGCCTGCCGGAGCTTCAACGACAACTGCGTGGCGGGAATCCAGCCGAACCGCGAGGTCATCGCACGGCATGTCGAGGATACCTTGATGCTCGTCACTGCGCTGAACGAGGTCATCGGCTACGACAACGCCGCGAAAGTGGCTAAGCTCGCCCACGCCAGAGGCATGACGTTGAGACAGGCGGCCGCAGAGCTCGGGCTCGTTCGACCCGAAGACTTCGATCGACATGTACGCCCCGAGAAGATGATCTCGCCCACCTGATCATCGCGCCGCCGGGCCTGAAGAATTTTTCGCTCGAAAGCACCATCGTGGACGACGCCCTACACGCCTTCTCTCTCTCTACCCACCATCGTAGCCGTGCCGCGCTGGCCTTGGCCGAGGCCATCATTCCTGGCTCGCCGAACTACCCCGCCGCCGACGAGCGCTCCCTTGCTTTGGCCGAGCAGTTTGTCCGATCTATCCATCCCGCCCTCGGCAAGGCTTGGACGTTGGCTCACGAGGTTCTGGACGCGGCTGCCGTTGCGCGTTCGGGCCGTCCATTTCACAGCCTTTCTGCGGCCCAGCAAGATGTCCTGCTCCAGCGGTGGGAGCAGGACCGCACGTTGAGAGGTCCTTTGGCGCTGGTCGGGCTCGTGCACAAGCTCGTTCACTTCGACCGAAGCGCACTGCGAAAGAGCGGAGGGAGCGTTCCGATCGTTCGCGTGGAGCGTCCACGATGGGCCGGGCAATTGCAGGCGCTGGACGATTGCGATGACGACATCGAGTGCGATGCCGTCGTCATCGGAACGGGGGCCGGCGGCGCGGTCGTCGGCAGAGAGCTCGCGGAACGGGGGCACGCGGTCGTCTTTCTCGAAGAGGGCGACTATGTCTCGCGCGAAGCATTCGACGGCAGTGTCCTCCGCGCGCACGAACGCTTTTACCGGGGCGCGTTCTCCATCGGCAACGTCGTCATGCCCATTTTTATGGGACGACTCGTCGGGGGGTCCACGGCGATCAACGGCGGCACCTGTTTTCGTACCCCGACATGGGTGCTCGAACGATGGTGCGAGCGGCTCGCCTCGGACGACTTTTCGCCGTCGGCCATGGACCGCCACTTCGAACGGGTCGAGCGGATCCTCGACGTACAGGCGGCCCGGCGCGAGGTGATCGGGCCGATTGGCGATGTCATGGCTCGTGGCTGCGATGCTCTCGGGTGGAGCCACCATCCGATCCGACGCAACGCTCCCGGCTGCGACGGATCGGGCTTCTGCGACTTCGGATGCCGACAGGATGCAAGACGGTCGACGCAGATTGCCTACCTGCCTCCTGCCCTCGAGCGCGGCGCCGTGCTCTTCGCAGGCGCCCGCGCTCGGCGCATCGTTCTCGAGAGGGGGAGGGCCGTTGGGGTCGAAGCGGAGTCGAGGCGGGGGCGGACGGTTCGAATTCGGAGTCGGGCGGTCGTTCTCGCTGGCGGAGCGATCCCGACGCCTCTCCTTCTACTCGAGCAAGGTCTTGCCAATCGGAGCGGACAGGTCGGTCGCAACTTGAGCTTGCACCCGAGCGGCGGCTTCATGGCCGCATTCGACGAACCGATCGATGGGCACCGACACGTTCCGCAAGGCTACGCGTGTGATCAATTCTTGCGAGACGGAATTCTCATCACGGCGGCCCAGCCTGCGCGCAACGTCGCTCCTCTCCTCTTTCCGTTTTGCGGTCGGCCCTTCATGGAGGCGCTTGACCAGGCGGACCACATGGCCTCTTTCGGCTTGCTCGTCCGCGATGCCACCGCGAACGGCCGCGTATGGAGGAAAGTCGGGGGCTTGCCGGTGGTGACGTACCATGTGGGGACCGAAGACGTGGATCGCATGCATCGCGCGATGATTCACGCTGGCGAGATGTGCCGGGCCGCAGGGGCGAAAACCCTCTACCCGGTCGTTCGGGGTGTAGGTCGCCTCACAGGCGACCGTGCCTTCGCGTCATTTCGCGACGCGCAAATCCGAGCGGCCGACATCAGCTGGCTGAGCTACCACCCCCTCGGCACGTGTCGGATGGGTCGTGATCCGAAGACGAGCGTGGTCGGGCTCGATCACGAGACGCACGACGTGGCCGGTCTCTTCGTTGTCGATGCGAGCACAATCCCGGGTCCGCTCGGCGTCAACCCGCAGCTCACGATCATGGCCGTCGCCACCCGTGCCGGCGAGCGAATCGCAGAACGCCTCGACTGATCGAAGGCCGCCTCGTTCGCCAAGGCGAGGGGATTGTTCACGGGTTGCATGCGACCCGATCCACCTCCGATTTGGCTGCCCCCGACCTCACATAGGGCGGGACCTCGCCAGGCGGAGGTCACGAGAGGGGCCTCATCCGACGCCGAAGAAGGTACGAATCGTTTTTAGCCGCCGGCGAATCAAGAGCGGCAGCTTCCACGTCCCGGCGATGGCGCCCAGTTGCGCTTCGGCCAATGTTTCGCCGAGGTCGAAAAGCGCATCGTCGTAGGGCATCCAGTAGAGGTCTGGTCCGCTCGATTCATCGATGGTCGTCACCTTGGGTCGAACGAACGTAGCCAGCGCTTCGGGCCCGTTTGCCACGCCGAAGCCGGTCTCCCGCGTTCCGCTCCACGGGAGCGAAGGGACAGCGCCTGAAAATGCATGGTTATTGATGTTGACGGTACCGACGTCGAGTCGTTCGGCCAGCCTTCGCGCACGCGCTTCGTCATGCGTCCAGATCGAAGCTCCGAGGCCATATCGCGAGCGGTTCACGCTGCGAATCGCCTCCATGACGCCGTCGATTCGAATGATGGCGAGGACCGGCCCGAACGTCTCGTCGTGGACGACCGACATGCGTTCATCGCAGCCGTCGAGGATCGTCGGCGCACAACGGAGCGTCGCAGGGTCGACGGCGCCGCCGCACACCACATGGGCCCCCTTGGCCTGTGCGTCTTCGATCTGCGCGCGCACGATGTCGGCCTGCGCGCGGTTCCCGAGTGGCGCGACAGACTCGTCGCCCAACTTCGTCCACCCGCGGCGCAGGCGCTCCACAAACTCGTCCGCGATGCCGCGCTCGACGTACGCAATTTCGATGGCCCCTCAAGCTTGCCCGGCATTGCTGAGCGCCCAGTGGGTGATCCCAGCAACCGTGCGTGAGAGGTTGCAGTCCGCAAGGACGATGGCCGCGTCCTTGCCGCCCATCTCAACGCTGGCCGGGATTCCTCGCTCGGCGCATCTCACACGCACCGCCTGGCCATTGCGCGCCGACCCCGTGAAGACGCATGCGTCGATGCCCGCATCGATTAGGGCGGCGCCCGTTCGCCCGTCGCCCTGCACGACTTGGGCGAGGCTCGCGGGGAGCGCGTCGGCCAAGCGCTCGATGAGCCATGCGCTGGTGCGCGGCGTGTGCTCCGACGGCTTGACGATGACTGCATTGCCCGTGAGAAGGGCGGGAAAGACGGATCGATAGAGGCCTGCAACGGGATAGTTCCAAGGCGCGATCACCCCCACCACACCTCGGGGCACGTAGTCGACGTAAGCGCTCTTGCGCGGAAAGCTGAGTGGGTTGAGGGGCACTCGGCGGCGAGCGGTCCCTCGGTCCACGACCTGCGCCCATGCCGTCAATGTTTCGAGCGGTCCGATGGCCTCGTTCATCAACCCCTCGACGTCGATCTTGCCCATCTCGCGCCGTGAGAGAGCAATGACCTCCGTTCGTCGACGCAGCATCTCGCGTGCGGCACGCTTCAACGTCGCGACCCTCGATTCGAGAGTTTCGAGACGCCAATGCCACTGCGCGGCTCGCGCCGCCGCCACCGCGCGTCGGACGCTGGCGTGAAGTGGGGTTACAGCGAGAGTCGGCACGCCGACGCCGAGTTCGCCGTTGACGCGGGAGCCGTTCTCGCCGGGTTTTGATTCGCGCATCTCGCTCGTGCTTTACGGCGAGATGCACCGCTTGTCGACGACCTTACGCCATCCGGCGGTCGTTCAAAGGCCTTGCGCCGATGAGTCCAGTGGAGAGAAGCGGCTTCTTGCGGGAAGCCGCGCCCCGGTGATCGCAATTCTTGTGGCGACCAGTTCGGCGTCCGGGACGCCCCGTGCGCGAGATCAGCTCGGCGCTCCTTCGGCTTGCTGCAAGCTATCGTGCCGATCAATTGACCAGACGGCCCGCCCGTCGCGCCCGCCCGCTGCGAAAAGTGGTCGAACAGAGGTCGATCCGCGATGAAATCACGTCAGTTGCCCTAAAGGACCCATGATGGGGCTGTGCACCGGCTGAACAGCCTGTACATTTGATTGAGGCACGGAAAAAGAGGAGGGGGCATGAAGGGGGAACCTCGACCACCGTCGGTCTCGGCGTTCGTCATCCGACGTCCGGAGCGCGTGCGTGCGGCGGGCGGTCAGGTCGGCGCGGGCGGCGATCTCGCCGGGGTGGCCCGGCAAGAGCGCGCGCAAGCCCGCTTCGCCACGGTGCTCGCCGACATCGCTCTATCGCGCGAACTCGAGTGCTCTCGGGCCGACGACGGGAGCCTGCAGGTAGCTCTCGGCGACGATCGCATCCTCGTCGTTCGCGGCCGCCGTGCAACGCGCTCGCACGTCGAAGGGATTACGGCGTGGCTGAAGACGCCCGGCGAAATGATCTGGAGGGAGAGCTTCGAGCTCGAAGTGGTGAACGACGAAAACGTGTGGCGCATGGAGCACATCGCTCTCCTCACGTACTCGGACGGGGAGCTCGCCGGCGCGCTCCTCGGTCGCACCGCGGTTTGAAAAGACTGGACGGCGATCCTGGCCCGCGTCGCGCACGCCATCGGCGGCGGGTGTCGCCGAAGCAGCGTGCCTTGCCCGCTCGCGGACCTCGGCGCCCGGGCGACCAGCACGAGCGCGAACGAAACGCAAGATCCCGAGCTGCGATCCTTCATGCTTCGGCGCCCCACTTTCCCCACAGCGCTCCGACCCCACCTGCCAGGAGCATCGCTGTGCCGTGGCCGAGGACCACGTGAAACGCCGTCGTCACCGGGCAGACGACGCTGAGCGCGGTTGCCGCCAACGCTCCGCAGCCGACTCCGAATGCCCCCATGCGCCAAACCGATGCGGTTGCAAACGCACGCCAAGAGGCCACGGCCGCGCAGGCGAGAGGGCCGAGGGCCAAAATCGAGCCGGTGATCATGCAACCTGTCGTCAAGGGCCAGAACGAATCGTTCACCTTGCCGGGCGGGAGCAAAGCCGCCGTGGCCAAGCCAAAAAAGATGGGTGCGGCGATGGCGAAGGCGGCGATGCGAGCGACGGGTTCGCCCAAGCCCTGGGCGCCGCTGCGCGTGGCGGCGCTGAACGCTACGGCGCACGCAGCGGCTGGAATCGTGAGACCGAGCCACAGAAGAAGTGGGGGCCGTCCACCAGCATGGAGATGGAAGACCGCCAGCGCGAGCCATCCCTCGTACCCGAGGGCAGCCGCGATCGCGGCGGCGCGACGGGCGCGAATGGTGGTGCGCGTCGGCGAACGCCCTTGTGGACGCTTCGGTGAGGCCGACCGAGCCGACTCGAACCGCGCAAGCGGGTCCGGTATCCGGTCGAAATCTCCGAAATCCGCGGAGGGGCCTTTCATCGATCTGGCCGGACGACGGGGTCGTTCGCCTCGTTCAGTGCCGCCCGCAGCGCCTCATACGCGCGAAATGCGCGAATCTTTACAGCCCCTTCCGTTGCACCGAGGACCTGCGCCGCTTCGCCCACGGTCAACCCCTCGAAACGGAGCAAGACGAACGCCTCTCGCTGGAGGGGGGGCAGCTCCCGGAGCGTTCGGCGTACGACATCGAGCATTTCACGGGCTGCGAGCGATTCGTCGCCGCGCGTGTCCGGAGCCGACTCGAGCTGCATGCTTTGATCGTCGGAGCCTGGCGTGCGAATGACGGGGCGTGCCTGCGCGCGTCGCGCATGATCGCGCAGGGCGTTCCGGGCGATGGCCAAGATCCAAGGAAGCGCCGCGGCGCCCTGAGCAAAGTTACCGCGCGCGCGGTGGACGCGGAGAAAGACTTCCTGCGCCAGGTCGTCGGCGAGCGCTCCGTCGCCGCATAGCCGCACGAGAAAGCCCCGAACCCGCGGGATGCCGCGGCGGTAGAGCTCATCGAAGGCCAAGTCCTCCCCGCGCGCATAGCGGTCCATGACCTCGTCGAGTGCGCGCGCTCCGGCATCGGCCGGTCGCGCCGTTTCGACAGGCAAATCCGCGGCTGCAGGCAGAGCTTGTTGGTGAGGTTCGACCATTGCCGCTTTGGCCAGGACCCCGGCAATGTCCCCGAAACGGGGCCACAACGTCAACTCTGCCCCTCGAACGGGCGAACGGCCCGGGTTTGCGAACACCACCCTATCTCCCGTACGCGAAGGAGTGGAACCGGTTACCGGTTGCACGCGACCGTGGGCGCAGTCCTGTTCAGGAAAAATCCACGCCGATGAAGAGACCGCTCGAGACCCAATCTCGAAACCACGCCATCACCCTGGCGCTCGCGGCGTCCTCGCTGACGTTCTCGAATGCCGCGACAGTCCGGTCGAGAGCCACGCCCAGCGTCTCGCCGTTCGTCAAGCTGCTCAGAAGATCCGCCATGGGGTCGGAGAGATTCATGCGCCACACAGTCGGCCCGCTGCGGTAGACGACTGCGACCGAACGCGCAGGCCCTGGCAAGGCGGTCTCCCCCGCGTCGCGCCATCCTTGAAAATAGGCGTTCACGGGGTACTCGAACGTCAACTGCCGGCTTGCCGGCGTTGCACGCAGCCGCGCGTCGGCCCAGCGTTCGGGCGCCACCTCGGCGAGGTCGGACAGCGTCAGTGGCTCTGCGCTCGGGGCATGGATGACCTCGACGATGGCCCACTCGAGCGAAGCGAGATCCGCCGTGAATCGGGGGGCGCTCAGCGCTGCGCGCGACGCGCAAAAGTCGCGCATCGAGCGTCCGAAGCCGTTGAGGCTCGGCTCGGTGGACGGATGCTGGGCAATGTAAGCGCGACAGAGGTCTTCGAACGGCTCTTGGCCGAGGAAAGCACGAAGCGCCGGGTAGTCGTCGGCAAGGCATTCGACCAGCCGGGCGTGGTATGCGCGCCGATAGACCTCGAGCCGCTCGCCCGCCGAGAGCCGCGGCCCTCGGGTCAGCCTGCGGGCAGCCTCGTCTTCGCCGACGGGCAAAGGATCGGACTCCGGCGTCGACACTGCAGCCGCAAACCAGATTTGCGCCGCGCGAAGGCTCACGGAGCACTCCCGATGAACTTCCTCGCCCGCACCGCTTCCGCATGGACTTCTTCGAATGCCGGTATTTCCGCGTCCCATTCGAGAAGAACCGACGTACCCTCGGCTCGCCGGTACCCGTCGGCGAGAAGCAGCCAGACGTCCTCGATCACCGGGCCAATGTGAGAGTCGATGATGTGCGTTCCATGGTGCGTGTGCCCGGCGACATGCATCTGGACCACGCGATCGTACGGAACGGCCGCGAGGTACGTGCGCGGATCAAAGCCATGGTTATAGGCCGAGACATAGATGTTGTTGACGTCGAGAACGAGCGCGCAATCGGCTTTCTCTGCCAGGCGCCCGAGAAACTCCCACTCCGGCATGGCGCCGTCCGCGAATTCGACGTAGGTCGATGGATTCTCGAGCGCAAGAGGGCTACCCAGAAAGTCCTGGACGTACCGAACGCGATCGGTAACGTGAGCGAGCGCTTCCTCCGTGTACGGCATGGGCAGAAGGTCGTGCGTATTTTTGCCCGCGACGCCCGTCCAGCACAAATGATCGGAGATCCAGCGAGCTTGTGTGCGGTCGCGCAGCGTACGCAGGTCGGTGAGGTAGCGCCTGTCGATGGGGTCGGTCGAGCCGATCGATAGCGAAACGCCGTGCATAACGATCGGGTACTTCGCCGCGATTGCGTCCAGATAATCGAGCGGTCGACCGGCCGTGTGCATGTAGTTGTCACTGATGATCTCGAACCAATCGACCTCGGGCGTTCGCTCGAGGATGTGCGTGTAGTGCTTCGTGCGCAGCCCCAGGCCGATGCCGAGATGAGGGAGCCCGAATCGATTGGCCATGAGTTGAAACGAGTGGGAAACTCGTGCGCCGGCGCGGTGCTCGCCGGCGCGCGAGAGGCTTCCGATTACGCCGTCTTGCAGCCGCCCTGGCCCTTGCAGTCGTTTTGACCCTTGCAGCCGTGCTTGTCCGTCTTGCAGCCGCCCTGGCCTTTGCAGTCGTTCTGTCCCTTACAGGCATGCTTTGCAGGCGTAGCGGCCGCCGCGCTTCCGGCAGGTGCAGGTGCGGCTGAGTCGGCTGCGGCTGGGGTCGGCTGTTGGGCCGGCGGTGTTTCGCCGCCGCACCCGGTCGCGCCGAAGAGAATCCCGCCCACCGCTGCTGCAATCAATGAATGCGACACTTTCATGGTGACCTCACAAGATTTTCGTTTGCACATGCCCGCTCCCGGGGCTGCAGCGTCAATACGCGGCCCGTCCGCGTTCGTTTCGCACGGCCGTGAGGAGCAAGCGCGCGAGAGGGTCTCTTGTTCGGTGGGGTCGCGTCAATCACTGCGTGCGGGCGGTGATGGCGCGACGAAGCGGTGACATCGGGGCCGCGTCGTCGAAAAGGACCCGCCCACCGTCGAGCGCAACGCCCAGGCGCCGCCAGAACGAGCCGAGGTCGACCGACCCGGGTGCGAGCGCGAATTCCCGATAGAGCTCCCTGAGGACGCCCGTCCCTGTCGCCGCGTCGCCGACAGCGAGAAACTGGTCGATTCCCCAGTGGTCTTCGACGTCCTCGCCCGTCGCGGCGATGCCGCGAAGAACGTCGTCGAAAGATTGGGTCTCGTGCGTCCGCTCGCGGATACGAACGTCGGCCACGAAGCAAAATAGGGCGCCTCCCCAGTAAGTCCGCGCCCACGTGCGCGTTCGCTCGAGGCCCTGATCGCCAGGCTCGGGCAATCCCTGCGGCAGCCCCTCGATGAGATCTCGCCAGAACTTTTCAGGCGATACGAGCCCGGATCGGGCGCGTACGATGGGTTCGACGTAGGTCGCGATCCCTTCTTCGAGCCACGCATGCTCGCGCCCGAGTGACGGCAGCGCCACATGCACGAGCTCGTGCGTCAGCACCCAGTCGTCTCGGGCGCCTTGGGGCGTCAGCCCCTCGGCCACCCGAACGACGACAGCGGGGCCGCCGTCTCCGAGCGTTTCCCCTCGGGTTACCGCATGCCCGCCCGGTGTCACGATCACGAGCGTTCGGGGAGCCGGGAATCGCCCGAAGTAAGCGGCGAGGCCCTGAACGGCGCGTTCGACCCAGACAAGCGTCTCGGATTCGGCAAGCGGCATACGGTGGGGCGCAACGGCTACGGCCACGAGCGACGTGCCGCTTTGGACCGTGTCGATGTGAAAAGGGCCGATGGCGGCAAAGCTTGCGCTGGCCATATTGTCCGTCGATGTTTCGAACGTCTCATCCGACGGCGAAGCCGACGGCAATCGAGCCCGGTGGATGCCTGTGGCGAACCGGACTCCGGCGTCTTCGGTCACGTGGAAGCGAAAATGCGAGGGTCGGTCCGGCTCCCTATCAGGCCGGAGCAGCCATGTCGAAGGCGGCGCGACGAGCAAGTCGCCCGCCGAAAAGGCCGTGTCCCCGTCATCGATTCGCGCGCATGCAGCGCCGAGGGCAAAGCGGTAGCGGATGCGACAGCCGGCCGCATGACAGGGCATGATCCAAGAGGCGTCGCGTTGGGGCGCGGGTCGCCACGCGCTTCCGTCGGCGTACTCCACGCCTCGAACGAACGGGGCAGCCTGGGCGTCCACGACGACGACATCTGCCGGAGCTGGCGCGAATCGACCTTCGACCTCCAGCTCGTACGTCGGTTCCGCGCCGATGTGGACTTCGTAGGACCAGGCGAGCTCGCTGCTTTGCACCAGGCGACGTGCGCCCGCGTCCGCTCTCTGCGCATTGCGCGGGCTCTGGGTCGTGACGCAAGCCATCGCCACGAGGGCGAGGACTGGCAGTAACTTGATCCATCGACTCACGTATTGGCCACCATGGTTTCCCGGACGAAGGGTCTCGACATGAAAAACGAATCGGCCTTGGCCGTCCTTTACGCGTGGCGCGAGCGCGTCCTCGCGGCGATCGCGCGCCTCCGGTGGCTCGCACCGCTTCTCGGACGACTTGCCGTCGGCCTGCTCTTTGTTTCGACGGGCTGGGGCAAAGTGCACGACATCCCGAAGGTCACCCAGTTTTTCGAGCGGCTTGGAATTCCGGTCCCAGGTTTCAACGCGGTGCTCGTCGGCTACACGGAGCTCATCGGTGGGTCGCTGCTCGTCGTCGGCCTGTTCACTCGGCTGGCGACGATCCCGCTGAGCATCAGCATGGTCGTAGCCATCTTGACCGCAAAGTGGAGCGAGCTTCACGGCGTGTTCGATCTCGTCGGCTTCGACGAGTTCACTTATCTCGTCATTCTCATCATGATCGCAATCATCGGTCCCGGATCGGTCGCGCTCGATCATTTTCTTTTCAGCGCGAAGTCTGCTGGACGATCCAGCGAGTGATACGGCCCCGAGGGGGGCCACGAGACGGCCCGGGAGCCGCAAGACGGCTCGGGGGAGCCGCAAGACGCCCGGTGGGGCACGATGCAGCCCCGGGGGGACGATGCGGCCGGGGGGCACGAGAGGCCCGGTGAGTACGATGCGGCCCCGGGGGGGACGATGTGGCCGGGGGGACGATGCGGCCCGGGGCCACGATTCACAGCCCGGGGCCGCATGACGCTGTAGCGCGAAGCTCTGCGATGGTGTGGAAGTTTCATCGGCCGACGAGATCGCGCAGCCGGGCTGGGGCGCCCGACGGGATCGGGCGAGGAACCGACCGTGCATTGAACGAGGGCTGCAAAACTACAATGTCCCGCACCTGCATCCGAGGTCCCCTTCCAAAGTGCAACCGCCGGCGCCGGGCTTGAAGGCGAAGTGCTCCAGCCGAAACAGGCCGGCCCCCCGGCTCTCTCGAGCGCCGGAAGTGCTCGTTCACGCCGTTGATCCGCTGCGCGCCGGGAAAGGGCACGCCGGCCGGGGCCTGCCGGCGCCAGGCCTTTCGGCGAGGAGCCGCGCCCGCGTGCCGCCGACCGCGTCGGTCTGCGTCGATTCGACTAGGGCGCCTGGAGCCTCTTTCGTAGACTACCGTCACGAATGGCGGCCACCGTCAGGTCCTCACCGCCGAGTAAGACGCCGCGTACGAATACTTGCGGAAAGGTCGGCCAACCGGACCAAAGCTTGATCGCCAGGCGCTCCCGCCATTTGGACCAATAGCTTCCATGCTCGATGTATCGAAAATCGATTCCGGCCTCGAGAAGCGCGTTGCGAACGTTCCGAACGTGGGGGTTTTGGGCCATGCCAATCACGACCACGGTCGATTCGTCGATCGCCCGCTGCGCGTCTCGTACGACCGCGGTGTGAAAGGAAGCCATGGCGCTGACGGCCGCGGGCGCCACTTTGGCCGGTTCGAGCAGGGGTCTTTCGGCGGGAATGGCGTCAGTCATGGCTTTGATGGTGCGCGGTTTCGGAAAGCGTGTCCATGGCACGCCATGGCGCACCCGTACATGGCTCAGGTGCAATCGTCCAAGCATGAAGGACGTTCTCCAGGCGTGGGCCGAACGAAAGCGCTCGCAGACATCGAAAAGAGCGTCGAGCGCATCCAGTCTCGACGCGTTCGCCGGATGACCGTTCGACGCCGGTGCGGGTTTTGAGCCCCGCGGGCCTGAGCGAGTCTCAGGAGCGTCACGAGAAGCCGGGACAACCGGATTTGTTGAGCCTCTCGGGGTCGATCGTGGCACCTCTTCATCTCAGGCGTCTCAAATCGGCCTCGCCGCTACGCTCACCCGCGAATTATTTGTGATCGCGAATGAGAAATGTGCCGTCAAGTCGATCGGAGCGCCCACTTGCGCTCGAGTAGAGTTCGTCTGCGAAATAGAAAGGACTGGCCAGTGTCAAACGTCGGCGGGCGCGCAGCGGGGGAAGAGTCGTGAACGTGCGGCGCACGTGGTCGCACGCCCTGCTGGTCGCGGCTCTGGGCGCGGCGTCCGTGGCGACGCTGGCTGGGTCCGGCGCGGGTTGCGCGACGGGGGCCATCTCGGCGGGTTCTTCGGAGAGCCGCACGAGTCCGCAGGGCGCAAGCAGCTCCTCGACCTCGTCCGTAACGGCGACGTCGAGCGCCGACGCGGCAGGCGGCGTGTCGGGCATCGCCGCTACGCCCTACGGCAAGCCGTTGATCGGCAATCCTTCACTCTGCACGGCGGGGCAGACCAGCGTGGGCCTGGCACCGCTTCGCCGCATTTCGCGGCTCGAGTACGACGACATGGTCCGCGACCTGCTCGGCGATACGACGCAGCCGGCATTGCAGTTCGAAGCCGAGTCCCCGATGGCCAATGGGGTGAACTTCTACGTCAATACCTACACGTACGTGACGAGCCCGGTCATCCCGCAGCAGTACCTGCAGGCCGCCGAATCGCTCGCAGCAACGGCCGTCAGTGGAAATGCCCTCACCAATCTCTTGAATGGCGTGCCCAATGGGGCATGCAGTCTCGAGCTCTCGGGCTCGAACGCCACGTTGACGACGGCTCAATATGCGACGTGCGCGCAAGCGTTCATCGACTACTTTGCGAACAAAGCCTTCCGGGGACAGTACGACAGCACAGAGTCGGCGGATCTTTTTGCGATTTATTCGAACATCGAAAGCCAGTTCAGCTTTGCGACCGGCCTCCAAGCTGTCATCACGACCGTTCTCACGTCGCCCCGATTTCTCTTCGTCCTCGAATTCGGAGCTGCGAATCCGACGGGTACGGTCGTGCTCTTGGCGCCCGACGAGCTGGCCACCCGATTGTCCATGTTTCTTTGGCGGTCGCTGCCCGACGACACCCTCCTCACGGCGGCATCAAACGGCGGGCTCTCGACGCCCGACCAGATCCAAGCGCAGGCGGTCCGCATGCTTGCAGACCCGAAGGCCTTAGCCGCACTGCAGGACTTTGCGACGCAGTGGATGGAGCTCGAGGGTACCGCGTCTGCGACCAAGGATACGCAGTTCACCAAGTGGTCGGCGCAGCTGGCGAGTGAAATGCAGCAAGAGACGACCACCACGTTCGCGAGCGAAGTCGTCAGCGAAAATGGCGGAACGGGCGGAACGCTCAACGAGCTTCTGACCTCGGGCGAGTCGTACATCAACTCCGATCTGGCGTCGTTTTACGGAGTGGGCGGTGGATCGAGCACGTATGTGAAGACGAATGTCAACCCCAACCCTGCGAATCCGCAGCGGGCAGGCATCCTCACGAACGCGAGCGTTCTGGCCACGCAGGCGCATACCTCCCTTCCCTCGCCAGTCCTCCGCGGCAAGCTGGTGCGCGAGCAAGTCTTGTGCGATCCGGTTCCTCCGCCCCCGGCGGGCATAAACATTCCGCCGCCGCCGGCCTCGGTGCCGGCCGGTTCGACGACGCGGAGCCAGTTCGAGGAGCACTCGACAAATCCGCTGTGCGCCTCGTGTCACGATTTCATGGATCCGATCGGCTACGGGTTTGGCAACTTCGATGCGACGGGAGCCTACCAATCGACGGATGCGAACGGAGAGCCCGATGCCGGCGGCTACCCCCCCATCGACGCATCGGGGACGGTTCAAGCCGCTGCTTCGCCGCTGCAGCCATCGTCGACCGAGACAACGCTCCAAGTCAACGGTGCCGTCGACCTCGCGACCAAGCTGGCCGGCACGACCGACGCGGCCGAGTGCTTTGCGCTCGAAGAGTTTCGGTATGCGCTCGGCCGCGTCGAGGTTGCCGCCGATGCCTGCTCGGTCCAGCAAGTCTACCAGAGCTTCACCTCGAACAACCAGAACCTTCAAAGCGTGCTGATCGCCATCGTTCGCAGCGACTCGTTCCGCTACCGGAACGTGGAGACCGCCGGGAGTGAGTGCCAATGAATCGACGTCAGTTGGAGCGCCGCCGCTTTCTCCAGGCGGTGGGGAGTACGGCGCTCACGTATCCGTTTTTGCGCGCCCTTCCGAGTTACGCGCAGCAGACCAGTGCTCCCCAATATCTCATTCTCGTCTTCACGCCGTGCGGAGTCGTTCGGTACAATTGGGGAGCGCTCGGTCCCGCGCGCGGGACGGGAACGACGATTGTCACGAGCCCCCTTACGGGCGCTTCGGGAGCCGGCATGTTTCGGCCGACCCTGCAGCCTCTCACCACAGGCACCGATTTGACCGCCAAGACGATCGTTCTCGACGGATTGAACGTCGGCACCGCCAACGGGTCGCACGAGGCGGGGATGGCTGCCTTGTGGACGGGGTGTTACAGCTCCGGCAGCCCCGCCACGACGATCAGCATCGATCAGGCGATTGCGGCGCAGGTGAGCGTCGGACGCCCGTTCAGCTCCATTCCCTTGATGGTCCGAAGCAGCCAAGATTTTTCGGATCGCGAGGTCAAAACGCGCATGATTTACACGGCGACGGGAGGCTTCGTCGACCCGTACGACGATCCCGTGACCGCGCGCAGCACGTTTTTTCCGACGACAGCAACCTCCGGTGCCGAAGCCGGCCCCGACCCGCGGACGGCCATCCGCGGGCTCGTGTTCACGCAGCTCAACAAGGAGCTGTCCGCGCTGCAGCCCAGGCTGTGCACGCAGGACAGGCAGCAGCTTCAGACGTTGCAGGCGGCGTGGAACGAACTCGACACGCAGCTTTCGAACGCGGCAATGGCCGCGCAGTCGTGCATGACGCCTGAGGCCCCGGACGCCGGCTACACTTCGCCCTCCATCGACTTCCCCACGTCGGCCAAGTTGCAAATGGACATCTTGGCGTTGGCGCTCGCTTGCGACCTGACGCGCGTCGCCAGCCTTCAGTTCTCCACGGCGACGAGCCAGGTCACACACTCGTGGATCGGTGCGACCCAAACGGACATCCACCACAACTATTCACACGATGGTCCGACATCGCTTTACTCGCTCCTGCCCGATCTCTACACGACATCGGAATATAACGGCGGTTCTGGGCTTTCGTCCTTTCCCCCGCAGTATAGTGCGCAGCTACCCGCCATCGATCTTTGGTACGCTCAGCAATTGGCCTACCTTGGCAATCGGCTGGGCAGCCTCCAGACGGCGAGCGGCGCGTCTCTTTTGGACCAATCGGTCATCTGTTGCGGCAGTGAGCTCGACATGGGGGCGGCCCATAACCACGACGACACGCCTTTCATCCTGATCGGCGGCGGCGGCGGCAAGTTGAAGACCGGGCAGCTCGTTCAATTCCCGCTGAATCTCTCGCAATACGATGCCAACTCGCCCCCGACAGGCAATCGCTTCCACAACGATTTGCTCCTCACGCTGGCCCAGGTGATGGGCGTCAACATGACGACGTTCGGGACGCCCGCCGGCGTCCCGCCCAACGGCAACGGGACGACGTTTCAGTTCGTGACGGGACCCATCCAGCAGATCCTCGCGTAAGCGGGCCCTCGGATTTCAGATGGGCGGCCGACGAGGGGAGCCGCACGGTTCAGTTCCTTCGCGCCGATGGGTGCGCTCGGCATTCGCGGTTCAGCCGATGTGGAGCTCGTGCGCAGCCATCGAAATCGTCGATGTTCGACAGGGCGCTTTCCGGGGATAGGTTCGCCCTTTATGGACCCCGGGATGGATCGCACGGCCCTCTCTCTTCACAACGAACGACTCGGCCGGAAGTCTCGCCCCCGCGCCGCAAGCGACGTACCCGCGCCAGCCGGCCGCGAGCGTCCGGCGGCACGACGCCCGGCCCTGCGACTCGGTCCAAAGTTTGCGGCCATCGCCGCGCGAATCATGAAGCTTCATCCATGGCGAGTCGCCGTGCTTGCGCTCGGGCTCGTTCTACCCTCTTCGGCGGAGGCTCTCGCCGCTTCGCGATTCGATCTCGACGTCCTTCATTGGCGCATCGTTCGCGGAGAGTCGGGCCCCGTCGACTACTACGAGACCGTCAACGATCCAGCGATGCCCTTCGTCCGCGCCCGCTATAGGCCGCCGCTCAAGACGGCCGTGCTCGGGCTCGAAATCCGCAAGGAGGACCGAAAGGCTGCGCGCGCCATTCACTGGCAGTGGCGGGCCGTGACGCTGCCCACCGGCGGCGACGAATGCGTGCAGGGCAAAACGGACTCGGCGGCGGTCGTCTACTTGACATGGAAACGTGGCTTTCGCTGGTACACGTTGAAGTACGTTTGGAGCTCCGTCGGTCGCGCAGGCGACGTGTGCGGCCGCCAGCGCAACCTCTTCGTCGCCCAAGATACGATCGTGCTCGAGTCGGCGGGTCCGTTGGGTGTCTGGCGGAGCGAGGATCTCGATATCAGGAGGGAATTCCGCAATCACTTCGAGGACGGAAATCCGAACGGCGATGTCCCCGACTTCGTCGGCGTCGGGATCATGAGCGACGGCGACCAAACGAAGACCGAAAGCGCAGCCGACTATGCGGATTTTGTCCTCGTGCGTTGAACGCAAGCCGCCCTGGTCGATCCCGAGCGCCGGACCTGTCGGCGAACGGAGGATCTCAAGGCTTCCGGACTCAACGCAAGGGACGACGAGGAATGCGTGTCGCTTTAGACCGGCTGGGCGGGACGACGCCCGAGGCGCAAGCCGGCAGCGGGCAACGAAGGGCGCCTGCCTGGTGATGGCGCGTGCGCAAGCCGCCGTTTTCAGCTAGTTTGGTCGCCGGCGCCAAATCCTGTCCCCATGAGTCCGGGAGTTCGCGTAGGAGCGCTCGTGAACGAACCCCGCGCCGAGTCGCCGCCGACATTGCATTCCGGGTACTCCGCGCGCGACATCGTCCGCGCTCCCGGCTTGCTGAGCCTTTGCCGCCTTCCCTTGGCTTTGGCGTTTCCGCTCGCCCATCGGAGCAGGCCGGTCGGGGTGGCGCTCATGATGGCCGCTGCCGCGAGCGATATCCTCGATGGGTGGGTGGCGCGTCGCCTTCAGCAAGAGACCCCCACGGGCGCGGCGTTGGACGGCTTGATGGACAAGCTCTTCGCCTGCAGCGTCCTCGCGACGCTGGTTGTGGGCGCCCGACTGGCCCTGCTCGACGCACTCGTGCTCTGCACGCGCGAGATCGGCGAGGGCCTCCTCGTCGCATTCGTTCTCTGGCGCCGACCGCCTTCGGCCGGAAATCCCCGCGCGGCGAACGTGCTCGGCAAAGCCGTCACCGTCCTCCAGTTTTCCACAATCGTCATCGTTCTGCTCGGCCATGGAGCGTGCCGGCCCTGTGTCTTCGCGACGGGCGCCTGTGGCGCACTTTGCGCCGGTGCTTACTGGAAGCGGGAAATGGGCGCTCGGCGTCAAGCGTCGTAAGCGGCGAATCCAGGCGGTTCGGCTCCCGTCAAATCGACACGCATGAGTTCGGTTGGAGTCCGCAGGCGAGATCGATCGTCGATGACGCTTGCCAGCGCCTCGTCGACTGCGGTCGCGAGGTTCGAGGGATACGCGCTTCGCTCAATCACGATGGCGGCCACGATGGCCGGCTTCACACCGAGCACGAGGCTCTCGTAGATCGCATGACCGAAAACGACGACGTCGGCCGCCCGGGAGGCGACCTGAGAGAGCAACGCGTTCCGCTCGCGGCGTAGCAGCGCACTGAAGGCCAACGGGTCATCCGCAGTGATCGCGACGCCGCCCTCGTCGAGCAAGGCCAGGGCGTCGAGCTCGCGGGAACGTGTCGGCGGAAGCCTCCGCGCGTCCGGCGCGATGCGTTCGGCAATCGCGCGGTGCTGGCGAGCGTGCAACGCACGCTTGGCCCGGGGGAACGTCCCCCATACGAGTGCATTCATGAAATCGTGCCAGCATCGGCTCCGCGTAGGCACTTCGCGGGCGAGCGTGATGCGCGCATCGTAAAGGGCTTGCAGGTCCCTTCGCGCCGCGCGTCGGGGCCGTGGGATGGCCGGGACGAATCGGACCGGCGGGTCGCTACCGAACAAGCGTGCAAGCGTCTCGACCGACGGGAAGTCGTCGAGTGTTCCAAGCGAACGGGCGGCGGGGACCAGCGGCCAAAGAAGGGGGTTGCGCTCAATGAAGTTCGAATCGAAGGCCGCAGCGCGTCGGACGGCGACGAGGGGCCTCATCCTTGACGTCCCGGGCGATGGCTCATCTTCGCTGCTCCACAGTCAAGCGCCTCTCCGCGCGCCGGCCAGCCCTGACGGCATTTCGGCGCGCCGCCCAATCCGCGCTCGTTGCCGGATGGCTGCTCCGGCCATCCGCCTGCGTGGCACCCGTCTGCCGGATACTTCTGCCCGGAGCGCCGAAGATGGCGGCGGACCGAAGAATGCAGGGCGTTCGCCGTTATCGCAAGGCACGACGACAAATGATCCTGGCCGCATTCGATGAGAATAACGCCGCGAGCAGCCCGAAAGCCGCAGGGAGCCGACCGGCGCAACCTATTCGGCGCTCCAGACGAGCTCTAGAGCATCGATCAATGCCGCGTAATTATCGGCGCATCGAACTGTTCCCTGCTCTAGACGGAGTAAGCGGTGCTCGACGTGGTGCCCCCGCGGCCAGTCCAGTTCGTGTGATGGAACTCGCCGCGGGGTCGGTCGGTCCGCTCGTAGGTGTGGGCGCCGAAGTAGTCTCGCTGGGCCTGCAGTAGATTGGCCGGCAATCGTGCGCATCGATACGAGTCGTAGAAGGCCAGCGCCGTGCTGAAGGCCGGCAGTGGGATCCCCGCGGTGACGGATGCGGCGATGACCTGACGCAATCCGTTCTGACAGCGACCGATCTCCGCTTTGAAATACTCGTCGAGCAGGAGACTGACGAGCCCCGGATCGCGCGCGAACGCTTCGCTGATCTTGCCGAGGAAGCGACTTCGAATGATACAGCCGCCCCGCCACAAGAGCGCGATTCGTCCGTAGTCGAGCGTCCAGCCGTAGGCCTGGGCCGCTGCGCGCATCAGCATGAATCCCTGCGCGTAGCTAACGATTTTGGCCGCGTAAAGCGCGTCGCGCAACGCCGCAACGAAGGTCGGCCCGTGCGCCCCCGTCATCGCCCCTTTCGGCCCGGCCAAGCGCTCCGACGCACGCATTCGGTCGCTCTTCAGCGCCGACACGCACCGGGCGTAGACCGCTTCAGCCATCAAGGTGACGGGGACGCCGTGCTCGAGCGAGTCATTGACCGTCCATTTTCCGGTCCCCTTCTGTCCCGCCGCGTCGAGGATCCGTTCGACCAGGGGCGTGCCGTCGGGCTCGGTCATGGCCAGCACGTCGCGCGTGATCTCGATGAGGTAGCTGTCGAGCACACCATTGTTCCACTCTGCGAAGGTATCTCGCATTTGCGCGTACGACATTCCGAGCCCGTCGCGCATCACATGATAGGCCTCCCCGATAATCTGCATATCTCCGTATTCGATGCCGTTGTGGACCATCTTGACGTAGTGGCCGGCGCCCCCTTGACCGACCCAGTCGCAGCACGGAACGCCATCGACCTTGGCCGCGATCGCCTGCAGGATCGGCGCGACCTCGGGCCATGCCTTCTCGTGGCCCCCCGGCATGATGCTCGGGCCGTGGCGCGCCCCTTCCTCCCCGCCCGATACGCCCGAGCCGATGAACAGAAACCCACGCGCCTCAAGCTCTCGACATCGGCGCGCGGTGTCTTCAAAGTGCGAATTGCCGCCGTCCATCACGATGTCGCCGGGCTCGAGGTGCGGGAGGAGCTGGGCGACGAAGTCGTCGACCGCCGGGCCCGCCTTGACCATCAAGAGGACGCGGCGGGGTCGTTTGAGCATGGCGCAGGCTTCGGCGAGCGAGTGCGCACCGAGTACCTCCGTTCCGCGCGCTTCGTGCGCCAAAAATTCGTCCACCTTGGACGTCGTGCGGTTGAACGCCACAACGCGGGTTCCGTGGTCATTCATGTTCAAGATCAGGTTCTGGCCCATCACGGCCAGACCGACGACCGCGATGTCTCCATTTGCATGCATTGGCTCATCCTCGATGAATCAGAAAAAAAGAAGGGGGGTCCATCACGCGGCGAGGGGACTCTGGTGGCTGGAGCAAGTCATTGCAGGCGCGACGCTGAGCCAGGCTGGGGGTCATCGAGACAGCCCGTTGCGTGCACCGGTCCGCCGGTCATTCGTCCCGCCAGCGAACGCGGCACCCAGGGCCCACGGCCGTACGCGTTACCATGACTCGTCTGACGAGGCGACGTCCCCATCGTGAGTTGCCTTCGGTGACCACCCGCCAGCCCGTCGGGCGCAGTCGCCACGGCGGGTCCTCCGCTGCGGATCCACTGAGGTCCTCGGGCGATTGGTAAGGCCACTGGACAGCCCGACCAATGGACCGTACGCTTCGATCAGCCGCGAACACGCGCGAAACCGCGCGCGCGCCGCTATCCTGTCGGAGGCACGGGATTGCGGCAGCGACCCGATCACGCGTGACACCAATGATAGGAAAGGGAAAGAAAGGCGTACCGCTCGATGGGTCGACGATCCGTGATCTCTGCGCCGCCGAGACCGCAAACTGGGACGTCCGCGGCAAGCGGTTGCTCCTCGTCGTCCCGGACCACACGCGGACTGCGCCCATCGGCGCCATGTTTCGCATCTTGCACAGGCTCTTGGCGGCGGAGGCTCGATCTTTCGACGTGCTCATCGCTCTCGGCACGCACCCCGCCATGAGCGATGCCGCGATCGATCGCCGGCTCGGCATGACGCAATCGGAGCGCCATGGCATTTTCAGCTCGACTCGCTTTTTCAACCATCGATGGGACGATCCCAGTCAACTCGCGTCCGTCGGGGCCATCACCGAGAACGAGGTCGCCGATCTCTCGGGGGGGCGGATGCGCGAGCGGGTCAATGTCACCATTAACAAGGCGGTCCTCGAATACGATCTCCTCATCATCCTCGGTCCGACGTTTCCCCATGAAGTCGTCGGCTTCTCGGGCGGCAACAAGTACCTCTTCCCAGGGATTTCGGGGCGAGAATTCATCGACATGTTTCACTGGCTGGGTGCGCTCATCACGAACCCGGCCATCATTGGGGCCAAGCACACACCGGTGCGCGCCATCATCGACCGCGCCGCTCGGTTCGTCCCGACGGAGCGCAAGTGCATGAGCCTCGTCGTCGAGGGAGAGGAGCTTGTCGGCGTTTACCTCGGGTCACCCGAGGAAGCGTGGAACGCCGCCGCCGACTTGTCGGAGCAGGTTCACGTGCGCTACGAGCCGCGTGCCTTTCGATCCGTTCTCAGCCAGGCGCCGCGGATGTACGACGATCTTTGGACCGGTGGAAAATGCGCATACAAACTCGAACCCGTCGTGGAGGACGACGGGGAGCTCATCATTTACGCGCCCCATATCGCCTCGGTATCCGAAGTTCATGGGGAGGTGATTCGGCGCATCGGGTATCACGTGCGCGACTACTTCTTGAAACAAATGAATCGCTTTCTAGGCGTGCCCCGAGGCGTCATGGCTCACTCGACGCACGTCAAAGGGGTGGGTTCGTACGACGATGGGGTCGAGTCTCCGCGCATCCGCGTGACCCTCGCGACGCAGATTGCAGAGGCCGAATGCCGTGCGCTCAATCTGGGCTATCGAGACTTTCGAACGGTGAACGTCGCCGAGTGGGCGGACCGTGAGGATGAAGGATTGCTCTACGTACCGAAAGCTGGCGAGACGTTGTTCCGGCTGCGCTCTGAGGTCGCAGGAGCGCGAGACGCCACGACCCGCGGCAGTCGGGTGGCGCCGTGACCGTGCTCCCGGTCCCCTCGCGTGGTGAGTTCGATTTCGTGAGCCTTGGTGCTCTCGTCCACCGGTTGGACCCGGGCGTTGTGCCGTTTCGCAAGGCGACGCACTTCGACGTCCACGTAAGCGGCGGCGAGTTCAACGTCGCGGCGAACCTGGCCGACTGCTTCGGACTGAACGCAGCCGTAGCGAGCGCCATGGTCGACTATCCGATCGGCGCGCTCATCGCCGAGCGCGTTCGCGCCATGGGCGTCCGACCGTTCTACAAGCACTTCAGGCACAACGGCGTCAGCGGCCCGAACATGGCGACCGTCTACAGCGATCGCGGCTTCGGTGCGCGGGCGCCGGTCGTCTTCTACAACCGTGCGAACGAGGCGGCAGCGCAGCTCGGCCCCGGCGACTTCGACTGGCCAGGCATTTTTTCTGGCGGCATTCGCTGGTTTCATTCGGGTGGGATCTTCGCGTCGCTCTCTGCATCGACGGGCGACCTCATCGTCGAGGCCATGCGCGCAGCCAGGCATGCTGGCGCGGTCGTCAGCTTTGATCTCAACTTTCGGGAGAAGCTCTGGAGCACGTGGGGCGGCCAAGAGCATGCTGTCGACGTGGTCGGCCGCATCGTCGAGCATGTCGACGTGCTTGTGGGAAACGAGGAAGATTTGCAAAGGGGGTTGGGCGTCGCCGGTCCCGACGTGGCGGGGCGGTCCAGCTTGGACCCTTCGTCGTTCTTCGGGATGATCGACCTCGTCGTCGCCAAGCATCCGAACGTCAAAGCCGTCGCGACGACGCTGCGAGAGGTCCAGTCCGCGAATCGGCACCGTTGGAGCGCAGTGGCCTGGGTCCTCGGAGAAAGGTACAGTGCACCGAGCTGCGATCTCGACGTACTCGATCGGGTCGGAGGGGGCGATGGCTTCGCCGCGGGCTTCTTTTACGGCTTGCTCGCAGGCGAGTCACCCGACGAGGCACTGCGTCTCGGCTGGGCGCACGGGGCGCTCGTCACGACCTTTCCAGGCGATACGACCATGGCAACACTCGATCAAGTGCGCGCGTTCGCGCGAGGCGGAAGCGCGCGGATTCAGCGTTAGCTCTGCCCGGACCCGTCGTCCGCCGACCCGCGGGCCAGAATGCCAAAAAAAATGAATCTGGAAAAATACTCAATCGGAATCGGAGACCGCTTCGGAAAGCAAGGCAGCGCTCAGCTTGGCGCAGTGCAGAGGGCCGTCCGCCTCGTCAAAGACAGCGCCATCGTCCCGGTCTGGAACAAGTCCCATCGGGAACACTCGCTCATCGGGTCGACGCCCCACGACGTTCGTGCAGAAGCCGACGCGGCCGTGCACGACGTGGGCTGGCACGCTCCGTATTACGTGGATGCGGACCACATCGGCATGAAGACCGTCGACGCCTTTCTCAGCGCAAGCAATTTCTTCACTCTCGATGTAGCCGATTTCATCGGTCAACCACCAACGAATGACGCACTCGTCTCGTTCGTGGCCGATATGGAAGAGTTTCGGGGTCTCCTCCGAATCCCGGGGCTGGCGACAACGTTCGAGGTGACCGAAGGAGCCCTCGAAGCCATTGGGCGTCAATACCTCTGTGCCGTGACGGAGGCGGGTCGCATTTATCGCCACATCGCGGCCGCGAAGGGAAGCGAAAATTTCGTGACAGAAGTCTCTGTCGACGAAGCGACGGGCCCTCAAACGCCGCTCGAGCTGTTCTTCATTCTTGCGGCATTGGCGCGCGAGAAAATTCCGGTGGAGACCGTGGCGCCGAAATTTTCGGGCAAGTTTCTGAAGGGCATCGACTACGTCGGGGACCTCGGCCTTTTTGCGCGGGAGTTCGACGCGGATCTCGCCGTCGTGCGGCATGCGACCGACGCGTTCGGGCTACCGCGCTCGCTCAAGATCAGCGTGCACACAGGCAGTGACAAGTTCTCGCTTTACCCCATCATTCACGGAGCCCTGCAGAGAACGGGCGCGGGCCTTCATCTGAAGACCGCGGGAACGACGTGGCTGGAGGAAGTCGCGGGAATCGCACTTTCGGGCGCGCCGGGGCTGCGGCTCGCGAAGGTCGTCTATACGCGAGCACTGTCGCGCTACGCCGAACTTTGCAAACCGTACGCGACGGTCGTCGAGATCGATCCAACGAAGCTTCCGAATGCAGCGACGGTCGAAGAGTGGTCGAGTGAGCAATTCGTGGCGAGGCTACGCCACGATCCGGCGTGCCCCGATTACAGCACGCATCTTCGTCAGCTCGTGCATGTCGCTTTCCGGATTGCCGCCGAAATGGGTGAGGAGTTCACGGAGGCACTCGATTCGGCGAAAGAAATTACCGGCCGATGCGTTGCCGAGAACCTTTTCGAACGCCATCTGAGGCCGGTCTTCATCGGCGGCTGACGCGGCGCGAAGATGCACCGATGGTGCGTCCTGCGCGGACCTTCGCCGGGTGGCCAGCGCCGGCGAGAGCGCTGCATTGCGCGCCGAGATCGGCGTTCCAAGGCTACGGCGGGCGTCGACGTTTTCTCCACGACGCACGACACTTACTGGTTTACTCCGCTCGCGAGCATTCCGCCATCGACGACGATGACCTGGCCGTTGATGAAGCTCGCCGCCTCGGACGCGAGGAAGACGACGGAGCCTGCGACTTCCTCCACGCGCCCGAACCGTTTCATGGGCGTGCGCATGAGAAGCTCCTGACCCCGAGGGGTACCGTCGAGCAGTTGCGCGTTGAGGTCCGTTCGAAAAATTCCCGGTGCGACGGCATTCACGCACACGCCCTTCGGTCCCCATTCGATTGCCAGAGACTTCGTCAAAGCGACGACGGCGGCTTTGCTCGCCCCGTAAGCCGCCACTTCGGAGAGTGCAACGAAGGAGGTAAGCGATGCCACGTTGATGATGCGACCGTATCCCCGCTCCAGCATATGTCGGCCGAAGACCTGGCAGCCGCGGAGCGTTCCGGTGAGGTTCGTTTCGACAATGTCGTTCCAGTCGCTCTCACTGAAATCGAGCGTCGGTCCCCGCTTGATCTTGCCCGCACAGTTGACAAGAATGTCAACGCACCCGAGCTGCGACAAGGACTCCGCGAGCAAGCGATCGAGCGAAGCGCGATCCTTGACGTCGGCGGCCATCCGCAGCGAGCGCCGGCCGAGGCGCTCGACCTCGTTCGCCACCTCCTCCACGTGTTCGCGGCGCCGGCCGCACGCGACGACGTCCGCTCCGGCTTGCGCGAGTCCGAGCGAAAGCGCACGCCCGATTCCCGTCGTTCCGCCGAGCACAACGGCGACTCGGCCGCCGAGTTCCAAGGGTTGGAAGGTCATGGCCGCTCCGGAGGGCCCGAGCACGCCTTACTGGCTTCGTTCATTCATTTTCCAATCGGACCGGGTGAACGTGTTCTGAAACATTCCGTGGGCCGCTCGCCGGGGACTGTGCGGAGGGCGAGCTCGTGTTGGTCAGGCCACTTGACAGCCTGACCGGCGCCCATAGCATGAAGTGGGTCCGGTGCGTAAGCTGGGTGAGACTCTTCAACACGAATTCGAGCCCCCGACAAGGTCGGCTGGCGGAGCTCCACGGGCGGCGGTGCGGAGAGGCGGTCTGGGAACTGCGGCGCGCTTCCGGGAGACGCCGGCGTACATTGCATGATCGATAGTCTGGCGCCGCACAATGTGAAACCATGACCCGCGAATCCATCCTGTCGCCAGACCGATTGTTTCCCGCGGAGCCTTCGGTTCGCGCCATTGCGCGGCGCCTGTATGCCCGCGTCCGGGACTTGCCGATCGTGAGTCCCCACGGCCACACCGATCCAGCTTGGTTCTCGCAGAACCTTCCGTTCTCGGATCCGTCGTCATTGCTTGTCGTGCCCGATCACTACGTTTTCCGAATGCTCTACAGCCAGGGGGTTCCGCTCGAGTCGCTCGGGCTCCCCCGGGTGGACGGGTCGCCGACCGAGCGGGATCCTCGCGCCATTTGGCGAATCTTGGCCCAGCACTGGTACCTCTTTCGTGGCACCCCCACGCGAATGTGGCTCACGCACGCGCTGACCGAGGTCTTCGGCATCGACGAGCGGCTGACGCTCGAGTCGGCCGACAGGATCTACGACCAGATTGCCGAATGTCTCCATCGGCCCGAGTTTCGTCCGCGGGCGCTCTTCGAGCGGTTCAACATCGAGGTGCTGGCAACGACCGAATCTCCTCTCGATTCCCTGCCGCACCACCGGGCACTGCGCCAGTCGGGTTGGAAGGGCCGCGTGATAACGGCTTTCCGGCCCGATCCGGTCGTCGATCCACAGTACGACGGCTTTGCGCAGGCGGTGGCGCAGCTCGGTATGCTTACAGGTGAGGACACGGGCTCTTGGGTCGGATACCTGCGTGCCATCGCCGATCGACGGCGGTTCTTCGCGTCGCTCGGAGCGACCTCCACCGATCATGGACATCCGACTGCCGCGACGTTCGACTTGAGTCGAGAAGACTGCGAGCGCCTCTTCCGCCGCGCGCTCGCAGGCGACGCGTCGCCCGACGAGGCCGAGCGCTTTCGTGGCCAGATGCTGACTGAAATGGCTCGGATGAGCATCGACGACGGGCTCGTCATGCAGATCCATCCAGGAGCGTGGCGCAACCACAATCCGCAGGTCTTCCGTCAATTCGGGCGCGACAAGGGAGCCGACATTCCAACGCGGACCGATTTCGTCAGAGACCTGAAGCCACTGCTTGACCGATTTGGCAACGACCGGCGCCTGTCGCTCATCGTGTTCACCCTCGATGAGTCCGCGTATTCGCGCGAGCTCGCGCCCCTCGCGGGACACTACCCGGCTCTCAAACTCGGTCCGGCCTGGTGGTTTTTCGACAGTCCCCAAGGCATGTGGAACTACCGAGAGCAGATCACGGAGACGGCCGGATTCTACAATACAGTCGGGTTCAACGACGACACCCGCGCCTTCCTTTCCATTCCGGCCCGGCACGACGTGGCACGGCGCGTCGACTGCGCTTTTGTCGCCAAATTGGTTTCTGAGCACCGGATCGATGAGGACGAGGCGGGCGAGCTGGTCGTGGATCTCGCCTACCATCTTGCCAAGCGCGCCTACAAGCTCGGGCCGCCGGCGCCTTGAGCCTCCGCAGGGCAAGCCCCTCGTGCGGGTGCCCCTGGCTCGTTCGCGATTCGGCTCGAGCCGGTCGTCGAGGAGGGGGCAACGTCGAACCTGCCGAGGGGAAGGACCACCTTTAGCCGGTGTGGTAGAAGTGACCTGGACTCCGCTGGAGTGATTTCAACTGCAACCGTTCCTTGCCGCCCGGGCATGGTTGGTTGGGCGGGCGCCGGCTCTTCGTGACGACCGATTCCCGATCTCTTCCCTCGGCTTCGCCGCAAGCACAGGCTCGCTCCGCGCGCGGCCGGCGTCTGGTCTTCCTTTGCATCGTCGGCCTCCTTTCGCTCGCGTATGCAGGGTTCGAACTCTGGACGCGTAGCCGGCCCTACGAATGGAGCGGCACCGTCGAGGCGCGGACCATTTCGGTGGGCTCGCGGGTGGGAGGGCGCGTCCTTCAGATCCGCGTCAAAGAAGGCGATCGGGTTTTGGTTGGGCAAGTGCTCCTCGAACTCGAGCCTGGCGATCTGCCTGCCCAGCGGCTGATGGCGAAGGGGCAACTCGACCAAGCTCAAGCGAGCCTCGAGAAGGCGAAAAAGGGCGCGCGACCCGAAGAAATCGAAGAGGCGAGAGCTCGCGCCCAGACCGCGGCGGCAGCCCTGCAAGAAACCCGAATCGGTGCGCGCACCGAGCAGATCGCGGCGGCGCATGCGCGTTACGTGGCGGCGCAGGTGGCGGCGGACAAGGCAAAGCTCGACGCCGATCGTGCCGAGAAGCTCTTCGCCTCGTCGTCGATTTCGCGAGGTCAGCTGGACGATGCCGAAGCGACCCTCAACGGAGCATCGGCGCAACGGGAAGCCGCGCGTCAAGAACTCGAGGAGCTTCAAAATGGGTCCCGCCACGAGGACATCGTGCAGGCGACGGCGCGGGCCGCCGAGGCCCGGGCGAACGCGCAGCTCGTTGCAGCGGGATCCCGCATCGAGGACATCGAAGCGGCCGAGGCGGAGGTCGAAGCCGCGCAGGGTAAGCTCGACCAGGTCGACGTGATGCTCGCAGAGCTGCAAATACGATCTCCCCGTCCCGCACGAGTCGAGTCGTTGGACTTGAGGCCGGGTGACATCCTCGGCCCCAATGCAACGGCCGCGACCCTCATCGAAGACGACCAGCTCTACGTCCGCATCTACGTTCCCGAGACCCAGATCGGCCACATACACCCGGGGCAAGACGTGCCCATCCGCGTCGATTCGTTTCCCAACCGTACATTCCGGGGAAAGGTGGAGCACATCAATGCGGAGGGCGAGTACTCACCGAGAAACCTGCAGACGGCCGATGAGCGCGCAGACCAGGTGTTTGCGGCGCGAATCGGCGTGAGCGAAGGAGAACCTGATCTGCGCGCCGGGATGGCGGCATTCATCGACGTACCGAAGTAGTGGCTCGATGATGAGTGAATCCGCGAACGACGAGTCGGCATGGGCCATCCGTGTGCGCGGCGTCACGCGCCTTTTCGGCGCGTTTAAAGCGCTCGATCGCGTCGACCTGTCGGTGAGGGCGGGGACCATCTACGGGCTGCTCGGCCCGAACGGATCCGGCAAGTCGACCCTCATTCGCATTCTGTGCGGGCTACTCGCTCCGAGCGAGGGCTCGGCTTACGTTCTCGGTCTCGACGTCACGCGCGAGGGCGACGCGATCCGACGGTCGATCGGCTACATGAGTCAGAAGTTCGCCCTGTACGAAGACCTCACCGCCCGCGAGAACCTCGATTTCTACGCCCGGATCTACGGCCTATCGGGAGAGAGTCTTCGTAGGCGACGTGACGCGGCCGTCGAACTCACGCACATCGGACCTTACCTCGATCGCAGGGCGGGGCTGCTCTCGGGCGGCTGGAAGCAGCGATTGGCGCTCGGCTCAGCGCTGCTCCACCAGCCGCGCGTCGTCTTTCTCGACGAGCCCACCGCCGGAATCGACCCCGTCGCTCGGCGAGAGCTCTGGGACGTCCTTTTCAAGCTCGCCGCCTCCGGAATTTCGTTGCTCGTGACGACGCATTACATGGACGAGGCCGAGCGCTGCGGCGAGGTCGGTTACCTTTACCTTTCGCGCATGATTGCCAGCGGGACCCCGGCGGCACTCAAGCGTCTTCCGGCGGTCCACCGTGCTGGGACACGGCGCGTCGAAGTGGAGACGCATGCCGACCCCGCCCGCGCCCTCCTTTTCATTCAGTCCCGCGGCTACGTCGCGGGGGCTACGCTGTTCGGCCAGTCCGTGCACGCCGTCATCTCGACGAATGTGACGGACGCCGACTTGATCGAGCAGCTCCGCGCTGCCGGCTTCTCGGCGGCCACAGTGCGCGAAATCGAGCCTTCTCTCGAGGATGTCTTTGTCACGCTGACCGAGCGCGCGTCGGCGGCTCGCGGCGAGCCCGATGAGACCCGGCGGGGACCTCGCGTCGCACGGGAGGTCTGAATGAACATCGACGAACAACGCGGACTCCACGCGGAGCGCCCGCCCAGTCGATTCCTCAGCTCGTTCGTGGCCGTGTTCACGAAGGAATTCGTTCATATCCGTCGCGATCGCGCGACGCTCATGATTGCCCTCACCATTCCCGTGTTCCAGCTCATCCTTTTTGGCTTCATCGACCAGACCGTATCGAACCTTCCGACCGTGATCGTCGATCAGGATGGTACGCACGTCTCGAGGGAGCTCGTCGACAAGCTACGGGCGACACACACGTTCGCCATCACGCACGTGACGTCGGATCCTCACGCAGCGCGTGATGACATCATCGCAGGACGCGCCCGCGTCGGCGTGATTGTCCCGCCCGATTTTCACGACAAGCGCACCCGCGGCGAAGGGGCGAAGATGCTCGTGCTCATCGACGGTAGCGACGCCAACGTCAGCGCCCAGGCCTTGGCATCGGTCAACGGCGTCGCCTCCGACGAAAACCTCCGCATCAAGGACGAGAGCATTCGGATTGGCGCAACCCAGCCAGAGAACGCGGTCGACGTCCAACCAATCATCTTGTTCAATCCGGATGGTCGCACCGCGAATTACATCATTCCAGGTCTCATCGCGATTCTCCTCCAAATCGTAGCCATCGTGCTCACCGCGATTTCCATCGTGCGGGAGCGAGAAAGGGGCACCCTCGAGCAGCTTCTGGTGACGCCCATCGACCCTCTCGGACTCATGCTCGGGAAACTCGCGCCCTACCTTTTTGTCGGCATCGTCGAGATGGCCATGATCCTCGTTGCGATGCGTTTCGGATTCGGCGTTCCCATCCGCGGCAGCTTGCTTTTTCTTTTCGCCATGGCCCTCGTTTACCTCTTTGCCCTGTTGTCGATTGGCCTCGCGATCAGCACGCGCGCACAGACCCAGGCGCAGGCGCAACAAATGGCTCAGATGTTTCTTCTGCCGTCTATCTTTCTATCCGGATATATATTCCCATCCGCCGGGCTGCCTTTCCTCCTCCGCTGGGTAGGGCGCCTCATGCCTGCCACACACATGATCGAGATCATGAGGGGCGTCGTCTTGCGAGGAGCTGAGCCGATCCAGCTGTGGCCCAGCGTCGCGGCGCTCGTGGCGATCAGCGTCCTCATGGTCGCGCTCAGCGTGCGGAATTTCCAGAAGCGTTCGCTGTAAACCGTGGGAGTTGGGCGTCCGCCGCGGGAGGCTTCGTCTGAACCTTGCCAAGACGGCGTGGCGTCGTTCGGCGCGGGCATTCACTCGTTCAGATTCCGCCGCAGACCTGGCGAGCGAAGCCCCGGAAAAAAGGCAAGCGCCGACGCCGGTGAAACAACGCCTGCCGGGGCCAACAGCCGGGGACGCGCGTACGCATCGCAACCGGGTGGATCTGTTCTGTTCGCGGTCGATGCCTCTCCGAAAGCCTTCTATGGTACGAGAGACGATTGGTCACGCTGGGGGTGAGGACCCGGTAAGCCAACTTGCCCGTGACCCGGACCTGACATGCTCCTTTGCCCCAAATGCGGCGCTCGCGCATCGTCGAGCGACGAACGCTTCTGCGGGTTCGATGGGACCCCGCTCGAACGCCGGCCCGTTTCGTCTCCCGCTTCGCTCTCGTCGCCTGCCAGCGCCAAGTCTTGCCCCCGGTGCGGTGCGCCTTCGGAGGACGGAGGCGATGGCTACTGCATCTCGTGCGGTCAGCGTCTCGGGGCGTTGTCTTCCGCGCCGCCCTCGTCCGCTCCGCCGTCCAACGTGCCGCTCGAGGGCGATCTGCCGTTCGAGGAAGAACCCGCCTTCGGAATCGCCTTCAGTGTTCACCCTGGCTTGCGCCGGGATCACAGCGAAGACGCGGCAGCCATGGCCAGTGGGACGACGCGCCGAGGGGATCCCTTTCGCGTCCTCGTCGTGTGCGACGGCGTGTCGTCGTCGACCCATGCGGAGCAGGCCTCTCAAGTCGCTGCCCGCATGGTCCGGGACTCTCTCGCCCAGTTTTGTCGAACACGCGGAACCGCGGTCGAGAGTGCTCGTCAGGCGATGAGAGAGGCCCTCGGCGAAGCGCACGAGGCCATTTGCGCGCAGCGCTTCGAGCTGGGCGCAAAGGAGCCGCCAGGCACGACGTGCGTTGCGGCGCTCGTGCTGCGCAGCCGCCTCATCGTGGGTTGGGTCGGCGACAGCCGCGCCTACTGGCTTCGCGAAGAGGGCGGGGCCGAGCTTCTTACACGCGATCACTCCTGGGCCAACGAAAGGGTCGCCAGAGGCGAAGCGACCCTTGAACAGGCGATGCGTGCGCCCAACGCGTATGCGTTGACGCGCTGTCTCGGTCCAGCGGAGCTGGGCGAGGCATTCCAGCCGGTGCAGCCCGATGTCGTGACGCGCAGCCTTGCGGGCCGCGGCACGGTCATCCTGTGCACGGACGGCCTCTCGAACTACTACCCGATTCCAGAGCAGATGGCGGCCCTCATCAAGCGGTGCGGACCTTGTCCGACGCCGGGCCGCCTCGCGCGATTTCTCATCCACAAGGCGCTTTCGAGGGGTGGACAGGACAACGTATCGGTCGCCGTGTACCAGCACCGCCCCGGACAATCGAAGTGACCGAAATGAAAGTCCCTTCGTCCGCCAAAGCCGGTCCATCGTGGCGCCTCGGCGCTCGGCCAGTGGGGCAGTTGGTCTCATCCGCGCGGCACTCGGCGAGGCTGAAGCCCGCGCCGGGAGCGGATGCGCAGCATATTGGAGCTTGTTGCCGTCTTTGGCACGTACGATGCGATGTGGCTGGCGTGCCCGCGGTCGTCCAAAACCCGCGGCATGGAGAGATATCCGCATGAAGCTTTCCCGTCTTACGGTGCGCCCGTGGACTCGCCTGGGCGCCTTGGTCTTCGCGGCGGTGGGCCTGGCCACGGTCGGCGTTGCAGCGACCGAAACCGATGCGCGAGCCGACGTGGTCTTTCTCGCTCCGCCGGCCCCACGGTTCGAAACCATTCCGGCGAGGCCGTCTCCCGCGCACTTCTGGGCTCCAGGCTACTGGGGTTGGGGTGGGCCCAGGGGGTACGTGTGGAACGGCGGACGCTGGGACCGCGAGCGTCCCGGCTACGTGTGGGCGCGACCGCACTGGGTCGGCGCCGGCCGCGGCCATCGCTTCGTATCTGGCGCCTGGCATCATCGCTGAAACCGACCTGTCGGCAGCGCCCCGGCTTCGTTTGCGGCAGGACAGAAGAGCCGCCAGGAAATTCTGGCTCCGGCGGACTAGCGGCCGTGGTGAGGAGCGGCACGCGCGGCGCGGGCCGGCTGGGCGTTGTCCGGGTTCGGCGGCGGGTGCTCGGTCGTGGCCGGGTCGCGGTGAGGCGGAGTCCGCTGCGACGGGACGTCGTCTCGATGCGGTTGTTCTTCGCGACGCGCCGGCGGTCCATCCTTCCGCCCGGGCTCCCGCTGGACGGGGTGGCCATCTGGGTGGGCTGCAGGCACGACAGAGACATGGGCGGTCGCGGGTCTTCCTCCATAGCGGACGGCGACGGAGGGTCGCGCAAACGCGCGCGCGTGGACGAAGCCTGGCTCATGCCCGGTGAAGTGCACGACGCGCGCGGGGTCGATACCCAACCGCTCCGGGGCAGGTCCGAGAAAAACCCGACTGCCGGAGCCCGGGCGTTCCTCGAACGGATGCATCTGGCCGGCCACGGCGTCGACTTCGGGGCCACGAAGGACGACCTCGACGGGGTGAGGGTTGAAGAGGTCGCCTGCACCGCAAAAAACGTACTTCGGCGCCACGGGTGGTTGCCCGATGGCAACGGCAATGCCCCCGCGCCAGACGAAGACGGGCGGTGCCGGCGCCCAACCGACATAGGTAGCGCCCGGCTCGCCGACCTGCCACGTCACCCAGGACGGGGCATATTCGCGGCCGGCCACCCATATCCATCCACGCCCGTCGACATACGTCCAGCGCCCGTAGTGAAAGGGCGCCCATCCCCAATCGTAGTCGCTGACCCACGCGTAGTCGTCGCCGTAGGCCCAATGCCCGGCCGTGACATACGGGGTGAAGTCGGCCCCGACGACCTCCGGGTTCGGCACCCAGACCGTTCCGTCTTGTGCGTCGTCGACCCAGTCGCCGTATGGGTCGAGTGCCGCATGGAAATCGACGAGCGCGCTCGGATCGTCGTCGGCGTATTCGTCGTCCTGCGCCGACGCTTGCCGCGCCGACATGACTGCGACGCACGCAGCGAACGCCCAGCCCCAATTCTTGCCACGCACGATGCTCACCACCCTGTCCGGGCTCATGTTCTCGTCGCTCTCCGTCGAGCGTTTGTCCGCGAGCGTCAAGTCCTGTCCTGTTTCGGCCCGATCCGCCGTCTTTTTCCTCAGAGTACGCCGCAGAACGGAAGCTCGCGCGGCGACGTACTCAGGGCGAGGGGACTTCCAGGATTCCTGGCCTCTGCCAGCCCTTGTCCGGAACCCCGATGTCGAGGGCCATGGGGCACGTCACGTGTGCAACACGCGAGTTCGCGTGCACCGCGCTCGCGCACCCGCGCGGGCGCCGCTGCTTGCCCTCAAGACTCGACGCCACCGGCCGTTTTTACTTTTGGAGCCCCGTGGATCCCACCGCGTCCCCCGAGTCGTCATGCCCGCCGCTCGGCAAGGCTGGTGAAGGCCGCGCGGGTCCGGGGTCTGGCGTCCTTCCCCAACCCGGCGATGTCATCGCCGGCAAGTACCGGATCGAAAGTGTGGTCGGCGAAGGCGGGATGGGGGTGGTCTACGCGGCGCACCACATGGTGCTTGACCAGCGCGTTGCCCTCAAACTCTTGCTCGTCGACGCAGTCGGGGGCGACGAGACGGTCGAGCGGTTCGTGCGCGAGGCCCAGGCCGCCGCTCGCCTGCGGAGCGAGCACGTCGTCCGGGTGACCGACGCCGGCGCGCTCGACCATGGGCTGCCCTTTCTCGTGATGGAGTTCTTGCAGGGCTGCGATCTCGCCGAGCTGCTTCGTTTGGAAGGTCCGCTCTCGCCGACCGACTGTGCAGACTACATGCTCCAGTCTCTGGCTGCGCTGGCCCAGGCGCACGCCGCCGGCATCGTTCATCGTGACTTAAAGCCGGCCAACCTGTTTTTGGCGTGCCGCGACGACGGGTCGAACATCTTGAAGGTGCTCGACTTCGGGATTTCGAAACAGCAGTCATCGAGGGCCCAGTGGAAGGAGCTGACAGGCAAAGCCGTGCTCGGGACCCCCGCGTACATGTCTCCCGAGCAACTTCGGTCGAGCAAGAACGTCGACGCCCGGGCGGACGTATGGTCCCTCGGCGTCGTCGTCTACGAACTTCTCGCCGGGCGCCTTCCCTTCGACGGCGACGGGCCCGGTGAAACATTCGCGGCGGTGCTCGAAACGACGCCCGAGCCGCTGCGTTCCCATCGCCCGGAGCTTTCGGCAGAATGGGAAGGCCTCGTCTTGCGCTGCCTGTCTCGTGACCCCGCCATGCGCTTTCAGAACGTGGCCGAGCTCGCGCACGTTCTGATCCCGCTCAGCTCCGGCCGGTGGGCGCATCTGCTGCCTGTCATCGAGAAGGCGCTGGCGAAGCCCGGGCCACACCCGATGTCGACGACGGGAAGCGCCCTGGTGCAGGCCGCGGTCGCGGCGGCGATCACGTCCTTGCCCCCGCCCATGCCAGCGACGTCGGCCGCCTCCGCGCCGAGGGCCACGCTGGCGACAGACAGGACTCTTTTTGCAGAAGTCGTCCCTGTCGGCGATTTCGCTCCCCGGCGGCGCGTTCAGATGGCGGTGGCCAGCGCGCTGGGCGTGGCT